>NZ_JBFAHV010000004.1:0-169726 GCF_040654375.1 Nocardia sp. NPDC050710 | reverse complement strand
TTCCGTCGCGCCCCGAAGGCGCTGCACCCCCGGTTCGCTCCGCTCCGCTCGCTCACGACTCCACCTCGCTGACGCTCGGTTCCGTCGCGCCCCGAAGGCGCTGCACCCCCGGTTCGCTCCGCTCCGCTCGCTCACGACTCCACCCCGCCGACGCTCGGTTCCGTCGCGCCCCGAGGGCACTGCACCCCCGGTTCGCTCCGCGCGCGACTGTGGGCCTCGGAGCGGTAGGCG
Source organism: Nocardia sp. NPDC050710 (assembly GCF_040654375.1). Classification (NCBI taxonomy): domain Bacteria; kingdom Bacillati; phylum Actinomycetota; class Actinomycetes; order Mycobacteriales; family Nocardiaceae; genus Nocardia; species Nocardia sp. NPDC050710. The sequence goes on along the minus strand of NZ_JBFAHV010000004.1, from coordinate 169,495 downwards.
ATCAGGCCGGGAACTCGGGGAACCAGAGGCCGATCTCGCGCTTGGCAGATTCGGTGGAATCGGAGCCGTGCACCAGGTTGTACTGGGTCTCGAGGCAGAAGTCGCCGCGAATGCTGCCGGGTACGGCCTTCTCGACCGGGTCGGTGCCGCCGGCGATCTGGCGGAAGGCGGCGATGGCGCGCGGGCCCTCGAGCACGGCCGCGACGACCGGGCCGGAGGTGATGAACTCGATCAAGGAACCGAAGAAGGGCTTCTCGGCATGTTCGGCGTAGTGCGCCCCGGCCAGCTCCTCGGACACCTGCTTCAGCTCCAGGGCCGCGATCTTCAGGCCCTTGCGCTCGATCCGGGCCAGCACCTCGCCGACCAGGCCACGGGCCACGCCGTCCGGCTTGATGAGTACCAACGTCTGCTCAGTCACGGCGCACAGCGTAACCGGCACCCCGTCCAGGTACCGAACCAGTGCACAGCTGGGGGCACCGTGCGCACCGCTCGAGTACCCGCACTTCGATGCCGCCCGGCCCCGCTCAGCTGATCACGCAGTCACGGCGCGGGGGTCGAACGGCGAAGGTGGGCATGACGAATCATCAGAACACCTGACGTAATGACGACACGGAATCCGCCCGGTGACGGGTACAGCGAAACGGTAGCGGCGCGGATGCGACCCTTACTGCGGCTGGATCCGCTGGCTCGGCAGCAGGCCCGCTTCCATCCGGCGCTTCACATCGTGGCGCAGCACCAGGATGAAGCCCCACACCACGGCGAAGACGATGCCGATGATGGTGATGGACGGATGGATGAACCCGGCGAGCAGCACCAGCACTTGGAGGCCGAGGTTGAAGCCGAGCGCCCACGGCTTTCGCTGCACCCCCGCACCGAGGATCATCACCAGCGCCAGCAGCACCAGGAAGGTGCCGGAGATCCAGCTCACGCCGCCGCCGACCGTCGCGACCACCGGCAGTGCGAGCAGCACCACAATGGCCTCCAGGATCAGGGTGCCCGCCATCACACCGCGGAAGCCCTTCCACGGATCGGTGGTGGGTGGCGGTACCGCCTCGTCGCCGGTCTGTTCCGGTTCCTGTTCACTCACGCGGGGTCCTTTCCGAACAGGGCGCGGGCGGCGCCCGCCGTGACCACCGAACCGGTCACCACCACGCCGGCGCCGGAGACCATCTCACCGGCCTCGCCGACCTCCTCGGCGATCGCGATGGCGGTCTCCAGCGCGTCGGGCAGCGTCTCCGCGGTCACCACGCGTTCGTCGCCGAAGCGTTGCACCGCCAGATTCGCCAGGCTGTCGACATCCATGGCCCGCGGGGAGCCGTTGGTGGTGACGACGATCTCATCGAAGACCGGTTCGAGCGCCTCCAGGATGCCCGCGGCGTCCTTATCGCCGAGCACCGCGACCACCCCGACCAGCTTGCGGAAATCGAACTCCGTGGTCAAGGTCGCCGCCAGGGCGCTCGCGCCCGCGGGGTTGTGTGCGGCGTCGATGAAGATGGTGGGCGCACTGCGCATCCGTTCCATCCGGCCCGGGCTGGCAACGCTCGCGAAACCGGCGCGCACCGCGTCGATATCGAGTTGACGCTCGGCGCCGGCGCCGAAGAACGCCTCCACCGCCGCCAACGCCAGCACCGCGTTGCGGGCCTGGTGTTCGCCGTGCAGCGGCAGGAAGATCTCGTCGTAAACCCCGCCGAGACCCTGCAATTCGAGTTGCTGGCCGCCGACGGCGATCTGCCGCGCCAGCACCCGGAACTCCGAGCCCTCGCGCGCCACCGCGGCATCGACCTCGACGGCGCGGCGCAGCAGCACCTCCATCGCCTCCGGTTCCTGTTCGGCGATCACCGCGACGGTGTCATGCGGAACCAGGTTTTCCGGCGCGCGTTTGATGATCCCGGCCTTCTCCCCCGCGATGGCGGTGAGATCGTCGCCGAGATAGTCCGTGTGGTCCAAGCCGATCGGGGTGATCACCGTGACCTGGCCGTCGACGACATTGGTGGCGTCCCAAGTGCCGCCCATACCGGTCTCGACGACCGCGACATCGACCGGCGCCTCGGCGAAGGCGGCGAAGGCCATGCCGGTGAGCACCTCGAATTTGCTCATAGCCGGCCCGCCCGCGGCCTCGGACTGCTTATCGATCATCTCGATATAGGGCTGCAGTTCGCGGTAGGTCTGCACGTACAGTGCCGGGCTGATCGGCCGGTTGTCGATGCTGATCCGTTCGGTCGCCAGCTGCAGATGCGGGCTGGTGATCCGGCCGGTGCGCCGGTGCAGCGCGGTGAGCAGCGCATCGATCATCCGGCTCACCGAGGTTTTGCCATTGGTTCCGGCGATATGGATCGCCGGACAGCTCTGCTGCGGCGAGCCGAGCAGATCCATCAGCGTCACGATGCGGGTGAGCGACGGCTCGATCTTGGTTTCCGGCCAGCGCTGATCGAGCTCTGCCTCCACCAGCGCCATTTCGGCCAGGTCGACCGGAGACGGGCCGGAGCCGAGACGGGCGGCTCCGTTCTCGTCCCGGTACTGACGCTCCGGCTCGTCGTTCACTTGGCCAGTTCCGCGAGCCGGGCCCCGATGCGCTCCACCTCAGCAGCGGCGACATCGCGGCGAGCCTTGATCTTCTCGACCACCGGTTCCGGGGCCTTGGCGAGGAATGCCTCGTTGCCGAGCTTGGCCGCGGTGCCCGCCAGCTCCTTCTCGGCGGCGGCGAGGTCTTTCTCCAGACGGCGGCGTTCGGCCTCCAGGTCGACCGCACCCTCGGTGTTCAGGCCGACCACCACGGTCGACCGGCTCAGCCGGACCTCGACCGAGGCGGTCGCCACATACCCGTCCTCCAGTTCGGTGAGCCGGGCCAGCGAGGTGACCGCCTCGCGCAGCTCGGTGAGACCGGCCTCCCCGAGGCCGATCAGCCGGGCGCGCACCTTCTGCTTGTCGGCCAGCCCCTGGTCGCTGCGGAACCGGCGGATCTCGGTGATCAGCTGCTGCGCATCCGCGATGTGCTGTGCCGCGACCTCGTCCACCGGATTGCCCGACGCCTGCGGCCAGGCCGCGATCACCACCGACTCCCCGCCGGTCAGCGCCTGCCACAGCGATTCGGTGACGAACGGGATCACCGGGTGCAGCAGTCGCAGCACCGCGTCGAGGACCGTGCCCAGCACCACCCGCGTCGACTCGGCGCGCGCGTCGTCGGCCGCGAATTGCACCTTCGCCAATTCCAGGTACCAGTCGCACAATTCGTCCCAGGCGAAGTGGTACAGCGCCTCGCACGCCTTGCCGAACTCGTAGGCGTCGAAGGCCGAATCCACTTCGGCGAGTACCTGATCGAGCCGGTCCAGAATCCAGCGGTCGGCGTCGGTGAGGGTGCCGCGCGCGGGCAGCTCACCGGGCCGGGCGCCGTTCATGAGCGCGAACTTGGTGGCGTTGAACAGCTTGGTCACGAAGCTGCGCGAGGCCAGCGCATGCGATTCGCCGACCGAGAGGTCACCGCCGGGCTGTGCGCCGCGCGCCAGCGTGAAGCGCAGCGCGTCCGCGCCGTAGGCCTTGATCCAGTCCAGCGGGTCGATGCCGTTGCCGCGTGACTTCGACATCTTCTTGCCGTACTGGTCGCGGATCAGGCCGTGCAGGAACACATCCTTGAACGGCACCTGCACACCGGCCGACTGCTTGCCCGCGGTGATCGCCGGATCCTCGGAGACGAATGTGCCGAACATCATCATCCGGGCCACCCAGAAGAACAGGATGTCGTACCCGGTGACGAGAACGCTTGTCGGATAGAACTTTTCCAGTTCCGCGGTGTTGTCCGGCCACCCCATGGTGGAGAACGGCCACAGGCCAGAGGAGAACCAGGTGTCGAGCACGTCCGGGTCCTGCACCCAGCCGTCGGGCGCGGTCTCATCCGGTCCTACGCAGGCCACTTCGCCCTCGGGGCCGTACCAGATCGGGATGCGGTGACCCCACCACAGCTGCCGCGAGATGCACCAGTCGTGCATGTCGTCGACCCAGTCGAACCAGCGCGGCTCCTGGCTGGGCGGGTGGATCACGGTGTCGCCGTTGCGCACCGCGTCACCGGCCGCCTTGGCCAACGACTCCACCTTCACCCACCACTGCATGGACAGCCGCGGTTCGATCGACTCGCCGCTGCGCTCGGAATGCCCGACGCTGTGCAGATACGGCCGCTTCTCGGCGACCACGCGACCCTCTTCGGCCAGCCGCTCGCGCACCTTGACCCGGGCCTCGAAGCGGTCCATACCATCGAATTCGGTTCCGGTGCCCGCGATCCGGCCACGCTCGTCCATGATGGTCGGCATCGGCAGGTTGTGCCGCAGGCCCATTTCGAAGTCGTTCGGATCGTGCGCGGGCGTGATCTTCACCGCACCGGTTCCGAACTCCGGATCGACATAGTCGTCACCGATGACCGGAATCTGACGGCCGGTGATCGGATGTTCGAGCGTGGTGCCCAGCAGTGCCCGGTACCGCGGATCCTCCGGATGCACCGCGACCGCGGTGTCACCGAGCATGGTCTCCACCCGGGTGGTGGCCACGATCACGTGCGGCTCGTCGTCGTTCAGCGAGCCGTACCGCAGCGAGACGAGCTCGCCCTCGATGTCCTCGAACTTCACCTCGATATCGGAGATGGCAGTCCGCAGCTCTGGCGACCAGTTGACCAGCCGTTCGGCGCGATAGATGAGGCCCGCGTCGTAGAGCCGTTTGAAGATGGTCTGCACGGCCCGGGACAGGCCCTCGTCCATGGTGAACCGGTCGCGGCTCCAGTCGACGCCGTCGCCGAGGGCGCGCATCTGCCACTGGATCTGTCCGCCGGATTCGCGCTTCCAGTCCCAGACCTTATCGATGAAGAGTTCGCGACCGAAGTCTTCCTTGGTCTTGCCGTCCACCGCGAGCTGCTTCTCCACGATGGTCTGGGTGGCGATGCCCGCATGGTCCATGCCGGGCAGCCAGAGCACCTCGTAGCCCTGCATGCGCTTGCGGCGCGACAGGGTGTCCATCAGCGTGTGGTCGAGCGCGTGGCCCATATGCAGGCTGCCGGTGACATTCGGCGGCGGCAGCACGATCGAGTAGCCGGGCTTGTCGGCGGTGGTGTCGGCGGTGAAGTAACCGGCCGCTACCCAGCGCTCGTACATCTCGGCCTCCACCTCGCTGGGATTCCAGCTCTTGGGGAGGGCATCGGCACGATTACGCGAGTTGTCAGGGGCTGCGCTGGTCACCCCGGCATTCTAGTGGTCGTGCCCGGTGAGCTCCTAAAAGGCCCAGGACACAGAAAAAGGCGGAGTCTTCGGTGGATGAGGGACACCGAACACTCCGCCTATGTCCCGAGCTTACCGGCGATCCGGACCTCGGCCTCGAATCCATAAGCAATTCTCAGCTTCCGGCGTTTTCACTGTGCCCGGCACCAACGGCGGATGGCGCCGATAGTGATCGGTGGCGGCTGTCCCGCGCCTCCAGGACGGTGTTGCTCGCCGTCGCCGGGGGGCGTGCCGCACCCGGGTCGCGATTTCGGCAACAATAGTTGCCGATATCGGGAAGCGGGTGTGGACTGGCGCCATGACCAGGCAGCCGGGCATAGCTCAGACCCTCGCCGACATCGGCCCCCGCCTCAAGGCGCTGCGCACACACCGCAACGTCACCCTGACCGCGCTGGCCGAGGCCACCGGGATCTCCAAGAGCACGCTGTCGCGGCTGGAGTCCGGTCAGCGCAAGGCCAGTCTGGAGCTGCTGCTGCCGATCGCCATGGCGCATCAGGTGCCGCTCGACGAACTCGTCGCCGCGCCCAAGATCGCCGACCCGCGGGTGCATGCCACCGCGCGCAAGGTCAACGGCACCACCGTGCTGCCACTGACCCGCCAGCCCGGCCCGCTCCAGGCCTACAAGATGATCATCCCGCCGGAGCGCAACGAACCCGACGCGCGGGTACACGAAGGTTACGAGTGGCTCTACGTCCTATCCGGCAGGCTGCGCCTGGTGCTGGCCGAACACGACCTCGTCCTCGGGCCCGGCGAGACCGCGGAATTCGATACCCGCCAACCTCATTGGTTCGGCAGCACCGGTCGCGGACCGGTCGAAATCCTGAGTCTCTTCGGCAGCCAGGGCGAGCGCATGCACGTCCGGGCGCGCTCCACCGGGCGCAGATCCTGACGAAATCGGTTGTGATCGACCAGCCTCCGGCCGACCGGAGGCATTGATCACCGCCGATCCAGCGGCGTCGACACCCGATTCCAACGGAGATTTCAGGGTTTTCCCGGTTGCCGAATCGGGTCGAACTGGGGAGCCTGGAAAGGATGAGCCCCCCGTTGGATGCCATACCCATTTTCTCCCCGGAGCCGCGGCTGCCCGTCTCGGCCGCGCGCGTCATCACACCGGACGCCGTGCACGATCTACGTGGCCATCCCGTCGATGAACTACGTTATCCGACAACGGCCGCCGTGATCTTCGCCGGTGTTCCCGGTGCTGGGAAGAGTACGGCGCTGCGCCTGTTCTTCGGTGCGACCGCGGAGGCCGAGGCGCCACCGCGTGGACCGGAAGGCGCGATCGTGCTGGATTCGCATCATGCGCGCAATCGGTGGCGAAGACGACTCGGCTGGCTGCCGTATCCGCTGTGGCGACCGGTGGTACATATCGCGCACTACGCCGGAATCCGGACGGCACTACGCGACGGGACCGGACCGGTGGTGATCCACGACTGCGCGACCTTCGGGTGGGCACGGCGGATGATCGCCCGCTGGGCGGGTGACAACCATCGCGAGCTGCATGTGGTGCTCCTCGATGTTCCCGCGACGGTGGCCAGGGATGGTCAGTACGCCCGCGGGCGGCGGGTGAACGGGGTGTCCTTCCGCCTGCACGTGCGTCGCTGGCAGCGCCTGATCCGCTCCGTGGCCGCCACGAAGCAGACGCCGGTGCGGTCGTCATCGGTGGTCATCGTGGATCGGTCGACCGTGAACCGGATACGCCGCGTCGCGTTCGAGGGGTAATCCCGTCGAGCACACGGATTCCGCCGTGCGCGGCGGTGGTGAACAGGCGGGCCGATGCCGATTCGACCCGCCCCCGTTCACGGAACCAGCACGGTGAGCGCACCCGGGACAGCCCGCAGTGTCGCGGGCAGCATCCCGGCGGGTTCGCCGTCGGCGGTGGCCGGAGCCCCGGGCGCCGTCAGCGTGACCCGCTCGACCCGGTAGCGCTTGGTGGCCGGGTGCTCGATCCGTTTGCCCGCGGAGAGGGCGGGCAGCAACTTCAGCATCTCCAGCCGCGAAACCTTGCCCACCACGGTCAGATCCAGCAATCCGTCATCCATCTGCGCATCGGGGCAGATCAGCATGCCGCCGCCGTAGGTGCGGGAGTTGCCGACCGCGACCATGACGGCCTCGGTCTCGATGACGCCATCCCCGGCCGGATTGTCCAGGGCGCCGGGCGCGACGCCGGACAGCTCGATCCGATAGGGCACCGCGAGTCCGCCCGCCAATTCGGCCAGTGCGGCGAAGCTGTAGCGCAACGGGCCCTTCGGCCACCGCATCTCATTGGCGCGCAGGGTGACTCGGGCATCGAAGCCGGTGCCGGTGACGGTGGCGAACCACATCGGCCGCGTGCCGCTGGATTCGATGCGACCGAGGTCGACGACCCGGGTACGGCCCGCCAGCACCAGATCCGCCGCGGCCTCCGGATCGTCGGTCGGCACGCCGAGTTCGCGGGCCAGGTCATTGCCGGTGCCGCTCGGAATGAGGCCGAGTGGCACACCCGTCTGGGCGACGGCCTCCAGAATCACGCACGCCAGTCCGTCACCGCCGACGCAGATCACCGCGTCGGGACGGGCCTCGTCCGGCGCCGCCAGCGAATCCCGCACCAGGCGGACGGATTCGGCGGCGGAGGGAGCGCGGATCTCGGTGACCTCCACGCCGCGCTCGGTGAGCCGGGCGATGGCGGCGGTGGCGGTGTCGTGCCCCTTTCCCAGCCCGGACAGTCGATTGGTGACGACCAGGGCGGAGCGAATGGTGCGGGGTGACTCCGATGTCATCAGATCAGTTTTCCAGGGTTGAGGATGCCCGCAGGGTCCAATTCCTTTTTCACCGCGCGCAATACCCGCACCCCGAGGTCACCCACCTCGGCGGGCAGCCACGGCCGGTGATCGGTGCCGACCGCGTGGTGGTGGGTGATGGTGCCGCCGCCCGTCACGATCGCATCGCCGACGGCCGACTTCGCGATATGCCACTGCGCGATCGGATCGTCGAGTTGCTTGGCGACGATGGTGAAGTAGAGCGAGGCGCCGGTCGGGTAGGTGTGCGAGATATGACACATCACCAGTGGCGGGGTGCCCTGGCCGGTCAGCGAATCCGTCAGCGCCGCGGTCACCTTCGCCTTCAGATCGGCGAGGTTGGACCAGGTGGTCGCGGTCTCCAGGGTCTCGCAGAGCACGCCGACATCGAGCAACGCATCCCGCATATAGGGCGCGGCGAAGCGGCCGTGCTCCCATTGTTCGGCCGGGGCCGCTCCCAGCGGCGTCCCGCCCGCGGCGGCCAGCAGCGCGTTCGCCTCGGCGCTGCGCGCCGCCACATGCGCGGCGGTGCCCTCGAAGGTCGTTATGGCCAGGCAACCGGAGACGGCATTGCCGCCGATATCGCCGGAACGGGCCAGGTTGAGGCCGGTCTCCGCCTCGTCGGAAAGCCGAAGTACGGTGGGTGCCGCGCCCGTCTGGACGACGGCACGCAGGGCGGCCGCGCCGGTCGCGAAGTCGGGGAAGGACCATGCCTGATGGCCAACGGTTTCCGGCTTGGGGTGGACCCGCACGGTGACCTCGGTGATTACGCCGAGGGTGCCCTCCGAGCCGACGAACAGCTCACGCAGATCCGGGCCCGCGGCGGAGGCGGGGGCCCTACCGAGTTCGAGAGTGCCCATGGGCGTGGCGATCCGGAGCCGCTGCACCATATCGTCGAAGCGCCCGTATCCGGCAGACGCCTGCCCGGACGACCGCGTGGCCGCGAAGCCACCGATACTGGCGAATTCGAAGCTCTGCGGGAAGTGGCCGAGCGAAAGTCCATGTGCGGCCAGCAATTCCTCGGCCTGCGGTCCCGTGAGTCCAGCGCCGAGGGTCGCCGTCCCGCTGATCGGGTCGACCTCCGAAATGCCGACGAGGCGACGCAAGTCCAATGCGATCAGCATGGCGAAGCGGCCGCGTACCGGGTCGACGCCACCGACCACGCTGGTGCCGCCGCCGAAGGGCACCACCGCGACCTCGTGGGAGGCGCAGTAGGCCAGCACTTCGAATACCTGATCGTGATCGGCGGGGAAGACGACGGCATCGGGGGCATCCTGCGAACCCTCGGCGCGGCGGCGCAGCAGGTCAGGGGTGCTCTTACCGCCCGCGTGCCGAAGACGGTCGTGATGGTCGGTCGACACATTGTCCGCGCCGACCATCGCGACCAACCCGTCTCGTTGGGCCGACGTCAGCGCCGACTCACGGAGTGGCACGTCACCCTCATCGCGGCGCGCCACCGGGTCACCGGACACCCCGAAAACCTGCGCGAGCAGGCCCCGGATCTGTGCCGAAAGTGGCTGGCGTCCGGCCGGAATACCCCAGGCGTCCCACACCATACTCGCTGCCTGCGTCACCGCGCCCGGCTTTGCGGCGGGAACCGAATCGCCGCCGATGTGCTGAGTCTCGACCATGCGTTACAGTTTGACATATACTGTCAAGCAGTAATGAACCGACACCCGTTCCGGCACCTCGGTGCCGCCGACACCCGGTGGTGAACCTGATGCCCACCCCAGACGCGCCCGATGCCGACACCGAGTTCTCGGCCATCGATCTCGCGATCTTCGAGGCAGCCCGCGCCTGCGTCGAGGAGTTCGGCGTCCGCCGGACCACCCTCACCGAGGTGGCCCGCCGGGCCGGGGTGAGCAGGCCCACCGTCTACCGGCGCTGGTCCGATACCGGCGCGCTGGTCGCCGAACTGCTGGTGCGGGAGTTGCGCGCGATCCTCACCGCCACCATGCCCGCCACCGGCAGCGCCCGCGCCCGCTTGGTCGCGGGGATCGTCGCGGGCGCCGCGACGATCCGCTCGAACCCCCTGTTCGGCAAGATCTTCCGGACCGATACCGACCTCATGCTCACCTATGTATTCGGCCGCCTCGGACGCAACCAGCGCACCCTGATCGAGCTCTTCGCCGACGGCATCCGCGATGGCCAACACGACGGCTCCATCCGCGACGGGGACCCCACACACCTGGCCACCATGCTGCTGCTCATCGCACAGTCCGCGGTCCAGTCCGCCAGCACCGTCTCCTCGCTGCTGCCCGGCGCCGACCTGGACGCCGAACTCGCCCACGCGATCGAGGGCTATCTACTTCCCGCCGACGGCCGCCGCAAATGACGCGCGAATCCGCCGCCGACGACCACCTAATGACGCCGATCGGCACCGGAAAGGGATTGTGATGATTGCGAATTCGGCGACCAACGGCAACTCCGCGCTGAATGCCGAGCGGCGTACCGCCGAGCTGCATCAGCTCGGCGACGGCGCCGAGATCGACGTGCTGGTCATCGGCGGTGGCGTCACCGGAGCCGGAGCCGCGCTGGACGCCGCCGCGCGCGGGCTGCGAACCGTACTGGTGGAGCGGCACGATCTGGCGTTCGGCACCAGCCGCTGGAGCTCCAAACTCGTTCACGGCGGGCTGCGCTATCTGGCCGGCGGTCGGGTCGGCATCGCACACGAGAGCGCGGTGGAACGCGGGATCCTGATCGGTACCACCGCACCGCATCTGGTGCGACCGCTGCCGCAGCTCGTGCCGCTGCTGCCCGGGATCGGCCTCGCGCAACGCGCACTGATCCGCGCCGGTTTCATGGCGGGCGATGTGCTGCGTCGCACCGCGGGCACACCGGCGGCAACGCTGCCCCGTTCGCGTCGGGTCGCCACCGCCGAGGCGCTGCGGCTGGCGCCTACGGTTCGCCGCGCCGGACTGCGCGGCGGCCTCCAGGCCTGGGACGGGCAACTCGTCGACGACGCACGCCTGGTCGTCGCGCTGGCCCGCACCGCGGCGGCCACCGGTGCGACCGTCCTCACCCGCGTCGAAGCCCTCGACGTGACCGGAGATTCGGCCACGCTGCGCGACACCCGGTCCGGTGAGACGCTCGCCGTCCGGGCCCGCACCGTCGTCAACGCCACCGGAGTATGGGCCGATCAGGTCGATCCGAGTATCGAACTGCGCCCCAGCCGCGGCACCCACCTGGTCTTCGACGCCGCGGCATTCGGCGGACTCACCGCCGCGCTGACGGTGCCCGTTCCGGGCAGCACCAGCCGCTTCGTCTTCGCCTTCCCCGCCGCGCACGGCCGGGTGTACCTCGGTCTCACCGATGAGGACGCCCCCGGGCCGGTCCCCGACGAACCACGGCCGACCGAATCCGAGATCGATTTCCTGCTCGACACCATCAACACCGCGCTGCGAGAGCCGCTGACCCGTGCCGATATTCGCGGTTCCTATGCGGGCCTGCGGCCGTTGCTGAAAACCGGCGACGGCAGCACCGCCGATATCTCGCGCCAGCACGCGGTGCTGCACTCCCCCAACGGCGTCATCACCATTGTCGGCGGCAAACTCACCACCTACCGCCAGATGGCCGAGGACGTCATCGACGCCGCCGTCGTCGCGGGCGAGCTGATCGCCGGGCCCTGCCGTACCGCCCGACTTCCCCTGGTGGGCGCGGTATCAGGTGCCGCACGCGATCGCCTCGACGCGCCGCCGGTGCTCATCGACCGCTACGGCAGCGAAGCACCCACGATGCTGGCGGCCGCCGTGGACAATCCGGCCATGGCGGAACCCGTCGCGCCCGGAATCGACGTCACCGCAGCCGAATTCGCCTTCGCGATCTCACACGAGGGCGCACTCGATCCTGACGATCTCCTCGACCGCCGCACCCGCATCGGACTCGTCGCGGCCGACCGTGCCGCCGCCCTTCCCGCGGCGGAGGCGGCCTTCGCCCGACTGGGCTGACGACCCGGCGGGCGCACCGCACCCGCCGGTCGGCGTGCTCATGGCCAGTGGCTCAGTTCGGCCCGCATCGCGGTGCGGGGCCAGCGCTCGAGACCGTGATCGGCCTCGGCGGCGCGCACGGCCCGCATCTCCGGCGCCTCGGCGGCCACCGGGACATAGCGGAAGCCGAGCCGCTCGTAATACGGCCCGTTCCACGGGACCTCGGTGAATGTGGTCAGCGTAATCGCCCGCATCCCTTGGGTCTTCGCCCAGCGCGCGGCGTGTTCGATCAACTGCTTCCCGATGCGTTTGCCCGCGTGGTCGGGGTCGACCGACACCTGTTCGATGTGGGCGTTGCCGTCCACGATGCCGAGCACGAGGTAGCCGATCGGCTGGTCGGAGTCGTCGACCCAGACCCAGGCCCGCCCGGCCTCCCGGAATTCGCGCAACCGTTCCAACGAGGGCGGGTCATCGTCGGCGATAGCCATCATCCCGATGTTCGCGAACGGTTTCCCAGCGGCGATCTCGATCTCCTGCAAGGCGGGCAGATCGGCGTCCGTGGCCGGTCGAATCATCTGCATCCTTGGAGTATCGCCCCTTCACCCGGCCGGTGTCGCGAGGATTCCCTCGATCAGCACGCGCAGCGCCCAGGTGTCACGGGCGTCGCCGTCGCCGGTCAACAACTGTTCGCGCATGGCCGCGATCATCGGGTAGCGGTCGGCGGGTAGATCGGCGAATGCGCGCTGCGCCGCGGCGACATGCGTGGCCTCATCGGACTGGCGAGTGTTGTAGGCACTCTGTTCCGCGGCGGATGCGGTGATGTACAGGTACAGCAGATCGACGGCCCACGAGTTGGTCCGCTCGTCCAGCCCGCCCTCGGCGAACAGGGCCAGCATCCGGTCGATGAGCCGCAGCGCATTGGGGTCGGTGGGAATCGCGCCGAGCGCGACCAGTGCCAACCCCTCGTGTTTGCTCATGGCGGCAACGGAGTCGTCGACCAGTGCGGTGAGCCGCTCGCGCCAGGGGCCGCCCTCCGGCTCCGGGATGGTGCCGAGCACATGATCCAGCATGGCGGCCATCAGGTCGTCGCGATTGGCGATATAGACGTACAGCGAGGCCGCGCCGGTATCGAGTTCCTGCGCGACCCGGCGCATGGTGAGGGCGGCCAGGCCATCGGCATCCAGGATGCGCAGACCGGTCTCGATGATCACGTCGCGGCTGAGTGGGGCCTTCGCGGGGCGGGCCCGGCGGCTGACAGGTGCGGCGTTCATGGGTCCGAGCATACGCCCGAACGAACACCGTTTGACACGAACATTGTTCGTTTCGTACCGTATCGGCGAACGAACATTGTTCGTCACGATCGGTGTTCGAATTCCGAACCTCTCGCCCCGAAGGATGTGGCAGCCACCACTGTGCTCAGCTGCGGCGTGGTCGGGCTATTACCCCGCAATGCCCAGCCCGAGCACTGATGCCGGCTCGTCCCCTTCCCCGACACGTACATCAACCCGCTTACCCACCAAGGAGTTTCGATGATTCTGTTGACCGGAGGCCGCGGCGCGGTCGCCACCACCCTGCTCGGCCTGCTGCGCGCCGACCAACTCGACGCCCGCGTCGGTTCCGCCCGCCCCGAAGGGCTCGAACTGCCCGCCGACGTGCCCACGGTCGCCTGCGATCTGACCGATCCGGCCACCTTCCCGGCCGCTTTGGCAGGCGTGACCTCCGTATTCCTCTATGCCGAACCGGCGCACATCGCCGAATTCGTCACCACCGCAGCACAAGCCGGCGTCCAGCACATCGTGCTGCTCTCCTCGTCGTCGGTGCTCGATCCGGATGCCGCGACCAACCCGGTCGCCAAATCCCACCTGGCGGCCGAGCGCGGACTCGCCGACGCCCCGATGACCGTCTCGGTGCTGCGCCCCGGCGCCTTCGCGAGCAATGCCCGCGGTGGGCCTGGTCGATCACCTCGGACCGGCCGGTCAGCCTGCCGTATCCGAATGCCTACGCCGACCCGATTCACGAACTCGACGTTGCCGAAGCCGCGTACGCGCTCCTCACCCGACCAGCTCATCGGGGCGAATTCCATCACCTCACCGGCCCCGAAACCCTCACCTTCCGCGCACAACTCGAGCGCATCACGACCATCACCGGACGCGCCGTCACCACCGCGCATGTCACACCCGAGACATGGCGTCGCGAGACGGCCGAGTACATCCCGGTGCGCTACGCCGACGGTTTGCTGGACTACTGGCAGCGCTGCGACGGCGTACCCACCGTGATCACCGACACCGTCGCCGCGCTCACCGGCCGTCCGGCGCGCACCTTCACCAGCTGGGTCGAAGATCACCTCGCCGAATTCACCGGCTGATCAGGGCACTCGGCGCTGTCGGTCGGTCAGGCGACGGCCTGCACGGACATTGTTCCCACATTCGCACGGTCTTCTGCTCGTTACGGCCGATGGTGTCCACCCAGGCCGGGGGCTGTGGCCTCAACGGAACCAGGTGGGAGGCAACCGGGCGTCGCGGCGGACCCCGGCACTATGCTGGACGCCGGTAGTGCGCGGGAAGGAGGCGCGGGTGCGCAAGAACCCGTCGACCGTAGGAATCGCGACGGGCGACGGCCTGATTGCTCGCTTCGGTGCGGTTGTTGTGTATCTCGCGGGCGAAACGGCCTCCACCGACCGAATTCTCGGTGCGATCGAGGCCGTCGCCGACGCGGACCACCCGGGTGCGGCGATCGCCCAGCGGCTCGCCGCGGTGGTCTTCGGCAGCGGATCCGAGCCACCCCCGTTCGGGGTGGTCGCACCGACCTCGGACGGCACGGTGATCCTGCTGCGCGGTCCGGTTGTCGCCGAAATCCAAGGGGCCGAAGGGGTTCGGCGGCTATCGGGGGCACGTGCGTTCACCTGGGTCGATGAAATCGTGCGCGAACCCGTGCGCCGGATCACCGTCGGCACCGATATCGACGCCGCGTTCACGGTCCATCCCCGCACCGACCTGCGCTCCGGCGTGGTGCCCGGCGGCGGCTTCGAACTCCGCATCGGCCTGTGGCGTGCGGGCCGGACGACCGAATCGGCGCGGGCCGAATCGGCGCACCCGCGATCCGCGCTGCCGGAACCGGCGCATACCGCGCCCGCGGGCTTCGACATGCTGGACGACGCCACCGAGCGCGACCAGCCCGGTGTCGAGCGCACCGGACGCGCGGCGACCCACGAACGTTCCGGGGCGGGACCGATATCGGGCAAATCCGAGCGAGCCGCCGTTGAACCTTCGGGACCGGGACGTACGCCCGCCGAGCCGGACCGCTCGGCCGTGGAACGCTCAGGGCCGGGACGCGTGCCGACGGCCAGACCCGCGCAACCACGCCGGATCGCCGAGAGCGGCGCCGAACCCATCCCCCGCCCCACCGGCCCGGAGCAGGTCGGTACCCAGGCCATGTCGCCGGCCTGGTCCCAAACCCCCGGATCCGGATCTCCGGCCCGGCCGGAACCCGTTGTGCTGCACAAGGAAGTACCGCCCGACGATTCGAAGACCCGGCCCGCGCGTCCCTCCGGCGGCGACGCACCGCGAGACCTCTCCGCATCCGGCCCGGTCGGTGCGCTGGTCTACGACGAGACGGCATACCCACTGGACCGGCCCTATGTCATCGGTCGCAGCCCCATGTCCGACGACGCGGTGCGCAAGGCCACCGCATCCCCGCTGGCAGTCCCGCGGGACCGGCATGTCTCCCGCATCCATGCCTACGTCACGCTCGATCGAGGCAAGGTGTTCGTCCGCGACGCCGGCACCCCCGCGGGCACCTTCATCGCGGCCCCCGGCGCCGAGCAGTGGACCCGCATCGGCACCTCCGTCGCCGAACTCGCCCCCGGCTGGAGCATCCGCATCGGCGAGAAGATCCTGACCTACCGCACCGAGGAACGCCGACCTGCCTCATCGAAGCCGCTGCAGCAGCGCCCTTGATCAGTTGCCCTCGACAGCACGGAATTCGACCGGTGCCTACGATGCGAGTGCGGACGCCTGGGCCACCTGAGACAGCCGGGCCGGGGAGAGGACAATACGGATCATGCATCGACACGGGCCGACTCAGGACATCGATGAATCCGCGCTGACCGTGACCCCGCCGAAGAAGCAGGCCGCGGGTGTCACCGCGGTGGCCGTGTCGCTGAAACGCTCGGTCGAGGAGATGGGTGTCGTGCGCACCGCCCGCACACTGGCCCGGGTCAATCAGGTGCACGGCTTCGACTGTCCGGGCTGCGCTTGGCCGGAGCCGAGCGGGCATCGCCGTCCGGCCGAGTTCTGCGAGAACGGCGCCAAGGCCGTCGCCGAGGAGGCGACACTGCGCACCGTCACCCCGGAATTCTTCGCCGCGCATTCGGTCGAGGAGTTGGCGGGGAAGTCCGGGTACTGGCTCGGGCAACAGGGCCGTCTCACCCACCCGATGGTGTTGCGCCCCGGCGCCACCCATTACGCACCCATCGACTGGGACGACGCCTACCGGCTGATCGTGGATGAACTGCGCGGCTCGGCATCCGCGGACGAGGCCGTCTTCTACACCTCCGGGCGCACCGCCAACGAGACCGCGTTCCTCTATCAATTGCTGGTCCGCAGCTACGGCACCAACAATCTGCCGGACTGCTCGAATATGTGCCACGAATCCTCGGGCGCCGCGCTCACCAGTTCCATCGGCATCGGCAAGGGTTCGGTCTCGATCGACGATTTCGATGCCGCGGATCTGATCATCGTCGCGGGCCAGAATCCGGGTACCAACCATCCGCGCATGCTCAGCGCCCTGGCGGGCGCCAAGGCGAAGGGCGCAAGGATTATCGCGGTCAATCCACTGCCGGAGACCGGTCTGCTCGGGTTCCGCGATCCGCAGACCGTCAAGGGCGTCACCACCGGCGTCGCCATCGCCGATGATTTCCTGCAGATCCGCCTCGGCGGCGATATGGCGCTGTTCCAGGGCCTGGGACGGCTGCTGTTCGAGGCCGAGGATCGCGCGCCGGGCACGGTGGTCGACCGCGCCTTCGTCGACGCACACTGCGCGGGCTTCGCCGAGTACGAAAAGCAGACGCGCGCTGTCGATCTCGGCATAGTCGAGGCGGCGACCGGACTCACCCGCGCCGAAATCGAGCGCACCGCACGGCTGCTGGCCGAGTCGAAGAGCACCATTATCTGCTGGGCAATGGGCCTGACCCAGCAGCGGCACGGCGTCGCCACCATCGAGGAGGCGACGAATCTGCTGTTGCTGCGCGGCATGATCGGCAAGCCGGGCGCGGGTGTCTGTCCGGTGCGCGGCCATTCGAATGTGCAGGGCGACCGCACCATGGGCATCTGGGAGAAAATGCCGAACTCCTTCCTCGACGCGCTGGACCGCGAATTCGGCATCACCAGCCCGCGCACCCACGGCTACGACACCGTGAACGCCATCCGCGCCATGCGGGAGGGCAAGGCGACGATATTCTTCGGGATGGGCGGCAATTTCGTCTCCGCCACCCCGGATACCGAGGTGACCGAGGCCGCGCTGCGCGGCTGCGCGCTCACCGTGCAGGTCTCCACCAAACTCAACCGCAGCCACGTGGTGCACGGGCGCACCGCGCTCATCCTGCCCACCCTAGGCCGCACCGACGAGGATCTGCGCGGCGGGGTGAAACAGCAGGTGTCGGTGGAGGATTCGATGTCGATGGTGCATCTGTCCACCGGTCGGCTGAAGCCGGTCAGCGACCACCTGCGCAGCGAGATCGCCATTGTCTGCGAACTCGCGCTGAACCTGTTCGGCCCCGACCACCCCGTGCCATGGGCGCGATACCGGGACGACTACGACAAGATCCGCGACGCCATCGCCCAGGTTGTCCCCGGCTGCGCGGATTACAACAAGCGGGTCCGCGCGCGCAACGGCTTCGTACTCCCGCATCCGCCTCGGGATTCACGCGAATTCCGCACCACCACCGGTAAGGCCAACTTCGCGGTGAACGAACTGAGCTGGGTTCCGGTCCCGCCCGGCCGGTTGATCCTGCAGACAGTGCGCAGCCACGACCAGTACAACACCACCATCTACGGCCTGGACGACCGCTACCGGGGCGTGCACGGCGGCCGCCGGGTGGTGCTGATGAACGCCGCCGACATCGCCGAATTCGGTTTCGCCGATGGCGATCTGGTCGATCTGATCTCGGAATGGACCGACGGCGTCGAGCGGCGGGTCGAAGGTTTCCGCATCGTTTCCTATGCCACCCCACCTGGCAACGCCGCCGCCTACTACCCCGAGACCAATCCTTTGGTCCCACTGGATCACGTTGCGGCACGGTCGAATACACCGGTCTCCAAGGCCGTCACAATTCGCTTGGAACCACATGTCCACGTGGGTGCCCGGTGAGTAGAGTCACCGCCCGCCGCCCGACCCTGCGGATCTCCGCACACGGCGAGACCAGCCGGCCCGACACCCTGGCCGTCGAGGAACCGCTGGAGATCCGCATCGCCGGGCAATCCCTCACGGTCACTATGCGCACCCCCGGCGCCGATATCGACCTGGTCCACGGATTTCTGTTGGGCGAGAACATCATCGGCACCGCGGAGGACGTAGTGAGCGCCCGCTATTGCGCGGGCACCGATGAGAACGGACAGAACACCTACAACGTCCTCGATGTGGAACTGCGCGCCCCCACCCCGGTGCGCCCCCGCAATTTCCTCACCACCGGCGCCTGCGGCCTCTGCGGGAAGACCGCCTTGGACGAGGTCCGCACCCGCACCCGCCACCCCCTTCCGCTCGACGGGCCGACGATCGACACCACCGTCCTGGCCGCCATGCCGGAGACGCTGCGCGCCCGCCAATCCGTCTTCGAGGCCACGGGCGGTCTGCACGCCGCGGGCCTGTTCACCGCCGACGGCACCGCCCTCGCCGTTCGTGAGGACATCGGGCGCCATAATGCCGTCGATAAGGTGATCGGCTGGGCGATGCGCGAAAACCGTATTCCCGCAGGCGATCTCATTCTGATCGTCAGCGGCCGCGCCTCCTTCGAGCTGGTCCAGAAGGCCGTTATGGCGGGTATTCCCGCACTCGGCGCGGTCTCCGCGCCCAGCTCGCTCGCCGTCGATCTCGCCGCCGATTCGGGTCTGACCCTCGTCGGTTTCCTGCGCGGTGCCACCATGAACGTCTACACCGGCGCGCAGCGTCTCGCGATCTCCCACCCCGCCGCATCCCATCCGGCGTGAGCGGCCCGGAATTCCGGCCGAACATTGCCCGGGGGCGAATGTCGGAATTACCGTGAACGCACCGATCCACTCATTCGGGATGAACGGAGCGACCGATGCGGATTTCGGTAGAACGCAATTCAGGGGGCGTCCGCGTCCGGATGCGGTTCGAGCAGCACCGGCGGCGCTGGCTCGCCGTTCGGATCATCCTGGGGGTGCTCGCGTTCCAGGGGATCGTCGTCGGGCTGTGGGGGGTCCTCGCGCCGCACTCCTGGTACACCAGTTTCCCGGGCTTCGGAATGCAGTGGATCGCGGTCGACGGGCCGTACAACCATCATCTGGCCAGTGATGTCGGCGCCTTCTTCCTGGCGCTGGGCGCGGTATCGCTATTCGCGCTGATCCGCGGCGGGAGCGCGCTGGCGCAGGCGGCCGGAACAGGCTGGACCGTGATGGCCTTACCGCACCTCATCTATCACGCCTCCCACAAGCCCGCCGAGATGGGCACGGCGAGCTTCACCCTCAGCCTGATCGCCGCCGCGGCGCTGCTCGGGCTGGGTGTGGCGCTGCTGTTCGTGCCGCCGCGCGGTACACAGGTCCCCGATTCCGAGCCGATCGAATTCCAGATCCCGCGCCGCCGCACCGGCAAGCGTTAGCAACGCGAACGCCCCACGACGCAAAAGGCCGTGGGGCGTATGAACGGTCTGTGGGATCTAGCTCCAGCCACCGATGGAGGTCAGGTGGTGCAGGGTCCGCACCACGGCCGGGGCGCACAGGTGCCCGTCATCGGGTCCCAGCCACGCCATTTCGGCGATCTCCGCCGCCGGGGCGGGGTTGCCGCGCCCCGGCGCGCGGAAGCAGTGCATCTCGACGAGGGTGCCCGGGCGACCGTGGGCCGGAGCCGTGATGGTCACCTCGGGCGTAATGCCGCGCTCATCGATCTCGACGCCGAGTTCCTCGCGGACCTCGCGGACGAGCGCTCGCGCCAGGGTTTCCCCCGGCTCGGGTTTGCCGCCTGGTAGGTAGAAGGCGTCGCGGCCCTCGGTGCGGACCGCGAGCAGCCTGCCATCCTCGACGCACAACCAAGCAACCGACGTGAGCGTTCGTTCCACGGTCATGATCTGCAGACGCTACCGCGCGAACTAGTCCTTGAGCGCCTCGAGCAGCGCCGCCCGCTGGCGGGCGCCCAGACCACCGATGCGGCGATCCTCCGGAATCTCGGCCTGGTCCATCAGCTTGGCCGCCTTGACCGGTCCGACGCCGGGCAGGGCCTTGATGACCGCGGCAACCTTGGTCTTCTTGACCAGATCGTCGGACTCGGCCTTCTTGAGCAGGTCCGCGACCGAAACCTTGCCGGCCTTCACCTTGCCGATCAGTTCGGAGCGCGCCTTGCGCACCGCGGCCGCTTTGGCCAACGCCTCGGTGCGTTGCTCGGCGGTCATTGTGGGCAGTGCCATGTCTCCTCCGCTTTCACTCGTCACTCGAACATCTGGTTGACCGGACCGAGTAAACAGCACCGCGCCGACCACGCCGCGCCGACACACCGGGCGGAGGTAGCGATGAGTTTTCCGGGTCCGCGCCGTCGTTACGGGTGAAGATCGGGCACAAGGACGGAAGGAATCCGGATCATGGAGCTGTCACTCACCCAATTCCTCACCATCGACGGCGTCTGCCAGGCCCCCGGCGGTCCCGAGGAGGACACGAGCGGCGGATTCACGCACGGCGGCTGGTCGTTCCCCTTCGGCGATGAGGCGTTCGGCGCATTCGTGAGCGAGGTGTTCGACAGGGTCGACGCCTTCCTGCTCGGGCGGCGTACCTATGAGATCTTCGCGGGTTACTGGCCGCAGTACGACGACCCGGAGGACCCCATCGCATCCCGGCTCAACACGCTGCCCAAATATGTCGCCACCACCACGCTCGACAGCGCCGACTGGGCGAACACCGAGCTGTTGCGCGGCGATCTGGTCGCGGAGGTCGCCGCGCTGAAGGAACGCCCCGGTCGCGAACTGCAGGTGCACGGCAGCGGCAACCTCGCGCACACCCTGCTGGCCAACGGGTTGATCGACACCATGAACCTGATGACCTTCCCGGTGGTGCTCGGCACCGGCAAGCGACTGTTCCACGCCGACGCCGAGCCCACGGGTTTCCGCCTGACAGCCTCCCGCGTCACCCCGGCGGGCGTCGTGATCGCGACCTACCGGAAGGCGGGGGCGCCCGAGTACGGGTCCTACTAGGCATTCCCTCGACCACGCCGCCCTCCGCAGCCACATTCCGGTGAGCGGAACGCAAGTAACACCCAGGCCGTGCCGTACGACAGCATTAACAACAGCACCTGCTTCCGGATGAAAGGTTCAACGGCGAACCACGGGGGATCAAAGGCGATCCCCGGCACCGGGCGCGACCCTCGGGTCGTCACCGGATCCGCGATAGCAGGCGTATAAGGAAAAGACCCCACTGGGTGAGATCCGCAATCATCGGACGAGGGAACGCTGCTAGGCTCCGAACTAGAACATGTTTCAATTCGTCAGGAGTTCCGATGGCACAGCAGATCTGCGATGTGGTCGAGCAATACGTCAAACTGGTCGGCTCCGGTCCGACCGAGGACATCGTCAACCTCTACGCGGCCGACGCCACCGTCGAGGATCCCATCGGCACCGAACCCAAGCGGGGACATGCGGCCATCCGCGAGTTCTACGAAGTGATCGCCAATCTCGATCGGGAGACCGAACTCCGTGCGGAGACCGTGCGGATCGCGGGTAACCACGCGGCGTTCATGTTCACCCTCGTCACCAAATTCGGTGATCAACGCTTCACGCTGTCCCCCATCGATGTCATGGAATTCGATGATGAGGGCAAGATCATCAGCATGCGCGCGTACTGGAGCCAAGACGATATGAGCAGCGAATCCGCCTGACTCCCAATCCGATTCACCGGGCCGGTGGATCTCGCCGGATCGAGACCGGCGCGATCCACCGTCGCCCCGCGCCGCCGTTACGCGACGTCGAGAACCGCGGCCGCCAGGTCGGGCCTCGTCTCGAAGTCCGCCGCATCACCGGCGACCTCCAGCAGACGATCGACACACCGGGAGCCCGTGACCAGGCGCATGTGACGCCCGGAATGCCCGACCCGAGATCTCGCCTCGATCAGAACGCGCAGGCCGGCCACACCGAAGAACGTCACCATCGACAGGTCGATGACAATGGTGGGCGAGGCGGTAGGCAAAGAGCCGATCAGGCTGTTCCGCAGGATGTCGGCGGTATAGGAGTCGACCTCTCCCGCGACGGCGCACAAGGTCACCGCGTCGCTGGGCGCGGTGAGGGAAACCTGTAGCCGGTCGATGGGAGCGGGCCGCCGCGATCGCGGCGCAGCGAGCTGGGTGGCAAGTACGGTCGACATGAGGACCCGTCCGGTCGCGCGCACGGCAACTGTGATCCATTGCCGGCGAAGATCATTCGTCCGGGACCACTCGGCGGCCCCGGACTGGGCTGGTTACTCAACCCTGCATTCCGGGTACCCCAACAGACAGGTCTGTACACCCGTCGATCACGATTTCGTCGCGGATAGGGGGCTACCCATGACGTCGGACCGGTCCCCGGCCGCGACGCGCCATCGGATCCACCCCGCCATCGAGAACGGCCCGGCGCGTCCAGTGGACGCGCCCGGGCCGATCGCGGGTAGCTGCGGCGGTTGCCGCTAGGCCGACTTCTCGCGACGCTCGGCGCGCTGCGCCTTGCGCGGCACGATGGTCGGGAGCACGTTCTCGGTCACCGTATCGGCGTTCACGACCACCTTGGCGACGTCGTCGCGGCTGGGGATGTCGTACATCACCGGCAGCAGGACTTCCTCCATGATGGCGCGCAGACCGCGGGCACCGGTGCCACGCAGGATGGCCTGATCCGCGATGGCCTCGAGCGCGTCCTGGGTGAACTCGAGTTCGACCCCGTCCATCTCGAAGAGCCGGATGTACTGCTTCACCAGCGCGTTCTTCGGCTCGGAGAGGATCTTGACCAGCGATTCCTTGTCCAGGTTGGTCACCGAGGCGACCACCGGCAGGCGGCCGATGAACTCGGGGATCAGACCGAACTTGATCAGATCCTCCGGCATCACATCGGCGAAATGATCGGTGGTGTCGATCTCGGCCTTGGAGCGCACCTCGGCGCCGAAACCGATGCCGCGGTGGCCGGTGCGGTCGGAGATGATCTTCTCCAGGCCCGCGAACGCGCCCGCCACGATGAACAGCACATTGGTGGTGTCGATCTGGATGAACTCCTGGTGCGGGTGCTTACGCCCGCCCTGCGGCGGCACCGACGCCTGTGTGCCCTCCAGGATCTTCAGCAGCGCCTGCTGCACGCCCTCGCCGGAGACGTCCCTGGTGATCGACGGATTTTCGCTCTTGCGCGCGATCTTGTCGACCTCATCGATGTAGATGATGCCGGTCTCGGCCCGCTTGACGTCGTAATCCGCGGCCTGAATCAGCTTCAGCAGGATGTTCTCGACATCCTCACCGACATACCCGGCCTCGGTCAGCGCGGTGGC
Organism: Nocardia sp. NPDC050710; assembly: GCF_040654375.1. Lineage (NCBI taxonomy): Bacteria > Bacillati > Actinomycetota > Actinomycetes > Mycobacteriales > Nocardiaceae > Nocardia > Nocardia sp. NPDC050710. The sequence continues at coordinate 145,823 of NZ_JBFAHV010000004.1, read as the reverse complement.
GTCGGCGATGGCGAACGGCACGTTCAGCATCTTGGCCAGCGTCTGCGCCAGGTAGGTCTTGCCACAGCCGGTGGGCCCGAGCATCAGGATGTTCGACTTGGTCAGCTCGACCGTCTCGCCGCGACTGTCGCGCCCCTTGTCACCGGCCTGAATGCGCTTGTAGTGGTTGTAGACGGCCACGGCGAGCGTGCGCTTGGCGGTGTCCTGCCCGATGACGTAGTTCTCCAGGAAGTCCCGGATCTCGGCAGGTTTCGGCAGCTCATCGAGTTTGACCTCGCTGGACTCGGCCAGCTCTTCCTCGATGATCTCGTTGCATAGATCGATGCACTCGTCGCAGATGTACACCCCTGGTCCCGCAATGAGCTTCTTGACCTGCTTCTGGCTCTTTCCGCAGAACGAGCACTTGAGCAGATCGCCGCCATCTCCGATGCGCGCCATCTCGTGGGTCCCTACTTCCTTGTCCGCGTGCAACCGTCCGTCCAGGTTGCCAGCAATCCGCCGAACTCGGGTGTAATCGCGAACACTTCGAGCATGTGCGGCGGGTCGAGCTATGCCGTCAACCGGGAGCAAAGGTCCCTAGGTCGACCGTACCCGGAGTCGTCGACGGAGGTCGACAACTCGAGCATGTTTCTCGTCGGGGATGTGCCGGTTCTCACCACGGTGGAACATGTTCTCCCCTATGGATCGCCACTTCGACATCCGGCCATCCCCGCTCCGGAATCCCTTCCGCCGGATGCCCTTCCGGGCGGTCGGTGCAAACGGAGCGGTCCGGCCGGGACAGATGCCGAGTGGCGGATATCCCGGCCGGACTGTACTGACATAGAGCAACTTACGAGCGATCGACACGCGACGCCAACAGGCGCGCGGGCGGCCGCGTGAATCTACTTCTGGGCGCTGAGCTTGCGGTAACCGAACACTTGATCGACGATCCCGTACTCCTTGGCCTCCTCGGCCGTCAGGATCTTGTCGCGGTCGGTGTCCTTGCGGATGGTGTCCGCGTCCTTACCGGTGTGGTTCGCCAGCGTGGACTCCATGAGCCTGCGCATGCGCTCGATCTCGGCCGCCTGGATCTCCAGGTCCGACACCTGCCCCTGGATGCCGCCCTCCAGCGCGGGCTGGTGGATCAGCACGCGAGCGTTGGGCAGGCAGGCCCGCTTACCGGGCGCACCCGCGGCCAGCAGCACGGCGGCGGCGGAGGCGGCCTGGCCGAGGCAGACCGTGACCACGTCGGCGCGGACGTACTGCATGGTGTCGTAGATCGCCATCAGCGCGGTGAACGAGCCACCGGGCGAGTTGATGTACATGGTGATGTCACGGTCCGGATCCTGCGACTCCAGCACCAGCAGCTGCGCCATGATGTCGTTCGCCGACACATCGTCCACCTGTGCGCCGAGGAAGATGATCCGCTCCTCGAACAGCTTGTTGTACGGGTCCGAGGTCTTGACGCCGTATGTGGTCTGCTCCGTGAACTGCGGCAGGATGTACCGCGAGTGCGGGCCCTGCGGCGCCATGCCGGAAACGCCGGCGCGTGGGTCGATCAGATTGGCCATCTTCGTCTCCAAAGTCTGTGTGAGTGAACGGGTCTGCGCGCGGGGCGTAGCGACTGCGACAGTCGGCTACTTGGCCGAGCCCGAGCCGTTCGCCTGGTTCGCGTGGCTCACCACGTGGTCGATGAAGCCGTACTCGAGGGCATCCTTCGCGGTGAACCAGCGGTCGCGGTCGGCGTCGGCGGTGACCTGCTCCACGGACCTGCCGGTGTGCAGCGCCTGCAGCTCGTTCAGCTCACGCTTGGTGTGTACGAACTGCTCGGCCATGATCGCGATGTCGGCGGCCGAACCACCGATACCCGCCGACGGCTGGTGCATCATGATCCGCGCGTGCGGCAGCGCGAACCGCTTGCCCTTGGTGCCCGCGGTGAGCAGGAACTGCCCCATCGACGCGGCCAGGCCCATGCCGACGGTGCGGATGTCGCACTCGGCGTACTGCATGGTGTCGTAGATGGCCATACCGGCGGTCACCGACCCACCGGGCGAGTTGATGTAGAGCGCGATGTCCTTGGTGGGATCCTCCGCGGCAAGCAGCAGGATCTGTGCGCACAGCTTGTTCGCGATGTCGTCGTCGACCTGGGTGCCGAGGAAGATGATGCGCTCACGCAGCAGGCGCTCGTAGACGGAATCACTGAGGTTGAGACCAGCAGTGGGGGAACTCATGACGACCCCTGCCTTGTTCATTGTCACGGATACCTGCCTTCTCTTCTCACCGGCTTGTTATTGACGCTTCGCTGTCACAAACATTAACGAAGCAGGGCGGCGCCGAACTCCCGGCACCGCCCATCTTCGCTCAGAGCGCAATCACCACATCACGTCGGTGCCGATCACGCTCGCATTCCGTCGAATCTATTCGGCGCTCGCGGCGGCCTCGACGTCGGCCTCACCCTCGGAAGCCTCCGGGGCTCCGAACATTTCGGCGGTGTCCACGGTGTTGCCCGCGGAATCGGTGACCTTCACCTTGCCGACCACACCGGCAAGCGCCTTGCCGCGGCGGACGTCGGCGAAGATCGCGCCGAGCTGACCGGCCTGCTGCACCTGTTGGATGAACTGCTCCGGCGACAGGCCGTAGCGCTGCGACTGGAACAGGATCCGCTCGGTGAGCTCCTCCTGGCCGACCTGGGTGTTCTCCGCCTCGGCGATGGCGTCCAGCAGCAGCTGGGTCTTCACCGACTTCTCGGCGGCCTCCTTGGTGTCCTTGTCGAACTCCTCGCGGCTGCTGCCCTGGGCCTCCAGCGCCTCGGCCAGCTTGGCCTCATCGTGATCGAAGCCGTGCACGGCGTCGTGGGTCACGGCGTCGATCTCGGCCTGCACCACGGCCTCGGGCAGCGGCACCTCGACCTTGTCCAGCAGGGTCTCGAGCACCTTGTCCCGGATCGAGCCGGCCTGCTCGACCTTCTTGCCCCGCTCGACGCGGCTCTTCAGGTCGTCCTTCAGCTCGTCCAGGGTGTCGAATTCCGAAGCCAGCTGGGCGAATTCGTCATCGGCCTCGGGCAGCTCGCGCTCCTTGACGGACTGCACGGTGACCTTGATGACGGCATCCTTGCCCGCGTGCTCACCGGCCACCAGCTTGGAGGTGAACTCGGCGGACTCGCCCGCGGACAGGCCGACGACGGCCTCGTCCAGGCCCTCGATCAGCTGGCCGGAGCCGACCTCGTGCGACAGACCGGTGGTGGCGGCATCGGCCACCTCCTCGCCGTCCACGGTGGCCGAGAGGTCGATCGAGATGAAGTCGCCGTTCTGCACCGCGCGCTCGACGCCGGTCAGGGTGCCGAAGCGCTGACGCAGCGACTGCAGCTGCTCCTCGATGTCGGCGTCCTCGATGGTGAACGCGTCGACGGTGACCTCGATGTCGTCGTAGGACGGCAGTTCGATCTCCGGACGCACGTCGACCTCGGCGGTGAAGGCGAGCTCCTGGCCGTCCTCGATCTTGGTGATCTCGATCTCCGGCTGACCGATGACCTTCACCTCGGAGGTGGTGACGGCTTCGCTGTAGCGGCCGGGCAGCACGTCGTTGACGACCTGCTCCAGGATTGCGCCGCGGCCGAGGCGCGCCTCGAGGAGCTTGGCCGGGGCCTTGCCCGGGCGGAAGCCGGGAATACGGACCTGCTTGGCGAGAGCCTTGTAGGCGCGATCGAAGTCCGGCTTCAGTTCCTCGAAGGGCACCTCGACATTGATCCGGACCCGGGTCGGGCTCAGCTGCTCGACGGTGCTCTTCACGGACATGCTCCTTGTTCGTTGTTCGGTTCGGTGTTCGTGCTGGTCGACATTCCGGTGCGGGCCCCACCGAGCACCCCGATGTCCGGAATGAGAGGCGAAGCGACGCTACGCGCTGACCGGGCTGCGGGCGGTTCGTCGTCCGCGCACCCTGATGTACGCATCCCGACCAGGGTAGTTGACCGGTCGGGACGCCCTGCAATCGGCCGGATTACTTCCCGACGGCGACCGCGTCCGTCACGAAGACCAGCGTCTCGTTGGGTTTGATGCCATTTCCACCTTTGCCGTAACCGAGCTCCGGCGGGATGATCAGCAGCCTGCGCGCGCCCTGCTGAACGCCCTCCAGGCCCTGCTCCCAGCCCGGAATGACCATCCCGGCGCCCAGCGTGAGCTGGAACGGCTTACCCCGGTCGAAGGAGCTGTCCAGCTTCTTCTTGTCCGACCAGGTGACCAGGGAATAGTTCATGGTGAGCGCTTGGCCCGCGGCCGCGCCGGGTCCGCTGCCCGCGACCAGATCCTTCACGACAAGTTGCTTGGGCGGATCGCAGTTGTCCGGGATGGTGATCTTCGGGTTGTCGCCGTAGCCGCCGTCCACCTTGATGTCGTCGGCGGTGCATTCGCGACCGTGGGACTGCGTCGCGGGCGCCGCGGCGGTGCCGGTCGGCTTCGACGAGGTGGCGGTCGAGCTCGTGTCGTCTCCCGAGCCACAGGCGGTCAGCGCGACCGCCGCCGCTGCGATGGCGCCGACTCCGATGATCCTGCCGAGTTTTTGCATGCGGCGGACCTTAGGGCACGCGGGCTCGCGGTGCCCACTCGGCCGTCCCGGTGCGTCGTCCGAGCGCCACAGGTCACCGGATCCGATCGCCGAGCTCCACTCCGGGGGCCAGGTCGGTCGGTAGGCTCGAGATGAATTCTCCACTGCCCCAAGCGTGAGGAGAGTCGGCATATGAGCGGGATGGCGAGCGCCGAGGGCGATACCTCGGCCGACAATGTCGAGAGCAGCGGCGGTCGCACCATTCCGCCCGAGCCCTACCGGCTGGCGGACATCCCGGGTCCGCTGGAGCGCGGTGAACTGGAAGCACTGGACGCGTGGTGGCGGGCGGCCAATTATCTCGCGGTCGGCCAGATCTATCTGATGGACAATCCCCTGCTGCGCGAGCCGTTGCGGGCCGAACACATCAAGCCCCGCCTGCTCGGGCACTTCGGCACCGTGCCCGGACTGAATATGGTGTGGGTGCACGCCAACCGGGCGATCCGCCGGCGCGGGCTCGACGCGGTTTTCGTGGCCGGGCCGGGCCACGGCGGGCCGGGCCCGAATGCCTGCGCCTGGCTCGAGGGCACCTACTCCGAGCTCTACAGCCACATACCGCGTGACGCCGCCGGGATGGGCGCGCTGTTCGCGCAGTTCTCCTTCCCCGGCGGGGTGCCCAGCCACTGTGCGCCCGAGACGCCCGGCTCCTTCCACGAGGGCGGCGAGCTGGGCTATTCGCTGCTGCACGCCTACGGCGCGGCGCTGGACAATCCGAATCTGACGGTGTTCTGCGTCATCGGTGACGGCGAGGCGGAGACCGGGCCGCTGGCGGGCAGCTGGCATGCCAACAAGTTCCTCAACCCCCGCCGTGACGGCGCGGTGCTGCCGATTCTGGCGCTGAACGAGTACAAGATCGCCAATCCGACCCTGCTCGCCCGCATCCCCGAGACCGAGCTGTTGTCCTTGCTGCGCGGGTACGGCTATGAGCCGATCATCGTCGAGGGCGACGATCCGGCGGCTGTACACCAGACGATGGCGACCGCCGTCGACACCTGTCTGGAACGGATCGCGAGTATCCAGCGGGCCGCGCGCGGCGGCACCGACGGTGCGCGACCGCATTGGCCGATGATCGTGCTGCGCACCCCGAAGGGGTGGACCTGTCCCCCGTACGTCGACGGTGATCGCGTCGAGGGCACCTTCCGCGCGCATCAGGTGCCGCTGCCCGCCGCCCGCACCGACGACACCCATCGCGCCGTGCTCGAGCAGTGGCTGCGGTCCTATCGTCCGGAAGAGCTCTTCGACGAGGCGGGCGGGCCGGTCTCCGAGCTGACCGACCTGGTGCCCGATGGCGATCGGCGGATGAGCGCCAACCCGGTCGCCAACGGCGGCACGCTGGTGCGCGATCTGCGACTGCCGGATTGGCGCGACTACGGCGTCGAGGTGAGCGCACCGGGCGCGACCGACCACGAGGCCACCCGCGTGCTCGGCGGCTGGCTGCGCGATGTCACCCGGCAGAATCCGGACAACTTCCTGACCTTCGCGCCGGACGAACTGGCCAGCAATCGGCTGCAGGACATCCTGGAGGTCACCGGCCGGGACTGGCAGGGCGAGGTCGGACCATTCGATGTGAAGCTGGACCGCACCGGGCGGGTCATCGAGGTGCTCTCCGAACATATGTGTCAGGGACTGCTGGAGGGATATCTGCTCACCGGCAGACACGGGGTGTTCACCTGCTACGAGGCGTTCATCCACATCGTGGACGCGATGTTCAACCAGCACGCCAAATGGCTGGACGCCAGCGCCGAGGTGCCGTGGCGGCGTCCCATCGCAAGCCTCAATTACCTGCTCTCCTCGCATGTTTGGCGGCAGGACCACAACGGGTTCACACATCAGGACCCTGGCTTCCTCGATGTGGTGCTGAACAAGAAACCGGCGATCGTCCGGGTGTATCTGCCACCGGACGCGAACACCCTGCTCTCCACCTATGACCACTGTCTGCGCTCACGGCACTACGTCAACGTGGTGGTGGCGGGCAAACAGCCACAGCCCGACTGGCTTTCGGTGCGGGATGCCGCGGTGCACTGCGCGCGCGGGGTCGGCATCTGGGAATGGGCCGGGCACAACGACGCCGTGGGCAGCACGCCCGATGTGGTGCTGGCCTGCGCGGGTGACGTGCCGACGCTCGAAACCCTTGCCGCGGCCGCCATTCTGCTAGATCGGCTGCCCGACCTACGGGTTCGTGTGGTCAATGTGGTCGACCTGATGCGGCTGCTACCCGACGACGAGCACCCGCACGGGCTGCCCGACCGCGAATTCGACACCCTCTTCACCCGGAACCGGCCGGTGATCTTCGCCTTCCACGGATACCCGTGGCTCGTCCACCGGCTGACCTATCGACGCACCAATCACGATTCGATGCACGTCCGCGGGTACCGGGAGAAGGGCACCACCACAACACCTTTCGACATGGTGATGCTCAACGATCTGGACCGCTACCACCTGGTCATGGACGTCATCGATCGGGTGCCCACGCTGCGCGAGCAGGCCGCCGGTTTGCGGCAGGAGATGGTCGACGCCCGCTGGAGCGCGCGGGCGTGGACCCGTGAACACGGCGAGGACATCCCGGTGGTGGCCGACTGGCGCTGGCCCGATCCCAGTCACTGACCCGCACCGCTGCGTAGCGCTGTGGACACCGATACACCTGCGGATTCGTGCGCGGGGGACGGATTCGCATGCGGCACACCGAAACCTGCGGCAGGGCCCGCGCTGGCGGGACGAAAACCTCCTTGCGAGGGGGCGGGCGAGCGGCGACGATCGCAGGATGCTTCTGACGATCACCTGCACACGACCGGAGGGCGCCACGTGGCCGGCGACCGATCTGGGGTTCTTGCTGCACAAGAACCCCGCCCGGGTGCAGGCGTTCGAACAGTCCTACGGCACTGCGCACGTGGTGTATCCGGAGGCCACCGAACAGCGGTGCACCGCCGCGCTGGTACTGGAGGTGGATCCGATTCGGCTGGTGCGCGGGCGCTCGCGCAGCACACCGGATTTCAGTCTCGGGCAGTATGTGAACGACCGGCCCTATGCGGCGTCCTCACTGCTGTCGGTCGCGCTGGGCGCGGTATTCCGCACGGCGCTGCACGGTCGCTGTGATCACCGCCCGGACTTGGCGCGGGCCGCACTCCCGCTGCGCATCGAACTGCCCTCCGTCCCGTGCAAGGGCGGACCGGAGATCGCCGAGCGGGTCTTCGCGCCACTGGGCTGGACGGTGGCGACCACACCCCTGCCGCTGGATCCGGCATTCCCGGACTGGGGCGATTCGCACTACGTCCGGCTGGAACTCACCGGCACCGTCCGGCTCGCCGACGCGCTCTCGCACCTGTACGTGCTGCTGCCGGTGCTCGACGGCGCCAAGCACTACTGGGTGGCCGCCGACGAGGTGGACAAGCTGATCCGCGCGGGTGAGAGCTGGCTCGCCCAGCATCCGGAACGCGCCTGGATCACCCGGCGCTACCTGGCGCGTCGTCACTCCCTGGTTCGTACCGCACTCGCCCGGCTGGCCGAGGTCGACGACGTCGACCCGGAGTTCCTCGACGCGGTCGAGGAAAACGTCGAGGACGACGTGCATTCCGAGCCTTCCCCGTCGAACGCCAGGGGTGTCGAGTGGACCCAGCACGGGGGCGAGTCCGAGCGCGGGGCAGCCGCCCCTGATGTCGCGGTCGCAGCCGCCCCTGATGTCGCGGTCGCGGCCGCCCCGAATGTCACCGGCCCGGCCGACCCCAAGGCCACCGACCCGAATGTCACCGGCGCGGTTGACGCCAGCGCGGCCGACGCCTGGGCGGCGGCGCAGGTTGCGGTGGCAGGACCGGAGACCTCCACGCGGTCGGTCGACAGCAAGTCAGACGACACCGAGTCCCATGGCGTCGAGTCCCACGCCGTCGACGCGCAGGCGAGTCGACAGCCGTCGCTCGCCGTATCCCGGCGGGCCGCGGTACTGGACGCACTGCGCGAGGTCGGGGCAAGCCGGGTCCTCGATCTCGGCTGCGGTGAGGGGTCGCTGCTGCGGGAACTGTTGGCGGACAGGACTTTCACCGAAATCGTCGGCGTCGACGTGTCGATGCGGGCGTTGAATATCGCCAAGCGCAGGCTGCGGCTCGATCGCATGCCGGAGCGGGTCGCGCGGCGGCTGACATTGTTGCAGGGCTCGCTGACCTATACCGACGCGCGGCTGCGCGGATATGACGCGGCCGTGCTCATGGAGGTGATCGAGCACATCGACCCGCCGCGGCTGAGCGCGCTGGGACATGCGGTATTCGGGGCGGCGGCGCCCACTGCGGTGCTGGTTACCACGCCGAACGCCGAGGTCAACGCACGGTTCGAAGGCATGGCTCCCGGCGAGTTCCGCCACCGCGATCACCGATTCGAATGGACCCGTGCGGAATTCGCGCGGTGGTCCGAGGGGGTCGCCGCCAGATTCGGGTACGCCGTGCGATTCGTCCCGATCGGCGCCCCGGACCCGGACCTCGGATCACCCACCCAAATGGCGGTTTTCATCAAGACCGCCGATATCGGCAACGACGAGAAGGGCGCGGCACGATGACCGAACTATCTATCCCGGAGCTCTCACTCGTCGTGCTGATCGGCAGCACCGGATCGGGGAAATCCACCTTCGCCCGCAAGCATTTCCGGTCCACGGCAATTGTCTCCTCGGATGCCTGCCGTGGGATCGTCAGCGACGACGAGAACGATCAATCGGCCACCCCGGACGCCTTCGCGCTCCTGCATCACATCGCGGGCGTGCGGCTGCGGCGCGGGCTGCGGACGGTGGTCGACGCCACCAATGTGCAGCCGAAGTCGCGTCAGGAACTTATCGCCGTCGCCCGGGCACACGATGTGCTGCCGGTCGCGATCGTGCTGGACGTCCCGGATTCGGTGTGTCTGGAGCGCAATGCCGCCCGCGCCGAGCGGGCGGACGTCGGTGCGCATGTGGTGGCGCGGCAGCAGCGCGAACTGCGCCGCGGGCTGCGCAGCCTGGAACGCGAGGGTTTCCGGAAGGTCTACCTGCTGCGCGGGGTCGCCGAGATCGACGCCGCGACGATCGTCGACGAGAAGGCATGGAATGACAAACGGGAACTCACCGGCCCATTCGACGTGATCGGCGACGTGCACGGCTGCCGCGCGGAACTCGAGACCCTGCTCGACGCGCTCGGCTACATGGTGGACCGTGATCCGGCGGGCCGTGCGATCGGCGCGCGGCACCCACACGGGCGTACCGCGGTCTTCGTCGGCGACCTGGTCGACCGCGGTCCCGACACCCCGGGCGTGCTGCGACTCGTCATGGGTATGGTGGCGGCCGGAACGGCGTTGTGCGTCACCGGCAATCACGAGAACAAGCTGGTGCGCGCGCTCGGTGGCAAGAAAGTTCGACTCGCGCACGGCCTGGCCGAATCGCTGGCCCAACTCGAGGCCGAGGACGAGGATTTCCGCAAGGCCACCCTCGACTTCTGTCGCGGTCTGATCAGCCACTACGTCCTGGACGGCGGCAAGCTGGTGGTCGCGCACGCCGGTCTGAAGGAGGAGTTCCACGGTCGCGCCTCCGGCCGGGTACGCGCCTTCGCCATGTACGGCGAATCCACCGGCGAGACCGACGAATACGGCCTGCCGGTGCGTTATCCGTGGGCCGAGGACTATCGCGGCCGCGCCACTGTGCTCTACGGGCATACACCGGTCACCGAATTGCGCTGGGTGAACAACACGCTGTGCCTGGACACCGGCGTCGTCTTCGGCGGCCGGCTCTCGGCACTGCGCTACCCGGAGCGAGAACCGGTTTCCGTTCCGGCCGAACAGGTCTGGTACGAGCCGGTGCGCCCGCTCGGTGCCGAGAGCGGCACATGGGCGGACGGTGTCGTGCACCGCGACCCGGGCGTTCTGGACCTCGACGACGTGGTCGGCCGACGGGTGGTGGAGACCCGTTATCACGGGCGGGTCGGCGTACAGGAGGAGAACGCGGGCGCCGCACTGGAGGTTATGAGCCGCTTCGCCATCGATCCACGATGGCTGGTCTACCTGCCGCCGACCATGGCGCCGTGCGCGACCTCCCAGCTCGACGGCTACCTCGAACATCCGGCGGAGGCATTCGGGTACTTCCGCGCCGAGGGCGTCGAGCGAGTGGTGTGCGAGGAGAAGCATATGGGCTCGCGGGCGATCGTTGTCGTGGCGCGTTCCGCGCGCATCGCACGCGACCGCTTCGGCATCGACGACGGAAGCACCGGCGCGATCTACACCCGCACCGGTCGTCCCTTCTTCGACCAGGCGGACCACACCGAGTCGGTGCTGGCCCGGGTGCGCGCCGCCGCCGAAAAGGCGGGTCTGTTCGCGGAATTGGGCACCGACTGGCTGCTGTTCGATACCGAACTCATGCCCTGGTCCGCCAAGGCGGCGGGCCTGCTGCGCACGCAGTACGCGGCCGTCGGCGCGGCGGCGCGCGCGGCACTGGGCAGCGCGGGCGATCTGCTCGCGGCCGCCGCCGCCCGTGGTATGGACGTCACCGGACTGGCCGACCGGGTCGCCGCCCGCACGGCCGACGCCACCGCGTTCACCGCCGCCTATGGCCGTTACTGCTGGCCGGTGGAAGGTCTCACCGGGCTGCGCCTGGCCCCGTTCCAGATTCTTGCCGGCGAGGGTGTCAACTACGCGGTGCGCGACCATGATTGGCATCTGACCCGGATCGATCGGCTGGTCGCCGCGGATACCGAATTCTTCACCGCGACCGGCCGCGTGGTCGTCGACCTGACCGTCCCCGACGGTGACGCTGCCGCCATCGCATGGTGGACTTCACTCACCGACGCGGGCGGCGAAGGAATGGTGGTGAAGCCGCTGGCGTCCATGGTTCGCGGCGCACGCGGAAAGAGTTCCCCGGCAGCGGATTCCGCGATGGCGGGCATCACCGACTTGTCGGGAGATCGCGCGGCGGCCGAATCGCGCGTCATGGACGCCACGCATGCGTCCGATGGCGGCACCGTCGGCGCGGGCCGAGGTCGCCTCGTCCAGCCGGGCGTGAAATGCCGTGGTCCGGAATATCTACGGATCATCTACGGCCCGGAGTACCTGCGCGAGGGCAACCTGGGGCGGTTGCGCACCCGTGGCCTCGGCCGCAAGCGCTCGATGGCATTGCGCGAGTATGCCCTCGGCCTGGAGTCACTGGACCGCTTCGTCGCGGGTGAGCCACTGTGGCGCGTCCACGAGGCCGTATTCGCGATCCTGGCACTGGAATCCGAACCGGTCGACCCGCGCCTATAGGCGGGTGCTCGGTTGTTCCGGGTGCGGATCAGTGGCCGCCGCTCGGTCGTAGCGGTGGCGGTGGAAGTCGATCCGACCCGGCCACCCCATCGCTCCGGTCCACGCCCGACCACGACCAATCGGGAGATTCCGCACGACCAGCTCGATCCGTTCTCACCACCGCATGGGCGTGACGCGGGCACAGGCGCTACCGGGTGTCTTCACCGGACCCAGCCAGGTCTCCGAACCCGTCTCGCTCGCATTGCGCCTGCGCGAGCCGCGCGGTCCGTGGGAGGCGTTCCTGCACCCGAGCACGGATGAGTTCGGATATATCCACCGCACCGGCTTCCTGCATCTGACCCTGCCGCGGCCGGTTATCGCACCGCTCGCCGCCGCGGGCTGGGTCGAGCCACCTCCGATCACGCTGCGCCCGGAGTGGCCGGACACCATCGTCATGCTCTACGCCCCACGCGGCGACGCCGAACTCCAGTTGACCGCGGCCGCCCTGTACGCCTCGTGGCGGCAAGCAGGTCAGGCTTCGCCGTCGTAGCGCCGCCGGGTGCCGAGGCCGCACCGCATGCTCGAGCGGGTCCGGCGGTATCGAATTCATCCCGCCGGGCGTGTCGGCGCAGACACGCGCTCCCACTGGATGGGAAGGCAATTGTCCGCGCCGAGTGACGCACGTTACAGTTGGCGCTTGCAAGCCGCTTGCAATTGTTAAGCGGCTTGTGCTGTACCAACAGACAAAGGAGTCTGACGATGTCGGCTGCGAGCACCGACGGCCTACCCTTCGGCGGCCGACGCCTACCGGCGCACATGCTGATCGATGACCGGTTCACCGGTGTGGCCATCAAGTTCTTCTCGATGTTCCGGCGCAAGGCCCATGGCGGCGGCGCCCTCGCGGTCTACCTGCACGGCGAACCGGTGATCGATATCTGGGCGGGCTGGGCGAACGCCGAACGGCCATGGCGGGCCGACACGATGGCACTGTCGTATTCGACCGGCAAGGGCGTCGCCGCGACCGTCGCGAATCGCTTGATCGAACACGGGGCACTCGAACTGGACGCGCCGGTCGCCACCTATTGGCCCGAGTTCGCGGCCAACGGCAAGGACTCCATCACCATTCGCGACGTCCTCAATCATCGCGCGGGATTGCAGCGCACCCGCGGGCTGCTCGACGACCCCGACGACCTACTCGATCACGACAAGGTCGCCGCGGCCATGGCGGCCTCGGCGCCCGATCCGATGCGGCTGCGCGCCTCCGGCTACCACGGCCTGACCTTCGGCACCCTGGTCGCCGAAATCGCTCAGCGCGCCACCGGCCACAGCTTCCCCGAACTGGTCCGCAGCGAACTCGCGGAACCGCTCGGCGACAACGATTTCTGGTTCGGCGTACCCCAGCATCAGCGGCACCGCATCGCCCGGCTCGGTCCGCGGCTCGGCGTGGCCCGTGTCCCGTTCGACACCTTGATCGCGCCGTTCTCCGCACTGCCCATCGTGCATTCCGCCCGCGGCGCGGTCTACGACGGCTGGGCCGATATGACCCACAGCATGCGCCCCTACGACGCGATGATGCCCGGCTGGAACGGCACCTTCACCGCCCGCGCGCTGGGCAAGATGTACGGCGCCATCGCCAACGACGGCCTGGTCGGTCACCGCCGCCTGTTCCGCCCCGAGACCACCAGGTCACTCGCCGAGATGCCAGCCAACAGCCGCTACGACTACGTCCTCGGCGCGGCGCCGCAGTTCGCCCGCGGGTACCACCGTGCCATCGTCGGCCCCCGGCTGACCCGGCATGCGCTGGGCCACTTCGGCATCGGCGGCTCCGGCGGCCTCGCCATCCCCCGCGCCGGGCTGTCCATCGGCTTCGTCACCAACCATCTCGGCAACCACGCCATGTCCCTCGGTGACGCCCGCCTGCCCATGTTGGCGGCGCTGTCCGAGCGCGCGGCGCGGGCGGCGGACACCGGCGTGAGCACCGAACTGCCGGAACAAGCGGCCAGCTGACGGCGCGCGGTACTCAACCCCCGCGCTTCAGCTTGCGCCACCCTCCGGCCCTGTTGTCGGCGATGATCTGCCGGAACATCGCCGACAGTGCCGTGGCATTGAGGGTCTCGCCCTGATACACCGCGACGGTCCGTCCGGTCTTGTTGTCGTGCCCGCCGGTGATGATCCCCGCGGGATCCGGCACGATCCCTCCGTCGTAGAGGAACACGTTGACATGCGTCTTCGTGGCGAGTAACGCGCAGATATTGCCCTGGAGCACGAAGTACGGCTGCACCGTCCGCTTGATCGTCTCGACCACCTCCGGGTCCGCGGCGTGCACCAGCTCGCGGACCTCCAGGCAGATCTGCTGCTGCCAGTCGGGCAAGGCGTCGATATAGGCATCGACGCGCGGGTCGGCCTCATAGGACATGATCCGATTCAAACACGGACCGGGATCGACCGGTCCCGGTATCCGGCAGCCGAGGGCCATGCGAGCGGGCGGTAGTGCCATCGAAATCCCGGCGATTCGACGGGTGCGCACCACTCGAACCCGCGGGCGCCGTGGCAGGCCACAACCGGCATACCGCCGCGTTGGGGGTTGCTACACCTCATGCGGCGTCCGCCCGTCGGACCGCGTGCACACTGATAAACTGGCGTGCTTCAAGAACTTTGGTGCCGACCGAGGGGGGCCGAACCCAATGCGACCGGACGAGGCGCAAGTTGCGGGAGCCGGGATGTATAACGCGGCCGCCGCGGGCGAGTTCGGGATGCCGGAGGGAGCGGCCCGGCGGCTGTCGGCGGCGTGCGATGCGTTGATCGACGGGTTGCGGCAGGCCCGGCTCGCGGGCGGCGAACTCACCGAGGTGTCCGGGTTCTCGGAATTGCCGTCGGGGCGGGCGCTGGCGCGCGGCTTCGGGGCGAAGGGCGCGGAGTACCGGGAGGTCCTGGCCGGGTTGCAGGAGGCGGCATGGCGGTTGAAGGCGGGCTATCTGGCGGCGGCGCGGCTGTTCGAGGAGGCCGACGCGGCCAACCGGGCGGCGCTCGAGGTCGCGGCCGACGAGCTGGGTGAGGAAATATGACACCGCCGCGGTGGCGCGAGGCGGGGACCGACCCGGCGTACGTCCCGGATCGGGAGGCCTTCGACGCCTACACCCATCCGGAGATCTGGCAGCTCGTGCACGAGGCGCTGGATCCGGCCGCGCTCGGTCGCACTGCGGAGGGCTGGCAAGTCGGGGCCGCGGCACTGGAGCAGTTGTTCGAGGCGTTCGCCGCCGCGGTGCGGCAGGAATTCGCCGAATGGAGCGGTCGAGCGGCCGCGGCGGCGCGGGAATCCACCGAGACATTCGTGCGGTCGGGTACGGCCGCACAGGACGTGTGCGCGGCGGTGCACCGGCTGATGGAACTCAATTCCTCTGCGGCGCAAACGGTTCGGGATGCGATCCCGCCCCCATCGACACCGTATGCGCCGGACCCGGATCCGGTACGCGAGGCCATCGACGGCGGGCCGCGCAAGATGGCGCACGATATCGCGGCGGCCACCGCGCTGGCGGATGCCCAGGACACCTTGACTTTCCTGTACAACTCGACGCTGGTGGCCTCGGGTGATGCCGTACCCGCGTTCGAGGGGCCCGTCCGAGGAGAGAACGCGCGGTGAGGTGGGTCTTCAGCCCGGACGAGTTCACCTACATCTGGTCGGTGGAGACCGGACTGGATCGCCGCCCGTACCCGATCAACATGGCCCACCGCGGTACCGTGCGCAGCGAAAACGACTGGGAAAAACTGAAACTCGCCGAGCGGTTCCCGCGCAACGGCGACCCCGACCTGACCGGCGCGCTGGCCCTCTGCGCCCGCGGCGACGCCACCACGATCACCGTCTCCGGTGACCGGTACAACCCGCAGGGCCGGGCCGAGGAACCGATCCTCGCCTTCGGCGCCAGCCACCTGGCCTGGGGCACGGTGCTGATCGCCGGCCCGTGCGACGTCACCGTCATCGCCTGCCACGCCCGCCGAGTGCCACACCACCTCGTCACGGCCATCGGACCCGCGCCCGCGGGCCGTCTCGCCCCGATGCGCGAACCCCGCGAGGCCGTGCTGTACGACGACCCCAACCAGTGGCGGCACTCCGACGACGCGGATCGCGCCGCCGCCTTCCGGGAAACCCTGCACCGCCCGATCGACGCCCGCGGCTTCATCACCGTCACGGTCGCGCCCGAGGACCCCCTGTCCCCGCCCACCCGGCACCGCACCTGGCTGGATTTCACCGACGACGGTCGCTATCTGCTCACCACCAGCACCGAACTCAGCCTCACCCCCGTCACCGATACGGTGCTCGACAGCCAGCTCACCCGCCTCGCCGTCATCCGCTGAAGTCCGAGCGGCGCGAACGGTAGCCGATATCGTTGCGGCACAATCTGTCCGATTCGCGGTTACCCACCGGTACGGATGTCGATGGGGGCGGCTATATTTCGGGAGGCGGCACGGCCATAGCTTCGCCCGATAAGTCGGATCTGTCGCGAGTCGCGCAGTGCCACTGGACCGCCGGTCGTCGCGAACGCGCTCGCGCTGAGCTGGCCGGAGCTCCGGCGCGGACTCGCGGCTCGCCCGGGATCTCGTGAACACAAAATGACCGTGAATCGAATTTGCTGGGGGCGTGTCGCCCGCGGCACGCCGAGTTCGACCGACATGGCGGCTAATCCACAGTTTCGCTGGCGCGGGTACATCGACTATTAATGGCATGTGCCGTTCCCACGTGTGATCACTTGCCAACCCGCGAATCTCCCCCGGTGGGAGTCGAGGTGACCATAGAGCATCCCATTGAGGACGAGGTCACGCAGCTGGCGAGGCGCGTCGAGAAGGCCCGAGGCAGACTGGCATACCAATTCGACCCCGCACTGACCGAGGCGCTGTCCGAGGACGAGCTGCACGCCGAACGCGAACTCGCCGAGCGGATCCGCGGTCAGGACCGGTCGCAGCGCTGGAAACAGGTGCAGGCGGCCGCCGCGGCCGCCGACCGCGCCCGACAGACCACGGAAGAGATCGAGAAAGCCGACATCAGGGATCTATTGGTGGCCCGCAAGGCAATTGCCGCACAGCGGCGAGAATCGAGTCCGCACGCCAAACTGGCGTCGCTATACCGGCACCGCTCATGGTCGCTGCGCGCACTGGCGGGCGTGGTCGCGGCGGGCATGCTCTGGTCCGCGGTCAATGTCCAACACAACATCGCGCCCGGTGGCCCCGGCGACCCGCTGTACTGGTTCAGCTACCTCATCGAGGCGATGATCAGCGTCTGCTTGATCATCATCATGATCGGCACCAACAAGGTCTCCGAATGGGGCGTCGTCGACAACCGTGGCCAGGTCGTCGCGGCCGAGGTCGCCCTGCTGACACTCACGGTCGGCCTGAACACCTACCCGTATGTGCGTGCCGAACAGTGGTTCGACGCGGGAGTCCACGCCGTCGCTCCGGTGATGATCGGCGTCGCACTACTCATCCACGACGCGGCCAGCGCTCGCTACGGCCTCGCCATCGCACGCGCCACCGACCAGGTGCGCGACCTGCCCGACCCGGCCGAGGTGATCCGCAGCCGACTGCCCGACCTCGCCAAGTACCGCCCGATGGCCACCGAACTGGCGACCCCGCCCGTGGTGATCGAGGCCGAGCCGGAGCCCGACCTGGAGCCCGCCGTGGAACTCTACGAAGGGGAGATGGAACCGCAGGCCGAGGAGTACGTGCCCGACGAGACCGAAGCGCTGACGGAGGTGCT
The DNA here is from genome assembly GCF_040654375.1 of Nocardia sp. NPDC050710. Taxonomy (NCBI): domain Bacteria; kingdom Bacillati; phylum Actinomycetota; class Actinomycetes; order Mycobacteriales; family Nocardiaceae; genus Nocardia; species Nocardia sp. NPDC050710. Next base: position 128,281 of record NZ_JBFAHV010000004.1, on the reverse strand, counting down.
GCCGGTGGAGAGCAGCGGCGGGCGTCCGCGTCCCGCGGTCATCGAAGCACCGGCCGAGACCGAGAAGCGCCGCGCGGCAGCCGATTCCGATCAGGTTCCGGTGCGCGCTACGAACGGTTCCGCGCCCAGCGTCGCCGAGACGCGCCCCACGGCGCCGATCGAGGCCGACGCACCGGTCGCCCCCGTACGGCAGCCCAAGAGCCCGGCACCGGCCGAAAAGCCCGTCGTGGCAGCGGCTGCCGAGACCAAGCCGGTCAAAGCCGTCCCGTCGCCCGCGGAAAAGCCTGTCGCCAAGACGAGCGCCCCCGCCCCGGCCAAATCCGGCATCCGCAAGGTGGTCCCCGCCAAGACCCGCGTGCCGAGCACGCCGGCCAATGGCGACATCCGCCCCGCCGCGCCGGTCGCCGCCAAGAAAGAAGCCCCCACCGCGCCCAAGCCGGACCTCCAGGTCGTCCCCGCCCCCGACCCCATCCACGACACCGGCCAATTCCGCATCGCCGAACTGCTCGAGCAGGAGCTCGCCGAGCTCCAGGCCGAACGCAGGCGCGCCCGCACCAGCAGGCAGCGGTAACACACAACTCCCTCCACGAAACGACACGGCGGCAAGAGCTGGGCACGCTCTTGCCGCCGTGGGCCGTCCCGGACCCGGCGAGGAACGCGAATACCCGCACCGCACGCCCGGAAGACTTCCGCATATCCGCTGAGCGCGGGCAGGCGTCACCGTGTCGGGCTCGAGTGCGCCGCGCAGAAGTTGGCCGAGCATCCCACCGCCGACGGCGATCCATGTTCGCCCACCCGGAGGCATCCGGTGAAGTCCGGTTCCGCGATGCGGCCCGCCCGCAGCCGCACACCATGTGCCCGATGACGACCTACGCGCCGGACTCATCGGCGCACTCACCATCGGCACCGTCATCGGACGCCACCTGCTCCGACTCGACGGCCTGCGCGACGCCCCACCAGAGCGAATTACCGCACAACTCCGGCGTGCCCTCCACGAAATGGCCTATGGCGCACCGGAAAGCGAACCCCGGACGGATGCGTAGCCCGGTCCGCGGAGTCTTGCGCCCTGATGTCGCGGATCCGGCGATGTTTCGCCATCCCCACCACCTCCGGACCAACGTCCACTGCCCCCGGAAAGAGGTGTCATCAGCCTATGGCAGCCCGCCGACGAGAACCGTTGAATCGCAGCCGATCCCGCGAACCCGGAAGCAGCCGAGCGATGCGGCGTCGACACCGGCCTCAGCTGCGCCGTCCCACCACACGTATTACAGTCAAGACCCGGCCCAGGCCGACATTGTCGGTCACAATGAGCAGGAACCCGTCCACATACGGGAAGAATGTCCACACAGGCCGGTTGTGAACCGGAGTCGAACTTTGTCGGGGTGACAGGATTTGAACCTGCGACCCTCCGCTCCCAAAGCGGATGCGCTACCAAGCTGCGCTACACCCCGTGACCTCGTCGCGGATGGGCCGCCGTCGAGGATGAATCCTGTCTTTGAGCGGGTGACGGGAATCGAACCCGCACCATCAGCTTGGAAGGCTGAGGTTCTACCATTGAACTACACCCGCAGGCATACGACATCGATGGGATCGCCACGATGTCGTGTGCGCACCGACTGTACCGAATCTGTCGCCGAAAACGCCAATCGCCCCCGGGGTCGACTGCTGTGCCGCAGCTCATCGCACAGCAAGATCATCGGGATCGGTCACACCCGCTCGGCCGCCGCTCTCCGATCGGCTCGCGTCTCCCGGCGCGCGACCACGTCCGACGGGCCCGGTCGAGACCGCCTCCGGCATACCTCCGGCGTGTCCGCCCGCGACTCTCCAGCGAACCGAAATTCATGTGTAACGCCAGGGCCCCAGGAACGATCACACTTCCGATCGTCATTCGCGAGGGACCGAAAACTCGTTGTAAAACGGCGTTTTTCAGTGCCGCGTGGCTTGCTAGGATCCTTTTTGCCGGACGGGGGTATCTGGAAAGGGGGCGGTGAGTGTGCACCGAGCTAGGTGGACCCAACCGCGTAGCAGTAGTGATCGGGGTGAAGCCGGCACCTGTGCGCGCACAGGGCACCCGGGTACCGACATCACCCGCGGCGGGTGAGCGCGATGTCGACGGACAACGAACCACCCGTCGGCGCGATGGCGCGCGCCTGGGCTCGCGCGGTATGCGCGGAACCGGGCTCACACGCCTCGCCGGAGCAGCTGGAACCTGTTCTCGTCGAGATCGTGCAGCGTCTACTCGATCTGGCCAGGTCCGAGCCGTTTCCGGTGCCCGAGGCCAGGATGCTCGGCGCCCGGCTGGCCGAGCCGCCCTTCGAGCGAACAAGAATGCTGGCCCAGGCCAGCCGGTGGCTACTCGGCTTCCCCTCGGGTAGGCCGGGATCACTGGTCGCCACACGCTGGCCGTTCATCGCGAGCCAGGCCATCGACAGCTATGCCCAGGCCCTGCAGGAACGGGCCCTGGCCCAGCAGGAGCAGAACATTTCGGCAGCGGTGTCGCTGCGGGTGCAGGAAATCGCCGCGCTCCAGCACCGGCTGCGGCACGAGGCCACCCATGACGCGCTCACCGATCTGGCCAACCGCACCCTGCTCCAGGACAAGGTCCGGCGCATGGCCACCGATCCGACCAGCAATGTCGGGCTGCTGCTGATCGACCTGGACCGGTTCAAGCAGATCAACGACGGCTACGGCCACGCCGTCGGGGACGAGGTGCTCGTCGAGCTGGCCAACCGGCTGCGGGAGGTCTGTCCGCCGGATACGGTGATCTGCCGGTACGGCGGCGACGAGTTCGTGCTGGCCGTCAACCGGGATGGTCATACCCTGGCCGAGATCGCGCATCGGATCGTGCACGCCCTGCGCGATCCGGTGTGGTCGTCGGCGGGACCGGTCCCGGTATCGGCCAGCGTGGGCACCGCCCACAATCCGCCGGGCACGCCATGCGACTTCACGGACCTGTTACGGCGGGCCGACCGCGCGATGTACTCGGCGAAGACCGCGGGCGGCCGCCGATTCGCCTTCTCGGATACAGACGAACCGGAGATCGACGCCGCGGTCGCCGGCTGAGATCTCCGGGTTCGTTCGCCTCCCCGCCGCGCGGCATCCCCACCCGCATCGGCACCACCGGCCCGGCTGTACGGCCGCACACGACCTCTTTGGAGTTTCCGGTGCGGCAACAGCCATTTCAGCCGTCTACGTCACGGTCAGGGCGCATTCAGGGCCACGAGTGATCGGCCCCGGCGGATACGACTTCGCCTAGCCCGGTTGACAGGCCGGGCACCAGAACAGATTTCGACCCTCCAGAACCGCGTGAACCACCGTGGACCCACACACCCGGCACGCGGCCCCCGGCCGCCGATAGACGTAGGTCCGAGGCCGATCCGGCGCATAAGAGGGCTCACCGTGATCGTGTTCCGGCCGCACCACGTGCATGAGCCCCGTCGCCACCCCCACCGGCATCAGCTCGACCAGATCCGCCCAGATCGCGTCCCACTCACCGGGACTCATGCCGGCACCGGGCCGGTACGGCGAAATACCGTGCCGGAACAGCACTTCGGCCCGGTAGACATTGCCGACCCCGGCAATCACGCTCTGATCCATCAGCAATGCCCCGATCGGCCTGCGCGAGCGGCGGATCCGCTGCCACGCGCGGTCCGGGTCCGCCTCCGGCCGCAGCGGATCGGCGCCGAGCCGCTCGGTCAGGGCCTCCACCTCCGGCGGCAAGAGCACTTCGCAGGCATTCGGCCCACGCAGGTCGGTCCCGAAGCCGGGATGCCCGTTCGCCGCCCCGATCATCCGCATCCGAACCTGTCCGACCGGCGCCTCCATCGGCAGGCCGGAGTCATAGAACTTCCCGTAGAGGCCGAGGTGCACATGCACCGCGACCCCGGATTCGTAGTGGTGCAGCAGATGTTTGCCGTGGGCCTCCGACCGCACCAGCACCTGTCCGTCCACCAGCGCGGCCCCCTCCGCGAACCGGCCCTGCGGACTCGACACCCGCACCACACCCCCGGCGAACCGCTCCTGATGCAGGTTCGCCAGGCGGTGCAGCGTATGACCTTCGGGCAACTCAGTAGGCGGGAACCGCGGGGGCGACGCCGGACTTCTCGTATTCGGCGAGGATGTCGATGCGCCGCTGGTGGCGCTCCTCATCGGACCACTCGGTCGACAGGAACGCGTCGACGATCGCCAGCGCCTCCCCGGTGCTGTGCATGCGGCCACCGATGCCGATCAGCTGAGCGTTGTTGTGCTGGCGGGCCAACTGGGCGGTCTCCACGCTCCAAGCAAGCGCACAGCGAGCGCCCGGCACCTTGTTGGCGGCGATCTGCTCGCCGTTGCCGCTGCCGCCGAACACCAGGCCGAGACTGCCCGGGTCGGCGACGGTGCGGCGGGCCGCCTCGATGCAGAAGGCGGGGTAGTCGTCGAGCGCGTCGTATTCGAGGGCGCCGCAGTCGACGACCTCGTGGCCCGCCTGCTCCAGATGGGCCTTGACGTTGTTCTTCAGTTCGAAACCGGCATGGTCGGCACCCAGGTATACGCGCATGGCAGCGATTGTGTCAGGCCGGTTCCCGACGGCCGCCGGGAGGGGACCGCACCGCCACGAGATCCTGTACCGCGTTCGCACGGACCGTCTTTCCCGAGCATTCGCGGCGGATCGGACCGCCGATGTGTCGCGTGCCACAGGTTCGGAGGACGCAGGTAACGCCCCGGCCCGATGTGGGCCGAATGAATAGAGTTCACCCCATGCAGTCCGAAGACCATCCGCACCGACCGAACGTGAGCCTGGATCCGCGCGGCGGCCCGACCGGCACCGATCCGGTGACGGGATTGACCGGCTGGAATCCGGCGAGCGGACCGCCCGGTTGGGTATCGGGCTATCAGTTCGCGGTCAGCGGATCGAGGCCGCCCGTCGGGCCGTATCAGCAGACGCGCGGGCTTTCGCCGTTCGGCATGCCGGCGCGGCATATCCTCGAGATCCCGTTGCTGGTCATCATCGTGGTGCTGACCGCGTTGTTCTTCATATTCGGACTATTGGCGACGCTGGCGGGCTGGATTCCGCTGCAGATCGGCGCACCGCTGATCCTCGCACCGCTGATCCTGTGGTTACAGCGCGGTCTGCTGTTCGCGAGCCTGCGGACCAGCGGCGTCCGGATCACGCCGAGCCAGTTCCCGGACGCGCATCGGATGGTGGTGGAGGCGGCCGCGCGATTCGGCATGCCCACCGTGCCCGACGCGTACGTGGTGCTCGGCAACGGTGTCATCAACGCCTTCGCCTCCGGGCACGGATTCCGGCGCTTCGTCGCCGTCAACAGCGATCTGTTCGAAATCGGCGGCGCCGCACGCGATCCGGACGCGCTCGCCTTCATCATCGGCCACGAAGTCGGGCATATCGCGGCGGGTCACACGTCGTACTGGCGCTGGCTCGGCATGTATGTCGTGCCCTATCTGCCGATCCTCGGCGGATCGCTGCAGCGGGCGCAGGAGTACACCGCCGACAATCACGGCTACTGCTACCGGCATGAGGGCGCGTCGGGTGCGATGCGCACCCTCGCCGCGGGTAAATACCTGAACGCCCTGGTGGGGTTCGACGAGATGGCGGACCGGGCACCGGTCGAACGGGGCTTCTTCATCTGGCTCTATAACGGCATTGTCAGTCACCCGGTGCTGACCTGGCGGATGTGGGCACTGCGCGACCGGAGCAAGCACGGCAACCTACTGTGGCGGCCGAATCCGCGCATCGCGCCCCCGCCACCCGGTACCTACCCGCCGCACGGCGGGTACCCACCGAATAGCGGCGGGTACCCGCCGCTTTCGTACAACTCGGCGCCGCCGTCCTGACCGCGCCGAGCCACACCGATCAGTCGAAAACCGGATCCTCGGTCCTGGTGCGCTTCAGCTCGAAGAAGTGCGGGTAGGACGCCAGCGCGACCACACCGTCCCAGACCTTGCCCGCATCCTCGCCGCGCGGAATCCGCGACAGCACCGGGCCGAAGAAGGCGACACCGTTGACGTGGATGGTCGGCGTGCCGACATCCTTGCCGACCTTGTCCATGCCCGCATGGTGGCTCGCGCGCAACGCCGTGTCGTAGTCGGTGCTCTCGGCGGCCTGCGCCAGCTCGGCAGGGAGCCCGACCTCGGCGAGCGAGTCGGCGATGACCGCGGCCAGCGACTCCGTACGGGTCGCACGCTCGTACTCGTCCTTGCGCTCGTGGATCCGCGTGCCCATCGCGGTGTAGAGCGGGGCGAGAACCTTGTCGCCGTGCTGCTCGGCGGCGGCGATGGCGACCCGGACCGGCCCCCAGCCGCTGGCCAGCAGCTCCTTGTACTGCTCCGGCAGCCCGTCACGGTCCTCGTTCAGGACCGACAGGCTCATGACATGGAAACGAGCCTCGATATCGCGGACCTTCTCGACCTCCAGGATCCAGCGCGAGGTGATCCAGCACCAGGGACACAGGGGGTCGAACCAGAAGTCGGCAACATTCTTCTCGGCCGTGTCGGTCACGGTTCGTTCCTCTCGATCGGCAGACGCGAAGGACGTCGCACACGGCGACGCTATGGGGAGCAACCACGTCGGTCGACGATTCGTTCCCGTCCCCGGGTGAATTTCCGATCCGCGACGCCCGGTGACAGTAGGCTCGAGTCGCAGGAATCCGGTTCCCTCAGACAAGGAGTCCGCAATGACCTCGGAAGCTCGTTTCGTGATCGTCGGGGGTGGCCTGGCCGCCGCCAAACTCGCGGAAGCCCTGCGGGAGAACGATTTCGACGGGACCGTCACCCTGATCAGCGCCGAGGAACACCTGCCCTACGAGCGACCACCCCTGTCCAAGGAACACCTGCTCGGCAAGAAGGCCCTCGCCGACTTCACCGTCGACCCGGGCCAGTGGTATCGCGACCACCACATCGAGGTCCGGCTCGGCACCACGGTCACCGCCGTCGACCGGACCTCGAAAACCGTCACGCTGCCCGACGGCTCGACCCTTCCCTACGACAAGCTGGCTCTCGCGACCGGTTCGACGCCGCGCCACCTGCCGCTACCGGGTTCGGACGCACCGAACGTGTACACGCTGCGCACCATCGAGGATTCCGACACACTGATCAAGCTGTTCGGTAAGGCCGTCCGTCTCGCCATCGTGGGGGCCGGTTGGATCGGCCTCGAGGTGGCGGCCGCGGCCCGGGCCGCCGGGGTCGCGGTGACCATCGTCGAGACCGCCGACCAGCCGTTGCTGGCGGCACTCGGACCGGAGATGGGTGAGGTTTTCGCCGACCTGCACCGCGCGCACGACGTCGACCTGCGCCTCGGCGCACAGGTCGCCGAGATCACCACGCGCGAAGGCGGGGGGACCATGGTCGCCGACGGCCTGCGACTCGGCGACGGCAGCATCGTCGCGGCCGACGCGGTGCTGATCGCGGTCGGCGCCCGGCCGAATATCGAACTGGCCGCCGAGGCCGGTCTCGCGGTCGACGGCGGGGTACTGGTGGACGCGAGCCTGGCCACCAGCGATCCGGATATCGTCGCCGTCGGCGATATCGCCGAGCAGCAGCATCCCCGGCTCGGACGCCGAATTCGGGTGGAGCACTGGGCGAATGCGCTCAACCAGCCCGCCGTCGCGGCCGCGACCATGCTCGGCAAGACTGCGACCTACGAGCGGCTCCCCTACTTCTTCACCGATCAGTACGACCTCGGGATGGAGTACACCGGATATGCCGTGCCCGGGGAGTACGACCGGGTGGTCGTGCGCGGCGACGTGGGCAAGCGGGAGTTCGTCGCGTTCTGGCTCGACTCCGGCAACCGTGTGCTGGCGGGTATGAACGTCAATGTCTGGGATGTGACCGATCGGATCAAGGAGCTCATCGACGCGGGCGCGCCGGTCGACCCGGCGCGGTTGGCCGACACCGCCGCCCCGCTATGAGCTAGATCACATCGCGCGATCCGCCGGTACGTCGAGAACGCGTGCGCGGTTCCGACCTACCCTCGAGAGCGCCGAACAGGCGCGCCGACCGGCAAGGAGCCGACCATGAAGTACATGCTGCTGAAGACCTACCGCGAGGCCGCCTACTGCGACACCCCGCTGACCGAGTGGGCGCCCGAGGACATCACGGCGCATATCGAATTCCAGCGGGCACTCGGGGAACAGCTGGCCAAATCCGGCGAACTCGTCGACGCGCAGGGTTTGGCCGGGCCCGAGGAGGCCCGGTTGGTGAGCGCCGACGGTCGCTCGGCGCCGGTGGTCACCGACGGCCCCTTTCCGGAGACCAAGGAATTCCTGGCCGGATATTGGATTGTCGATGTAGACAGCCCGGAACGCGCCCTCGAGATCGCCGCCCAGGCCTCCGCCGCGCCCGGCCCCGGCGGTAAGCCGATCGGCGAGTACATCCAGGTGCGCGCGGTGATGAGCGCCCCGGCCGCACAGCAGTAGGCGGCGCTCGAGGTCGGACCGATAGTGGACAGGGCAGTACGACGAAACGCTTACCCGGCGGGTTCAACTCGAGACGGTGCACGGTGACTCGAGGCGAAGCCTCCACCCGACCCGCCTCGCGGAAAGCCGTGCCTGCCGCGGCGCGGGCCCCCTCACCGCGCGACCGACCGTCGGCCGAGCGCGGCGGCCCGGTGGCACGCCGATGACCGATGCACTGACCCGGGAGGCCGAGGATCTGCTGCGCGAGCTGGCACCGCAGGTCCTCGGCGTACTGGTGCGCCGATTCGGCGACTTCGACACCGCCGAGGATGCTGTCCAGGAGGCGATGCTGGCCGCGGCGGCGCAATGGCCGGGCGAGGGCGTACCGGAGAATCCCCGCGGTTGGCTCATCCAGGTGGCTCAGCGCCGAATGGCCGATACCGTTCGCGCCGAGGTGGCGCGCAGGCGGCGCGAGACCACGGTTTTCGAACAGGATGTGCCCGATGCCGAAACCGTCGACCGCGACGACACATTGGAAATGTTCTTCCTGTGCTGCCATCCGGCGCTGTCATCGGCCAGTTCGATCGCGCTGACACTGCGAGCCGTCGGCGGCCTCGGCACCGCCGAAATCGCCCGCGCCTTCCTCCTGCCGGAAGCCACCATGGCGCAGCGGATTTCGCGGGCCAAGAAGCGCCTCTCGACGCTGGACCGCCCATTCGCCGACCCGGCTGACGCATCGGATGGCGCGAACGCGGATCCGGCGCGGTGGCGGGAACGACTCGGGCCGGTGCTGCACGTGCTGTATCTGATCTTCACCGAGGGTCACACCACGACCGCCGGCCCGGATCTGCATCGGACCGACCTATCCGGCGAGGCGATCCGGCTGACCCGCGCCATCCACCGGCTGCTACCCGAGGACACCGAGGTCACCGGATTGCTCGCGCTGCTGCTGCTCACCGACGCGCGCCGCGCCGCCCGCACCGGCCCGCACGGCGAACTGATCCCGCTCGCCGAACAGAACCGGGCCCGCTGGGATCGCGCACTCATTATCGAGGGCGTCCGGCTGACCACCGGCACGCTCGCACGGGGACTTTCGGGCCCCTACCAAATCCAGGCGGCCATCGCCGTACTGCACGCCCAGGCTCTGCGCGCCGAAGACACCGACTGGCCGCGCATCCTGGAGTTGTACGACCACTTCGAGCGGATCGCCCCCAATCCGATGGTGACATTGAACCGCGCCGTCGCTGTCGCCATGGTGCAGGGTCCCGCCGCCGGTCTCGCACTCGCGAACACCCTCGACGACCAGCTCGCGGGCAATCACCGCATCGACGCCGTGCGCGGCCACCTGCACGAAATGGCGGGCGACTATCCCGCCGCCATTACCGCCTACACCGCCGCCGCCGCTCGTACCACCAGCACCCCCGAGCGCGACTACCTCACCATTCGTGCCGCCCAACTCCGCGCGCGCAGCCGACCCGCCCGCTGATTCATGCCATAGGACAAGACCTTTCGGCGCGACGGCCGATCGGGCGCGGGGGCAGCGCCAAACGCGGATCGAACGGATCCCGGGCCGAATGCGGTCCGCGCGAGCCGTGCCCGGCAGACTGCACCCGTGACAGATACACGCAGCGCGGGAATCCTGTTGTTCCGCCGGACCTCCGACAACGGCGCCGAAGTACTGATCGGACATATGGGCGGGCCGTTCTTCGCGCGCAAGGACGAGGGCGCGTGGTCGATCCCCAAGGGCGAGTACGAGCCCGCGGAGGAGGACGCACAGGCCGCGGCGCGCCGAGAGTTCACCGAGGAGCTGGGACTTCCGGTCCCCGACGGCGACTGGGTACCGCTCGGCGACGTGCAATACGGCAGCGGCAGTCGCCGCAAGACCGTCACCGTCTGGGCTGTCGAGGCCGACCTCGACCCGAGCCGGATGGTGCCCGGCACTTTCGAAATGGAATGGCCACCGCGCTCCGGCCGGATGGCCGAATTCCCGGAGATCGACCGCGCCGACTGGTTCGACCTCACCACCGCCACCACCAAACTCGGCAAAGGCCAGCGCCCCTACCTCGAGCGCCTCGCCGCGCACCTGCGCGGCGACTAGTTCACAGACCCTCGCCGCGCCGCACCGCGCCGGTAACCCCTGTGCGGCGTGTACAAGGTCTGTGCCGTCCCGAGCTCAGTTCGGGATACCGGTCCAGGTTCGGCCGGTGATGAGTTCGTAGGCCTCGATGTATTTGCGGCGGGTCGCCTCGACGATATCGGCGGGGATCTGGGGGCCGGGAGGCTCCTTGTCCCATCCGGTCGAGGTCGACCAGTCCCGGACGAACTGCTTGTCGAACGAGGGCTGGGCGTGGCCGGGCTCCCACTGATCGGCGGGCCAGAAGCGGGACGAGTCCGAGGTCAGCACCTCGTCGCCGAGGGTGAACACATCCCCGTCCCAACCGAATTCGACCTTGGTGTCGGCGATGATGACGCCGTTGCGTGCCGCATGCTCGGCGCCGCGCAGGTAGATGTCGAGGGTGCGGTCACGCAATTGCTCGGCGACCTCGCGCCCCTCCTGATTCACCACGTCCGCGAAGGTGATGGGCTCGTCATGCCCTTCGGACGCCTTACTGGTCGGGGTGAAGATCGGCTCGGGCAGCTTGTCGCCGTCGCGCAGCCCCGGCGGCAGCGCGACGCCGGATACGGCGCCGGTGCTCTGGTATTCCTTCAGGCCCCCGCCGGTCAGGTAGCCGCGGGCGATGCATTCGACCTGGATCATCTTCAGCGGCTTCACCCGGATGCCGCGGCCGGCGAACTCGGCGGGCACATCGGTCACCGACAGTACGTGATTGGGCACATCGGCGAAGAACTCGAACCACCAGTTGGAGAGCTGGGTCAGCAGTGCGCCCTTCTCCGGAATCGGCGTCGGCAACGCCACGTCGTACACCGAAACCCGATCGGAGGCCACGAGCAGCAGGGTGTCGCCGTCCTCGTACAGGTCGCGCACCTTCCCGGCGTGCACATGCTTCAACGTCGAGCCTCCGAATCCCTGGGTGATGAACCTGCGCTGCACAGGCACAATACCGCCGCCACCGCACCCGCTACGCGGCGCGGGCCAGGTCGGGGCCGATAGGGTTGGCGGGAAAGTCCCGCGCGGGCGGCCGCAGAGTGGTGGCATTGTGGGTGCTGCCCGTGCTTGTTCTTCGACCACGAAGGAGCCTCATGTCCGCACCCAACCTGACTCGCGAGCAGGCGATCGAACGCGCCTCGACAGTGCAGGTCGAGAACTATCGCATCGAGCTCGATCTGACCGACGGGGCGGGTAAACCGGGCGAGCAGACCTTCTTCTCCCGCAGCACGGTCACCTTCACCGCGACGCCGGGCGCGAGCACCTTCATCGATATCGTCGCGCGCGGGGTGCGGGCGGCGGTGCTCAACGGCCGTACGATCGACGTCTCGGACTATGACGAGTCGACCGGCATCACCCTGACCGACCTGGCCGAACGCAATGAGCTGGTCGTCGAGGCCGACTGCGAGTACTCGCATACGGGCGAGGGCCTGCACCGGTTCGTCGATCCGACCGACGACGCGGTCTACCTGTACTCGCAGTTCGAAACCGCCGACGCCAAGCGCATGTTCGCCTGCTTCGACCAGCCCGATCTGAAGGCCACCTTCGACGTCAAGGTCACCGCGGCGTCGGATTGGAAGGTCATCTCCAACGGCGCGGCCGTGGACACCCTGATCGCGGATCCGGGACAGCATCTGTTCCGCACCACGCCGCGGATGAGCACCTATCTGGTCGCGCTGATCGCCGGCCCGTACGCGGAGTGGACCGACACCTACACCGACGAACACGGCACCATCCCGCTCGGCATCTACTGCCGCGCCTCCCTCGCCGTACATATGGACTCCGAACGCCTGTTCACCGAGACCAAGCAGGGATTCGGCTTCTACCACCGGAACTTCGGGGTGCCCTACGCCTTCGGCAAGTACGACCAGCTGTTCGTGCCGGAGTTCAACGCGGGGGCCATGGAGAACGCGGGCGCGGTGACCTTCCTGGAGGATTACGTCTTCCGGTCCAAGGTGACCCGGGCCTCCTACGAGCGGCGCGCCGAGACGGTGCTGCACGAGATGGCGCATATGTGGTTCGGCGACCTGGTCACCATGAAGTGGTGGGACGACCTGTGGCTGAACGAATCCTTCGCCACCTTCGCCTCGGTGCTGTGCCAGTCCGAGGCCACCGAATACACCAATGCCTGGACCACTTTCGCGAATGTCGAGAAGTCCTGGGCGTACCGGCAGGACCAGCTGCCCTCCACCCACCCGATCGCCGCCGATATCCCGGACCTGGCCGCGGTCGAGGTGAACTTCGACGGAATCACCTACGCCAAGGGCGCTTCCGTGCTGAAGCAGCTGGTGGCCTATGTCGGGCTGGAGCCGTTCCTGGCGGGTCTGCGGACCTACTTCGCCGACCACGCCTACGGCAACGCCACCTTCGACGACCTGCTGGCCGCGCTCGAGAAGTCCTCCGGCCGTGATCTTTCCACCTGGGGCACGCAGTGGCTCAAGACCACCGGCCTGAACATCCTGCGCCCGGACTTCGAGGTCGATCCCGGCGGGCGCTTCACCCGGTTCGCGGTCGTCCAGGAGGGTGCGGAACCCGGCGTCGGTGAGCGCCGCGTACACCGGCTGGCAATCGGCGTCTACGGCGAGCGGGACGGAAAGCTGGTGCGCACCAACCGCGTCGAGATCGACCTCGACGCGGCCGAGCGCACCGAGGTGCCCGAGCTGGTCGGCGTGGAGCGCGGGCAACTGGTGCTCGTCAACGACGACGATCTCACCTACTGCTCGGTGCGGCTGGACCCGGACTCCCTCGATGTGGTGCTGCACCGCATCCACGAGATCGTCGAACCGCTGCCCCGTACGCTGGCCTGGTCGGCCGCCTGGGAGATGACCCGCCAGGCCGAGATGCGGGCCCGTGATTTCGTCGCGCTGGTGCAGCGCGGTATCGGCGCCGAGTCCGAAATCGGTGTGGTGCAGCGCCTCCTGATGCAGGCGCATACCGCCATCGGCAGCTACGCCGACCCGGCCTGGGCGACGGAGCACGGGTGGCCCGAATTCGCCGACCGGGTCCTGGAATCGGCCCGCGCGGCCGAACCGGGCTCGGATCATCAGCTCGCGTTCGTCAACGCGCTCACCGGCGCCAAACTCGCGCCCCGGCACACCGAGACCCTGCGCACTTTGCTCGACGGCGATCCCACGGCGGCGGGGCTGCGCGGGCTCGATGTCGACACCGACCTGCGCTGGCGCATTGTCACCGCGCTGGCGGCAGCGGGCGAGATCGATGCCGACGGCCTCGACACCCCGGTCATCGACCAGGAACTCGCCAACGATCCCACCGCGGCGGGTAAGCGCCAGGCCGCCGCCGCGGCGACCGCGCGCCCGCTCGCGGAGGTCAAGGAGCAGGCGTGGGCCACCGTGATGGGCGACGACACCGTCCCCAATATCACCGCCCGCTCCATCGTCGGCGGCTTCGCGCCCGCGGGCCAGGGTGAGCTGCTCGACTCCTATGTCGACCGCTATTTCGCCGATGTCCCGGGCGTGTGGGACCGCCGTTCCAGTGAGGTCGCCCAAACCGTCGTGATCGGCCTCTACCCCGCTTGGGCCATTACCGAGGAAGCCGTCGCCGTCGCCGACAAGTTCCTCGCCGACGACCATCCTCCGGCGCTGCGCCGCCTGGTCAGCGAGGGCAAGGCGGGCATCGAGCGCTCGCTGCGCGCCCGCGCATTCGACGCCGAATAACGGTTCGTGGGGCCCGGATTCGCCGAATCCGGGCCCCACGCATCTCGATTGTGCCCCGGCGTCAGCGGAACAGGTGCGCGTTGACGGCCGCCCACTGCGCGAAGGTGGTGGCGGGGGCGCCGGTGAGTTCGGCGACCGTAGTGGTCGCCCGCTGTGGGTGGTCGACCATCATGGCGAGGCCGTCGACATACCATTCGGCGTACTCGCCCATGATCGGCTGGAGTTTCTGGATCGCTTCCGCGCGGGTGACTTCCACGAATTCGATCGGGGTGCCGAGCGCCTCGGTGAGGCGACGGACGCGCTCGGCACGGGTCATGGTTTCCGGGCCGGTCAGATCGTAGGTGCGGCCCGCGTGGTCGTCGGCCAGCAGAACGGTGGCGGCCACCCGGGCGATGTCGTCCATGGCGATCGGGGCGTTCGCCGACTCGGGATAGGGTTCGCGAACCCGGCCGGTCGTGCGGATCTCCTCCGCCCACATCGTCGTGTTCTCGGTGAACTCACCGGCGTAGAGGTGGGTCCAGTCGACGCCGGAGGCTTCGACGGCGCGGGCGATGGGCTGCCAATCGGTGCCTTCATCGCCGGAGAGGTCGACGATGTGCCGGATACCCGCGGCCTTCGCCAATGCGACAACCTCGTTCACCGTCTCCAACGCCGGGGCCAGATACATACGGTCCACACCCGCGAAGGCCTCGGGCAAGGAAGAAAGCCGACGGAGGTACCCCTCGGCGATCTCTACCCCGGCGGGCAGCGCGGCACGCTTCGGATGGTTGGTGAGCGCCCGCACATCCGAGGCGCCCCCCGCCAGCAGATGGTCGACGACCATGCGGCCGATATTCCCCGTGGCACCTGTGACCAGAATTTTCATCACACCACGGTGCACAGGCGGGCCGCAGGCCCGCAAGCCCCGAATCAGCGCGGTATCACCGACCCGGGCGGACGCAAGTCACGACGCGGAACGGGGTGAACGAGCCGGGGGTTCAGGCTTCGTTCACCCCGATCAGCGCCACGAAGGGAGTTCCGCGTCGGCGGGATCAGCGGCCGATGGCGGCGGCCATGACGCGCACGGCCGAGATCAGGCCGTCGATCAGCTCGCCCTGGCGGAACGAGCTCAGCGCGGCGGTGACACCGAGCTGGCAGACGCGATCATTGGCGCGATCGGCGACGTCATGTCCGGAACGGACCTCGATCGCCTTGTTGTTCGGGGAGACGGCGATCAGCACCGACCTGGCCGCCTCGAGGGTGGCCGGGAAGATCGCGTCCGCACCGGCGGCCGGATCCGAGCCCAGATCACCGATGTAGATGTTGAAGCGCACCTTGGTAGCCCGGGTGGCCTCGGTGAGCACGTTGTCGATGGCGAGCCGCTCGTCATCGCTGAACGGCGCTTCCTTGAATACGTCACCGGCCTCGTGCACACCGGAGACGCGGCCGCTGCTGGTCAGAGCGTATCCGTGCGGTAGTTCGGATTCGACCACCGCGGGCCACTTAGAACTTGCCACTTGCCCGGCCTCCGATCAGCTCCACCTGGGTGGCTTCGATGGCGGCATGGTTGCCATGCGACGCCCCAGCAATATCGTGGTGACCGCGACCGGTCACCTCGTCGGTCGCACTCCACAGCACCGGCGGCTGGGTCCACTTCTGACCGAGGTCGAAATGGGCCGGCTTCTCACCAGCGAGTGGCTTACCGAGATACGACAATCCGGCGATCGCGCCGTAGATCACCAGCGGGATGCCGACGAAGATCAGCACTGTCTCGAGAATGCTCACGGATCAAAGGTATCCGATGGCCTGTAGTAGATCATCACTGGTCGCGCCGCCGGGGCTTCGTGTCGAATCAGACCAGCCAGGCGGCGGCGTTCGGAGGCAGCTGTCCGCCCCACAGCGCCGTGCTGGCCAGGAGCAATTCCCCGGGCGGAAGCGGGATCGGGGCGGGCGTCGCGTTGAGCACACACACCAGCCCGCCGGGCCTGCGAAAGGCCAGGCATCCCTTCGGGCTGCCGTACCACTCGATCCGCGGTCCCGCGAATTCCGGCCGCATTCCGCGCAATTCGATCGCCATGCGATACAGCGACATGGTGGAGCCCAGCTCCTCCAACTGCGCCTCCACGGTCAGCCCGGCCCACTCCGGGGGCTGCGGCAGCCATGACCGCTCGGCGCTGGTGAAGCCGAACGGCGGCGCACTGCCCTCCCACGGCACCGGCACCCGGCAGCCGTCGCGCCCGCGTTCGGTATGCCCGGACCGTTCCCACACCGGATCCTGCAGAACCTCTTCGGGCAGGTCGTCCACATTCGGCAGGCCCAGCTCGGAGCCGTTGTAGATGAAGACCGAACCCGGCAGCGCCAACTCGACCATCATCATGGCCTTGGCCCTGTCGACCCCGTCCGCGCCGCCGCCGTAGCGGGTGACCTCGCGTTCGATGTCGTGGTTGGACAGGGTCCAGGTCGGGACCGCCCCGACCGGGGCCACCGCCGTGAGCGAATGGTCGATCGCCGTACGCACCGCCTCCGCGTCGAACGGTGTCTCCGCGAGCCGGAAGTTGAAGGCCAGATGCAGTTCGTCGGGGCGCAGATATTCGCCGAAGCGGATGTTGTCGTCGACCCACACCTCGCCGATCGAGACGGCGTGCGGATACTCGTCCAGCACCTTGCGGAATCGCCGGTGGATCTCGTGTACGCCGGAGTTGTTGAAGCGCGGATCGTCGTCGTCGTGCACCAGCATCTTGGTGGACACATTCGCCATATCCGGCAGTCCCGGCGGCTTGGCCATGCCGTGTGCCACATCGATGCGGAAGCCGTCCACGCCGCGGTCGAGCCAGAACCGCAGGGTCTGCTCGAAATCGGCGATCACCTCGGGGTTTTCCCAGTTCAGGTCGGGCTGTTCGGGCGCGAAGATATGCAGATACCACTGGCCGGGGGTGCCGTCGGGTTCGGTGACGCGGGTCCAGGCCGGGCCGCCGAAGATGCTGGGCCAATTGTTCGGCGGTTCGGCGCCGCCGGGTCCGCGGCCGTCACGGAAGATGTAGCGGGCGCGTTCCCCGCTGTCCGGCGCGGCCGCGAGAGCGGCGGTGAACCAGGGGTGCGCGCTGCTGGTGTGATTCGGCACCAAATCCATCGTGATCTTGATGTTCCGCTCGTGCGCCTCGACGATGAGCGCGTCCATGGCGGCCATGCCGCCGAAGAGCGGGTCGATATCGCGGGGATCGGAGACGTCGTAGCCGCCGTCGGCCATCGGCGACCGCGTCACCGGACAGATCCACAGCGCGTCGACCCCGAGAAGTTCCAGGTAGCCGAGCTTCTCCCGGACACCGCCGAGATCCCCCACCCCGTCACCGTCGGAGTCGGCGAAGGATCTGGGATAGACCTGATAGAACACGGCCGACCGCCACCACGGTTGTGCATTCGGATCAACCGGTGTGCCGGAATCCACCGGCACCGGCACGCCTGGTGTCTCTGTCACATCCGCAATAGTGCCAAAGAATTTCGGCAAATTCGCTCAGGCAACGCCATGTTGCCGATATCTGGCAAACCATCAGCGCGCATTCAGACCGACCGAAAAACCTGCTGCTGTTCGGGTATCGGATCGAAAGGACCGGATCAGAGGTCGCCGATCAGCGAATTCACCGCCACCGCAAAATCGTGATGGTCGCCACCATCCGGCCCACCGCGCGACCGGCCCGGACACCAGCGGGTAAGCCTCAGAAAGGTGAGTTGATCAGCGAATTCGCCGCCATCTCCAGGTAGTCGAGCAGGGCCTTGCGGTGTTCGTCGTCGAGAATTTCCGGCTCGATCTCGGCCACCCCGATCCGCATACAGCGCAACCACGCGTCGCGTTCGATCGGGCCGACCTTGAAGGGCATATGCCGCATTCGCAGCCGCGGGTGGCCACGCTCATCCGAGTAGGTGCGCGGACCACCCCAGTACTGCTCCAGGAACATCCGCAGCCGTCGCTCCGCCGGACCGAGATCCTCCTCCGGATAGAGCGGCCGCAGCACCTCATCGGCGGCCACCTCGCGGTAGAAGGCCGCGATGATGCGCCGGAAGGTCTCCGCGCCACCGACCGCCTCGTAGAACGACGTCGCTGTCTGCTCGCCGGTGCCCATCAGGTCCTCTCGATCGCCGAATCCGCCGACGTCCATTGTGCCCGCCTGGTCCCGGCCCCGCTCGGACCACCTCACGTAGCGGCTGGGCACCACTTCAGCAGCAGTTAACCCAACATTGTGCGAAATCACCGTGCAATCGGCCGGTTTCCATGGTCAACTGGGTGGCAGTCTCAGCGGAATATCACATGATCTTGAACATCACGAAATCGGGGTCCCCATGAAGCAGCGGCACGGCCGATCGCACGAGGCCAGGACGCACCGACAACTCCAGCCCGCCGACGTCCACAATCGTGGGTCGGGGGCTACTCCGCTGCACATTTTGTCCGACCACTATCCGGGCGCACATCGCCCCGGTGAGAATGCCCATCCGGGCCCTCACCTCACGCCGGTCCAAGCCGAGACCGCCAACTGGTTGAAGCGCCGGGTGTTGCTTCTGAACGCCACCTACGAGCCGCTCACCGCCCTGTCCGCGCGCCGCGCGATCGTCCTGCTCATCTGCGATAAGGCCGACGCCGTCCACCACAACGACGAAGGTCCGGTCGTCCGTTCCGCCGAGGCCGAGGTGGCCATTCCCTCGGTGATCCGCCTGCGCAACTACGTGCACGTTCCCTACCGCGCCCGGGTTCCGATGACCCGGGCCGCCCTCATGCATCGCGACCGCTACCGCTGCGGATACTGCGGCGGCAAGGCCGAGACCATCGATCACGTCATCCCGCGCAGCCGAGGCGGAGAGCACTCCTGGGAGAATTGCGTCGCCAGCTGCGCGCCCTGCAACCATCGCAAGGCCGACAAACTGCTCACCGAGCTGGGCTGGACGCTGCGCTCCCCGCTGGTCTCACCCAAGGGGCCCCATTGGCGGCTGCTATCCACCACCGCCGATCTGGACCCGGTGTGGTTGCAGTATCTCGGCGAGGGCGCGGCCTGACGGATTCGTCAGGTGTATTCGATCACAAACGTCGCCCAAGTCCCGGGCTCCAGGGCTTCGAAGACATGGGGGGCATCACCCGGGTAGGAGATGTAGTCGCCGGGGCGCAGCTCCGCGGGCGCGTCGGTCGGGCCGATCAGGGCGCGGCCGCTGGCCAGCAGCACGTGTTCGACGACACCGGGGCTGTGGGGATCCGATTCCCGGGCATGACCGGGTTCGGCGGTGATCCGGAACATATCGCGGCGGGTGTTCGGCGGACCGGCCGCCAACAGGGTGGCGCGGTAATCGGACCGTTCGGCCGCGACCACCGGCCCCTCACCCGCACGGATCACCTGGACGGTGGGCCGTGGCGGGTCGAGCAATCGGGAGAAGGGCATATCCAGGGCGACACACAGCGCCCACAGGGTTTCCAGACTCGGGTTACCACTGCCCGATTCCAGCTGGGACAGTGTGGATTTCGCGATGCCCGCGCGATTCGCGACCTCGGTCAGCGAGAGCCCGGCCCTGCTGCGTTCACGGCGCAGCGCGGCGGCGATCACCGCCTGTGGCGTCGCTGTCATCGAGTCGTCCTGCGCCATCCCTGCTCCCGTCGGTTTCCGGACCGCCCAACAGAAAACCATATTGACGAACCGTCCCGCGCGCGTTCACTATAAGCTACATGCGTTCGATATGGCGAACACTCGGCCGGGACACGCTGACCGGTATCGCGGCGGTTCTGCTGGCCGTCGCGATGATCGGCGTCTCCTACGGCGCGACCGCGGTCAGCTCCGGATTTCCGATCTGGCTGCCGGTCGTACTCGGCGTCGTGGTGCTTGCCGGGGGTGCGGAGTTCTTGTTCATCGGCATTATCGCGGCGGGCGGCAGCCCGATCGCGGCGGTACTGGCCGGGTTGGTGGTGAACGCGAGGCACCTGCCCTACGGCCTGTCGCTGCCCGATATGGTCGGCACCGGCTGGCGGCGCGTGGTCGGGGTGCACGTGATGAACGACGAGTCGGTGGCCATGGCGCTGGCCGAATCCGAATCCGATCGCAAACGGGCCGCCTATTGGGCCTGCGGGCTCGGCGTGCTGCTCGCTTGGCCCGGCGGCGCGGCCATCGGCGCACTGATCGGCAGCGTGGTGCCCGATACGTCCGCGCTGGGGCTCGATGCGGTCTTCCCCGCCGTACTACTCGCCCTTGTCATTCCGGCACTGCGCGACCGGGATACGCTCGGCGCGGTCTGTGTCGGCGCGGCGGTGGCGGTGCTGAGCGCACCGTTCCTACCGCCGGGATTGCCGGTGCTGTTCGCCCTGTCCGGAATCCTCGTCGCGGCGTTCACACTCGGCCGCGGCGGTGATCGGACCCGCGCTGGGACGGAAAGCGACGCGGTCTCGATCACGGATAGTGCCGCGCCGGTCGGACATCCGGACCGCACCGCGACCGAGTCCGCGAACCGTACGAGGCCACAAGGTGATTCGCGATGATGCTCGCCGCCGGAGTGCTGACCCTCGCTGTCGGCACCTACGCCTTCCGCTGGGCCGGGCCCGCGTTGCGCAGCCGCATCCGATTTCCCGCCCACGCGAAGCAGCTATTGGAGATCGGGGCGGTTGTCCTGCTCGCCGCCCTGGTTGCCGTCACCACCCTGCCCTTCGGTACCGGGCACCTCGGCTTCGCGCTGCCCGCCGGGGTACTCGTCGCCGGGGCGCTCGCCTGGCGGCGGGCGCCGCTGCTGGTGGTCATCCTGACCGCCGCGGCGACCACCGCCCTGCTGCGGCAGCTCGGCCTCACCTGAATTCCCCTGCCTCGCAACACCATGCCCACGAAGTCCGTCCCGCAACGGCTACCGGTCGGCCCGCGGGGGTGTACCGAGTCTCCCCTGGTTCGACTCGCGGAGCTCGCCGCACGACCCGGCGACCGGTCAGCTCGGAAACAACGAGATACCGCCACCGCGACGGCGGGCGACCGAGCCGTAGCGGGCGTCCAGACGCAACCAGGTGTTGGTGGCGCGAACACGAACGATTTCGGTGGGCGGGATACGGCGGGCCTCCGCCTTGTCGCCCGAATGCGGAATGAAATCCATGGCGGTCAGGGCGAAAACGACGCGCATCGGGACCTCGACCGAGATCTGGTCGGCCGAGACCGTCAGCACCGTCTGATCGAGCAGGGACGCGGGCGGTCCATGCGAGCTGCCATGTTCCTTGGCGAGCTGGGCGCCGCGTTCGGCCAGCTCGACGAGGGTGCGGGCGGGTACGTCATCGATATGGGCGAAACCCTCGGTGGGCGGCAACGCACCGCGCCAGGCGGAGTCCATCGAATAACCCAGGTCGATCGGACTGCCCGAGCTCAGGCCGGCCAATACCAGATCCGCGCCGACGGTCACATCGTCCACACCGAGTTCGGCGATCACCGTACGCGCCGCGAGAGCTTCGAAACCCGTTATCACCCAGGCGAAAATATGACGCTCACCGCGCCTACGCAAGCGGACCACAGCCGCGTCGTCCAAACGGATCGCCCGCGTCAGGAAGGTGGCGAGGTTCTCGCGTTCGGCCGGATCGGAAACGTGCAGCACCCGCTGCTCAGCTATCACAACAACTCTGTCGTCACGGACTCAGATCAGCTCACTTATCCATCCACTCGGCGAGGTAGTCCCGCTCGGTGTCGGTAAGCCTGCGCAACCGCTGTGTCTGGATATCGAAGGCCGCGATCTGGGTCGAGGCGATCACCGCGGGCGGCGAGTCGAGTGCGGCGCCATTGGCCCGGACCTCGTAGCCGACGGTGAAATCGACCGCGCGCAACTGCTCGATCCACATGGCGATATCCAGCGGAGTGTCGTCGTGCCGCAGCTGGCCGCGGTAGCGCACCCGCAGATCGGCCAGCACGCAGCCTTCGCGCAGCGTAGACGTCGGTTGACCGTCGAAAAGCCAGGGGATCCGCGCCTCTTCCAGCAGCGTCACCATGCGGGCATGGTTGACGTGCTGGAAGACGTCCATATCCGACCACCTGACCTCCACCTTGGCGTGAAAACGCTTGGGAAGCAGGGTCGAGCCGCTGTTGGCCATCCCATTTCCGTTCAACGAACTCGTCAACGTGGTACCTCCGATTGGGCGCCCACACCACTCGCCATGCACCGCATCTGCCGCGTCGCAGCCGGGCATCCAAGCGAGGTGGTCGAGCGCCGGACTCGATCAATTCCGGCGCTGCGGCCCGGGCGCACACCCGGGCCAAGGCCGATCTCCGGTGTCCAGTATCGCAATCTCCGCCACCCGGGCTCGTCTCGGGGGCACGCCGCGCTCCGGGATCGCCGACGCGCGACATCGCGCTGTCCGGGTGCGTCACGCACCGCTGTCACCGACGGCACCAGCGTCGGCATCGCCGATTCACACCGCAGACCCAGCGTCGAGGAATTCGACGCCCCATTTTCCACTGCACACTACCGCGATTCGGCCGGGCACGCAGATCGAGCGTGCCCGGCCGGGTCGCTCAGCGCTCCGACTGCGCGCCGACGCCGCTGACCATGCTGCGCACCTGCCGCGCCGCCACCGACAGGGTGGCGAGGTCGTGAGTACCGGATTCGAACAATTCCGACAGTGCCGCGCGGGCGCGACCCAACCGGGACTGATTCTTCGACTCCCAGTACGCGATCTTCTCGTCGGCGGTCTCCTCCGGGTCACCGGCGGAGAGCACATCGAGGGTGAGTGAGCGCAGCGAACCGTACATATCGTCACGCAGCGCGAGCCGGGCCAGCGCATGCCAGCGGTCGCCGCGCTCCAGGTGGCTGACCGCCTCCAGCAGCCAATCGATCTTGAGGTGGTCGTTCAGTGCGTAATACAGCGAACCCACCTCGTCACCGCTGCGGTCGGTGATGTCCGCGATATCCAGCACGTCGAGCAGCGGGAACTGATTCAGCAGTCCGAAGACCTCGGTCGCGAGGTCGGTCGGGGCGCCCTGCGCGATCAGCTCCGCGGATTGGTCGGTCAGCGTCGCGACATGATGTCCGCGCAGCCAGCCCGGCACCTTCGGCGCCAGCTCCCGCACGCCGCGGTTGTAGCGGTTGATCTCCGCGCCGACCGCGATCGGCTGCGGGCGGTTGCTCAGCAACCAGCGCGAGGCCCGGTCCAGGGTGCGCTTGGTCTCCA
Source organism: Nocardia sp. NPDC050710 (assembly GCF_040654375.1). Lineage (NCBI taxonomy): Bacteria > Bacillati > Actinomycetota > Actinomycetes > Mycobacteriales > Nocardiaceae > Nocardia > Nocardia sp. NPDC050710. The sequence continues at coordinate 104,971 of NZ_JBFAHV010000004.1, read as the reverse complement.
ATTCGAGGGCATCTCGCACCGAGACGGAGGTGTCCGCCACCCGGATCCGCGCCCACATGTCGTGCAGATCGAAGATCCCGGTGGCCGCCGCGAAGGCGCGCACCGAGTCGGTGGTGGTGGCGCCGGTCTCCTCGTTCAACCGGTGCGCGTAGGTGATCCCACCGTAGTCGACCATTTCGTTGGCGATCATCGTGGTGACGATCTCCCGGCGCAGCCGGTGTTTCTTGATCGCCGCGCCGAACCGGGTGCGCAGCGGCGTCGGGAAGTAATCCGGCAGCCGGGTGGCGAAATAGGTCATATCCGGCAGATCCGAGCCGAGCAGATCGGCCTTGAGCGAAAGCTTCACGTGCGCCATGAGATTCGCGAGTTCCGGGGAGGTGAGACCGTCGCCCTCCTCCATTCTGCGCTTGATCTCCGGATCCGAGGGCAGCGCCTCCAACTCGCGATCCAGCCCGCGGCGCTGTTCCAGATCCTCGATGAGCCGCTGATGCACATTCAGCATATCCGGCGCCTCGAAGCGCGAAATCCCCATCAGGAAGTTCTGGGATACATTGTCCCGCAGTACCATTCGCGCGACCGCATCGGTCATCGAAGCGAGCAGCGGGTTGCGCTCGGGCTCCGGCAGCAGGCCACCGCTGACCACGCCGTCGAGCAGCACCTTGATATTGACCTCGTGGTCGGAGCAGTCGACCCCCGCCGAATTGTCGAGGGCGTCGGTGTTCATCTTGCCGCCATTGCGGCAGAACTCGATGCGGCCGAGCGCGGTCGCGCCCAGATTGCCGCCTTCACCGATCACCTTGACCCGCAGCTGATTTCCATTGACCCGGACGGGATCGTTGGACTTGTCGCCGACGTCGGCATTCGATTCGGCACTTGCCTTGATGTAGGTGCCGATGCCGCCGTTCCAGAGCAGTCCGACCGGTGCGAGCAGGATGGCGCGCACCAATTCCGGCGGGGACAGCGATTCGACGTCATCGGCCAATCCGAGTACGGCGCGCGCCTGCGGACTGATCGGAACCGACTTCACGGTGCGATCCCAGACGCCGCCGCCGGTACTGATCAACGAGGTGTTGTAGTCGGCCCAGGAGGAGCGCGGCAGCTGGAACATGCGCTGCCGCTCGGCATATGACGTCGCGGGATCGGGATTCGGATCCAGGAAGATATGCCGGTGGTCGAAGGCCGCGACCAAGCGGATGTGCTCGGAGAGCAACATACCGTTGCCGAAGACGTCACCACTCATATCACCGATGCCGACGACGGTGAAATCCTCGGTCTGGGTATCGAGGTCCATCTCGGCGAAGTGCCGCTTCACACTTTCCCAGGCGCCCTTGGCGGTGATGCCCATGGCCTTGTGGTCGTAGCCCGCCGAACCACCGGAGGCGAAGGCGTCACCGAGCCAGAAGCCGTAGCGCTGCGCGACGTCGTTGGCGATATCGGAGAAGGTCGCGGTGCCCTTGTCCGCGGCCACCACCAGGTAGGTGTCGTCACCATCGCGGCGCACCACCCGCGCCGGGGGCAACACGGCGCCGGTCGCGCGGTCGACATTGTCGGTGATGTCGAGCAGGCCCGAGATGAAGATCCGGTAGCAGCCGACACCTTCCGCGCCCAACGCCTGCCGATCGGCCACCGGATCGTCGGTAGCGGGGGGCGGCTGCTTCACCACGAACCCACCCTTCGCGCCGACCGGCACGATCACCGCGTTCTTCACCGCCTGCGCCTTCACCAAGCCCAGCACCTCGGTACGGAAATCTTCGAGCCGGTCCGACCAACGCAACCCGCCACGCGCCACCGGACCGAACCGCAGATGCACGCCCTCCACCCGCGGCGAATACACAAAGATCTCGAATTGCGGCCTCGGCCTGGGCAATTCGGCGACCTCGCGCGGTTCGACCTTCACCGAGATGTAGTTGCGCGACATCCCCGCGACATCGGTGACGTAGTAGTTGGTGCGCAGCGTCGCCTTGATGAGGCTGCGAATGGCACGCAGGATGCGGTCGGCGTCCAGGCTCACCACCTCATCAATGCGCGCGCGCAGCTGGATATCGAGCTCCGCGGCATATTCGGCCGAGACGGTGTCCGGATCGAACTGCGCGGTGAACAGATCGACGAACAGTCGCGCCGCATCCGGGTAGGTCAGCAGCACCCGGGAGATATTGGCCTGACTGTACGGAAAGTCCGCCTGTTGAAGGTATTTCGCGTAGGTCCGCAGAATCGACACCGAACGCCAGGGCAGGCGGGCGCGCAGCACCAGTTCGTTCAATCCGTCGGCCTCGGCGCGGCCGTACCAGACCGCTCCGAAGGCGGCGGTGAACCGCTCGCGCAGCCCACGCACCTCGGCGTCCAGCGCATCCGCGCGGGCCGACGACTCCAGCAGCTCCGCATCCAGATCGCGATCCAGCGAACTGCGCAGCAACTCCGGCCGGGCCAGCAGACCGAAGTCGTAGATCCAGCGTTCGAGTGTCGCCTCGCCCGGCGCGGGGTCCAGTTCGATCTGGTAGGGGCGTTCGTCGACCACCTCGACGCCCAGGCTCTGCAGTACCGGGAGTACCTGGCTCAGCGAAACGCCGGTGCCGCCGATGTAGAGGCTGAAGCGCCAGCTACCCGGCGCGGAACCTGGTGTGCGATACAGATTCTGGTCGATCGAGCCCTCGGACAGGCGCTCGAGCCGCACGATATCGCGGAGTGCGCGGGCCGGCGCGAAATCCTGTTTGTACCCCTCGGGGAAGGCGTTCGCATAACGCTGGACGACGGCCGGCTCGAGCACCGCCGAGGTATTCACCTCATCGTTGAGGTGGTCGTCCCAGGTATTGCTGGCCTCGGACAGCAAGCGCTGGATGCGCAGGCGGGTGGGCTCGGAGGTATCGGCGAGCGTCGGTGTCGTATGCGGTATCCCCATGTCGCCGTCGGGCAATCGAACCGTGAAATAGACACTGGCGAGCTCACTTTCGCTCACCCGCGCCGAGTAGTCGATCGAAACGCCGCCCAATTCGCGGACCAGGATCTCCTGCATTTCCAGCCGCACCCGGGTGGTGTAGCGATCCCGGGGCAGGTAGACGAGGCAGGCGACGAACCGGCCGTAGTTGTCCGAGCGCATGAACAGCCGCACCTGGCGGCGCAGTCCGACATTGAGTACGGCGGTCGCGGTGCGGCGCATCGTCTCCGCATCCGAGGAGAAGAGCTCGGTGCGCGGGAATGACTGGATGACCTCGAGCATGGCCTGCCCGGAGAACGAGTCCAGGTCGAAGCCGCTCTCCTCGATCACCGAACGCACCCGGCGCGCGATCACCGGGATGTCGAGGACGTTCTCGTGTACCGCGGTGACGGTGAAGACGCCGATGAACAGGTGTTCACCGACGATCGCGCCGGATTCGTCGAAGTCCGCGACACCGATGAAGTAGGGGTACACCGAGCGATGCACGGTGGCGGGCACGAGACCCTGGGTGAGCATGAGCAGCGGACGGTCGCCGTCGTTGATCGGCACCCGGAAGTCCGTGCCGACATCGGGACGCAGCACGCCGAGGCAGGTGCCCGGCAGCGCGTTGGAGGTCATCTGGTGCTGCTCGGGGCCCAGCCGGTAGCGGGCATAGCCGAGGACCGTGAAGTTGCCGCTGGCCAGCCAGCGCAGCAGGTTCGCGGTATCGACCAGGTCGGTGGCGGAGAACGGCGCGTGCCCCGATTCGGCGGCCTGCTCGAGGTCGGCGGCGAGTTTGCTCTGCACCGCGCGCATGGCGTCGGTATCGCTGTTGACCTGGCGCACGTCCGCGACGACGTCCGGCATCGTCTGTTCGACCCGGTCCAGCAGTGCTCGGCTGGTTGACGGGTGCAACTGCAGGTGCATCCACGATTCGCGCAGCCCCGTGCCGCCATTGCCGTCCACCTCGTGCGGCGCCGCATTGGTCAGCCGGCCCTCGTCGTCGCGCTGTACCTCGAAGATCGGGTGGATCACCTCGCTCACGCTGACGCCCATTCGGCTCAGCGAAGAAGTGATCGACTCCACAAGCAGCGGCATATCGTCGGTCACCAACTGGACAGCGGCGCCCAGCCCGGACCCGTCCTCCGGGTGATACACCCGTACCAGCGCCCGGCCCACCGGGCGGATCATCGCCAACTCCAGGTGCCGCCGGAAGATCTGAGTGATTCCGGTGATCGCGCAGTCCACATCGCCCGCGTCGACGTGGCGGAAGTACGCCTCTTCGAGGGTTGCGAGGTCGCTACGCAGTGACTGCGGCAAGCTCGCGGCCCACGCCGCAGTGTTCACCCGCCCCGCCTGCTTCCGTCCCCCATTGGACAATTCGGACGAGACCGTCATTTCTTTCGCCAGCTCCCTCGGATTCGGTTCCGCAACAAAGTGACGCCGGTCCGAGAGTAGCTGTGCGCCGGAGACAAAGGGGTGAAATCCCTTCCAATCCCAGGGTGTTCACCACGATCGCACGATTCGCCACAAGATTGCCGAGGTCATTAGCTCGGCACAGCACCCGATCGGACCCGACATTTGTCATGACGGCGCGTCGGGGATGGGAACTACCCAATGCTCGGACAGCACCTGCGCATGCACGTAACCCACCCTATCGAGATTCGCCGGGTCTGGAAGGTCGTCCGTATTTCCTTCGGCAGCGAGGGCGATCAACGGCTCGTCGCCGCATTTCCTTCGGTAAAGCGGTGGATCGACGGGGCGATGCGCGGTGCGCCCGCCCCGTCGACCATCCGAATCAGCCGCGAGTGAGCTTGCGGTGTGTAACCCGGTGCGGGCGAGCCGCTTCCGCGCCGAGGCGCTCGATCTTGTTCGCCTCGTACGCCTCGAAGTTGCCCTCGAACCAGAACCACTTCGCCTCGTTGTCCGAGTCGCCCTCCCACGCGAGGATGTGGGTGCAGGTGCGGTCCAGGAACCAGCGGTCGTGAGAGATGACCACGGCGCAGCCGGGGAACTGCTCCAGCGCGTGCTCCAACGAGCCGAGGGTTTCCACGTCCAGGTCGTTGGTCGGCTCATCGAGCAGGATCAGGTTTCCGCCCTGCTTGAGGGTCAGCGCCAGATTCAGCCGGTTGCGCTCACCACCGGAGAGCACGCCCGCCGGCTTCTGCTGGTCCGGACCCTTGAAGCCGAACGCGCTGACATAGGCACGCGAGGGCATCTCCTGGTTGCCGACCTCGATGAAGTCCAGACCGTCGGAAACGACCTGCCAGACGTTCTTCTTCGGGTCGATGCCGGCGCGGTTCTGGTCGACATAGCTGAGCTTGACCGTCTCGCCGACCTTCACCTCGCCGCTGTCGGGCTGCTCGAGTCCGACGATGGTCTTGAACAGCGTGGTCTTACCGACACCGTTCGGACCGATGACACCGACGATGCCGTTGCGCGGCAGGGTGAACGACAGATCCTTGATGAGCGGACGCTCGCCGAAGCCCTTGTCCAGGTGCGAGACCTCGACGACGACACTGCCCAGACGCGGACCTGCCGGAATCTGGATCTCCTCGAAATCCAACTTGCGGTGCTTCTCGGCCTCCGCCGCCATCTCCTCGTACCGTCCGAGACGGGCCTTGTTCTTGGCCTGGCGGGCCTTGGCACCGGAACGCACCCAGGCGAGTTCTTCCTTGAGCCGCTTCTGCAGCTTCTGGTCCTTCTTGCCCTGGACCTCCAGGCGCTGCGCCTTCTTCTCCAGGTAGGTGGAGTAGTTGCCCTCGTACGGGTAGGCCCGGCCACGGTCGAGTTCGAGGATCCACTGGGCGACATTGTCCAGGAAGTACCGGTCGTGGGTGACCGCGAGCACAGCGCCCTGGTACTGCGCCAGATGCTGCTCGAGCCAGAGCACCGATTCGGCGTCGAGGTGGTTGGTCGGCTCGTCGAGCAGCAGCAGGTCGGGCTTGCTCAGCAGCAGCTTGCAGAGCGCGACGCGGCGACGCTCACCACCGGAGAGCTTGGTGACCGGCTCGTCCGGCGGCGGGCAGCGCAGCGCGTCCATCGCCTGCTCCAGCTGGGAATCGATATCCCACGCGTCGGCGTGGTCCAGATCCTCCTGGAGCTTGCCCATCTCGTCCATGAGCTCGTCGGAGTAGTCGGTTGCCATGAGTTCGGCGATCTCGTTGAAGCGATCCAGCTTCACCTTGATCTCGCCGAGGCCCTCCTCGACATTGCCGCGAACCGTCTTCTCCTCGTTCAGCGGCGGCTCCTGCTGCAGGATGCCGACCGTGGCGCCGGGTGCCAGGAACGCGTCGCCGTTATTCGGCTGGTCCAGTCCGGCCATGATCTTCAGCACGCTGGATTTACCGGCGCCGTTCGGGCCGACGACGCCGATCTTGGCGCCGGGAAGAAAGTTCAAGGTGACATCGTCGAGCACGACTTTGTCGCCGTGCGCCTTGCGAACCTTCTTCATCTGATAAATGAACTCAGCCATATACACAAGCCTATCGGTCAGGGGGACGATGGAATCGGGCAGAGCCACCCACCACCCCGGGTCGATTCGGGCCGGGCGCCGGGGTCTGCCCGGGCCGGATCTGCCGTGCTCACGCGCGACACGCGTGCGATCAGGCGTCGACCGGCTCCGGTTCAGCGCTCTGGGTGGATGCGGAAGGCACGGTCGCTGCGGTCTCCCCCAGGTCTTGGCCAACGCGTGCATCATCCTCAGCGCTCGATCCGAGACAAGTATTCCGTATCACGCCGTTCGGCCCCGACCCGGTCCTGGTCTCCGATCGCCGAGTGACCTGGGCGGTGCACCGTGTCAGATCGGGCCCGACCGCGGTGGCCCGCATCTCCAGATCCCGGCGTTCCACGCCGTCCCTGGTCCGGTATTCGTGTGAGCGCAACTGTCCGTAGACGATGACCGGGTCACCTCGCCGTATCGATGCCGCCACCCCGTGCACCAGCCTGCGCCAGCAGCTGATGGTGAGAAATAGCGTGCCGTTGTCCACCCACGCGCCGCCTGCCTGATCGAACCGCCGTGAGTTGCTCGCCAAGCGGAAGGTCAGCACCCGCTCCCCATTGCTCAAATCCCGCTGCACCGGGCTGGTGACCACGGTGCCGACCACGGTAGCCATCGCTTCGTACATGATGTCGCCCCTTCCCATCCGGATCCGGGCTCTTCGCCCCGGCTCTTCCTCCCTCTCGCGAGGGCCCCTTCAGCGTGCTCGCCGTGGAGCCCCCGTGGAGCCCCGGATGTACGAATGTGGACAACTTTCACGGATGTGGACAAAGGCCGTTTCGCCGAAACGTACGGCCAGTTCCGGCTCAGACCGCGCCCTCCGCCGCTACCTCGCTGTCAGGATCGCCGGCCGGATCAGGAGGTAGTGAGATCGGTGTTGGCGCTGCAGAGGACGACGACCGGGCGTTCGCCGGGCGGCGGCACGTAGACGCCGCTCTGGATGGCGGCGAGGGCCGCGGCACCGGTGAATTCGACGACGATGCGGAATTCCCGCCACAGGTAGTCGCGGGTGGTGGCGATGGCGTCGTCGGTGACCAGCAGCGAGCGGACGTCGTAGCGTCGGGCGATGCCCAGCGCGATATCGCCGATTCGGTCGGCGCTCGAGGTCCTCGGGCGGCGCAGACCCGGCGCACGATCGACACCGAGCGCGGTGTGCAACATCGGCAAGCCGGCCGATTCGATGCCGATCACCCGTTGCCTGCGCCCGAGCGCGGCCGCCACCCCGGCGACGAGTCCCCCACCACCCACGGCGACCAGCACCGACGGCCGTCCGCGCACCTGCTCCTCGAGTTCGAGTCCGACCACCCCGGCCCCCGCGACCACCGCGGGCAGGTCGTCGGCGTGCAGTCGCAGGGCACCACGCTCGACGGCCAGATCCCCCGCGTAGCGGTAGGCCTCGGCGTATGTGGTTCCGTGCCACAGCACTTCGGCGCCGTGCGACCACATCGCGGCCACCTTGGTGTGCGGCGCGGACTCCGGCACCACCACCGTGCAGGCCTTGCCGAGCTGTGCGGCCGCCAGTGCGGCGGCGATGCCCGCGTTACCGCCCGAGGCGATCACCACCTGATCGACGGACGCGGTCGCCTCCAGCAGTGCGTTGAAGGTGCCTCGCACCTTGAAAGTGCCACCGTGCTGGAGGTATTCGAGCTTCAATGTCACCGGCACCGGACCGTTCGGTCCCGCGACGGAGGTATGGAAAACCGGTGTCTTGCGTATCCGTCCGGCCAACCGTTTACGCGCCGCGCGCACGTCCGATCGGTACACCCGATCGGCTGCGCCGATTTCGTCCACGCTGGGCTCATTCACGCTGAATTCCTTCACAACGTGCGCCTGCCCGCTCACGATTGTCTCTCTCGGCATTCGCCGTCACACTCACAGCCACTGGTTCGCTCACTCACGCTCAACGGCGCTCCCCACACCCGAGCGTCCGGATCCATGGTGCCCGAGCGCGACGGGTTCCGCTCATCCACCGCTGCGTCTCGCGCACTCGGCCACACGGCGAGTGTGCCCGCCGGACTCCGCAATTCGTGCACGGATCACCCGCGGACGGTGTCGCGCCGGCCCCTCGTCCGGTCACTCACTTGGGTACCCCGCGGTCGCGTTTCGCCAGCTCCGCGAACATCGCGTTATGGGCAGCGAGGTCGGCGTCGTGATCGCGGTCCGCGGCCCGGTCGATGCGTTTGGCCAGCCGGGCGTCGCTGCGCGACCACTGGATGAGCAGCGCCAGCATGACCACCACCAGCGGCACCTCGCCGCTGGCCCAGGCGAAGCTGCCGCCGGTGCGCTGATCGCCGAGCAGGTCGGTATTCCAGCCGAGGCCGAGACTGCGGAAGAACCAGCCGCCCATCACCGTGGTCATGCTCATCAGCGCGATTCCGAAGAAGGCGTGGAAGGGCAGCGAACCGAAGACCATCGCGAGCTTGGTGAGCGGCTCCACCCGGCGCGGCTTCGGATCGATGCCGATCACCACCCAGTAGAAGAGGTAGCCGCTGAGCAGGAAATGGATATTCATCAACAGGTGCGCGGCGTGCGAGTCCACGAACGAGTCGTAAATGCCGCCCATGTACAGCGCGTAGAAGCCGCCGACGAAGATCACCGACGCGGCGATCGGATGGGTCACGAAGCGCGACACCGGATTGTGCACCGCCGCCAGGATCCACTCGCGCGGTCCGGGTACGCCGTCGCGCCCCGCGGGCGGCAGCGCCCGCAGCGCCAACGTCACCGCGCCCCCCAACGCGAACAGGATCGGCGCCAGCATCGACAGCGCCATGTGCTGGCCCATATGCACGCTGAACACGGCGGGCGAATACCGCCCCAGCCCCGAGGAGGTGGCGAAGAGCAGCACCGCGCAGGCCGAGAGCCAGGCGACGGTCCGGCCGACCGGCCAGGCGTCACCGCGCTTGTGCAATCGCCGCACCCCGAGCAGGTACAGCACGGCGAGCACGATCGCGAGCGTGCCGAAGATCAGATCGAAGCGCCAATCGAGGATCAACCGGATGACCGTCGGCGGCCCGGCCAGGTTGTAGCCGAGTTCGACCTCGGCCGGGCTCGGCACGGTCTTCGGTGGCGGCGGAGGGGTGCGACCGAGTCCTACGGCGAGGCCCATGGTCGCGGCGAAGATCAGCGCCTCGACCCCGCCGAAGCGGATCAGTGCGGCGCGGTCGCGCGGGTCGGCGGCGAGTGCGGGCAGCGCGGCCCGGCGCTGCAGGTATCCGAAGACACCGAGCACGATCAGAGCGGCCGCCTTCGCGAGCACCAGCTTGCCGTAGGTGGTGGTGAACAGCTCGTCCAACGGCACCCGGACCCAGGAGTTGATCACACCACTGACCCCGATCACGACGAACGCGAGGGTCGCGGTCAGCGAGAAGCGGCGCGCGGCGATATCGGAATGCGCCTCGCCGCGCATCGCGTGCGCGAGCACCGCGAACAGGCCGCCGACCCATACCGCGGCCGAAACAAGGTGCAGGATCAGGCTGTTGGTCGCCACATCGTGTGATCCGCCCGAGGACGAATGCCCGGTCAGCGCCAGCGGCATCATGGTCACGATCGCGCCGCCGAACAGCAGCGGCGTCCATCCCCAGCGCAATGCCAGCCGACAGCCGACAGCCAGGATCAGCGCAAAGACCACCGTGGTTCGCCAGGCCCCGGCCAGCTCCACCTGGCCGATCGCCCGCCACAGTTGCTCCGGCCGCCACACCTGACCGACCGGTTGCCCTGTGGTATCCGACACAGTCAGCGGCACGAGCAGCGCCGCACAGCAAGCCCAGACCATGGCGAAATTCGAGGCGCGCCGCACCGCCCGATACCCACCGACATCGAGCAGCCCGTTCGCTTGCGGCGGCACCAGGAAGGCCGCGAACAGCAGTGCGCCGACGGTCAATGCCGCCGAAAGATCGGCGAGCGCCCGCACGGCGGGCAGTCCGTAGGTGGTCATCGGTCCCGGATCCGGGATGCCGAGCAGATTCAGCGCCTGCGCCGCCGACAGCCCGACCACCAGCGCCGCAACCACCGCCGCGACCGCGCCGACCACCACCGTCAGCGTTGCGAAATTCCTCGCCGAGCCCGACCGAGCGGTATCCGATCCCTCGGTCTCGGCGGGCGTGTCCTGCGCTGACGACATACGACTGAGCGTAGTTGGACAGATAAGACATGGCCCGTTCGGGCTCGGACCGATAACCTGTTCCTCGAGCTGACCGGCACGGTCGGCCCGCCCTGCTATTCAACCGAGGTGAACGTTGCTGACGCTAAGAATCTAGTGAGCTGGACGGTCGCTATACTTTCCGTGCTGGACAACCACGGCCAACGTCGGCCAATGTGGAACCCGCTGCCTCCGTAGCTCAGTTGGATAGAGCAAGGGCCTTCTAATCCCTAGGTCGCAGGTTCGATTCCTGCCGGGGGCGCTCCCAGGATGTAGCTGCGCCGATGCGCGTAGCTACATCAATACCCAGACCCTACTGCGCTCAAACAGGTAGGGATTCTCGCGCGCAGGATGGCGAGATAGGGCCGGATCTCGAGTCGCTGTCGGAAGAGGACCTGGACCGCTCCTGTGATGCCGCGGGGTGGACTGTCCGAGAACGGCGCCTGAAGGGCGCGAGCATCACGACCGACCATGCTCACGATCGTCCGGATGGGCAGGTGCTCATAACCGAGAAGCAGGTCTATGACATCCACTTCTTCGCGCGTGACATCCTGCCCACGACTGTGACGGGAGTCCGTGCCGGTGGCGCAGGGCCGGTTCTTGCGGCTGGCCGGACTGTTGATCGCGAACCTTGGGTCACCGGTGCCGGGGGAACCGGGATCGATCGTCGACAGCCTTCGATGGAACTTGCCGAGACTGGTTGTCATCGCCAGTTTCTCGGAGCACGTGGTTCACATGAACCTGGTGAATCCGAAGTGGCAGCAAGATCAAGACGACTGGGATGAGCATCTGAGAGATAGCGACGATGGCGAGGGATAGTTCCTCGATTCACGTCTTCTGCAACGGTTTACGCCCGGCCCGCATCTTCCACGCCTTATATAACGCGTACACGACGATCCATGCCGGAACGCACAGCAGCCAGAGCAGGTCGTACAAAGCCTGAGCAGAGGTGGGGTACACAGTCGGCTTCATACTGAGCCTGATCAGCTGCGTTCGCGCGCTGACCGTCTCCCCCTCGCGCACCCCGAACAACCACACTTCACGGCCGTCGCCGACGATCCGCCCGATGCCGTGATCGCCCTTGCCGAAACCCGTGCTGCCCGACGAACTCTTCGTGACCTGCACCTGCACCGTGTCCCCGTAACCGGCGAAGTAGGCGAGCGTATTCACCGGCGGTAGAAGCACGAATAGAGGACAAGCCGCGAAGAGCAGCAACATAACGACAAGCAAGATGTTGACGATCGCTGCCCGCACCCGGTGCGGTGCCTTCTGGTTCTCGATCATCTGAAATTCCCTCCCCGAGAAAACAACCCGCCCTGATCGACGTCGCTACACGGTATCGCCTTGCAAGCGGTCATCCCAAAGTCGGAGGCGTCTGCCGGGACCACCGGTGGCCAGGGGTTGTCGTGCAGATTTCGGTCGACGATCGCGGTTCCGTGGAACCAGCCGTGGGGCCGGGGGTCTCGCGGGCATCGATGTAATCCAGGTGCTACCAGGACCACATCCCGCCGGAGGGATACGGGCCGATCCGCGGCCTCGGGTCGGCCCGCTGCCGAGCCACCGGCGCCGATCGAGCGGACGGCCATCCGGCGGACCAGTGGGGCGGACTCGGTGAGGTCCGTACACATCGGAGGCTACCAGGGAATTGACGTACTGGCCGGGTCCTTTCACCGAGATCATCACCCCCGCCCGGCACCCCGCGATCGAAGTGCCTGCGCCGGTGTGGAAGAGCTGGGTACCTGATTTCATCGGCCGCGTCGACAACGGCGCTGAACGACGTTCCGGGCGGGAACTGCGGGAGATCGGCGAGGACGTCGGCGGATACGCCGAGGGGAACCGGAGTCACCGTCACCTCGATATCGGGGCGGACGAAGATCAGGACGGCGCCAGTCTTACCTACCGATCCGACCGGAGGACCGCACCCGGGGTCAGCCGCGGTCGCGGAGTTCGGTGTGCGGAGAGGCACTGTGCCGGTGGCCCTGTGGTTCACAGAATCAAAAGTCAAACGGTCCGTTGTCGGCCACTTTTCGTACCAAAAGTTCAAATATGCAGACTTCGCTGAGTTGCGAAGCCCCCAATCCGGCTGTAACCCTCACGAGACGGCTGCGATTACTCATACAGTTCAACTTCCTCGATCGCAGCAACATTTGAGCGATGCCGATTGCGGGTACTCACTCGGGGTGATCGACGAACACTAGGCGCGAACTACCCGTTCGCGTCGATTCGGGACGAATACAGCGCGGCCTCGGACGTTGCCATGACAGGCAGCCCCGGGCGCCGCACCCATCGCACCGGCGAAGGGCACGGATCAGCGATCTCTCAGCCTTACCAGGATGTGGAGTCAGCAGTGGTAGTCACGACGCAGCGAACAGAAGCCCGATACGGCCTCGGCGAATTGCTCACCGCAACCGCCGCCGGGGATCGGGAAGCCTTCACCGAGTTCTATCGAGCAACCAGACATCGAGTATTCGGACTCGCCGTACGAATCGTCCGAAGTCCCACGATGGCCGAGGAGATCAGCCAGGAGGTCTATCTACAGGCGTGGATCAGCGCACACCGCTACGACGACACTCGCTCCGCCCCGATGACCTGGCTGATGATGCTCACGCATCGGCGCGCCGTCGACTTGGTGCGGTCCGAACAGGCCAGTACCGATCGGGACAGCACCTACGGTGCCTCGGACTTCCAGCCGGGGCACGACACCGTCATCGAACAGATCGACCAGAAATTGGACCACCAGTCCGTCCGCGACAATCTGGCCAAGCTGACGGCACTCGAGCGCGAGTCGATCGCCCTCGCCTACTACGGCGACCGCACCTACCGCGAAGTCGCCGACCTGCTCGGCATTCCGCTACCAACGGTCAAGAGCCGCATCCGCTGCGGGCTCAAGCAGCTGGAGCGGCGCCTCTGCGACAATTGAGACCACATCGTTCGACGCGGTGATCGGCGGCGGGCGAGTATGCTCGGATCCCATCGGGCGCGAGCGCACGACGGTATCGAGTGCACGCCGCGTCGCGAGGTCGGCGCACACGGGGTCGGGTGTATTGCTACGGCACACAAGCGAATTCGGGGAGGTGGCCCCGCTGTGAGCGAGCAGCAGCGGTCGTTGGTCTACGCCAACGTCGTGGAGTTCGTCGAGAACTACCTGAGCCTCGTCTACCGCCGCCAAGTGAACGATCTCAGCGATACCGTCTGGTGCCCCGAATGGTGGAAACACGCCGAAGCCGTCGCGCGACTCGACGCGCTGTGGCGCGCCTGGGAGTACTACCGGCTCGACGGCAGAACCGGTTTGAGCGTGTGGTTCCTCGATCACGCCGACCCGCACATCAGGAGCCTGATCGACCAACGGGGTCCGTTCAAGTACTGCAGTGTCCACCGAGGACACCAGGACATGCTCCAGCCACTGCCGTTGAAGTCACCGGCGATGGATGTGTTCCACGACCCGTCGGGAGTCGACGAGCGGGGCGTCAGCATCTACGCGAGTGTGGTGGAATTCGTCGAGAACTACCTGAGCCTGGTCTATCGCCGACAGGTCCTCGACCTCAACGACACCGCTTGGTGCCCCGAATGGTGGCGCCATGCCGAAGCCGTCGTACGTCTCGACGCCCTGTGGCGAGCCTGGGAACATTACCGGCTCGAACCCTCCACCGGCCTGAGTGTGTGGTTCCTGGACCACGCCGACCCGCATATGTACAAACTGATCGACCAGCGCGGGCCGTTCCGATACTGCAATGCGCAGAACGGACACCAAGATCTGCTCGGCCCTCTCCCGTTGCGGCCGCCACCTCCGGAGCTGTTCCGTGACATCACCCGGGATACCGCCGACACCGTTCCCGGCAGCGCGGAGACTTCCGGCAGCACAGCGACTTCCGGGAGCGCGGAGACCTCGCGCTACACCGACGTCGCCGCCTTCGTCGAAAACTACTTGAGCCAGGTGTACCGACGCCAAGTGAACGATGTCAGCGATACCGTCTGGTGCCCCGAATGGTGGAAACACGCCGAAGCTGTCGGGCGACTCGACGCCCTCTGGCGCGCCTGGGAACACTACCGACTCGATGGCAGAACGGGTTTGAGCGTGTGGTTCCTCGACCACGCCGACCCGCATATGAACACGCTGATCGACCAGCGCGGCCCCTTCAAGTACTGCAGTGCCCGCAAGGGTCACCAGGACATGCTCGGCCCGCTGCCCCTCAGCTCACCCATGCGGGCCATGTTCGCGGATCCTTCGGTGGCCGACTTCGACATCTGATCGCACGGGCGTCGTGGCCCTACTGCCGACACGACGGCGGAACCGTGGTCGAATTTCACGGCCTCCGGTAGCGTCGTGGACGGTTCATCGTTCTGATCACCGGGGGTGAGCGATATGGTCGCGACGGCACAGATATCGATCTCGGACGACGCCGAATTGCGGTCGTTACGCACACTGTTGTCCGCGATTCCGGGTATCGAGGTCGTCCAGATTTCCGGTCGCGCCGAGCCGGGACAACTGGGGTTCCTGGACATCCTGCAGATCGCGGCCCCCAGTGGTGGCGCGATCATCGTGGCCGTCAAGACCTTGCCCGAATTCATCAAATCGCGACGCAAGGATGTCTCGGTGACGGTCAAGGTCGACCGGCGCGGCGAACGTGAGGTCGTCGTCACCGCGGCCAATGCGGACGACGCGGTGAAGCTGATCGAGCAGGCCCTGGATGCCGGACGCGATTGACGGGGATTTCTCGCGATCGCAGGCCGTGCTGATCGGCACCTGGGATTACGACGATCTCGCCCCGGTCCCCGCGGCACGGCACAGCCTCGAGCGCATGCGGTCGCTGCTGACCGGTCCGCTGTGCGCTTGGCTGAGCGATCGGGTCTTCACGGCATCCAATCACCGACTGCCTCAGGACCTTCCCGATCTCCTGGTCGAGAAGTTCGAGGAGGCAACCGATGTCGCACTGTTCTACTTCGTCGGCCACGGTCAGATCGATCCCGACGACCAACTCTGCCTCGCACTGGGCGAGACGAGTACGAAGCCGACACGTCGCCGAACGACCAGCCTGACCTTCGAGCATGTCAAACACGCGTTTCGAATGAGCGCGGCGCCGGTCAAGATCGCCATCCTGGACTGCTGTTTCGCGGGTATGGCCGTGGATCAGGCGGGCAGGCTCTCTGATACGCCCGGACTGCCGCAATCACCGCCGGGTACCTATCTCATGATGGCCAGCGGTCCGTATTCGACGGCGTGGTATCAACTCGCGGGTGAGCACCCGCAGCCTCAGACCTATTTCACCAAGAGCATGATCGATGTGGTCGAACGCGGAATTCCCAGTCAGGCACCGGGACTCACCATCGGCGACATCTTCGACAGAACCGCGGATATTCTCGTCCGCGACGGCAAGCCCGAGCCGGGATGCCAAATCTTCGACCGTGCCACGCATTTCGTCTTCGCACGCAACGCCGGAACCCGGGCGACCACCGGCTGGCTGCCCGTCGACGCCAAGGCCGACTCACTGGCCACCAGCGGTGAACTCGCCCCGCTCACCGACGCGACAGCTCGCACGAAGGCCGGCGAACTCGGTCTGCGACTGACCGATGACGACGAACCGGGCGTGCGAATCGGCATTTCGGTATCCGGCGGCATGACAATGTACGGCTCCTATGAGCAGACCCACCTCGATATCTGGGGACTGCGCCAAGGGAAGACAACCTCGCGGGTGATCCCGGCGGTCCTCGACGCTCCGGGGCCGGTCTTCGTGGCATCCAGTCGACGCGACGTCGTCATCGCCACCCGCGAGGTGCGCGAGGAACGCCGCCCCGGAACAACTTTCGTCTTCGATCCGCAGGATGTCTCCGGCGAACAACCCAGCTGGTGCTGGGATCCGATCGCCTGGGTACGCGGCGGGTCACGCGAGGATTTGGCGCGTGCGGAGATTCGGGCGGCGAAACTGGCCGCCCACTTCGCCCACAGCGTCGACGGCCGCGACGAGAAGTCCGACGCGTCCTTCGATCCCGAGGGTGAGGACCTGCTGGTCGGACTGATTCTCGCGGCGGCGGTGGCGCGTCGTTCCATCCGCGCGGTCTGGGAGTGGCTGTCCGACACATTCGACGATAGTCCGGTGCAGATCCTGATGGCGTCCGCGCCGAACCGCAATCTGCCCGCCGCGCTCGGGCTGCGCGCCCAGTACAACACCGACGTCCGCACCCGCAATCGCATCTTCGGGGCGGCCAAACGCATGGCCCGGTGTCTGCAACTGTCGAGCATCTATCCCTGGGTGGAACAGGACGGCAGTCGCACGCCGTTGGACGAAGCACGATTCGTCGAAGAGGGTGGCACGCTGTACGCGCTGTCACTCGAAGGTCGCGGCAATGCTTCGCCCTTGGTCAGCGCACTGGCCGAGGCCGTGTTGGACGCCGCGACGAATCAGGCGGCTCGATCGGATCTCGGCCGCTTGCCGACGCCCATGCTCGCGGTCTTCGACGAGGCCGCGCATATGGTGCGCTGGCGCGACCTGCCACGGCTCTATCGCCGTTTCGGCTCCAGCGGGATCGTGGTCATGACATTGCTGCAATCGTGGGCGCAAGGCGTTCAGTGTTGGAGTCCGGACGGAATGGCGGCCCTGTGGGCGGCCGCCGATATCCGGGTGATCGGCGGCGGCCTGGACGATATCGCATTCCTGCGTGAGCGGTTCGAGGCGATGGTCAACGATAACGTGACGCCGGAATCCACGGGGGAACAACCACTTTCGAGTTCGCAGCGCGCGGTCCAGTTCTCCGTATCCGATTTCGTGTCCTTGCCGAGGGGACGGGTCGTGGCGTTTCCCTCCGGGGGCAAGCCGGTGTTGATGCGAACCGTGCCGTGGTGGGAAGGTGAGTACGCACATCGCGTCCGCGAGTCCTATGCGCGGCAGCTCGCCGTCTCCTCGACCTGGGCGGAGGATATCGACGAGACGCCGCCATCGTGAGCCGTCACGCCGGAGAAGCATCTGAGCGCACCTGGCCAGTCCTGGTAAGCCGATGGCCGACCGACTCGCTCTACACTGGCACCGTGCGTTTTCGACGGCTGATAGCCCTGTCCATGCTGGCTCTGATCACCCCGCTGGGTGTGGCCGCCTGCTCCGTGGAGGGGCCGGGAAGTAAGGCCGACTGCAATGTCGGCGGTTGCACGGTCACCTTCAACCGTGGCGTGAACGCCAAGGTCAATGTGCTCGGTGTGGACGCAGAACTCGTTGCCGTGAACGGTAATACGGTCACGCTGAAGGTGGGCGGTCAGGAAGTCGCCGTGCCGGTCGGCGAGACCCAGCCCACCGACGGCATGAATGTCACGGTGCAGGAAATCACCAACGACAAGGTCGTGGTCAAGATCTCCACCGGGATCACCACCAACTGACCCGACGACGGCATCAGGGCCGCGAGGTCGGCCCGTTTTCGTCGGTGTGCCGATTCTGCTCGATGGACCGCGACTTTCGCGCCGTGCGCTCGATACGTTGATCGTCGGGTACCTCGTAGCGCCGTAGGTACAGGCCGAGGAATGCCTGCACGGTGGCCGTGGCCGGAATCGCGAGCAGTGCGCCGACCGCGCCGAGCAGTGACCCGCCCGCGAGTACCGCCAGCAGCGCGACCGCCGGATTCACGTCGACCGTGCGGGCGGTGATACGCGGCTGCAAGAGGTAGTCCTGGAACAACTGGTACAGCACGACGAAAATCAGGATCCATACCGCGTCGATCGGGTCGACGGTGAGCGCGACCAGGATGGGCAGCACACCCGCTAGGTAGGTGCCGACAGTGGGAACGAACGAGGCGATCACGCCGAACCAGATGCCGAGCGCGAGAGCATCCGGGATATCGAGTATCGCCAGGAAAACCCCGTGCGCGATGGCGGAGATCGCGGCGAGCAGTGCACGGCTGTAGAGATAACCACCGGTCTTCTCGACCGCGAGATCCCAGGCGTGCAAGACCGCGTCATGACGTTCCGGCGGCAGCAATGAGCACACCGAACGGCGCATCCGGGGGCCGTAGGCGGTGAAGTAGATACTGAACAGCGCGATCAGCAGAAAGCGGAAGAGCCCGCCCAGAATCGTATTGGACAGCCCCCAGGCATTATGCGCGGCCCGTTCGGCGTAGCCGGTGAGGACATCGGAATCCTGTAGCAGGCGGTCCCGCAATTGGGTGACCGTGAACTCCTGGTTGAACGTCCGGTTCACCCAGTCGACCGACTCGTTCAACAGCCGCGGCATTTCGTTGACGACATTCCCGACCGTCTCCACCAGCAGCGTGCCGAGTGCCGTGCTGAAGGCCGCCAAACAGGCGAAGAGCACGACGAAGACCAGCCCCGTGGCCAAACCACGTGGCATGCCCCGCACGGCCAAGTTGTCCACGGCGGGTTCCATCGCGAGTGAGACGAAAAAGGCGACCAGCACGACGACGAACAATCCGAGTAGCCGGTGCACGGCCCAGTTGCCGAGTTCGAACAGTCCGAGCAGGACGAACGCCAGAACCATCGCCCGGGGCAGCCAGATCGGCATCCGGCGCGCCCGGTCGTCCGCCGCGGTCACCGAGCCGGCGGCGGGTTCCTCGTCGGCCTGCGGATGGTCGGCCACGAACCCAGTGTGGCCCACAGACCAGCGAATTCGCGGTTGCGACGCACGGCAGCGCGACGGTGTGCCGGAATGCCGCCCGATAGGCGTGTGGGGCGGTGTCGACTGGCGAGAATCCGTTGAGATATGGCCATCACGCCACTTCTCATGATCAACACCGCTGCCTACCGTCAGCAGGTGACCAAATTCCTGCTCTCGGTGCATGTACTGGCCGCGATCATCGCCATCGGACCGATCACCGTGGCGGCCAGCATGTTCCCGGCCGTCGCCCGCCGCGCCGCGACCGAACCCGAACCGGGCCAGCAGATCACCATTCTGCGCACCCTGCACCGCATCAGCCGCGTGTACGCCTTCATCGGGGTGATCGTCCCGGTCTTCGGATTCGCCACCGCCAACAGCCTGGGCGTCCTCGGCGACACCTGGCTGATCGTCTCGATCGCCCTGACCGCGGTCGCCGCGGGAATACTTGCGCTGTCGGTCCTCCCCCGCCAGGAACGAATCCTCGCCGACCTCACCGCGACACCCCCCACCACCGACCCCCGCTCCCGAGCCCGACTCGCCATGTACACCGGCGCCTTCAACCTGCTCTGGGCAACCGTCACCGTCCTGATGATCGTGCGCCCCGGCTCCACAACCGGCGCCTGATCCCCCCGCTGCCCGACTACGGGGTAGCGGCGATCACCCGCGTCTTCAGTCCTCCACCGCGAGCGCCTGTCTGATTGTCAACCTCCCCTGGGTCTGCATCAGCGAGCGGCGGTAGATCTTCTCGGCGATCAGGACGATGCCGTAGGCGGCGGCCGCCATGATGAGCAAGGAGAGGACGGGTTCCCACCAGCTCGCGCTGCCCTCGGCCAGCCGGCTCGGCATGGCGACGATGGAGACGACGGGCACGTAGGACGCGATCACCCGCCCGGTGCCGGTGAGGAAGATGCCGGCGAACAGCACGACCATGATCAGAATCGATAGTGGTGTCGCGGTGGACTGGAGATCTTCGCTGCGTGTCGCCAGCGACCCGGCAACGGCCCACATGGCCGCCAAGGCGAGGAAGCCAACGACGAAGAAGATGATGAACCAGCCTGCCGCACCGCCGATCTGGCGAACCTGATCGCCCTTGCCGGTGGCGTTCAGTCCGATCAGGCCCGCGCCGACGAAGAGTGCGAGCTGACCGAATGCCATCGCGGTATTGCCGATGATCTTGCCGATCAGCAACTGCCGCAACGGGATCGCGCTGGCCAGAATTTCGACGATGCGGTTCTGCTTCTCCTCGATGACGCTCTGCGCGATGGACATGCCGAACAGGAACGAAGCCATATAGAACAGGAAGGCGAAGACGAACGCCACGATGCTCGCCAGCCCGGGATCGACCACGGACTCGTCGAGCAGAACGTAGGTCACCGCACCGCCGCGGCCGAGCTGATCGAGTGATATGCCCGCGGCGGCGGCATTACGCTGCACGGCGAGTTGCTGGGCGGCGGCGGTCAGGTAGGTGGCGGCATTGTCGTCCTCCGCGGCCTTGCCGACCAGTCGCCACCCTCCGGCGTCGACGGGTACCAGGCCGACGTCGACGGCTTCGCCGCGCACCTGTTGTTCCACCGCCGCCGTATCGGCCGCCATCCGTGCGGTGAATACGACATTCTTGTCGGCACTGTCGGCGAGCGCGTTGGCGGTCTCGACCACCTGGTCAGCCCCCGCACCCGCGACAGCGACGTCGATCTTGTCGGTACGTCCGTTCGCGAACCCGCCGATGACCAGTGATGCGACGATCGCGACGATGGTGATGAGCGTGGATACGAGGAAGTTCCGGTCGCGTAGCTTCACCGCAATCTCGCGCACGGCGACAATCCGCCACACACCGCGTGGCGCGGAGTCCGGAGTACTCATATCCGTGCCCACTTCTCGGTCGCCGCGCTCGCTCACGCCGTCACCTCCCGGTAGATATCCGCCACCGACTGGTGTACCTCGGCCAACTCGTGCACCGAACCACGCGACAATGCCGCGGCGAGCAATTCATCGGTCGTCGCGCCGGTCAACTCCAGCAACGCACTCGAACCGTTCGTCTCGAGCACGCGCACCCCGGTGTACTCCGCGAGCCAACTCGCGTCCGCGCCGAGCACCAGCCGGTATCGCGTCCGATCACCGGCCCGCAGTTCCGCAACCGACCCCTGGCCGACCACCCGACCGGCCGCGAGAATCACCAACTTGTCGCACAACCGCTCAACCAGGTCCAGCTGATGGGAGGAGAACAGCACCGGAACGCCCCGGTCGGCGTACTCGCGCAGCAGCTGGGCCATCGAGTCGACGGCGCCCGGATCCAATCCCGAGAACGGCTCGTCCAGAATGAGTGCCGATGGCTGCGCGATCACGGCCGCCGCGATCTGAACCCGCTGCTGGTTACCCAGTGACAGCGACTCGAGTTTGTCTTTGCTCCGATCGGCGAGGTCGAACCGCTCCAGCAATGCGGTGGCCCGCGACCGCGCGTCGGCGGCGGTGAGGCCACGCAAGCGGGCCAGGTAGACGAGTTGATCGACCACCGGTTGCTTCGGGTAGAGGCCGCGCTCCTCGGGCATGTACCCGAACGACCGCCGGTCCGCCACCGTCACCGGCCTGTCCCGCCACAGCACCTGCCCACCGTGGATGGCCAGTACGCCCATGATCATGCGCATTGTCGTGGTTTTGCCCGCGCCGTTCCCGCCGACAAATCCGGTCAGGGCACCCGGGGGTACGGGGAACGACACATCGTTCACGGCCACGTTGTCGCCGAACCGGCGCATCAGCTTCGCGACTTCCAACATCGAACTCCCCTGTCTCAGCTGTCGGCCCCACCCTACCGACCGCGAATTCCGGGTACCGGAATTGTCGCGGCGATCGGGCGGCACGTCCCGCCCGGTGCCACTCCGCGGTGACCGGCCCGCGAACCCGCCTCGCATTGAGTAAAGTAAAGGTAATGCATAGTTAAGGTTAGGGTGTGGGGTGAACGTTGAAGTAACGCCGCTGCCGGGAATCGGTGTGCGCAAAGACTTTCCACTCGAGGGTGCGCGTCGCCGTATCGGGGTCGTCGATCACCGCGACGGCACCATGGATTTGATATTCACCAAAGAAGGCGATCCCGATACGACGGTACAGATTCCCCTGTCGGGCAATGAAGCTCGAGTATTGGCCAATCTGCTCGGCGCACCGCAACTGGTGGCGCAGCTGCGCGAGGAACATCGCGATATCGAGGGGGTGAACACCCGCACGCTCCCGGTTCACCAGGGATCGCGTTACGACGGACGCACCCTTGGCGAGACCGAGATGCGCACTCGGACAAGAGTATCCATCGTCGCGGTGATGCGCGCCGGGCAGGTACACGCCTCCCCGGGACCCGAATTCGGGTTCACCGCGGGTGATCTGCTGATCGCTGTGGGTACCAGCGCCGGGCTCGACGCCGCGGCCGAGCTACTAGCCAACGGCTGATCTGTGGTCGTGGATGGAACCGCGCTGGCACTGATCCAGTTGGGGGCGGTGTTCTTCGGTCTCGGGGTGCTCGGACGTATCGCGGCACGGATCGGCCTCTCACCGATTCCGCTCTATCTGCTCGGCGGGCTGGTATTCGGGAAGGGCGGTCTGATCGAGCTGCACGCGGTCGACGAGTTCATCCACCTGGCCAGCGAAATCGGCGTAGTGCTGCTTCTGCTACTGCTCGGATTGGAGTACACGGCGGCCGAATTGGTCACGGGAATGCGAAGATCCTGGCCCGCCGGGCTTCTCGATCTCGTGCTGAACGCCACCCCCGGCGTCCTCGTCGCCCTGATGCTCGGCCTGGGATTCACCGGGGCGATCGCACTGGCAGGCGTCACCTATATCTCATCCTCGGGCATTGTCGCGAAGGTCCTCAACGACCTCGGCAGGCTCGGCAACCGCGAAACCCCGATCATCCTCTCGATCCTGGTATTCGAAGATCTCGCGATGGCCGCATATCTGCCGGTGCTGACCGCGGTGCTGGCCGGTGTCGGACTGATCGCCGGACTGACCACGCTTGGCATCGCACTCGTGGCGGTGACCGTCGTGCTGGTGGTCGCACTGCGCTACGGCAAATATGTTTCGGCCGTCGTCGCCAGCGACGACCGGGAGATCTTCCTACTCAAACTGCTCGGCGCCGCCCTGCTGGTGGCGGGGCTCGCCTCGGCGGTCCAGGTCTCTGCGGCGGTCGGCGCGTTCCTGCTCGGCATCGCGATCTCCGACTCGACCGCGCACAATGCGACCAAGATCCTCGAACCACTGCGCGACCTTTTCGCGGCCATGTTCTTCGTACTCTTCGGGCTCAGTACCGATCCCGCGAGCATCCCGCCGGTACTGGGCTGGGCGGTCCTGCTCGCCGTGGTCACCACCGTCACCAAGATCGCCACGGGCTGGTGGGCGGCCCAGCGCGCGGGCGCAAGCACACTCGGCCGGGCCCGCGCGGGTACCGCGCTCGTCGCCCGCGGCGAATTCTCCATCGTCATCGCGGGTCTCGCCGTCACCGCGGGTGCGCTACCGGGCGAATTCGCCGCATTGGCAACGACATATGTGCTGCTCATGGCCATTCTCGGCCCGATCGCCGCACGGGTGGTCGAACCGATCACCCGATTGATGATGGACCGGCCCAAGCGGCCGCAGACCGAACCCGTCCCCGACTAGTCGCGAGACGACCCGGCGCGCAGAACCGTCACACGGCCGACAATGTGCGCCGGGTCACACCCATTGACCCAGTGGCGCCGATGAATCCCGGCGCTTCGCTTCGTCCATACCCCTGAACGCATACAGCGCGGGGAATTTGGACGAAAGGCACCGGATCATGGAGACCATCACCACCCCTTCCGGAATCGAGATCGCATTCGATCGCTACGTCGGCGGCGATGCCGGGACCGTCATTCTGATCGGCGGCGCATTCAGCTTCCGGAAGTTCCCGAAAATGGTGGAACTGGCCGAGCGTCTCGCGAACGAATACCGCCTGACCGTCATCAATTACGATCGGCGCGGCCGCGGCGACAGCAGCGATTCGCCGGGCGTCTACAACGTCGACAACGAAATCGACGATATCGCCGCACTGGTCGACGCGGTCGGTGGTTCGGCCGCACTCTTCGGGTGGTCCGCGGGCGCGGGGCTTGCGCTGCTGGCGGCGGCCTCCGGCCGGATTCCCGGCATCACCCGGGTCGTCGCCTTCGAACCGCCGTTCGTCGTCGACCATGAGAACTTCGTTCCCCCAGCCGATCTGGACGTGACATTGCACGCGCTGATCGCCGCCGATCGGCGCAGCGAGGTGGTGCGGTTCTACATGACCAAGGGCATGGGCATGCCGCGCGCCTTCGCCGCGATCATGCGGTTCACCCCGATGTGGAAGGACCTGCTGGCCACATCCAGTGCGTCGGCGCACGACTGGGCCATCATGGGTCCCTATATGCGCGGTGCGGCGCTCGATGCCGCCGACTGGGCCGGGGTCACCGTGCCGACTCTCGTTATGTCCGGCGAAAAGAGCGGTGCGCTGCTGCGCACCGGCGCCCGCGCCATTGCCGCCGCACTGCCCAATGCCCGGCACCGCGAGCTGGCGAAACTGAGCCACAACCCGAATATCGCCATCATGGCCCCGGCCGCTGGCGAATTCCTCACCGGAACGGCGGAATACGCCGACTGGGCGCCGTCCACCACCGAACGCGCATAGCACCGGTCAGTAAAGGAGAATTCGATGCGCAAGATCACGGCAGGTCTGTTCATCTCGCTCGACGGGGTCGTCGAGGAACCACAAACCTGGCACTTTCCGTACTTCAACGACGAAATGGGCGCCGCGGTAGGCGAGCAGCTCGGCACGGCCGACACTCTTCTGCTCGGCCGCAAGACATACGACAGCTTCGCGGGCGCATGGCCGGACCGCGAGCGGGCGGGTGGCGCTGACGCGGGCATGGCCAAGACGCTCGGCGATGCCCGCAAAATCGTTGTCTCACATCAGGACTTGACATTCTCTTGGCGCAACTCCGAGCAGTTGCGCGGTGATCTGCTCGAATCGGTCACCGCGCTCAAGGAGCAGCCGGGCGCGACCGATATTGCCATGAGCGGTTCACCCTCTGTCGTGCGGCAACTGCTGGCGGCGGGCCTGATCGACGAACTTCACCTGCTGGTGCACCCCATCGCGCTCCAGACGGGCGCGCGGTTGTTCACCGAGGGCGCCCCCGTCCCGCTGCGACTGCTCTCTTCCGCGACCTTCGGCACCGGTGTCGTGCACCTGATCTACGGACCCGGTGCACGGCGCTCCGCCGACTACGACGATGCCAAAGTCCATCTGCCCCAGTCGGATCACTAGGCCAACGAACCCCCAATACCCGGAAGTGGATCAATGAAGACAATCACCAAGACACTGAGTGCCGGTGCCGCACTGGCACTGTCCGCGATGCTCGTGACCGGATGCGGCGCGGACCAGACTGCCGACGCCGCGAGCTCGGCAACGATCTCCGCCGCGGCGGACTTCCACTCCGACAAGCCGAGCGCCGACGGCAAAGGCTTCTACGCCCCGATCAACGGCATGCAGATCTATTACGAAATCCACGGCACGGGTGCTCCTTTGGTCCTGCTGCACGGTGGGCTCAGCACCGCCGACGCTACCTTCGGCGCATTGCTGCCCGAACTCGCCAAGACGAGGAAGGTCGTCTCCGTCGAACTTCAGGCACACGGGCATACCGCCGACATCGACCGACCACTGCGCTATGAAACGATGGCCGACGATGTCGCGAGCTTGATCACCCATCTGGGCCTCGGACAGGCCGATGTACTCGGGTATTCGCTCGGTGGCGGTGTCGCACTGCAACTCGCCGCACGCACTCCCACCGTGGTCGACAAACTTGTCGTCGCTTCGGCCCCCTACCGCAGTGACGGCTGGCTGCCCGAGACCAGGGCGGGCATGGCGGCCATGAATCCCGGCGCCATGCTGGACAGTCCGATGCACGCGCTCTACGCGCAGACCGCGCCGAAACCGGGCGACTGGCCCGCACTGGTCGATAAGACACGCACCCTGCTCGGTGCAGACTACGACTGGACGTCGCAGATAGCGGCGATCAAGGCACCGACCCTGCTCGTGTCCGCCGAATCCGATGCCCTCTATCGCGAACACGTCATTCAGTTCGCGGGCCTACTCGCCGCGGGTTCCCGGCTCGAGATCATCCCCGGTACAACGCATTACGACCTCATGTACCGAGCCGATCTGCTGCTCCCGCTCATCGCCCCGTTTCTCGACGCACCGACCAGTCGATAGCTCTACCTCGGAGCGGCCACCTCCAGATCGTCGATATCTCGGGGACAGGCGACCCGACCATCATGACCGGCCGCTCGACCGGCTCCGGTCAGCCGGGGGCGATGGCGGTGATCAGGGTGCGGTTGGCGCTGGTGCTGGTGGTGATGAGCTGGGTGAAGGTGGCCGGCTGCTGGCCTGGAACCTGTTGGGTGAGACGAACTTTCCAGCGGGCCGGGCTGTCCTCGCCCTCGGCCCGGGTGATCTCCACGCAATAGAGGGTGCCGAGCGGGATCTGGTTGATGCCACGCTGGATCTGTTCGGCCGCCGGAACCGAGGAGTTGTCGGCGACCACCGCGCGGGCCGCGTACCCGGAGCGCTGAACGTAGTAGGCGCGTTCGAAGGCGAGGATGGCGGAGGGTCCGTCGGTGGTGCCGCCGGGGTCGGTGCCGGAGACGATCTCCGGGGTGCGGCGCTGTTCGCATCCAGGGGTTGCGATGACCGCGGGCTCGCCGGGGGCCGAGGTGGTACGGGCGGCCGCGGTGCGCGACGATGCGGGCGCCGGTGTGGTGGCGACGACGGTCCGCTTCTGTTTGCCGGAGCCGTTGACGGCGATCAACACCACCGCGACGAGCGCGACGACGATGCCGACCGCGATCAATGCGCCGAGCACCCGGTTACCGCCTCCGGCCTCCTCCGGTGTACGGCGTGGATGACGCAGCGCGACACCGGGATTGCCCCCGGTGCGGTCGACGATCGAGGGAACCCGCTCCTCCGGCCCGTCGTACGCCGCGGTGTCGGTCTCCTCGGAGCGGGTTCGAAGCCGGAGCTGCGGCGCCGCCGCCTGCGCGGGGGCGGGTGTGGTTCGCGGCGCCGGATCGAGCCACTGCTCCCACTCCCCCGATCGCTGGGTTCGGCCCGGCAGCGGATCGGGGTCCGGCAGCGGCACCGGTTCCGGAAGGGGCGGGGGTGCCGGCAGCGGCCCGGTCGCCGGTGGCACCGGTGCCTCCGTGGCAGGGCGCGCCTGCGACCGCCGCCGCTTCGGTTGCTTGCGCGCGGGCTGGCGCAGCATGGGCAGGCCGGTATCGAACGGGTTGTCCGATCCGGGGCTCGGTCGTCCGGAATCAGACGAAGTCATCGCCGAAATCGCCGATGACGGCGGCCGGAACAGTCACCGGATCGGCGTCGAACGACGCGGCCGGTACGGTCACGCCGAGCTGGCCGTCCTTGGGCTTGTGTTCCTGGTCGTTCCCACCCGCGGGGGGTGGCATGGCCACACCGCCGGTCGGTCCGTGCTGCGGAGAGTTCTCCGGCGCGGACGGTCTCGGGGTGCCCGATCCATTGGATTGCGGAGTCGGCGCGAAGGGCGCTTGGGGCGCGGGCACCGGTCTGGGATCGGAGCGCTCCGCCGTCGACTGCTCATCCTGCGACGGTGGCGTCGTACCTCGATTGGCGCCGGGCCCGGTCGAGGACTTGCCTGCGCCGCCACCGAAGTCGAATTGCCCGGTCCCGGTCTTCGAGTTGGAGCCGCCGTTGTTGTCGCCGGTGGTGCTGCCGGGGTGGATGAGCTCCGGAATCGCCTTGTCGATCACCTTATCCGCGGACGCGGCGACGGTATCCATGGCGTGCGTGCCGACTTCGACGATTTTGTCGATGAGGTGGGTGCCGATATCGACGCCCGCGCTGATGGCCGCGGTCCCCAGTTGAACTCCGGCCGAGACCAATTGCTGCTGCAACTGGAACTGCGCCGCCTGCACCGGATCGAGCTGCTGCCCGTTGGTCCCCGGAACCGTGGCGCCGGGTACGTATTGGCTCTGATACGGGTTCTGGTACTGATTCGAGTTGATGCCGGAGGGCGAGGTGACGGTGAGCGGTCCCATCGCGTCCAGCCGCCGGGTGTGGTCATCCATTTCCGACCGGGTGGACTGCACGGTATTGATGGCATCCCGCAGCGCCTGGGCGCCACGCTCGATGACGGCGTCGGTATCGGGAGAAGCCGTGGCGACACCGAGGATCCGCCGGGCATCCCTGCGGAAGTCGGCAATGATCTGGTCGACCTTCTGGGCGCCACGCGAAGTGGTGGTCTGCGCGTCGGCGAGCACCTCGAGGTACGCCGGTCCGCGGTCGGAGATCTCGCCCAACTCGGTCTGCGTGGTGCGCAGCGACGGCACCGCGAGATCCGCGGCATTGGAGCTCCAGGTCGATTCCAGCGCGTACAGGCCGTCACGGTGCGGACCCTCGGTATCGGCGGCCCGGGTGGATGCCGCCGCGAGGGCGCCGGTGATGGCCTGATCCGGGGTACCTACTCCGGTGCCGAGCGAGGCGCGCAGTTTCAGGATCGGCTCCACCAGTGCGGCCACGATCGGCGGATCGACGGTGGGGTCGAGAGTTCTGGCGGAGGAGGCGTTGTCGTCATTGGAGCCTCGTCTGCGTAATCGCCTCATGCCAGCTCCTCGCGGGTCTTGCCGAGACCGCCCGCGGTCTCGGCATCGACATCCTGCGCGTCGGCGCTGTAGTCGCGCAGCACTCGGCCGTAGGCCGCGACCAACTGT
The DNA here is from genome assembly GCF_040654375.1 of Nocardia sp. NPDC050710. Lineage (NCBI taxonomy): Bacteria > Bacillati > Actinomycetota > Actinomycetes > Mycobacteriales > Nocardiaceae > Nocardia > Nocardia sp. NPDC050710. The sequence goes on along the minus strand of NZ_JBFAHV010000004.1, from coordinate 76,067 downwards.
CCCGCGGTCGACAGCGCTTGCGAGTGCTCCTCGACGGCGGCGCTGAACCGGGCCGCGAACTGGGCGCCGACCAGTCCCAGGTCCGCGGCCAACCGCTCCGGGTGCACCGCGCCGGCCGCGACCGCAGCGGCCGAGGCCAGCTGTTGCGACACGGTATCCGCGGTCGTGGTGTAGGCGGCCACCGCCGCCGGGTCGAGCTTCAGCGCGTCCACTGTTCCCCCTCACGGAAACCAATAGTTCGATGTCGCGGCATGATTCGACACATCGAGAGTACTTCGCCCCCGGACATCGCGCTCCCGATCCCCCGACTCTCACGCTGTTCGCGCCGGTCCGGGGCCTTTACGAGGTTGTGGTCCCGGCGCGTTGGGATCGCGCCGAATCACCGATGCCTCGAACTGCTTGATCCAGGCCATGTGGCGCGGCGACCTGGACACCGCGATGTCGGGTGCCGAGCGCGCCAGGGCGATCGCGCAGTACGAAATGTCGTCTGGTGCACCGGATTCGATAAGGACACCGCGTGGATCGAGATCCCGATCACCGGCGACGACGGTTGGCCGGAACAGCAACGCGGGGTAGTCGCTTCCAGCCCCGGCCTGTACTTCGTCGGCCTGCCGTTCCAGTACGCCTTCGCCTCGGTCCTGATCGGCGGTGTCGGACGCGATGCCGAACGCGTCGCCCGGCATATCGCGCGACGGACCGCGGCGGGCATCGAGATGCGCAGCGAGCGCGGACGATCTACCGGATTCTCGGGCGCGAGGACGGCGGGCTGAGCTCATCGGCCTGCGATAGCGCGACGGGCACCGAAGTCACCTACCGGGACACCGGCGCGGTGCGCCCTGTCGCCGCTTCGACGTGGTCGGCGAGGGTGGTGAGGGCGGTGGAGCAGCTCGTGTCGAGGGTGAGGCTCGCCAAGTCGTCGGCACGCGTGTGGCCACGATTGAGGATGATCACCGGCTTGTCGTGTTTGGCGGCGTGTCGGGCAAATCGCAGGCCGGACATGACGGTGAGCGAGGAACCCGCGACGAGCAGCACGTCGGCGTCGTCGACGAGGGTGAAGGCGGCGGCGACGCGGTCGCGGGGGACGTTCTCGCCGAAGTAGACGATATCCGGCTTGAGCAGGCCGCCGCAGCGCTCGCAGTCGACCATGCGGAAATCGGCGGTGTCGGTGACCACCGCATCGGCGTCGGGGGCGACCTCGACACCGGTGACGGCGATGCGCGCGCCGAATCCCGGATTGGCCGCTTCGAGGCGTTCGGCGAGCGACATGCGTGAGATCAGGGCCTCGCAGCCGAGGCAGCGCACACGGGCGTAGGAACCGTGCAGATCCAGGACCCGGCGGTGGCCCGCCTTCGTGTGCAGTAGGTCGACGTTCTGGGTGATCAGCCCGGTGACCATGCCCAGCCGCTCCAGCCGGGCGAGTGCGCGATGCCCCGGGTTCGGGCGCGCGGCATCCATATGCCGCCAGCCGACGTGGTTGCGCGCCCAATAGCGCTGCCGGAAGACGGAATCGCCGACGAACTGCTGATAGGTCATCGGATTTCGCGGCGGCGACGCGGGGCCGCGGTAGTCCGGGATTCCGCTGTCGGTGGAGACGCCCGCGCCGGTCAGCACCGCTACCCGGCGGCCGTCGACCAGCGCGAACAGCCGCGCGAGAGCCGGATCCCGCTGGTCCGTTTCGGCGATCTCCGACATGGGTTTCAGGGTACGGCGGGCATGGCCGACGACACGGGGCCGGGCGATCACGCGACATCGCACCCTCACGTGGTAGACGTCACAGTAACCTCGCACCCTGCACAACCCGTGCGCACCGCAGGGCGCTCATATTGAGCAGAATGATCAGTGTAAAACTCACCTATTGATCACTTCGCACTTCAGCGACAGGATATCGGCAACAAATGCTCAACGATGCGAAGCGCCCGATCGGCGCCGAGCGGATGGGTGGATCTGTATGACCGAGCTCGCCGACCGCGAACTGATCCCAGCCCCCTACGACCTGGCCGACCGCTATCGCGTCGGCGCGGGCACCGTTGTCCTGACCGGCGTCCAGGCGATCGCCAGGCAGCTGGTCGAGCAGCATGTCCGCGATCTGCGTGCCGGACGCCGGATCGGCACCTTCGTCTCCGGCTATCAGGGCAGCCCCCTCGGCGGTGTCGACAAGATGCTGGCGGGCATGCCGAATGTGCTCGCCGAACACGACATCTGCTTCGTCCCGGGGTTGAACGAGGAACTGGCCGCCACCGCGGTCTGGGGTAGTCAGGGCGAACTACCCGCCGAGGCCGCGACACATGACGGCGTGGTCGGCGTCTGGTACGGGAAGGGCCCCGGCCTGGACCGGGCCACCGATGCACTGCGACACGCCAATATGTACGGCGCGAATGCGCGCGGCGGCATGCTCTTGCTGGTCGGCGACGATCCCGCGTCGAAGTCCTCCACGGTGCCCGCGGTCAGCGAACGTTCGCTGGCGGCGATGAACATTCCGGTGCTGTTCCCGCGTAATGCCCGCGAGATCATCACCATGGGCTTGCACGGGGTGGCGCTCTCACGCGCCTCCGGATGCCTGGTCGCACTGAAGATCGTGGCCGACGTCGCCGACGGCGCGTGGACCGTGGACGGCTCGGTGGGCGATATCGACCTCGTAGTTCCCGAGATCGAGTGGGAGGGAAGACCATTCGGTTATCTGCAGCGTCCGATGGCCGCGCCGACCGACAGCGTGATCGCCGAGGCCGATCTGTACGGCCCGCGCTGGGAATTGGTGAAGGCCTACAGTACCCGCAACAACCTGGATGTGATCGAGGTCGATCCGTCCCATGCCACGGTCGGGATCGCCGCCACCGGAACCACGTTCGACGCGGTCCGGCAGGCGCTGCTGGATCTCGGCGTCGACGACGCGGCACTATTGCACGCCGGGATACGGCTGCTGCGCGTCGGCATGCCGTTTCCCCTTGCCCCGGAACGGGTCCGGGAGTTCGCCACCGGACTCACCCACCTGGTGGTGGTCGAGGACAAGACCGCCTTCCTCGAAACCCAGATCCGCGAGATCCTGTACGGCACCGCCGCGCCGCCGCGGATCCTCGGCAAGCACGATGCCGAGGGCAGACCGCTGTTCGCCCAGGACGGCGAGCTCACCAGCGGCCGTATCCTCGCGCCGCTGCGCCGCGCGCTCGCGGGCCATCTGGAGATGAAACGCCCACTGCCACAGCCTCTCTCGCTGTCCGTGCTGCCCGCCAAGCGGGCCGCCTACTTCTGTAGCGGCTGCCCGCACAACCGTTCCACCGCGGTCCCGGATGGCTCGCTCGCCGGTGGCGGCATCGGTTGTCACACCATGGTGACCATGTCCGGTCGCGCCGACAGCAAGGTACTCGGACTGACCCAGATGGGTGGCGAGGGCGCCCAGTGGATCGGACAGGCACCGTTCACCCGGGTGCCGCATCTGTTCCAGAACATCGGCGACGGAACCTATTTCCACTCCGGACAGCTGGCGGTGCAGGCCTGTGTCACCGCCGGGGTGAATATCACCTTCAAGCTGCTCTACAACGATGTCGTCGCGATGACGGGCGCGCAGGACGCCCAGGGCGCGCTCGCGGTGCCGATGCTGACACATAAGCTCACCGTCGAGGGCGTACGCAAGATCATCGTCTGCGCCGACGAGCCGTCGAAGTACCGCAAGCGCGACCTGGCCGCGGGAACCCTACTGTGGCATCGCGATCGGCTCGACGAGGCGCAGCGCACCCTGCGCGAGATCCCCGGTGTCACCGTCCTCATCTACGACCAGCACTGCGCCGCCGACGCCCGTCGTCAGCGCAAGCGCGGCACCCTGCCGGTGCGGCGGACCCGGGTGGTCATCAACGAGGCGGTGTGCGAAGGCTGCGGCGATTGCGGCGTCAAGAGCAACTGCCTGTCCGTACAGCCGGTCGACACCGAATTCGGCCGCAAGACCCGCATCGATCAGACCTCCTGCAATACCGATTACAGCTGCTTGGACGGCGATTGCCCCTCCTTCGTGACGGTGGAGTTGCCGGAGCCGGGACAGACCCGGCGGGGCAAGCGGATGCGCCGCCAGGATCCGCCCTTGCTGCCCGACCGAGGACCAGCCGCACCGGCCTCGACGCAGAACGTCTTCCTGGCGGGCATCGGCGGCACCGGCATCGTCACGGTGAATCAGGTGCTGGCCACCGCCGCGCTACGAGCCGGATACGAGGTGGCGAGCCTGGATCAGATCGGACTGAGCCAGAAGGCCGGACCGGTCGTCTCGCACCTGCGTTTCGCGGCGGGTGCGCTGGAGCCCGCGAACCGGTTGACCCCGGGTTCGGCCGACTGCATCGTGGCCTTCGATCTGCTGGCCGCCGCCGACGCCAAGAACCTGGCCTACGGGTCGAAGGCCGCCACCCTGTCGGTCGCCTCCACAAGTAAGACGCCGACCGGCGATATGGTCTACGACAAGGATGTCGCGTACCCGGAGACCGACGGGCTGCTCGCCCGCCTGGAGCAGGTGTCACATACGGTCCGCTCCTTCGATGCGGCGGCCGCGGCCGAGATGCTCTTCGGCAATACCGCCGCCGCGAACTTCCTATTGGTCGGCGCCGCATACCAGCTCGGCGGCCTCCGCCTGCCCGCCACCGCGATCGAGGAGGCCATCGAGATCAACGGCGTCGCGGTGGCCGCGAATATCGCCGCCTTCCGGTGGGGCCGCGCCGCGATCGCCCGCCCGGACGAATTCGCCGCCGCGACGACCCGGCAGCACTCGCGACGCGCCGAGATCACCATTCCGGAGGACCTTTTCGCGGGTCTGACCGCGACCGGTGAGACCCGCCGCCGCGTGGAACTGCGCGCCAAGGAGCTGATCGGCTTTCAGGGCGTGCGGATCGCGCGCGGATATGTGCAGACGGTGCAACGCATCTGGGAGGCGGAACGGGCCGCCACCGATCGCACCGAATTCAGCGCGGAAACGGCGCAGGGCCTGTACAAGTTCACCGCGTACAAGGACGAGTACGAGGTGGCCCGCCGCCTCACCGACCCGGCCTTCCTGGCCGAGGTCACCGATCAGCTCCCCGACGGCGCGAACCTCACCTACCGCCTGCACCCGCCGGTGCTGCGCGCGATGGGACGTAAGAAGAAGATCGGCATCGGTCCGCGCGGCCACATCGCCCTGCGGCTGCTGGCCAAGGGGAAGCGGCTGCGCGGCACCGCGTTCGACCCGTTCGGATACGCCCATGTCCGGCGGGTGGAACGCGCACTGCTCGCGCATTACACCGAGATGGTGACGGCGCTCGCCGCGGATCTCGATCCGTCGAATTACGATCGCGCGCTCGAGGCGGCCGGCCTCACCGATATCGTCCGCGGGTACGAGGACGTCAAGCTGGCCACTGTGGAGCTCTACCGGGATCGTCTGCGCGGTCTCGGCATCGAGCCGCCGCCGGTGTAATCCACCATCGCGGCTCGGGGTCCGCGGGTAGTCGCCCGCGGGCCCCGATCCGTTTCCGCGCCGGGATATCACGCCCCACGGCGACGCGCGGGCATCAGCGCGCGCAGATCGCGCCAACGGCCCCGGTGAGAACCGTCAGACCATGCTCGATTTCCTCGTCCGTAATCGTCAGCGGGGGAAGCAGTTTGATCACTTCATCCTCCGAACCGGACGTCTCCACCAGCAACCCGCGTTCGAAGGCTAGCCGGCACACCTTGGCCGCCTGCGACGCGTCCTCGAAGACCAGACCCTGCACCAGTCCCCGGCCGCGGGTAGACAGGCCGGGGTGGGTGCCCGCCACTTCGGCGAGCACGGCGCGGACCCGCTCGCCCTTCGCCGTGGTCGCCGCCTCCAGCGCGCCGTCGGACCAGTACCGTTCCAGCGCGACCCGCGCGGTGACGAACGCGGCGTTATTGCCGCGGAAGGTTCCGTTGTGCTCACCCGGCGCCCACTGATCCAGTTCCGGCCGGAACAGCACCAGCGCCATCGGAAGTCCGTAGCCGCCGATCGATTTGGACAGCGTCACGATATCCGGGGTGATGCTCGCGACCTCGAAGGAGAAGAACGGTCCGGTCCGGCCGCAGCCCATCTGGATATCGTCGACGATCAGCAGGATGCCACGCGCGGCGCACACCTCGGCCAGCTGCCGCAACCAGGAGGCGCGCGCGACATTCACCCCGCCCTCACCCTGCACCGTTTCGACGATCACCGCGGCCGGCTTGTCCAGGCCGGACGACGAATCGTCGAGCGCCCGGCGCATCCAGCGCAGGTCGTCGTCGCCGTCGAGGTAGCCGTCGTAGGGCATGGGCGCGACATGCACCAGCGGTATGCCCGCCCCGGCCCGCTTGGCCGCATTGCCGGTCACCGACAGCGCGCCGAGCGACATGCCGTGAAAGGCGTTGGTGAAGTTGAGGATCGTCTGCCTGCCGGTGACCTTGCGCGCCAGTTTGAGCGCCGCCTCCACCGCATTGGCTCCGGTCGGGCCGGGGAACTGCACCTTGTAATCGAGGCCGCGCGGGGTGAAGACCAGATCGCGCAGTGTCTCCAGCAGCCTGCGTTTGGCCACCGTCGACATGTCCAACCCGTGCGTGATCCCGTCGCCCGCGATGTACTCGAGCAGCGCGCGTTTCAGGATCGGATTGTTGTGGCCGTAGTTCAGCGAGCCCGCACCCGCGAAGAAGTCCAGGTAGTCGCGGCCGTGCTCGTCGCGCAGCCAGCTGCCGCTCGCGGTGTCGAAGACGGTGGGCCAGGACCGGCAGTAGCCGCGAACATTCGATTCGAGTGTTTCGAAAACGGTCATCTCGGCGACAGTCATCGGCGTTCCTTCCTGTCGGGCACGAGCAGCTCCACCGCCTCAGAACGACGATCCGCCAATCTGAAGTGACTGCGTTTCTAACACTGACGCGTCAGCTGTGTAGCGCTTTTCGAAAAATCGCGCGGATACCTACCGCGTGTCCGTACCGCCGCACTAAAGTTGACTCCTTGTGCGCGGCGGTGCAGAGGGGGCGGGAAGACTTGCCGTGGCCATGCACGCGTGGCGGACGATCCGGGTGTACGCACAACTCGCCGTGGCCGGATTCCGCCGACAGTCGCAATACAAGTTGGCGATGTTCGCCGGACTGTTCACCAACTGCGTCTTCGGTCTGGTCCGGGCGGCGGTGATGCTGGCCGCGGTGCGCGCCGCGGGCGACTTCGGCGGATACGACGAAGGCACCATCGGCGCGTACGTGTGGCTGTCCCAGGGACTGCTCGGCGCGATGCAGTTCATGGGCCCGCCACTGGAATTGGTCGATCGGGTGAAGACCGGCGACGTCGCCATCGATTTCCTGCGCCCGGTCGACATCCAACTCGGTTATCTCGCGACCGATCTCGGGCGCGCCGCGTGCACCGTCATCCCGCGCGGCGTCCCCAGCGTCGTGTTCGGCTTTCTCACATTCGGACTCGCGATGCCGCACACACCCGGCCCCTATCTGCTGGGTTTGCTCGCGGTGTTCCTGGCCGTTGCCCTGTCGTTCCTGTCGTTATTCGCTGTTGGCCTGATCGGGTTCTGGGTGGTGGAAACCCGTGGCATTCGGGTGCTATACCAGATTTGCGGCACGTTTCTGGCCGGGCTGTTCGTGCCGGTCCACATGTTCCCGGACTGGCTGCGCACCGTCGCGCACGCCACCCCGTTTCCATCGATTCTGCAGGCTCCGATCGACATTCTGTCCGGCCGGGTCGTCGGAATGGATGCGATAGCGGTTGTTGCCACACAGGTGGTTTGGGTGTTGCTGGTCGGCCTGGCCGGCCGGGTGCTGCTGGCGGCGGGGCGCCGCAGGCTGGAGGTGCAGGGTGGCTGAGCCGCCGCTTGTGACCACACCGGCCGGTACCTGGTTCACCCCGTACGCCGCGGTGCTTCGCTCCCGCATGCGCGCCCAACGGGCGTACCGATTGTCCTTCGCCAGCGAGGTTTTCAGCGCCTTCCTGATCGGCTTGGTCGAATTCGCCGAGGTCTGGGTCATTTTCCACACCGTGGAGGTGCTCGGCGGACTCGATCTGAACGGCGCGCTCCTTCTGTTCGGGTTGAGCAACACCACCTTCGCGCTGGCCCAGGTTCTGGTCGGACACCTGGATTCCCTGCCGACCCTGATCCGGCTCGGCACCCTCGATGCCTTCCACCTACGCCCGCAGCCGCTGCTGCTGCAACTGATCACCAGCGATATCTCGCTGCGCCGCTTCGCCAGGGCGGCGGTCGCCGTCGTGGTACTCGGCCTCGGGCTCATCCGGAACGATATCGACTGGGGTCCCGACACTTTCGCGCTCCTGTCGCTGACACTGGTCGGGGGCATCCTGTTGTTCAGCGGCATCTTCGTCTGCGCCGCCGGGCTGCAATTCTTCCTGATCGACGGCGCCGAACTGACGAACAGCTTCACCTACGGCGGGTCCTTCGCCGCGATGCAGCCCGCCTCGGTCTTCCCCGTGCCGCTGAAACTCCTGTTCGGTTTCGCGATCCCGGTCGCCTTCACGGCGTACCTGCCCACCATCGCCCTGCTTCGACTACCCGGCCCCCCGCTGCTGCCCTCATGGCTCGCGTGGCTGACACCGGTCGCGACGCTCTGGGTATGGCTGCTCGCGCTCGGCTTGTGGCGAATCGGCACTCGGCACTACCAGGGAGGTGGCGGATAAGCGTGGCGGATACCGACTTATCGGATGCGATCATCGACATCGACAACCTGACACGGGAATTCATCCTGTATCGCAAGAACGGCCGCCGGTGGCGCAGGCAGCGCGACACCCTCACCGCGGTCGACGGCATGACCTTTCGGATCGAGCGCGGCGCCGCGGTGGGCTATATCGGCGCCAACGGTGCGGGCAAGTCGACCACCATCAAGATGCTGACGGGCATCCTGGTTCCCACCTCGGGCACCGTGCGCACCTGTGGCCTGGAGCCGGTCCGGCAGCGCCGCAGGCTCGCCTCCCGGATCGGCGTGGTCTTCGGGCAACGGTCACAGCTGTGGTGGGATCTTCCACTGCGCGAATCGTTCTCGATCCTGGCCGCGATCCACCGGCTCGATCCGGATATCACCCGCAAACGCACCTACGAACTCGTCGAGCAACTGGAGATGGCCGAAACCCTGGATACCCCGGTGCGTCAGCTCTCGCTCGGGCAACGGATGCGCGCCGAGGTCGCCGCCGCCCTGTTGCATTCCCCCGAACTCGTGATCCTGGACGAACCGACCATCGGCCTGGATGTGCTGTCCAAACAGCGACTACGCGAATTCCTGCGAGCCGAACGCGTCGATCGCGGCACCACGCTGCTGCTCACCACCCACGATATGGGCGATATCGAACGCCTCTGTGACCGAGTGCTTGTGGTCGATCACGGCAGTCTGGTCTACGACGGGTCGCTACCCGGGCTCGGCGCCACGGTGGGCGCTCGCCGGGTGCTGGTGGTGGATCTGGCCGAGCCGACACCGGACCTGGTCGATCTGCCGTGCCCGGCCGAATTGCTCACCAGTGAGGCCGATGGAATGCGGCAACGGCTGGCCTTCGACGCCGAAACCACCACGGCGGCACAGTTGCTCGCCGCCGTGTCGGACCGCGCCGAGGTGCGCGATCTATCGATCGAAGAACCCGAAATAGAGGATGTCGTCCGGCGCATATACGAATCCGCCCGTTGATCCGATCAACGGGCGGATTCGCATTATTACGTTGTCCGTCGCCTGGCCACCACCCCTCAGCGAGTCGCTGCGCGACGCTGTCGTGAATGGCGTCGGCGTCGATTCAGGGTTCGCGCGGACCCTGGTCGAGCCGGAACGGCGGGTATTCATCGCGCAGCAGCGCGGCGTAGGCCGTTACCCGCAGCGCCCACCGGTTCGCACCCATCGAGAAATCGAATAGGCCCGTCGGGTATCGGCCGGTGAACAGGAGCGCCACCACCGCGAGCAAGGCCAGGATGGAAAGCAACGACGGCCAGGAAACGGCGTAGTCCTCGGAAACGAGGTAGTAGCCGCCGACGAAGACCGTGACCACCAGGTAGTGCGGGATGACCAGCAACCACCATTTGACCAGCACCAGGCCGCGATGCAATCGCTCGGGGTAGTCGACCTCCACATCGGCCGGATAGTCCGCATTCGCCTCCAGGCTGAAGGGCGGGTACTTGTCGGTGCCGAGCGGCGACCACGCGTAGAAACCCACCCGCCAGCCCCAGCGGATGACACCGACGGCGAAATCGAAGAGGCCCCGCGGATACTTCCCGGTGAACAGGATCGCGAAGAATGCGATCACCGTCACGACGAACCACCCGATGTACAGGAAGAACAGCACAATGTAGTGCGGAATGGCCAGGATCCATTTGACCAGCCACATCCATCGGGACAGCCCGGGATCCAGATCACCTCTGACGCGGATCGGATTTGCGGGGCTGACCGGCTTTTCGAGTTCCATTTCCATGATCGACGCTCCTTCCGGGCGCTTCGATGCAGCGGCGAACCGTTGAGCAATGTCCAAATTGTCCCGTATTCAGCGGACGACCGCACCACGATCCGATACCAACACGCCAACGAAATCCGGCACGGCGTCGGCCGTGTCACGCGATCGCGTGGGGCCCGTCACCGGGCCCCACGCCGCCCGGGTTGCATCGGGCCGCCACGACAGGAAATACTGGCCGGTTGTTCGAATTCCATTGTCTCGGGGGGAGTCCCATGATGCGTAAGTCCCGTCCTGTCGTGCTGATCGTCGGTATCGCACTGATCGCCGCGCTGGTGTTGACCATGAGTGGCTGCGGTAAGAGCAAGAAGAAGCGGCATTCCCACTCGTCCGGGCCGGTCGCCACGACGACGACGGCACGTCAGTTCCGGGATTGCGAGGAGGCATGGGCGGCGGGCCGCGCACCGGTCAAGCGCGGTGACAGCGGCTACTCGCCCGCGCTGGACAAGCTCGACGGCAAGGAGGACGGCACCGCGTGCGCGGCGCGACCGAGCACGCGCCCGACGACTCCGATGCGCACACCGACCAGGACGCGTTAGCCGTCCCACGGCTGGGACGGTGCTCGGCGCCGGGCTTGTACTATCGGCAGACGTGAGGTCCAACGCCGTGCGAATCCCCGGTCTCCGGGTGCTCGTCGCGCTGGCGTTCGCCACCTGGGTCCTGGTCATGGCGTTCCCGGATTGTCATCTGTTCCCGAGCAACACGAGCGCCGACCACGCCCATATCGAGAGCGACGGTCCGGCGCCGGCGTCACGCCTCGCCGTCGGGCTCGGTGTAGATCCGCATCAACATGTCACCGAAACCGACCGGCATCTGACCCCCGATGCCATGCCGGCCGCCTTGCCGCGCAATGATTCGGCGCTGGTCATTCTGCTGCTGATCGCGACCGCCCTGGTCGTCGGCGCCGCGCCGCAGGCCATGGCCCTCGGTCACGCCTTGCGTGCGCCGCCGGGACATCCACCCGCCGCGAGCGGCCGGGACATCCTCATTCGATTCGGTATCGCCCGGAACTGATCGGCCAGCGTCAGGCCGACGCTTGCCGGGGCTCGGCCGGTGTTCGTGCGTTTCCCGCACCCGCACCTCGCTGCCCATCAGCGACCCGAACAGAATCGACGATTTCCCATGCCCGCTGCCCTGGAAATGAACACTGCCCTGGAACGATCCGTACTCCCGAGTCCGGCCGGGCTGTTGACCACCGCTCAACGCTGCCCGCGCCCGGCCACCATGGTCGGCAACACCCCCGTGCTGTGGATCACCGAACCGCTGGCCCCGGCGCCGAATTCGGCGCTCGCACCGGTCGGCCGTGGCTTCTGGGCCAAACTCGAAGGCGCCAATCCCGGCGGTATGAAGGACCGGCCCGCGCTGCATATGGTCGAACGCGCGACCGCCCGCGGCGAGTTGACCCCTGGCGCACCGATCATCGAATCCACCAGCGGCACCCTCGGTTCGGGGCTGGCGTTGGCGGGTATGGTGCACCGTCATCCGATCACGCTGGTCACCGACCCCGGTCTGGAACCGCTGATGCGGCAAATGCTCGCCGCCTACGGCGCCAGAGTGGAGCAGGTCACCCAGCCGCATCCGACCGGCGGCTGGCAGCAAGCCCGGCGCGATCGCGTCGCCGAACTGCTGGCCGACGACCCGCGGGCCTGGTGCCCGGATCAGTACCGCAATCCCGATAACCGGGATGCCTATGAAGGTCTGGCCCTGGAATTGGTCGCGCAGTTGGGCCGAGTGGATGTGCTGGTCTGCTCGGTGGGCACCGGCGGCCACTCCGCGGGCATCTCCCGGGTGCTGCGCCGCTACTTTCCGGATCTGCGGCTGGTCGGCGTGGACACCGTGGCCTCGACCATCTTCGGCCAGCCCGCCGGGCCGCGACTGATGCGCGGGCTCGGTTCCAGCATTCTTCCGGAGAATGTCGACTATTTCGCCTTCGATGAGATCCATTGGGTGGCACCGGCGGAAGCGGTGCGGGTCTGCCGGACCCTGGCCGCGACGCACCACGCCAGCGGCGGCTGGAGCGTCGGCGCGGTAGCGCTGGTGGCGGGCTGGCTGGCCCGGGTCAGCGATCCCGACGTGCGCATCGCGGCGGTCTTCCCCGATGGCCCGCTGCGCTACTTCGACACCGTCTACAACGACGAGTACTGCCGTGCGCACGGTCTGCTCGATGGCGAGCCACCGGTCGAACCGGCGACGATCGAGCATCCGGCGGCCGCGGCGGTGCACTCGTGGACTCGCTGCACCACCATCGTCGATCCCAGGTCGCTCGCGGTCTCGACTGCCGCGCGGGTGGCCGGGCCGCAGACCGACGAACAGTACGTGTCCGCGGAAGGGGCGACCCGATGACCGGTCCGCGTCGCCCCGGCCCGGTGTCCGAGACATCCGGGCCCTCCGGCAGGGTATCCGGCGTGTTCGCCACCTACCGCAGCTTCAACCGGCCCAGCCGGATGCTGATGATCAACCAGTTCGCCATCAACACCGGCTTCTTCATGCTGATGCCCTACCTGGCCGGCTATCTGGCGGGTCCACTCGGGCTGGCGGCATGGGCGATCGGGCTGGTGCTCGGTATCCGGAACTTCTCCCAGCAGGGCATGTTCCTGGTCGGCGGCACGCTGGCGGACCGGCTCGGCTACAAGCCGCTGATCGTGACCGGATGTCTGCTGCGCACCGGAGGTTTCGCGCTACTGGCCTTCGCGGACACCCTACCCGCGCTACTGATCGCCTCGGCGGCAACGGGATTCGCGGGCGCACTGTTCAATCCGGCGGTGCGCGCCTACCTCGCGGTGGATTCCGCCGACCGGAGGGTCGAAGCGTTCGCGGTATTCAATATCTTCTACCAGGCGGGCATCCTGTTCGGCCCGATCGTCGGACTGGCGTTGATGGCCTTCGACTTCCGGACCACCGCGGCGGGCGCCGCCGTGGTCTTCGGCCTGCTCACCGTGGCTCAGCTGCGCGCCCTGCCGCAGCACCGCGCGGAGCCGAGAACCGCTTCGGTGCTCGATGATTGGCGAATAGTGCTGGCCAACCGTCCGTTCCTGCTGTTCGCCGCGGCGATGATCGGCTGCTATGTGCTGTCGTTCCAGGTCTATCTGGCGCTGCCGATGCAGGCCGCCCGCATTGTCGGGGCCGATTCCGCCGCGACGACGCTGATGACCGCGGTGTTCGTGGTCTCCGGCGTGATCGCCATCGCCGGTCAGTTGCGCATCACCCGGTGGTTCGGCGAACGTTGGGGCCGCCAGCGGAGTTTGGTGTTCGGCATGGCGATCCTGGCCGCCGCCTTCGTTCCGCTGCTGCTGGTGCCGGGGACCGGTCTGGGCGTACCGGCCGCCATCGGAGCCCTCCTGATGACCGCCGCGATTCTCGGAATCGGTGCGGCGGCGGTGTTTCCGTTCGAAATGGATACCGTGGTCGCGCTCTGCGGCGATCGGCTGGTGGCGACCCACGACGGGCTGTACAACACCATCGTCGGGGTCGGCATTCTGCTCGGCAATCTCGGCACCGGCACCGTGCTGGACGCGGCTCGCACCGCGGGCATGAGCGCACTGGCGTGGGCGGGTCTCATCGCGATCGGCGCCGCCGCGGCCACCGGATTATACATACTGGCCCGGACCGGACGGCTGGCAGCCCCGGTGCCGGTGGGATAGGCGGCGGGATCGCGCGGGGTGCCCTCGACCGGGCTCTCCGCGCGACGCCCAGCCGGCATACAGGGTGCCGACACAGCGCCGACCGGGGTGATACGCGGCTCAGCCCGGAGCCTGGCCGGTGGCCGAGTACAGGCTCACTTCGCCTTCCTCACTGAGGAAGGCGTTCACCAGCATGATCCGATTGGCATGCAGCTCATCCGAATCCGGTGCGCGGGTGGTGATGGAGATCTGCGGAATCGACGCCCAGTTCACCACGTAGCGCTCGGGTGGGCCGTCGTCATCGGACAGACGGGCCAATCGGAACACCGAGACCGTCTTGCGAACCATGAGGGTGCGCACGACCTCGGCGATTCGCTCGGGGTCTTCCAACGCGAACATAAAGCCGAATGTCAACTCGGGCGAGGACACGTAGGCGGGCACGAATACCGAGGCTAGCCCATCACACGCGGCTACGCAGCCTCCGCCCCGCAACGGTTGCTGCCCATGCGCTCACGACCGCGTCGATACGTTCAGTACCGATGCTCATGAATCCGTCCTCATGGCTCATAAATCTGCCTACGCCGGATAAAGCGGCTTTTGTGTGACCGATCCGTAACGGACCATAACGATTTCCAGGCAGCTCATAGTTTTTTACACGATACGGTTGCGCGGTTCCGACCAGCGCGCTTTCCTGAAAGAGTCCCGATTTCTCGGGCCGTCTCCCTCATCGCATCGTCGCGGATTTCCCGGTTTCTTTGCCGTGCTGGTGGACTGTGTGGGGGCGTCCGGGCTCGGGGCTGCGCCGGAGCCGAGGGGTGCCCCTCCCCGAAATCCTCCTCGGCCCTGGCGTATCCACAGTCGAATCGTTACCGCAGGGGCGTGCACTATGCCTACCGAATACGCCGAGAGCCGTATCGGAGCCGGCGAGCTGCCACAACGAACAGCGCTGTTGCGCGCATTCCGCGAACCCGGCGACCCGAACCGCCGCAGGCACCGGGTGCTGGAGGCCGCTCACGAACTGGTCGAATGCCATGAACGCAGGCGCCGCACGCTACAGGCGGCACATCTACCGGGCGCCTCCAGCAACCGGGTCGCGGCCTGTAGTCAGTTGCTCGAAGACATCGATCGGCGCCGCGCCGAATTGGTCGGCCGCATCGACGACTGGGTCGCCGCCAATATCGCGCACCGCGCCGGCGCCTCGCTGCATACCGAGACACTCGGCGCGGTGATCGATCGGTTGGCGGCGAAATGGATTGTGGCACAACAATCTCTGGGAGCAACGGCACGGGCCGTGCCGCCCCATCCACTACAGCTGGACGGTGACGCCCACCTACAGTGGACCCGGCTGGCCGAATTGGCCGACGGTTACCAGGATTTGATCACCGACGTGACCGAACACCGACGGCGACTGCCGGTCTGGTGATCGGTCACCCCGGGACGTCACCTGGGCTCGTCGAGCTCCGATTCGACCACCTCGGCCTCGACGAACGGCGCCGCGGTCGGCGCGACCTCGGTCTCGCCCGCGTCATAGTCCGCATCGACGCGATCGACCCGATGCTCCGCCGCATCCTTGCGCGCGGCGGCCGCGGCCTCGTTCATCTCGATCGCGTCGGTAATCCACTCGCCGATCTCGCGGGTCACCTCGGCGACGGTGCCCGTGATGATATTGGCAATATTGCCGACGTGCCTGGCTCCGGAGGAAGTTAATTCCTGAATCAAATCCTTGTTGCTTTCGAATTTCCCGATCATTCACACGCCCACTTCGGTTGCCTTCCGCTGACGCATCACGATAACACCGGGAGATGGGTCACTCTCGACGAAGGCGGGCGGCAGCGCGAGCTTGAAAATCTTCCGCCACACCGAGCCGATCTGCTTACGCAACGGGCCGGTGTTGTACGGCAGGCCGTACTTCTCGCACAATCGGCGAACCTCCGGCGCCATCTCCGGATACCGGTTCGCGGGCAGATCCGGGAACAGATGGTGTTCGATTTGATGCGACAAATTTCCGGACATGATATGGAAAAGCTTGCCGCCGGAAATATTCGCCGAGCCGAGCATCTGCCGCACGTACCACTCGCCGCGGGTCTCCTCGGCGGTCTCCTCTTCGGTGAACGTCTGTACGCCCGACGGGAAGTGTCCGCAGAAGATGATCGAGTAGGCCCAGACGTTACGCACCAGGTTCGCGGTGATGTTTCCGGCCAGGGTGCTCACGAACAGCGGACCCGACAGCACCGGGAAGACGACGTAGTCCTTGAGGACCTGCCTGCCCGCCTTGCGCCATTGTCCCCGCACCAACTTCTTGATATCGGCCCAGGAGCGCTTGCCACGCACGATGTTCTCGACCTCGAGGTCATGCCCCATGACGCCCCACTCGAACAGCATCATCAGGCCGAATGCGTAGATCGGGTTGCCAAGGCGCAGCAGGTTCCACTTCTGCGCCTCATCGATGCGCAGGATGCCGTAGCCGATGTCGCGGTCCTTGCCGTGGATATTGGTGAAGGTGTGGTGCATGTAGTTGTGCGAATGCCGCCACTGGTCGGCCGGGCAGACGGTATCCCATTCGAACTCGCGGGAATTCAGGTCCGGTTCACGCATCCAGTCGTACTGGCCGTGCATGACATTGTGGCCGATCTCCATATTGTCCAGGATTTTGGAAACGCTCAGCGCCGCGACCGCGGCCAGCCAGAACGGCGGCAGGAAGCCGAGGTACATCAGGCCGCGGCCCGCGATCTCGAAACCGCGCTGCGCCTTGATGATCGAGTAGATGTAATCGCGGTCGCGCTCGCCGAGATCGGCGACGATGCGGGCGCGCAGGTCGTCGAGTGCCTTGCCGAGCTCTTCGACCTGATCCGGGCTCAGGACCAGCGGTCCTTCCCTGGTCTCGGTGAGGATGGTCATAACTATTCCCCTGTCATTGTCTTGTTGTCAGATATCGATCTCGACGTCGCCCACGGGGGCGTTGACGCACAGCTGGATGGGCTGATCGGGATCACTGTCGGTCTCGCCGGTGCGCAGGTTGCGGGTGCAGCCGGTGCGCCGAACCGCCGTGCAGGAGAAGCAGATCCCCATCCGGCAGCCGTATTCCGGATCGAGTCCGGCGGCCTCGGCCTGCTCCAGCAGCGTGGCCCCGGTATTCGCGGCGCTGACCCCGCTGCCGGAGAAGTTCACCGTGCCGTGCGCCTCGCCGAGATCGACCGGCGCCGGTGACAGCGTGAACTCCTCGGTGTGCAGCCGGTCGGCCAGCTGCTCGGCCTCGAAGATTTTGCGCGCCGCGTCCATCAGCGGCCGCGGACCGCAGACGAAGGTCTGCGCGTCGGCGAACCAGGGTGCTACCCGCTCCAGTTCGTCGTAGTCGAAATACCCGCCTCCGCTGAGCTCCCCGCAGACCCGCAGGCCTGCCGGGCCGTGCGCGTCGGTCGCACGCCGACCCGGATAGCGCAGCTCGATGCGGAAACTCTTGTGCGCCTGGGCGATCGCGTCCAGTTCGGCGCGATGCGGAACCAGCACCGGCGATTTCGCGTAGTGCAGGAAGACCAGCTCACCGGGGTAGCCCTCGGCCGCCAATGTCTGCAGCATGGACAGCACCGGGGTGATGCCGCTGCCGCCGCTGACCAGCAGGATGCGCTCGGGGCGCAGCTCGGGCAGTGCGAAGGTGCCACCGGCCGGTGTCAGGTCGACCACCATGCCCGGGACGGCATGGTGGTGCAGGTACTGCGACACCAGCCCACCGCGATGGGCCTTGATGGTCAACTGGATGTGCCGGTCCCGTCTGCCTTCGGGATTAACCGGCGAGTAGCACCTGGTGTGGCGCACACCGTCGATCACCACACCGATCTGGACATACTGGCCGGCGATATGACCACGCCAGTGCCGGGTCGGGCGCAGGGTCAGCGTCACCGACCCGGGGGTCGAACGGCGCACATGGGTGATCTCGGCCCGCATCTGCCGGGCGGTCAGCGTGGGGCGGACGAGTTCCAGGTAGCGGTCGAGCGGATGCGGTGTGGTCAGGGTCTGCACCAGATCGATGAGGTCCACCATTCGGTTCTCCGTGCCTCTTGTCGGGCTGCGGCGTGCGACGAGATTTTCAGTGCACGCCTGTACACTCAACTAGTGTGACCGATGGACAGGGTCCGGTGTCAACCGGCAAATTATGTGACCCGAACTACATCCTTGGCATGGACGAATGGTGAACGGATGTATGCTCACCGTGATGACTGAGCAGGCTGGGACCCGAATCGAGCGCAAGGAGCGCACCCGGCAGGCCCTGCTGGACGGCACTCTCGCACTGGCCGCCGACCGCGGGTTCGCCGCATTGAGCCTGCGTGAGATCGCCCGCTCGGCCGGTATCGTGCCGACCGCCTTCTACCGCCACTTCGCGTCACTGGACGATCTCGGCGCGACCCTGGTCGACGAGGGTGTGACCGCACTGCGCCTCGCGCTGCGCGAGGTGCGGCGCAACCCGGATGCGAGCCTGGCCGCGACGGTGCGGTTCGTCTTCGATCAGGTCGTGCCGAAACGCGACCTCTTCGGCTTCCTCACCCGCGAGCGGCACGGGGGTTCCGCGGCCCTGCGCCAGGCCATCGCCATGGAACTACAGCTCATCGTGCGCGAGCTGGTCGCCGACCTTTCCCGGGTGCCTGCCCTCGATGCCTGGAGCCCCCGGGATCTGGAGATCGCCGCGGATCTACTCGTCGGCACCGTCACCGACGGCATCGCCGCGTATGTCTCCGCCACCCCGCGTGACGAGCAGTTCATCATCGACCGCTCGGTGCAGCAGGTCCGCCTCATCGCCCTCGGCATGGGCGCCTGGTGGCCGCCGAAGGAGCGGTGAATCGGCAGGTCGAGGTCATGACGGCCACGCCCACTCCGCGTCGGCCACGCCCGACCACAGCCACAGCGCGCGTCAGGTCCGCGCGCGGTCCGGCGCACGCACCGGAAGCAGCACCGCCAGGCCGACGGCCAGCACCACCAGCAGGCCGAGGATGCCCGCGCGTTCGGCGTCGAAAATCCAGACGAACAGCCCGAAAAGGCTTGGCGCCAGGAACGATGCGGCGCGACCTGTGGTGGTGTACAAGCCGAACAGCTGACCTTCCCGGCCGGGCGGTGCGAGCCGAGTGAGGAAGGATCGCGCCGAAGCCTGGGCGGGGCCGACGAAGACGGTCAGCAGTAGCCCGAATACCCAGAACAGCAGCGGGCCGGAGACGATAAGCAGTGCGATGCCGCAGAGCACCATGCCGGCCAGCGATACCACGATCACCCGCTTCGGGCCGATCCGGTCGTCGAACCGCCCCGCGACGATCGCGCCGAGGGCGGCAACGATATTCGCGGCGATGCCGAACAGTAGTACATCGGAGTCGGCGATGCCGTACACCCGGACCGCGAGCACCGCGCCGAAGGTGAAGACACCGGCCAGGCCATCGCGGAACACCGCGCTGGCCAACAGGAATCCGACCGTCCGCCGATCGGTGATCCACAACTCGCGTAGGTCCCGCCACAGCACCCGGTAGGACCCGAAGAACCCGGCGCTCGCGGCGCCCGGATCGGCGTCGGTACGCGGCAGTTCGGGCACCGCGAGCAGTACCGGCAGCGCGAATGCCGCGAACCAGACCGCGGCCAGGACGGCAACCAGCCGGATATTCAGCCCGTCGTCGGTGGGCACACCGAGCAGGCCACGATTGTCACCGTCCCCGGCGATGAACCCGAAATAGCAGATCAGCAGCAGGAAGATACCGCCGAAATAGCCCATTGCCCAGCCGAATCCGGAGACCCGCCCGACGGTGGCCGGCGTGGACACCTGCCGGAGCATGGCGTTGTAGGGCACACCCGCCAGCTCGAAGACGGTCGAGCCGAACGCCAGCAGCACCAGGCCGAGCCACAGATCGTGGTAGTCGTCGTGCACGAAGAACAGGCCGGTCATCGCGAGGATGGTCAGCCCGGTCAGCATGCCCAGTGCGCGTTTACGTTTCGCGGCGGCGTCGAACCACTGTCCGCTGATCGGCGCGGTCAGCGCGACGATCACGCCCGCGATGGCGATGGCCCAGCCCAGCCAGGAACTCGCCCGGATACCGCCGGGCAGATCGTCACCGACCTTATCGGTGAGATAGACCGAGAAGACGAAGGTCAGGATGACGGCCTGGAATGCGGAGGATCCCCAATCCCACAGCCCCCATGCCCACACCTGCCCGCGCCCGGCGGCCTGCCCAATGGTCGCCTCGGCGTTCACCTCGGTCATGCCGCGCAGCCTAATGGGGATCCGGCCGCTGAGCGGGGCAACACTCGAGATCAGACTGGGCTATGCAATCAGTTGCATAGTACCGGGCGTCACGACTACTCTGTCGGCATGGCACTCGAGCACGCCTTGCTGGTATCGCTGACCGAGCGCGCCGGCTCGGGCTATGAGCTGGCGCGCCGCTTCGACAAGTCCATCGGCTACTTCTGGAGCGCCACCCACCAGCAGATCTACCGGGTCCTCAAGCGCATGGAGGAATCCGGGTGGCTGGACTGCGAGAGGGTGGCCCAGGAGGGCAAGCCCGATAAGAAGGTCTACTCGGTGAACGAGGCGGGCCGCGCCGAACTGGCCCGCTGGATCGCCGCACCCACCGATACCGATATGCCACGCAATGAGCTCGGTGTGAAGATCCGCGCGGCCGCGCACGGTGATATCGGCGCGCTGCTCACCGAGGTGGCCCGGCATCGCGACCAGCACGCACAGCGGCTGGAAGTGTTCCAGCTCATCGAAAAACGCGACTTCCCCGTACCGGATCAGCTCTCCGGTACGCCCTTGCACCAGTACCTCGTCCTGCGCGCGGGCATCCGCGTGGAGTCGGGGTTCATCGAATGGTGCGACGAGGTTCTGCAAGCCCTACGACCGCGCGCATCAGCCCCGCGCGCGGTCTCCGATGGAGAAAGTTGATACTCGCCGATGAGTGAACGCAGCGAGCGAACAAAGGCCACGGCTTCCCAGGAAGTCCTGAGCGTGAGCGAGGCGCGGGTATGAGTTCCTTCCCCCACCTGTTCGAGCCACTGGACCTCGGTTTCACCACCCTGCGCAACCGAGTCGTGATGGGGTCGATGCATACCGGCCTCGAGGACCGCGCCTGGGACACCAACAAGCTGGCCGCCTACTTCGCCGAACGCGCACGCGGCGGGGTCGGTCTCATCATCACCGGCGGCTACGCACCCAACCGCACCGGTTGGCTGCTGCCCTTCGGCGCCAAGCTGACCAATAAGACCGAGGCTTACCGGCATCGCGCCATCACCAAGGCGGTGCACGACGCGGGCGGCAAGATCGCCATCCAGATCCTGCACGCGGGCCGCTACTCCTACATGCCCGGCAGTGTGTCGGCCTCCTCGATCAAGGCCCCGATCAACCCGTTCCGGCCGCGCAAGCTCTCGGCCAGGGGCATCGAGCAGACCATCGGCGATTACGCCCGCTGCGCGAAGCTGGCCGCGTTCGCCGGTTACGACGGCTGCGAAATCATGGGTGGTGAAGGCTATTTCATCAACCAGTTCCTGGCGCCGCGCACCAATAAGCGCACCGATAAGTGGGGTGGCTCGCCGGAGAACCGGCGCCGCATCGCGGTGGAGATCGTGCGCCGCATCAGGGCCGCGGTCGGCCCGAACTTCATCATCGTATTCCGGCTGTCGATGGCGGAGCTGGTCGAGAAAGGCCAGACCTTCGACGAGATCGTCGCGCTGGCACAGGAACTCGAAGCCGCGGGCGCGAACATCCTGAACACCGATATCGGCTGGCACGAGGCCAGGGTGCCGACCATCGTGACCTCGGTCCCGCGTGCCGCATTCGTGGAGTTCACCGCGAAGATCACCCAGCAGGTGAACATTCCGGTCTGCGCCTCGAACCGGATCAATATGCCGGAGATCGCCGAGGAGATCCTGACTCGCGGTGACGCCCAGCTGGTTTCGCTGGCCCGGCCGTTCCTCACCGATCCCGATTGGGTGAACAAGGCAGCGCAGAACCGGGTCGATGAAATCAACACCTGCATCGCCTGCAACCAGGCCTGCCTCGACCACGCCTTCCAGCACAAGACCGTCTCCTGCCTGCTCAACCCCCGCGCCGGACACGAGACCGAGCTGAAGTTGCTGCCGACCCGGCGCACCAAGCGCATCGCCGTGGTCGGCGCCGGTCCGGCCGGACTCTCCGCCGCGGTCAGCCTCGCCGAAAGGGGCCACCG
This sequence comes from Nocardia sp. NPDC050710, assembly GCF_040654375.1. Taxonomy (NCBI): domain Bacteria; kingdom Bacillati; phylum Actinomycetota; class Actinomycetes; order Mycobacteriales; family Nocardiaceae; genus Nocardia; species Nocardia sp. NPDC050710. The sequence continues at coordinate 53,826 of NZ_JBFAHV010000004.1, read as the reverse complement.
CGTCGATCTTTTCGAGGCCGACGACAAGATCGGCGGCCAGTTCGACATCGCCCGCCGCATCCCCGGCAAAGAGGAGTTCAACGAATCCATCCGGTACTACAACCGGATGATCGAGGTACACGGCGTGCACCTGCACCTGAACAAGCGGGTCGGCGCCGACGAACTCATCGCCGCCCGCTACGACGAGGTGATACTCGCGACCGGCGTGAAGCCGCGTATCCCGAATATCCCCGGCATCGACCACCCGATGGTGCTGTCCTATGCCGAACTCGTGCGCGAGGAGAGGCCGGTCGGCAAGCGCGTCGCCGTCATCGGCGCGGGTGGCATCGGCTACGACGTGAGCGAATTCCTCACCGTGGAAGGCCATCCCGCGCTGAAGCTGGACGAGTGGAAGGAAGAGTGGGGCGTCACCTCCGACGACGAGCAGGCCCCCGGCCAGCTCACCACCCCCAAACCGGCTCCGGCCGCCCGCGAAGTGGTTCTGCTGCAACGCAAGTCGACCCCGTTCGGCAAGGATCTCGGCAAGACCTCCGGCTGGGTGCATCGCGCCGCGCTGAAGGCCAAGGGGGTCGAGCATGTCGGGGGTGTCAACTACGAGCGCATCGATGACAACGGCCTGCACATCAGCTTCGGCGAGAAGCGTGCACGCCCGCAGCTGATTCCGGTCGACAACGTCATTGTCTGCGCGGGCCAGGAATCGGTTCGTGAGCTGGAGGAGCCGCTGCGCGCGGCGGGGGTGAACCTGCACCTCATCGGTGGGGCCGAGCTGGCGGCCGAACTGGACGCCAAGCGCGCCATCGACCAGGGCACCCGCTTGGCCGCACGCCTCTGAGCGACGCGGTACCCGCTGGTCCGGCACCGCCTCGGGGTGCCGGACCAGCGCCGTCTCCGCTCTCGATGGGCCGCCGCTGCACCCACGGCCCCGCTCCGGGTGCCGTGGTGCTGTCTGCCGATCGAGGAGCGCCCGGCATCGCCTAGGCTCGCAGCGTGAGCTTGCCTTCCCCCACCTCCGAGAATCGCGCGGTCGTCACCGGCGCGTCGTCCGGCATCGGTACCGCACTGGCCTCCGAACTGGCGGCCCGCGGTTATTCGCTGATTTTGGTCGCGCGGCGCGATGACCTGCTCAACGAGCTGGCCCAGCGGCTGACGCTGGCGCATGGAATCACCGCCGAGGTGCGCGCGGTCGACCTGTCCGACCGGGCGCAGCGCGGACCGCTGGCGGAGGAGCTGGCGGCCCGCAATATCGCGATCCTGTGCAATAACGCGGGCGTCGCGACCTTCGGGCCGGTCGCGGAACTCGATCTCGCCCACGAACGCGCCGTGATGGAGCTCAACGCGGTGGCGGTGCACGATCTCACCCTCGCCGTGGTGCCCGGCATGGTCTCGCGCGGGGGCGGCGGCATCCTCATCACGGGGTCGGCGGCCGGAAATATGCCGATCCCGAATAACGCCACCTACGCGGCGAGCAAGGCCTTCACCAACAGCTTCTCCGAATCGTTGCGCGGCGAGCTGAAGACCAGCGGGGTGCACGTCACCCTGCTCGCGCCGGGGCCGGTGCGCACCGACAACCCGGAGCAGACCGAAGCCTTCGTCTCCGATAACAAGGTGCCCGAGTTCATCTGGGTCTCCGCCGAGCACACCGCCAAACTGTCGCTGGATGCGCTCGCACGCAACAAGATGCGCGTGGTCCCCGGTCTACTCGGCAAGGGCATGAGCATCGCGGGGCAGTTCGCGCCGCGCGCGCTGTCGGCTCCCATCGCGGGCGCGGTCTACAAAAAACTGGGTAACTGAGGCCACACGCACGGTGGCGGCGGCAGCAACCACACCGGGGTCAAAAGTGCGTCAAGATCGAATCTCCGCTGGTCAGGGATGCGCAAACGATTTACCCACGGGGCGAAAGGCGGCGTAGTCCTGATCTTGACCTCGCATACCGAACGGCGGGGACGCATTGCAGGAGACACCGTGACGCTGCTCGAAATCTTCCCGTCGCTGCGGACGGGAATGCCCTCGCGCCTCGACTCGGCTGTTTGGCCGCGCGACACGCATTACGACGATGCGGGCCGGGTAACAGTGGGCGGGGTGGCCCTCGCCGATATTGCCGATCAGTTCGGCACTCCGACCTATGTCCTCGACGAACGCCAGGTCCGGGAGCAATGCCGGGCCTACCGCAAGGCCTTCCCGGAGGCCGAGATCATCTACGCGGGCAAGGCGCTGATGATCCGGGCGGTCGCGAACTGGGTATACCAGGAGGGGCTGTCGGTGGACGTATGCTCGGCGGGCGAACTGGCCATCGCATTGGCCGCCGGGGTCGCACCGCACCGAATCGTCATGCACGGCAACGGAAAGTCCTTCGACGAATTGGAGGCCGCGGTCAAGGCCGGGGTCGGCCGCATCGTGGTGGACTCCCTCGCTGAAATCACGCTGCTCTCGGCGCTGGTCACCGATTCGCAGAATGTTCTGTTGCGCCTGTCCCCCGGCATCGACGTGCACGGTCACCCCGCGGTGCGCACCGGTGTCACCGATCAGAAGTTCGGCTTCCCGATCGGCGGCGACACCGCGGCGGAGGCGGTGACGCGGATCCTGCGCCAGCCGCGGCTGAACCTCATCGGCTTCCACTGCCATCTCGGCTCACAGATCTGGGACCCGGACCACTACGGTGAGGCCGTGCGCCGGATGATCGCCGAAATGGCGCGCGTGCGGGCCGATCACGGCATCGTACTCACCGATCTGGACCTCGGCGGTGGCCACGCGGTCGCTTACCGCGGCGGCGACGCCGAGATGAATCTGACCGAACTCGCCGACGTCCTCGAGGACGCCCTCGATGCCGCCTGCGCCCGGCACCACTTCCCACGCCCCAATATCGCCATGGAACCGGGCCGTTCCATCGTCGCTCGATCCGGTGTGACCCTGTACCGAGTGCTGTCGGTCAAACATATCGAGGGCGGCCACACCTACGTCACGGTGGACGGCGGCATGGGTGACAACGTGCGCGTCGCCCTCTACGGCGCGCGGTACAGCGTTGTCGTCGCGAATCGACACCCGACCTGCGCGCAGATGACCGCCACCGTCGCGGGCCGGTTCTGCGAGGCGGGCGACGTCCTCGCCACCGACGTGAGCCTCCCGGTCGACCTGCGCCCCGGCGAAGTACTCGCGGTGCCCTGCACCGGCGCCTACCATCACAGCCTCGCCTCGAACTACAACAGCGTCGGCCGTCCCCCCATCGTCGCGGTGAACCACGGCCAATGCCGCGAACTCGTCCGCCGCGAAACCACCGACGATCTGCTGAGCCGCGATATCGGCTGCTGATCGATCCCGGCCGGACGTAGGCGTGGGCGGATGCCGGCATCAGCGGGACGTAAAAATCGGCGCGGCAGTGGTCAAGGTTGCGCCAAGCGACGGCCGCCGTCCGAGCGCGGCGGGTAGTCCTGGATGGATCTCGCGCGCACCGGAGCGGGATGCGGAATCAGGAGGCATTCGTGACGCTGCTGGACTTCTTCTCGTCACCGCGGCCGGGATCGACGACACGTCTGGACGCCGCGATCTGGCCGCGCAGTGCTCGTTACGCGGCGGATGGGCGGCTCACCGTCGGCGGCGTCGCGCTGACCGAGATCGCCGATCGGTTCGGCACCGCAAGCTGCGTTCTGGACGAGCGGGAGGTACGCGACCGGTGCCGCGCCTACCGGCGGGTGTTCCCGGAGGCCGAGATCGTGTTCGCCGGGTCCGCGCTGCCGGTTCGCGCCGTCGCCGGTTGGGTTGCCGAGGAAGGTCTTTCGATCGCGGTGCGCTCCGCCGGTGAGCTGGCGGTGGCGCTCGCCGCCGGAGTCGCCCCGAATCGGATCATCATGCACGGCAGCGGCGAGGATCTGGACGCGCTGGAGACCGCGGTCGCGTGCCACGTCGGGCGAGTTGCGGTGAGCTCGGGCGCCGAGATCGACCTGCTGGGTGGGGTCGCCACCCGCCCGCAACGAGTGCTGCTCCGAGTCGACCCCGCCGTGCGCACGGGCGGGGAGGGCCCACACGGCATCCCGATCGACGAGGTCGCCGCCGCCATCGAACGGATCGCGCAGTCGCCGATGCTCGAGCTGATCGGCCTGCAATGCCACCTCGGCTCGCAGCTCTACAACCCCGACTACTACGGCGAGGCGATCCGCCGCATGGTCGCGGAGATGGCCCAGATACGCCGTGACACAGGCCGCGTCCTCACCGCTCTCGACCTCGGCGGCGGTCATGCGGTCGCCTACCGCAGCGGCGACGCCGAGATGAACCTCACCGAACTCGCCGACATCATCGATGACGCCCTGGACGCCGCCTGCGCCCGAAACCGCTTCCCGCGCCCCAACATTGCCCTCACACCGGGCCGCGGCATCGTGGCCCGCGCGGGCATCACCCTGTATCGGGTGCGCTCGGTCAAGCGCAACGACGGCGGCCAGACCTCGATCGTCATCGACAGCGGCCGACCGGATCCGCTCGTTACCGCGGCAATCGGCACCGCCCCGGCAATCGCCGACCGCCTCGTCACCGGTGCCCTCTGCTCGGTCACCATCGCAGGCATGGCCGGCGACCACATCCTCGCCTCCGACATCCGCCTGCCCGCCGACCTCCGTGCGGGCGAACTCCTCGCGGTCCCCTGCACCGGCGCATACCAGTCCGGCCGCGGCAACACGCGCCTGCCGATCATCGCGGTACGCGGCGGCCGTTCCGAGGAACTGGTGCGCCGCGAACCGAACCTCCTCGACCGCGACGCGGGCTGACGGCCACCGATCTATGAGGTTCCCGTCGAATCCTCCGGAGCGTTCACGCCCCGACGGAAGTTCCGGAGCACCTGCTCGGCTTGGTGCGGATACTGTTCGGCCAGCGCCTCGAAGCGCTTGTAGTACACGCTGCGTGTCACGTCGTGGCCGAAGGCTTCGGGATTCAAGTAATACCCCTGCTCTTCGGCAGGCTTCTCCCGCTCGACCCGCAGGGTATTCGCCCGCGCCCAGGCATCGTCACGGATTCCGGTCAGCTGCCAGGAGACCTTCAGGCCGGCACATCCGCCCGCTATCGAAAAAGCGTTCGCGGCGACCTCTTTGGCAACATACACCGGGGCGGACTGCCCGATGCAGGTCAGCTGATATCGGAAATCGGTGTTGAGCGAGCAGAACCAGTCCGGCAGTTCGACCTGGGCGGTGCCGTCGTCATCGAGGACGACATTGCCGGAGTAGACATTGCAGCGCTCATCGGACTCGACGCAGGCATGGCTGAGCGTCTTGCGCTCCGGATCGGCGGGGCTGTCGATGAGGAACTGCTTGTCATTCGCGGTGAGGACACCACGCACATCGGTATCGCCACCGAGCGATGACTTGCCGCTCGCGACTATCGCGAAATTGCCGCCACTCGCGAACACGCCGTTCCCGTGCGTACTCATCGCGCATATCGCGTTCGCGGAGGAGAAGTCGGTCGCCGGCTTGTCATTGTTCACCGACAGCTGGCTGTGTGGAATGCTCACCACCCCAGTTTCACCGTCGACCATGAGCCGGGGCTGCCATCCGGTGGTGTTCCCACTCGTGGTACTCCACACCTGGAAGCGCGGCGTACCGCCGTTGTCGTCCATCTCGATGGTGACCGCCTTGCGGCTGGGATCCGGAAACTCCCAGTTGTTGTTGGCGCTGTTGTGGAAGGCGTTGTAGCTCAGGCTGCTCCAGCCGACGCCGCCACTGAGGTAGAGCTCGTTCTGGCGGATCCCGCGAACCCTTGCGACCTGCAGCGGATGGGTCGGATCGGTGATGCCCACCCCCAGCTTCCCAGCAACATCGAGCCCGCCGGACATGTGGACATCACTCGCGAAGGATCCGACGCCGGTGGCTTCCAGAGAACCCTTCGCTTTGAGGTTCCCGCCCACCTCGAGCGCACCGGTCGTCTTCACATTTCCGGTGAAAGAACCGGACCCGGCATCCAGCGGGCCGGTTACCTTGACATTCCCGCCGAAGGTACCCGCACCACTCACCCCGAGCGCACCGGTCGTCGTGACATTGCCGGTGAAGGCCCCCGCCCCGGCCTCGACCGTACCGGTCGCTCTGACATTCCCACCGAAGCTCGCCGAACCCGCTACCTCCAGCGGACCGGAGGCGCGCACCGGACCCCGGAAATCCCCGGAGTGGCTGGGGCTGGCCAGAAATGCCTCGGTACCGCCTGCCGCGGGTCCGCTCTTGGCGTGTACGGCGGTCCCGGCGGAGCTGGCGGCGTCGACCGCGGTGCCCTGCAGGCTGATGCCGCGGACCGCGGCGGCGTTCGCGTCGACGGATCGGCCGAAGACCCCGCTCCCGGTAGTGCTGCTGCCGATGACGCCGTCACCGTCGCCGCTGTCGCCCCACACCCCGAAGGATATAGGCGGAGTCTGCAACCCCGGGTCGAAGCCGCTACTCGTCGAATCCTGTCCGATCAGTGATGCCATGATCAACTCCTCTGTACTCGATCAACGAACTGTCGCTGCTGTTTTCGTATATCCGCCGGTGGTCTCGGCTAGGCGCCGATGGCTCGGAAGGACTCGTTGCTCAGGATGCCGCCGCCCGCCGTGGTCACCCTGATGCGGACATCGCGCACCTGTCCCGCGGGCACCAGGCCGGGCGGCACCATCACCTCGATCTGCGTATCGGACGGGGTGCCGATCACCGGTGCTTCGGTGCTGTCGAATTTCACCGTGACCGGCGCCCAGCCGAAATTGGTTCCGGTGATGCGGATGTTCTGACCGACAAGACCATTGGGCGGGAAGGGCGGGGTATCGAAGGCCGGCATCGGCACCACTCTGGCGGCCCGGAAGGTCTCATCGCTGACCGCCGAGCCACCCGCGGTGCGCACCGTGATCTTGACGTCGACGAATGCTGTTCCGGTCGGGAGCAATTCGGCCGGAACCCGGGCTTGCAACTGGGTCGCCGACGCCGTGGTCGGCGTGACGGCACGATCACCGAACAGCACGGTGACATTGGCGGCGCCCCCGACGGTGAAATTGGTGCCGTTGATGGTGATCAACTGGTTGATGATGCCGCGCGGCGGAGTGAATGCGGGGGCGGTGAACGCGGGCAGGATCAGGATCCGTTCCATCAGCGTGAGGCGGCGCAGCAGATCGGATAAGCCGAGTCCGCGCTGGCGCAGGTCGGTGATCATCGATGGTTCGATGGTGTCGACACCGCGAGGTCGGCGTAGCTGCGCGAGCGGGGAGAAATTGTGTCCCGCCTTCGGTTTCGGAATCGCGGCACCCTCGGCGACCCGGACCGTCCAGGCGGGTTTGAGCCTGATCGCGGTCTGTATGCCGACATCGAGCGCATTGCTCAGATCCGGATCCGTGGTGGCGTCCACGTCGGTCAGGAAGACGTCCAGGTAGACCGTGTCGACCCTCGGATCCGCCGGTGCGGCTCCGGGTGTCGTCAAGGCGGGCACGCCGGTCTGCTCGCCGTATCGGATCGATTGCGCGATACTCGCCTCGACTCCTCCGACCAGCAGCGAACCCGCCCCGCCTTCGGCGGCGGCGATCCGGAAGTCCTGCCGGTTCTGGCCGCTGGGCAGTGCCTGTACCGCAAACCCGTCGGCACCGGCCGCGACGCCGTCACCGATATATCGGGCGAACAGATTGCGCAGCCCGGCGGCCAAAAGGTCGTGCAGCAGATTGAGATCGCGGTCGAGGATCGGTACGCCCTGCTCGATGTGCAAGCCGACGTAACCCTTCTGCAGATTGGACTGCAACAGTTCCAGCGGCGGCCGGGAAAAGTCACTCATCGGGAAGCTCCTTGGCGATGACGGCGCGCGTGGTGACCGGCAGGAATTCACCCAGCACGCTGCGCAACCGGGATATCGCGAGGTCGATCTGCTCCGACTCCGCGACCGTCGGGGTGAGGAAGAGCCCGACGGTGTCGCGGGCGATGCGGTCGCCGTCGCTGCGCACCCCGGCCACGCCCGAATCGTTGGTGTAGGTCTGGAAATCCTCGAAACTGCCTTGTAGCGAGAGCTTTCCGGCATTTCCGGTGTCCACCGTGGTGGTGCCCGCGTAACGCTGGTCCAGGGTGCGTGCGCCGTCGAAGGTATTGTCGGACACCAGCAGGTCGTCGGGGCGCAGACTCGCATTCGACCGGAAGACCAGCGTCGTATTCGAGCCGGATCCGACGGCTACCGGGGCACGCTCGGAAAACGGCGTGGCGGTGACCCGTTCCACGGGCGCCCAGGTGAACGCGCCGGTGTCGAGCACGCTGCGGAAGACCGACCAACCACCCGCGCGGGTCGAGCTCCAGAACAACTCGATCTCATTGCCCGCCAATGCCGTCGGCGCAGGCTCGCGATCATGGAATTCGCCCGCACCGGCCCGGGGCAGTACGCGAATCGGCGACCAGTCCGCGACCGCGGGATCGAGGCTCTGCTTGCTTCGATACGCCACCGTCCACCGCGTTCCGCCTGCCGGACCACCGGGCTCCCGCCGTGTCCAGAACAGGAACAACCGTCCCGCGCCGCTACTCGGGTGGAACAGCAGTACCGGATCCTCCTGCACCCGTGGTTGATCGCCGCCATCGGCGGGCATCGTGGCCGGCTCGGCCAATTGCCATCGGGTGCCGTCGTGCCGGTTGTATCGGACCGACCAACCGCCCGTGTCGCGCTCGAGCCAGCTCAGCCAGACCCCGCCCGCATTGTCGGCCACTGTCGCGGGCAGTCTGCGTTCGGTTGCCGGATCGCCGAAAAGTTCCACCGGCGACCACCCACGATCGGTGCCGATACTCGAGGCGATGCGCCAAATCCCCTCGACGGCATTCTGTTCCGAATCGATATAGGTCTCCCAGAACAGCCACATCCGATCACCCTGCCGCGCCACGCTCGGATGCCGATCGATGCCGGGCCGGTCCACGATCGGCTCGCTCGGCTGCCAGGAGTCGTCCACGAAACGCTTGCCCCAGATATCCCAGCCGTGCCTGCGGTGGGTGTGGAAAATCAGCAGCCGGGAGCTATCGGGCAGCGACACCACCACCGGGCGGCCCTCGTAGGCGTCGTTCACCGACAGCAGTGCCGGTGCGGCCCAGGTACCGTCGGCCGCACGCCGGACGGACCACAGGTTCAACCGCTCGGGCCGATTCGTCCGGGCCACATTGTGCACGAATTCCTTGGTGCGGTTCGGCCAGCCGGTGACCCTGGTCACGGTCGCGTCGAGCGCCGGAATCACACCGTTGATCCGATAGAGCCACGGCGCGTGCCGAATCTCGGTGCGCTGCCGATCGATCGGGAGCCCGAAGTTGGTCCGCCACCCGATCCACTGGGCCAGCAGCGGCAGCAGTGCGGCATCGACGCTATCCACCTCGGTCAGCCGCAAGGCCGCGCGGGTCAGGCTGTAGAGCTGATCGAATTGCGCGCCCGGCAGGTCGAGAAAGCGGCGCAGCCGATCGGAGCGCGCATCGTAGCGCCGGTAGATGGAGGGCAGCAGGTCGTACATCTGATGCGCGAAGTCGTATCGGGCGGTTGCCGTGGCACTGATCCGATTACCCGGATCCGGTTCGAACCGCGCCGGGGTCCCGGTGAAGGGGAATATGGCGTAGTAGTACGTCTGCTCCCCGTGCAGCGCGGAGTCGTGCGCCGTACGAAGTCCGGCGCCCTCCGCCACCGTGACGCCGTCATCCGGTGTCAGCGGATACCCGATCGTCGCGCGGACCACTCGCACACCGGCACCCGGCGGCGCGGATTCCGGAAAGTCCCAGCTCAAGTTGATGCGATTGCCCGCGGGATCGGCGGTCGCGGCGATATGGACGAGACGCATCTCAGCCCCCGCTCCGGTCGATCACGACGACACGCATGCCCGCCGCGTAGTCCTTCTCGGACGGGGTGATGGCGAGTTCGTCGGGACCCAGCTCGATCGTGCCCTGCGGATCGACGATGGCGCCGGGCCGGTCCCGCCCGAACTCGACGATATTGACGAACTGCACGCCGGGGACTTCCTGGCTCTGCTCGTAGAACTTGCTGAGATAGACCGTCTGTCCGAAATCGACGCGGTCGAACCGCAGTAGCTCGGCGGCGGCCGACTGGACGGCGGCCACGACCTCGGCGCGCACATAGAAACCCTGCACGCCGATTTCGGCCGTCACATAGATCGGGACGTAGTCCACATCGGCGATCTCGACAATCTGGGTGAGCATCCGCTTGTCTTCGAAGTAGCCCTTCAGGCCCGCCTCGAGTACATCGCTGACCTTGCCTCGCCCATCGGGCGCGACATACAGCGTCACCACGTTCCACGCGGAGCTGACCGCGCGAACCTTCGCGACGCCTTTGAAATTGCGGGCCAGCGCTTCGTAGTCGCCCGCGGTGACGGCGCGGCGCAGCGATCGGAACACCGCGGGCGCGTGCTCGACCGCATGCTCGATACTCTCGCGCTCCGCCCCGCCGCTCGCCGACACCGGATTGGTCACGGTGGCACCGAGCAGCGCGAGACGTGGAGCGTCGACGAGGGTTTGGATCGCCCCGGCCGCGACATTGCCCGCTTGTCCGCCCCCGACGCGATAGGACGCGACGATGCGCGCGCCCGCCGGTGGAATCGCGCCGAGCATGCCGTCGCCGAATGCGACGGTGGCCCGGTCCTCGTCGTCGACCTCGATCACGATGTCGAATCGGTCGGCCCGGCTGAAGGCAAGACTGTCCCGGCGGGTCCAGACAGTCTTGGTGCCCGCGAGGTCGGTCACCACAACCACATCCCCACCGCCGTCGGTGGTGGGACCCGGTGGACGCAGCAGCACGCGCGGATGCACCAGGGCGAAGCGTTGGCGGGCGGATCCGTCCGAGGTGCCGAGTAGTTCGTCACGGATCAGCCGCCCTTCTTCCACCGGGACACCCGGAAAGGTCCGGTGCGCGGACGCGTCCACCGGGAGCGTGCCGAAGTCGATCGTCATGGGTACCTCACGGGTGTACTCGAAGCGGGTGCTGGGACGCCCGGGTCGGCTCTTGGTCGCGAACGCATCGCCCTTCGAAATCGTGACGGTCGCGGTAACCGCCGCGGGCACAGTCACATCCAAGGCCGCGGCGGCGGGCGCGGCGGTGCCCAGCTCGTAGCCGATCAGGCGGAGGTGTTCGATGACGCTGCGGCGGGAACGAGCGGTCGCCAGGAAGCTCTCGTTGGCGACCCGGTCCTGGTAGTAGCTCAGGATGTCACCCAGGTAGGCGAACAGCTCGAGCAGCACATTGCCGACATCGGCTTCGTTGGTGTAGGACCGCCATTCGGGCAACAACCGCGGAATCTGCTCTCGCATCGCGAACAGCAGACTGTTGTAGTCGCGTGCCATATAGTCGATGACGGGTCGCCCGTTCACCTGTTCGATCTCTGCCATGATCGCCCCCTATCCGAACCGCAGCCGGACGCGCTGTGGGGAGAGGTCGCGGCGGCGCAGATAGGCCACCTCGACCGTCACCGTCTCATCGAACGGCCGGACGTCGACGCCGCCGACCACGATTTCGTCACCGAGCCACCGGGTCAGTGCCTGCCCGACGGTGAACTCGATCGCCGCCGCCATGATCTCGTTGTTCGGGTCGAAGACCAGATTGAGGAGACCACAGCCGAATTCGGGCTGATTGACGCGTTCACCGGGGGTGGTGAAGAGCACCTGGATGATCTTCCCGCGCAGACCGGCGGCTTCATCGCGCTCCAGATCGATGACGCCGTCCGCGTTGACGTCGAAGGGAAATCCCGTTCCGGTTGCCATATCGCACTTCCGTTCTCGTGATTCAGGACGCCGTCACGAAGCTCTGGCCCGCAGCGGTCACCGACGAGCCCGCCGTCGCGCCGACGCCGCTGCAGGTATCGATGTGGTCACCGTCGAGGAGGACTCGGGTGCCGTCGACCGAGAGGACCGAGCTGCCCGCGCCCGCGCTCGGGCTGCCCGCGCCCAGCGGCTTGTCGGTGATCTGCAATGTCGCCTTGTTCGGCGCCGGTGTGGGCGGTGTGAAGTTGCCGCCCTGTGGCCCGCTGTGTTTGCCCGCGGGCGGCTGATCCTCCCCGGCGTTCAGGGTGCTTGCGCTGGTCAGCAGTGCGACCGGGGTGCCATCGATGCTGACGAAGTCGCTCAGCCGATCGGTGATCGCGCCGTTGTACTCGAAATCCCCGGTGCCCGCGTACGGAACGGGCGGGGCGCTACTGTCGGTGCCCGACACCGTGTGGGTGTCGGTGCCGCGCACCGGGTCCTTCTCGACGATGACGAGTTTGCCCATGGCTCACCCCTTCCTCAGGTCGATGGAGTCGGCGACGATGCTGACCGGCTGTCCGGCCGCGTCGATGGTCAATGGCACCTTCGCGGTCAATGTCATTGATTCGGCGGACATTTCGAGAGCATTGCCGGTGGCGTCGACGATCTTGACGCCGTCTTTGTTCATCGTGATCGAATGCCCCCGGGTGCCTTCGCGCACCACGACCGTCTCCGAGCCGTCGGCATCCTCGAACTGCAACGTGTGCCCCTTGACGGTCGTGATGATCCTGCGGGTGGGGGATTGCTGGACATCACCGGCTTCGGTGCCGTCGTCCAACCGAGGTCTGGGCGCCTGGCTGTTCCCGCCGGGCTTGCACCAGTAGGTACCGACCCAGATCGGGAATTCGAGATCGCCCTCCTCGAATTCGATCCACACTCCGGCCCGCAACTCGGGGATGAAGAGAAAGCCGTTGCCCGCCGAGCCGCCGTACGGAACGCACGCCGTGGCCCAGCCGGTCACCACATCGGGACCGAGCACGCTGGGTACCATGACCTTGAGCCTGCCGAGGCGAGCCGGATCCTCGTTATCGACCACGATCCCCCGGTACTTACCGTAGAAGCGCCGTTCGGACCGCTCGACCAGATCAGCGACGATACGTTCCAGTTCCACCATCACAGCCCTCCCACCAGATCGCCGAGCAACCCGCCCGCCTCGCCCGCGAAATCCTCGTCCCCAGTGGGCATCAGCGCATTTCGCTTGACCTGAAACGACTGGAGATAGCCCGCATCCGTGAATCGGTGGGTCACGTGCGTGACGTAGTAGACCCCGCTGTGCGCCTCGCCGACGCCCTTGATCGTCACCGTGGCGCGCGGGCGCAGGATGCTGCCGTAGTGGTTCGCGGCCACCTCACCCCGGCCGGTCACGAACCAGGAGCCCTGATCGAGCAGACCGTCGCACAGCGCGGACATCTCCGGATTCCCGGTGGTGACGGTCCGTCCGATCTGCACCAGTCCGGGCTCCATGCCCGGACCGAGGTAGCTGGAGGCCGGTTCGGCGCCGAGACCGGGCTGGCGCCCCCGCTGCGCCTGCGCCGTCAGCACCTCGCCGCTGACATGATCCAGCTGACACATCGTCACATCGGCCGGCGCCAGCGCGTTGACCTCCAGCTCGAACCGGTTGACTGTGGTCTCGGCGCCGAACAGCACCGAGAGGACCGGCTGCGGCGCGGTGTCCACGGCCGGTGTGCGGAAGTAACCGGTGTCGCCGTCGACGAAACATTCGAAGCCATTGCGTAGCGCCAGCCGCCGAAGCAGCTGAATGTCGGTCTCGCGCTGGATGATGGTGGACAGTTCCTCGTCGTGGACGATATCGGTGCCGGTCACCTCGGGGGTGAGTCCATAGGTTTGGAAGATCTCGGTCGCGATATCGCTGTCGGTCTTATTCGGCCAATCCTTCAGCCGATCCACCCGGTCCATCAGCGCGGTGGCGTCCATCCCCCAGATATCGAGGCGGCACTGCTCGAGGCCCGTCCCGAAGGTCGGGCGCAGATGGGTGATGTAACCGACGATCAGCTGTTGCTCGTCGTCCTCGAGGCCCGCGGTGAGGACCACCCGGCGCCACAGCGAGAACCGAGGGTCGTCCAGATATGGCCACGACCCGTCGGGACTTTGTGACAGCGCCACGGTGATCCGGAACATCGCCGCCAGTTGATCGTCGAGTTCGATCTCGAGGCTCATCAGGTCCCGGTACAGGTCCTCGATCTCGGCCCCGTCGATTTCCACGCGCAGACTGTCGTGTTTCATCGCCATCACCTACTCACCGACCGGAGACGGAATGGCGATCGACCGCCCGAGTTGTCCGCGCTGCACCGGCGGGCCCGGCTCGAAACCGGCCTTGTCGATCGCCGATGCCAGCCGCGGTACATCGATGGTGGCCCGATTGTGTGTCACCGCCACCGTATGTCGCCCGGGCACGCTCGTCGCCTCGGTCACCAGCGTGACTCCCTCCACCCCGACCGTGTCGGCCAATGCCGCGAGCAGTCGCGCCCAGGGCGGATCGGCCACCGCCGACTTCACCGGAAACTCTGTCGTGCCAATGGGTTCCATGCCGATCAGAGCGAGGGGCGAGAGGAATTCGGGGTTGGCGTCGCAGATGCGCCAGTAATCCAGCGCCCTGCCGTAGTAGGTGAACGCCAGCTGATCCAGCCGGTCACCCGCCGCGAGCGTGTGGTCGAGCCGACCGGCTACCTCGGGTAACGGCCGAATCCCCTTGGCGGGCACCACCCGACCCGTGGCATCGGGCACCGCCACATCCGGGACTTTCCGATAACGCGAACTCGTACCGAACATATGCGCTCACCCCGGTATGACGACATCGGCGACATCGGCGATGTTGGCCAGATTCAGCACCGACATCACCTCGGTCAGCGCTCGCGTGTACGAATACGGCACACTGCCGCCCTCGATCACCGTCAGACTCACCGCCACCGTGGCCCGAACCGGATTCAAATGCGTACTGAACTCCGTCTCGGTGATATTCATGCTGTTGATATTCACCGGCAGCACCCGCTTGCGACCGAAGATGAACAGCACCAGCGGCGGATTGGCGCCGCGAGTAAAACTGAACCCCTTCGGTTTCCCGAACAGCGCGCTGACCGCGGCCCCGATCAGACTCTCCGCCTTCGGCGTCACCATCAACTCGAGCGTGGCGATCTGCGGCGCCACCCCGAACTCCTCGGTGATCCCATCCCCGTCGTCGAGCTTGTCGGTCGCGTCCAGCCGGATATCGAATCCGATCGTCTGTTCCTGCACCGTCACCAACTGGTTCTTCTGCAAGTTCAGCAGATTGGCATTGGCCTTGTCCCCGTGGAACTTCCGCAACGTCCGCTCCACCGACCCGCCGCTCCCGGCACCGTTCGACGCCCCGGGAAAACTGAACGTCAGCCCCCGATTGCGCGTCAGCTGAACCGGATTGAACTGGAACACCACAATCAGCGGCGGCAGACTCAACCCGAACTCCACGAACGCACCCCGCAGAATCTTCGGTTTATTGGGGAATCCATCGGTCATCGTCGTTCATCCTTTCGCCGGATCACGGCGTCGCCTTCACCGTGCTCATATGCTTGGACGCGTCCGTGCCACAGCAATCCCATTCCGACGAGGCCGATCTGGTGGCCGGACCTTCGGTCGGCTTCTTGCTCCACCACGAGGGCTCGGTCGGAGTCGAGGGAAGTGCGCCGGAAGTGCGCACCTTCCCGGGCCCCCACGCGCTACTCGGATCGGCCGGAGCCACATTGAAGTCACCCAGATCTCCGGTCACCGCCTTGGTGAAGAACTTCACGGTGCCGACGGCGACATCTCTGCCATTACGCCCCGGCCTGCCGGGGCGGGTGCTCCCATCGGTCCACCTGTCGCGCACGGTCGTCCAATCCACCTTCGCGCCTTGGCGGACCGGCCACGCCTCCCAGAACTTTCCGATCGGGCCGGACGGACCGATCGCGGGTTCCGGACAGGCGCGGACGAACTCGAAATTCTCGACCTGCTGCACGATGTAGCCGTCCGCGGGCGCGGCCGCATCGAGACTGAACACCCACTCGACATTGCGTTCACCGCATGCGCCCGAGGTCAATGTGTGCCGGGTAATCGTCAGTCGCTGGAGATATCCGGGCATCTCGGATTGCTGAAGGGTATGCGCCAGTTCATGGGCGATAAGCCATCGGCCCGATGCCGTGCCCGGCTGATATTCCGCATCACCGAACACCACATCGTGCCCGGATGTGAAGGCCCGGGCGCCGATCGCGCGGGTAGCGGCACCGGCCTGAGCGCCGGTGTGCACGCGGATCTGGCTGAAGTCGCTCCCGAAGCCAGTCTCGAAGTAGGTCCGATCCGCGGCAGCCAGCGGCGCACCGCCACCGCGCAGTGCGCTGATCTCGGCCTGGGCGGATTCGGCAATCGGGCCACCCGAAGTCAGGGACGGGTCCGGCGTATCGGCGCGCCGCTGTACGCGTTCCTCGGATTCGTCGTCGAGTCGGCCGTGACCGGTCGGACCACAGCCGTGACAGGCACGTTGCAGTGGTGGATCGAGCGGTTGTGGATCGCGTAGCCGTGACAGCACCGGTCGTCGGCCTTCCCCGCTCATGACCTCGTCGGCAGCCTTGTCGGCGGCCCGCTCGTATTCGTCATCGACCGGTCCGGCCATCAGCTTCAGTTGGATTCGACCCACCGCACAGCCGCCACAACTGCCCATCCCGCAACCGCCGCTCGCGGAACGGTCCGGATTGCGTGCGGCCGAGGGTTCTCGATCGGGGTCGGTACTCCGCAAGTGGTCATTGCCGAGGCTGCGCCGCAACACCGCATCCGGCGCTGTCGATGTGCCGCCCGCATGCCTCGAATCATGCGTCGTGGTGGGCGAATCGACCGATCGCTGCGACATCCGATTCTGCTGTCTGGTCAACATTGCACACCCCTTTCATCGACCGAACTTGAAGCCGAGCCCGACCAGGGCTTGGTGGACTCGTTCGTCATCCGCCGCTGGACGGAGCACGTTGTAGATCACTTCGAGCTGGTAGCGGTTGAGGTCGAGGCGCAGGGCCGCGCCCGCTTCGGGGCCTCGGGTACGGGTCGCACCGGTGAGGTCCCAGTCGTAGCCGCCGAACAAACGACCGAACAGCGGACCGAAAACCCGGAAGTCCAGACCGCCGCTGAGACCGGCACGGACGAAGGCTTCCTTATCGCTGAACGGGATATCGAGCCGCGCCCCAGCGGTCAATGCGCCACCGGCCCATTGCAATACGAGGTCATAGCCGGGCGACAGCACACCGCGCGTACCCGTCGGCGCGAATTCGGCGCCGAGGCGTAGCGAGGGTCCCTGGCCGATGCGCACATTGCCGTAGGCGATCGCGCCGGACAGGCCGGTGAAGACTCCGATCGAGGGTGCGGGCCGCTTGTATTCGACGGTGACCGTGACCGCTCTGCGATCCCCGGCCAGGAATTCCGTCACGCGATCGAATCCGCTGTTGCCGATATCGATACATCCCGAGCTGCCCGCCAGGATTCCGCCGTGCAGGAAGAAGTCGCCGCGGGCGTTCGGGTCGCCGCAGGGACCCGGTCGCACTTTGCCCAGTGGGCGCAATGCAACCCGGCCGGTCCCCCAGTCACCGGCGTGCACCGGCCGACCGTGCACCGTCACGTTCTGCTGTCCGACGATGCCGCCGAGACCGAGACGCAGGCGCTCGCCGAAGTCGAATCGCTCGATCTGGCTGCCCGCGAAAACGTAGGTGCCCTCCGGAATCGGGCCGTGGTCCTTGACGCCGACGAACCGCTTGTCGTTCATATACGAGTCGGTCACCGGGTCGGCCCCGCATTCCTTGGCGTCCTTCTCCGACAGCGGTCCTGGCCGTCCCGATTGGCCCGAGTATCGGAAGATCTCGCGACCATCGCCGAATACGATCAGATCCGCACCGTCGAATTCCATCGTGATCCTGCGGAAGTCCGTGGACTTCGGCGCACCCGAGGCTTCGGATGCCGGTTGCGCCGTCGATTTCTCGGTGGGCTTGTTGGCGGGTTGTCTTTGTATGAGTGGCCGGGTCGACGCCGGGGCAGCGCTTCGCTGGACATAGTCGTTGCCGAGATCGCGGTGCGTGAACGGCCCCGAATCGCGGGTGACCGGGGCAGCCGGCGCGCCGGGGATCAGCGCCGTGCGCCGGACTTGCCGAGGGTGTTCGTAGATCAACATTGCTGTCCCCCCACGGAATCCGGGGTACCACTATCGGCTTCCCGCCAGAGCTTGCCGATCTTCTCGTATTCCCGGCGGGCTCCGCGCAGGACGTGACCGCGGTCGATGGTGCCGCCGTCGGCGGCGGCGAGGAAGGCGGCGTTCAGGCCGATATTTCTGATGGTTGCGCCCGCCACCGGGAGTTCGCGCGCGAGTGCCTCGAAATCGAGGTCGGGGGCGAGCGGGGCTCGCGGTGGAAACAGCTGCTGCCAGATGCGCTTCCGGCTGTCTGCCGCAGGAAACGGGAAGTCCACGATGAAGCGGAGGCGGCGGGTGAACGCTTCGTCCATATTCTGCCGGAAGTTGGTGGCCAGTATGACGACGCCGTCGTAGTCCTCCATGCGTTGCAGCAGGTAACTGGTCTCGATATTGGCGTAGCGGTCGTGGGCGTCGGATACCTCGGTGCGCTTACCGAACAGCGCATCCGCCTCGTCGAAGAAGAGGATGGCGTTACCGGCCTCGGCCTCGGTGAAGATGTGTGCGAGGTTCTTTTCGGTCTCGCCGATGTATTTGCTCACCACACCGGACAGGTCCACCTTGTACAGGTCCAGGTCGAGGTCGGCGGCGATCACCTCGGCCGCCATGGTCTTGCCGGTACCGGGCGGTCCGGTGAAAAGCGCGCTGATGCCCTTGCCGCGGTTGAGTTTCGGGCCGAATCCCCAGTCGAGGTAGACCCGATGCTGGTGGCGAACCTGTGCGCAGAGGTCCCGGAGCAAGCCGATGCGGTCGGGTGGGAGGACCAGATCGGACCACCCGCACACCGGGCGTACCTTGGCCGCCCGGTCTCCCAGCTTCCGGTCGGACTGCCGACGGCATGCGGCGGAGACGTCGGCGAGTGCCAACTCCCGCGGCGCGGCGGATCGGAGACGGTCGTTCTCGGCGAGCTCCGCGGCCGCCTTGATGCGCGCCGGCGGCAGGTGGAACCGCGATGCCAATTGCTCGGCCCAGCCCGGGGTATCCGTGAACTGCCCGGACAGGTGGTAGCGCCAGATCGCCGCGCTCCGCGTGATATCCGGCAACTCCAAGGGAATCGGCTGGACCACGACACCACCCAGCTCGTCACCGCCCGCCCATTCCGACGAGCCGATCAGGAATACCAGCCAGCCGAAGTCCGCGATTGCGGTCGACAGCGCCGTACGCAGCGCATGGTTCTCGTTGTGCACCAACGCATCCGCACCGAGGATCAACACCGCCGCCTGGTGCAGCAGACCGTCGCGCATCGCCAGCCGCAATAACCGCGCCGATTCGGCGGCATGCGCGTCGACCTCCACCGAGAGCAACGCTATGCCGCATCGATCGCAGACCTGTCGCGCCAGCTCACGTCTGCCGACACCGGCGGGACCACTGAGGTAGAACACCGATTTATGCCGCGGTCCCGCGGCGTCCAGTCGGCGCTCGACGAGCCGGGCGACGCCGTCGACGAGTTCTGGATCCACGACGGGCGGCGACGGCTGCGGCGCGGAACGGTTCAGTTCCGCGACATCTATCAGGCGCGGATCCAATTCGGCCGTGCCCAGCAGGAATTGGCAGATCTGCGGGTCCAGAGCCAGGAACTGCGCCAGCCCCGACGATCCGGACGGGCTGCCCGGGTCATCGATCTGCCGCAGGATGCCCGCCCGCAACAGCGGGGCGGCCTCGGTGAAACAGATACGGGCGCGCCACCTTTCCGGTTCGCTCGCGCACAGCAACTCCACGATCAGGTCGACACTGGGACGCTTGCGTGTGATGTCGTCCTGTAGATAGGCATACAGCCGGTCGTACTTGCGGCGCAGTTCGGGGGCCAGACAGATCACCACGGCCTCCAGTTCGAGCGAAGTGAGCCCGAAGAGCCGCCCCAGCATCGGTAGCGCGAGCCAGATCCCCTGCTCGAGACTGCCGTGAACCCCGGTCTCGATATCTTCCGACAGGGCGCGCAGCCGCGAGAGCAGACTCTCGGGCACCGCGGTCGTCCCGGTGTCCGAATCGGTCGCGAGCAGCCAATCGACTTCCTGTTCGCTGATGTACACCGCGCGAGCCATCTGTTCCTCGGCGAATTCGCGGTTGCGCAGCCGTAGAGTGCTCGCGCGCATGCGGATCATCAGGTCGAGGCGCCGCAGTTCGTCGGCGAGGTGATCGAAATTCTCTCGATATACGGTGCCGGTCATGACCGCACCTCGAAGAGGAACGTGCGGCGGAACAGTCCGGAGACGTCGACCTGCATGTCGTATAGGCCGGGAGGGAGATCGGCGGGCAGTATGGCCGTGAACGAATCACCGGTGAGCTGTTCGGCGAAGATCGTGCGCTCGGCGATGACAACGTGAGCTTTTCGACCAGCGAAATATGTTCCAGTGAAGGTTATTTCGGTGCCCGCCAGACCTCCCGACGGCGTCATGCCGGTGACCACGGGCGGCTGGAACGGTGCGCGCACCTCCCCCACACCGATACGGCGCACGCGCGTGGGCAGCGGCTGTGCCGCGCCGGGCAGCCGATCCAGTTGGACCGTGGATACCTGATACAACACCGAGATCCGGAAGGGCTTGGCGAAGGTGGTCCAGATCCGGCTGATCTCCTCCGGATCCGGTGTCGTTGCGGCGATCTGCAGGTTTTCGCGCGCCGCCGACAACTCGGGATCGAGGTGCACGGCAGGGACGACGGGGTGCTCGTAGAACACCCGCATGGCCTCGCCCAGGAGCTGGTGCGCGGCCGCGTTGCCATTGATTTGGTCATTGGGTGCGTACGCGGTCAGCAGGTAGTACAGGTTGAGCGAAAGTGGCGGCGGTACCAGTTGATCGGGCGAACCCGGGCGCACCGTGAAGTCCTGATTCCTCAGGTACGGGTTCTCCGCGATCCGGTAGAGGAACAGGTTGATCCGGCGGCTTCCACCCGGTTCGTCGGGGGCCAACACCGTGACCTCCACCGCGGGTCGCAGCTGCATCTCGCCGACGAGCAGATTCCGCAGCGACGTACTGACCGTGCCGATCGCCGTCGACGCGCTCATCGGAGGCTCCGCAATCGCAGCAGGCTGAGATAACGGCGCTCCCAGAAGGCGATGGCGCCGTCGTGCGCCGAGGCCGTCCGGGCGACGACGATATCCCGCACGACCGGGGGCGGGGCTGCGGCCGGATCCTCACTCGCTCGGTTCGGTGGGTGTGACCACTCCGGCATGTCGGCATCGTCGACGGTTGGGAACGTACCCGTCGCCGGACCACGCACCGGCCGCGGCGATACGGTGCGTGCGGAGGCCGGTCGGTGTTCGGACGGGCGCACCGAGCCGACTGCGGAACGGTTCCGTCGTGGCGAATCACCCTGTGACACCGCAGAATCAGGCATCGGCGGAGTGTCCGCCTCCCCCGGATCGGCCGCCGCCGATCCGCCGGGTCGCACCATTGGTGCCGCCGCCGCGTCGCGGACAGGCGGCGCCACCGTTGCTGGGATGGCACGAGCATCCGGCATCGTACGTCCCATGTCATACGCCGCACGGCCGGGTAACTCCGTCGTCTCCGGGGCACTGCCGTGAGAGATCACCGGCGCACTGTCTCCCGGTATCCGATCGACATGCCGAATTCCCGCGACATACTCCGGTGTGACAGGCACCGGATCCTGCTGCGATCGATCCAGGCCCGCGGGTGGCGCGGACGGTGAGATCCATTGCGGAACAGTCGAGTACACGGCACCACCATCAGTTCCACGGTCACCGGCGGTCGGCGGGGCAGTCGATGGGATCGCACTGCTTCCGGCATCACCGTCGGTCGACGGCACCCCTGATCCGTGCCGCCGTACGTCCTGCCTATCCGTATGCTCGATGAAGGTGGTTACGCGGGGTGGGATTTCGGTTATCGGGACCGCCGCCCACGCGTCGAAGGACTCGGCCGAACGCGACACAACCGTGTCGCGTGCCGAGGCATCACTATCGACAACCGCGGTGTCCACGTCGAAAATCCACGTGGGCAGCGAACTACGCCGGGCCGCAGGTGCCGCCCCCGATTCCGCCGCGAACTCCCCCGAGCGCGCCACACCGACGAATCCACCGCGCATCGGCGGCGCGAAGCTGACCCGCTCGCCCACCTCATCGGGCAGCCCGAGCAGGGTACGCACCTCATTGCGATACCGGAACCGTCGCGCCCCATCGGCGAGCACGCCGCGGAGGTATCCCTCACCCGCCATCGTCGTACTCCTCCAGCGCTCCGGCCAGCACATCGATATACCTGTGCCGCTTGTCGCGGGTGAGCCCCATGATCTCGTGCTCACTCCAGTGGTAGTGGTAGGCGAGGTAGTGCACCTCCCGATAGAGCGTGTCGTTGTCGGTGCGGAACTCGCCGAAGAAGAAGTGCTGAATGTCGAACGGCGCCACGAATGTTCGATGACACTCCGGACATGCGGTGTGCATGGTCTGGTCGACTCGTGGCGCCAGTGCGGCCATTCGCTCCTCGATCGCGAACCGGGCTCGCGGGGATAGAGCGGCGATCTGCTGCTCGTCCGGCGGCGTGCGCGATCCGATCCGGACCACACAACGCGCCAGCAATGCGGTCAACGCGGCCGCCTCGTTGGTCCCGAGCAATCCCGAAACCGCCTCCTGATCAGCACCGTTGGGCAATCGGAACTCGATCTCGAGCGGCTCCGAGTTGTCCGAAACCGTCATGGTGTGCCGGGGCGCGCGCTCGGCCACCGACGTCACCGGAACATCCGCGATCGAGAAATCCAGCGAGGCCGGTTTACCGCAGTCCGGCCACGGGCAGATCAGATGCGCGCGGACCCGCTCCCCGAATGTCGCCGCACGCAACCGAAGCAACAGGTACTGACGATCTCCGACGAGCAGTTCCCGCGCGACCTGCGCCGAAACCGGGCTGATGGCTCCGATCCGGCCGACGCAGCGACTGAGTACCTCGGTGACGAAGGTAGCCGGTCGCGCGCCGATCGCACCGGCCAGCGACTCCTCGTCGCGGCCGGTCAGCGGCACCAGCTCGAAGCCGCGATGCAACCTGCCATCGCTGTCCCAATAGCCGCCGGGCAACTCGTCCACCAACATCCCTAGGTCTCCCGGGGTTCGGCCACCGAGGTGTCGCGAACCCAGCCCTCGTTCTCCAGCTTGATGGTGCTGATCATCACCGCATTGCCGGCCGCATCCAGCTGTGGCAGCGCCTGATATTCCGAGACCCAGCAGCGGAAGACGTTGTAGGCCAGCACCTTCTGCCCCTGGAGGTTGTAGACCTCGATACTGATGTTCTTGCGGAAGGTCGCCAGCGACATCGCCGGATCCCCCTGGAAGTTGTTCACCTTGTTGGCCCATGCCTCGAAGGTGGTGTCATGGGTAACACCGGCCTCCAGCGTGATCGGGTCGTATTTCGTCTTGCCCGGAATCTGATGCGGCCCACTGGAATCACCGCCCTCGTACCACGCGGTGACCTCCGTCGTGCGCTTGAGCGCACTGCATTTACTCAGACCGGCCACCGGCTGGCCGTCGACCACGATCTTGAACCGGAACCCCAGATAGGGATCGAATCGCGTGGAGTTGACAGTGAACTTTGCCATGTGCGGCACTCCTTATCGACTGTGGCCGTATCGGTTACCCGGACGCCAGCCCAGCCTTCTGGCTGATTCTCACGACCACGAATTCCGCGGGCTTCAGGGGCGCGAAGCCCACCAGGATGTTCACGACCCCCGCATCGATATCGGGCTGTGTGGTGGTCTCGGCATCACATTTGACGAAGAACGCCTCCGTGGGCGTGGCGCCCTGGAATGCGCCCTGCCGGAAGAGCGTCGTCATGAACGCACCGATATTGAGCCGCAATTGCGACCAGAGCGACTCGTCGTTCGGTTCGAATACCGCCCACTGAATCCCGTTGTAGATGCTGACCCGCAGCATGATCGCGGTGCGGCGCACCGGCACGTACCGCCACGCCGGATCGGAGGTGATGGTGCGGGCACCGAAGACCACCACACCCGAACCCGCGAACCGCCGGATCACATCGACCCCGATCGGATTCAGGTTCCCCTGCTGCATATCGGTGAGTTCGGTGGCCAACCCGACAACGCCGTTCAGGCTGGCCTCCACACCGGCCGGCGCCTTCCACACACCACGAGTGGCATCGATGCGCGCGTAGAGCCCCGCGACATATCCGGAGGGCGGCAGTAGGACGGGTTCGCGGGAACGACCGCTCGGATCCAGCGCCTTGACCCACGGAAAGTACACGGCCCCATAGGAGTTGGCTTTGGTGAGCTGTCGGCGGAAGGACGCCGCCTCGTCGTCGGTGTCGTCGTGCGAAGCGGTTTCACCGATATAGAACATGTCCTGCAGCGGCCGGTTGGCGCAGTAGCCCATGCCGAGGTCGAACATCGCGGTGCTGCCCTCGCCGGGAACCGCGAGCAAGCTGACATCGGTCAGCGCGTCCAGTTCGGCGAAGGCCGCGGCAAAGGTCTGCGGGGTGACCTGGGCGATGCCGTCGGAGCCCGGCACGGGTGCCGAAATGGGCGCAGCGACAGCCGCGTCCCCGATCTGTGCCACCGCGATCGTGGCCGGACGGCGCACCGCCGATCCGGATTCCGAGCGTCCGCCGCTACCCGCACCGAGGCGCAGCGCGACCGTGGCGTCGGTCGCCGACGCCGGCTGCACCAGCACCGACGAGGTCGCGGCCGAGGTCCCCGACTGCAACACCAGCCGGGGCTGTCCGGCCGGTGTTTCGACCGTGCAGGTGAAACCTGTGAACGCGGCGACGTCGGTCGAGGTCTTGCGCTTGGTCAACGCGCGTACCGCGACCTGCAGCGCCGTCGCGACGGCCGCCGGATCATTGGTGGCGCCTGCCGCGGCGGGCAAGGTGACGACCTGGAATCCGTCACCGTCCAGATTGATCTGCAGACTCAGATTCCCCGCCAGCGGCAGGGCTGGTCCGACGCCACCGCGATGTACACCGCGCTGAACACTGGTGTTGCCGGCCAACATGCGCGCGTCGATCAGCATCGACTCCCGGCCGAGCACCGCTTCGACGAAGTTCGCCGCGGCGGAATCGACGCTGAGGTTGTCGAATACCTCCAATGGCGCGAGTTCGTTGACATCGGCCGGAACTACCGCCGGATCGGTCTGCCGACGGATGCTCACCTTGAACTCGTCGCCGGGATTGACGGAGCCGTCCTCGATCTGCAGGAGCAGCGAATTGCCCCACGTTCCCTTGTTCTTCGCCGCGAACGTCCACCCCGGCACCGCGGTGGCCGCGCGATTGTTGATCGTCACGGTGGCGATTGCGGCGTCCGACCGGGTAACGCGCACGACATAGCACTGCCTGCCGCCGTTGTTGAAGTACTGGAACACGCTGTGCGCCAGAAAGCTGTCGGCGAAGAATGCGCCGTAGCGGCGTTGGAATTCCGTCCAGTTCGTCACCCTGGTGGCCGCATTCGGCCCCATCTCGGCGAGACCGACAAACGCGGCGGTCGACGTGCTCGCGATATCGAGCGGCCGGACCCCGCTCGATACCTCCTCGATGTACACGCCCGGATAGCTCAGTGCAGGCATGAATGTCTCCTCAACGCGGTGGGTGGCAGCCGGCGAAACCGGCGGGGTGGGTAAGCACCAGTGCTCGAAGCCGTCGCATTACGCGCCTTTTCGACGTCGCGAGGGTTCGGCCGGATTCGCCGCCGCGAGCGGTTCTGCGGGCGCTTCCACCGCCGACCCCTCGGACGCATCGCTGACCGTTACGACCTCGATCAGCCGCCGACTCCGCAATTTGTCCACCTTGGCGTTGCCGGTCACCTCGGCATCCGGCAACTCCGGCGACTGTTCACCCGGGCCGAGCCGTACCGCCCGACCGGTGGCCAGCGGTATGGTCAGCGGCCCCGATACCAGCAGATTCGTGATCGTGACAGCCATCTGATACTCCTATTCACCCCCGGCGGGCGGGCCCGCCGAGCGCATCGAATCCAGCACCACCCGACGCAGTTGCCGCGGGTCGAGCGCACCGAGTGCCCGTGGGCAGGGCCGCATCTCGTAGATCCAGGTGACGCGTCCGTCGGGTCGCATACCGAGCACCACCGCATCGATGCGGCCGAACTCGGCACGCAGTCCGTCGTCCCACGGGTCGTCCACGCCGGCGATCAGCACATCGTGGCGGCACGCACCGAACTCGCCGCGCCCAGCGGCGGCCTCCTCGTCGAACCTTTCGACGACCACATCGTCGGCCTCGGTGAAGGCGGAACCGATGAGGTCGGCGAGCAGCCGCGGGATCCCCACCAGCGCCAACCGAACAGCCATGCAATCAGCATGTTCGCCCGGACAGCCGCGGTAAATGAACCGACGGATCCATCTTCGGAGCGGAGCGGATTGGTCCTACTTCCGGTCAGTCCGCCAAGGACGGGGGTACGCCGCGTCGACGCAGTACCGCCGCCGCCTCCGCGCGCCGCCGTACCCCCAGCTTCGCGAGCAGGTTGTGCACGTGGTTCTTCACCGTATGCACCTCGATGCAGAGCCGATCCGCGATCTCCCGGTTGGACAGGCCTAGATCCACCAGCTCGAGGATCTGGGTCTCCCGCGGTGAAAGTCCCAGCACCCGTGCCGTCGGCGTCACGCGCGCGGCATTGGAAGACAAGCGCGCCAACAGAATCGCAGTCACTCGCGGTGAGCACAGGCTTTCCCCGGCCGCGACCGCCACGATCAGCTTCAGCAACTGATCCAGCGGCTCGGAGCGCAGGTGATAGCCCGCCACGCCGAGTTCGGCGCATTCGATGATCTCGTCCCGGTCGTGCTCGCGAACGCCGAGCACGACCACCCGCGAGGCCGGACTTGCCTCGCGGGCGGCCAGTAGTAGGGCCCGGCTCTCCTCCGAGGCCAGGTTCAACAGGATGATGTCGGGACTGCCCCGGCCGATCGCGGCATTCATCGAGGCCAGGTCCGAGGCGGTACACACCGCGTCCGGACCCCACTCCCCGGCCAGAATCGTGGCAAGTCCTTCACGGTAAAGAGCACTGTCATCCGCGATCAGCAGTTTCATTGGACTACTACCCATTCCCCGGTCGTCGGCAGCAGCAGAACCTTCCATTGTTGCAATGTGGATCATCGATTACCAATGGTTGTCCCCCCCTTCCTGCCGAGCGAATTCAGCTGACCGGCACCGTGTTCTGCGCTGCGGATCGCGCCGCCCGCACCGCGGCGAGCGCATTCAGTCGGCCGAAGCCGTACTTGTCGCTGCGTCCGTCCGGGCCGTACCCACCGCCCGTGGGATCGATCTTGTCGGAGGTGCCCTTCAGCAATTCCTTGACCTCGTTCCACGCCAGGTCCGGATGCACCGAGAGAACCAGCGCCACTACGCCGGCCGCACCGGGGCAGGCGCTCGAGGTGCCGCCGAAGCTGTTGGTGAAGTTCCCGGCCTGATCACCCCTGTTGGTATCGCCGGGGTTGTACCCACGACCGCCGTGCCGGTCGACGGTCCAGATACCGGAGGTCAGCGCATCCGGATGTCCGAACGGCCGATGCCCGAAATCGTTGCTCGGGAACGCACACCACACGGCCTTGCCGAAATCGCTGTAGACGCTGCGCTTCCCGGTGTCGTTACAGGCTGCGACGGCGATCACCTTCGAGAAGGAGGCGTAACCGTCGTTATCGACGGATTCGTTGCCGTTACCCGCGGCGAACAGAATGACGCAGCCCTTGCCGTTGCGCCCGGTGGTGACCACATGTTCGATGGCGAGGCGGGTGCTGGCGGGCAGCGCGACCACGCGGTTGTGGGCCGGATCGCCCGGCCGGAACCACGCACCGTCCGCGGGACCCCAACTGCACGAGATCACATCGGCGCCATGGTCGGCGGCCCATTCGAAGGCCTTCGCCTCCGCCTGCGATCCGAGCCCGGAGGCCAGTCGGATCGGCATCAGCCGGGCGTCCGGCGCCACTCCCGACGCGCCGAGAACGCCGCTCGCGCACGCCACGCCCGCGCAGGCGGTGCCGTGGTTGTCGCCGTTGTCGGGTCCGGTGCCGAAGGTATCCTTCGGGCGCGGATCGCTGGTCCCCAGCGTGGCATCGCGCGGCGCGATCACCTTGCCCGCGCCCGCGAATTCCGGGTGATCGATGTCCACACCGTCGTCGATGACGGCGATCGTCACCCCCGTGCCACGCGTAATCGCGTGGGCTGCTTCCACATTCGCGTGCGCGTCGACCACGACGCCACCGATCGCGGTCTTCCTCAGATGCCACTGCTGGGCGAAGACCGCCTTGCGTGAACGGCGCCGGATCAGTTCCGGATGGCAGTACTGCACATCCGCGCGGCGCAGCAACGCGTTCGCGATATCGAAGACCCGCTGGCCGGTGCCTTCCTCGGCCGCGGTGAAGTACGCGTTGGCGGCATAGGTCACCTGCTCCTTGATATGCAGGCCCCTCTCACGCAGGGTGGCGAGGCATTCGGCGGGATCGGCGTCGTCGACGAACTTCACGAAGATGTTCTCGGTGTACAGCACCGGTTCCTCGGTGCCCGGATCCACCAGTACCCGCCCCGCGAACCGTACTTCCGGCGCGGCGTTCAACGCCGCCTTGCGCTCCTCGACCGGTCCGGATCCCGGCGGCAGCCGATAGACCTCGACACCGGCCTCCGGATAACTCACCACGAGGGTCACGTCATCGATCTGCCCGCTCACCGCGGTGCGAACCGATCCGGACCTGCGCGGGATCCCCCGCCCCTCCTGTGCCCGGACCACGATCAGATCCGCGCTCTGCTGCAATTCGAAACCGGGCTCATCCTTCGTCCCGAAATTCACGGTCGGCACTATGATTCCCTTCGTCACCTGGCCCGAACACCACGGTGAATCTAGCGCCGACCCGACGTGGAGTATCGAGTACCGAGGTACTCGAAGTCGGTCCGCCCACCACCCCGTCCGGCCTCCGCACCGGCGGTTCTACCCGCACAGATGGCCACCGGCGCGATTCCTCCCCTCGAGGATCGCGCCTCGGGCGGTCGGGATCAGCGGCGGCGGCGCGTACCGAACAGACTCCGGCTGATCTCCCGACCGGCCGCCGACGCCGCGGAACGCAGGAAGCTCATGACGGCCGGATTCCTCATGATGCGTTCGGCGGCGGATTCCTCCTCGACCTGCTTCGCTGGACGACCCGGTGCGGCCGTGGCCTCCGTGGCATTCCGGGCCGCCGCCTCGATCTTGGCGGTGAGCAGTTCGTAGGCCGATTCCCGGTCGATGGTCTGGCCGTACTTCGCGGCTAGTGCGCTGACCAGCGCACGCGATTCGATCTCGTCGTCGCCGATGGTGTCCATCAGCGAGCGCGGTGGCTGAATCCTGGTCCACGCCACCGGCGTCGGCGCGCCTTTCTCCGAGAGCACCGTCACGATCGCCTCGCCGGTGCCCAGTGAGGTGAGCGCCTCTTCCAGATCGTAGGCCTCGGACTTCGGGTAGGTGCGCACCGTTTTGGACAGCGCCTTCTGGTCATCGGGGGTGAAGGCACGCAGCGCGTGCTGGATGCGCGCACCCAGCTGGGAGAGCACCGGATTCGGGATATCGGTGGGCAGCTGGGTGCAGAAGAAGACGCCGACCCCCTTGGAACGGATCAGCTTGACCGTCTGCTCCACCTGATCCAGGAACGCCTTGGACGCGTCCGCGAAGAGCAGATGCGCCTCGTCGAAGATGAAGACCAGCTTCGGCTCATCGATATCGCCGACCTCGGGCAGGGTCTGGAACAGATCGGCGAGCACCCACATCAGGAAGGTGGAGAACATCACCGGCCGCGCGGCCTGCGCACCCAGTTCGAACAGCGTGATGACACCCTGCCCGCCCGCGGTCCGTACCAGGTCGGCCGGATCCAGTTCCGGCTCACCGAAGAAAGTGTCGCCGCCGTCGGCCTCCAGATTCACCAGCGCGCGCAGGATCACGCCCGCCGTGGCGGCGGAGACCCCACCGATCCCCTTCAGGTCTTCTTTACCCTCGGGGCTGGTCAGATGTGTGATGACGGCGCGCAGATCCTTCAGATCCAGCAGCGCCAGCCCCTGCTTGTCCGCCCAGTGGAAGATCAGTCCGAGCGTACTTTCCTGGGTCTCGTTGAGCCCCAGCACCTTACTGAGCAGCACCGGCCCGAAGGCGGTGATGGTGGCCCGGATCGGCACCCCGATGCCGCCGGTGCCGAGCGAGACGAATTCGGTCGGGAATCCGGCAGGCGCCCAGTCTCTCGCGCCGGTCTCGGCGGCCCGCGCGGTGATCTTCTCGTTGGACGCACCTGGTCGAGCCAGCCCGGACAGGTCACCCTTGATATCGGCGAGCACCACGGGAACGCCTGCGCGAGAGAGCTGTTCGGCGATGCCCTGGAGCGTTTTCGTCTTACCGGTGCCGGTGGCACCCGCGACCAACCCGTGCCGGTTCATGGTCCGCATCGGAATCCGCACCAGCGCGGCGGGATCCACCTGTCCGTCGACCACCACCGCGCCGAGTTCCAGCGCCGCGCCCTCGGCGGCGTACCCGGCGGCGATCTCCCGCGCGACCGACTCATCCGCGACGGCGGCGGCCGCCGTCGTCGACGTTTCCTGCTGGGCTGCCACCGAGGCTGCCTCGGCGGTCCGATCGGCCTTCGCCGCCGCCCCCGCGGCCGCCGTCACCGCATGCGCGCCGCTTGCCCCGGACGCGGCCGCCGCCTCCTGTTCGAGCAATTCCCGCTCGGCCGCCTCGGCGGCCGCCTGCGCCTCCGCCGCGACCCGGGCCGCCTCCTCCGCGGCCTTGCGGGCCGCGGCCGCCTTCTCCTGGGGGCTCGACCCACCCGCCTCCCGGCCGCCACCCCTCGTCGAATCGCTCCGCGATGCCTCGTTCACGCACGTCCTCCGTCTGGTCTGACTCCCGCGCAGGCAGGGTTCGCTGTCGTACCGAAAACGCTTGTGCCGATCTCTGTCGAAAGCCTATCCCCGCAGATCACATTCGGTGGGTCGCATGCTCGATGGCGTCGCCGACAACCTGCGACGTCCGGTAAATAGGAACCAGTAAGGTTGCCTGCGTGTCCGACAAACTTGTGGTGTGGATGGATTGCGAGATGACGGGCCTGCGCCTGGACAGCGACAAGCTGATCGAGGTGGCCGCGCTCGTGACCGACAGCGACCTCAATATTCTCGGTGAGGGCGTGGATATCGTGATCCACGCCGACGACAAGGCGCTGGCCGCCATGCCCGCGGTCGTGGCCGATATGCATGCGCGCTCCGGGCTCACCGAGGAGGTGCGCCGCTCCACCGTCACCCTCGCCGAGGCCGAGCAGCAGGTGCTCGACTACATCCGTCAGTTCGCCCCGGCCGCGGGAACGGTTCCGCTGGCGGGCAATTCGATCGCCACCGACCGCGGCTTCATCGCCCGCGACATGCCCGCGCTCGATAGCCACCTGCACTATCGGATGATCGATGTGAGCTCCATCAAGGAGCTGTGTAGGCGTTGGTACCCGCGCATCTACTTCGGCCAGCCGGAGAAGGGCCTGACGCACCGTGCGCTCGCCGACATCAAGGAGTCGATTCGCGAGCTGGAGTACTACCGGCGCACCGCGTTCGTGGCCGCGCCGGGCCCGTCCACCACGGAGATCGCCGCCGTCGCCGCCGAACTGAGCGGCACGGATGAGCCGGCACAGACCGCGGGAACGGCCCAGCTCAACGGCTCACCAGAGTCCGATTAGGGAGTCGGGGGGGTTACACGCTAATATCGAGCGCGCCGGTGATTCACCGGTGATGGTGAGTGTAGTTCAGTTGGTAGAGCACCAGGTTGTGATCCTGGCTGTCGCGGGTTCGAGTCCCGTCACTCACCCCACAAGGCCCAGGAGGCCCGAGCAATCGGATCTCCTGGGCCTTTTGTTTGCGGCGCAGAAGCTTTCCCCGAGAAATGTGTTGTGAAACGCATCATCTCCTGATTGTGGTACAGATCGCACGGCGATCCGTAGACTGCGAACACTATGGGGAGGTGTCGCCTGGACACCACCGGTCGACCAGAAAGACAACAGCTAGTGATGCGTTCCGCGGTAATCGCAGCCTTCGTCGGGGCCAGCCTGCTCACCAGCACCGCCGCCGCGGCCGCGGCATTACCCACCGTGCCGGTGGACTCCGGATCGGGCGCGGCGACCACCGGGTCCTCCAGCGGATCCTCCGGCGGGGCCACCACCACCGGATCCGGCGACTCCGGATCCGGCGCCGGACTGGAGCGACTCCTCTTCGGTGGACCGCTGATCTGCGCCGCGGTCGGCAGCGCGTTCAACGCGAACCTGACCTGCCCGGGCACACCCGGACCCAACATTCCCTGACCGGGGAACCCCATTCGAACGAGAACGGCCCCCAGCGTGTCCGCTGGGGGCCGTTCTCGTTGTCCATCCGGGAATCAGCGGGCGTCCGCGTTACCCGCCTTCCATTCCGGCCACGCGATGTTCCAGTCCCCCAAGCCATCCGTGCCCGACAGGGTGCCGCCCACCGTGTTCTTCACGATGGTGACGTCACCGCGCTTGGCGTTCTGGAATACCCACTGCGCGTTCGCGGGACTCAGATTCAGGCAGCCGTGACTGGTGTTGCTGTACCCCTGCGCGCCCACCGACCACGGCGCCGAGTGGAAGAAGATGCCGCTGTAGGAGATACGGGTCGCGAAATCGACAGGCGTCTTGTAACCGTCCGGCGAATTCACCGCCACACCGTAGGTCGAGGAGTCCATGATGATCTTCTCGTGCTTGTCGGCCACGATGTAGACGCCGTTATCGGTCGGCGTGCTGCTCTTGCCCATCGAGGTCGGCATGGTGCGGATCACCTGACCGTTCTGCTCCACGGTCACCTGATGGGTGTTGTCGTCCGCGGTGAAGATCACCGCATCGCCGACGGTGAAGAACGAGTGCAGATTGTCCTGACCGTAGAGACCGTTGCCGAGATCCTTGCCGTAGACGTTCACATCAATGGTGACCTTGGTGCCGGGCGCCCAGAAATGCTCGGGCCGCCACCGCACCTCGCGGTTGTTCACCCAGTAGAACGCGCCCTCCACCGGGGGGTTGGTGGTGATTTTGATCGCATCCTGGGCCGCCTTGCGGTTCGGGATGTTCTCGTCGAACTGCACCGCCACCGGCTGACCGATGCCGACCACCTCCCCCTCACCCGGGATCAGATACGGGTGGGTCTGATTGTCCGGGGAGCTGGTGGTGAAGCGCAGCTTGGTGGAGTTGGCGCCGCCCAACCCGATCGCGTCGGCGGTCAATGTGTAGGTCTTGCCATAGCCGAGTACCTCGGTGGTCTCCCAGCTGCGACCGTCCGCGGCCAGCTTGCCGGTCACCGGGCGGTCCTGCGCATTGACCAATTTCACAGCGGTCAATTTGCCGTCATCGACCTTGAAGGTCATCGGTACACCCGGTGATACGCCCACATCGCCGTCCTTGACCGGCGAGAGCAACTTCGGCTTGATCAATTCGGTGATCGGGTTACGGTCGATCGCCATGGGCGAACCGGTACTTCCCGATGATGTCGAGCAAGCCGTAAGCCCGAAAGCGAGTACAGCGAGCATGGCCACTGGTCCGGCTAGTTTCCGTATCGACCGACGACGACCGCGACCAACACTCATTATTCTCAACCCCGTTTCAAGTCTCGGCGCTCCTGGAGAACACGCCGATGGCTTCGGATCCAACCGATTGCACTGCTCAACCCACCGCGCAGGCGGGATCGGTCGAGACCACGTCCTGTCATTCTGCCAGCCCGACAGGACCGATCCAACGCGAAGACTCCCCCACACGATCAGGTTCCACCGGATAGATCCACGCGAGCCCGCCCCGTGTTAACACCGGCCGACGACCCGCGATCACCCCGCTCAACAGGCGATTTCACTTCTGCGGCCTCCTCCTGTTAATGTTTGTCCCGCACCGGAACACGGAGCAAGCGCCATTAGCTCAATTGGCAGAGCAGCTGACTCTTAATCAGCGGGTTCGGGGTTCGAGTCCCTGATGGCGCACCTTCACTCATACCAGGCCCATGCCCGTGTAGGCGTGGGCCTTGTTCGTTTCGTCACCTTTCACGAAAACGGCCATCCGGTGCGGCGGAGGCGTGGCGCGTGCCACGGCCTCGGCAGATGCGCTGAGATCGGACAATTCGGGCGGTTTCGATTGTCACGAGGTCGTGATCTATGGGGTCCATCGGTCACGGTTCGGACACGGAAATCGGGGTTCGGGCACAAAAATCGCGTTTGTTAGCCGAAAAATTATGTGAGCTAGCGCACAGGCGGTTTAGAAGCAAACTCCCAGCTCATGTCCATGATTTCGATCGCGGCCTGGGGTTTTCAAGATCGGTATCGCCTTCCATTCACTCTTCGTTCACCTTCCGTTCACCTTTCGTGACCATTCTGCAATCAGGTCGCAAACAGACCAGAGGTTCAGCAAGACCGAAGAGTGACGTACACACTTCGGGAAACGGCCGCAGTGGCGGGATCTGATCCCGTTCCAGTCGGCGGAGAGCGAATCCGGTTACGGAATCGTAATCCCCAACCTTCCGCCCAATGAGCGCAGCCGGACGAAAGTCCGACCGCTTCCGCGCGACGCCGCGGGCCGGGACCACGCCAGAGCGCGTTCCACGGCACCGCACACCTGATCCGCGTCGTGTCCGGGGACCCGAGTGTCCCTCACAACCAAACCACACAACAGCACATCTCTTTATCCGGCGAGTGGCCCACACGGCTCCCGCCATGGATTCGCACTGCCTCGAGGCAGCCGGATCGGTCCTGTCCCCGAAGAAGGAATCTACGCAATGCCTGATCGACGCATCTCTCGTATCCGCCGCACCACACTCCGCGAAGCGTTCACCTTCGCCGTCGCCGCAGCGGGCATCGTGGCCGTCGCAGCCTCGTCCGCGGTGTCGGTAGCCGATGACAGCGTCCCCGCTCGCATTGCGATCGTCGCCGACGAGCAGCCGATCGCCGCCGCCAATGAGGCGATCGCCCCCATCGCCGAACCCGCCCCGGCACCGGCACCCGTGGCCGTAGCCGTAGCCGAGGTCGCTCCCGCGCCGATGCCCGAGCCCGAGCCCGCGCCGCCGGCCCCGCCCGCGCCGCCCGCCCCGCCTGTCTACGCGGACAACCTGGACGGCTGGATCCGTCAGTCGCTCGACATCATGGCCGCCCACGGCATTCCGGGCAGCTACGACGGCATCTACCGCAACATCATCCGTGAGTCCAGCGGCGACCCGCAGGCCATCAACCTGTGGGACTCCAACGCCGCCATGGGCATCCCTTCCAAGGGCCTGCTGCAGGTGATCGACCCGACCTTCGCCGCGTACCACGTCGAGGGCACACCGTTCGACATCTGGAACCCGGTCTCGAACATCACCGCGGCCTGCAACTACGCGGCCCACCGCTACGGCTCGATGGACAACGTCAACTCGGCGTACTGATCCTCTGACGCATACCGGAGTCCGGGCCCCGATCGACACCGATCGGGGCCCGGACTTCTCGGCGTACGATGCTCGGGTGGCCGATTACGCGCATACCGATGCGTCGGTCAGCCGCCGTGCCGAGAAAGCGCGCCGTGTGGCCGCCTACCTCTGGGATCGGGGCGTCACCGCCGCCGAACTCGGAGACCTGCCCGCCGCGGTTCGCCGCAAACTGGCGCGCGCCGCGGGTATCAACCCGCCCAGTACCGACGAAACATGGTCGGTCGTGGCGCGACTGCTCGATGACAAGGACGCCTGGGCGGCTCGACACCCCGACCACCCCGCGGCCCGGCGCGGCCATACCGACGAGAAGATCCTCTGGGTGAAACCACCCGTCAAAGGGTGGCATGCGGAATAACCGACCTCAGGCCGTGCCCACGTCCGTCACGCGTTCCGCCTCCGGCACCACTTTGTCGGCCAGCGAGCGCACGGCCTCGGCCTCCCCCGCCGTCATCGGCTCGATGAAAAGCTTGCGCACGAGTTGCACATGGTTCGGCGCGGCGCGTTCGATGGCCCGCCGCCCCGCCGGGGTGAGCCGCACAATGATGCCGCGCGCATCGTCGGCCGCCGGGCGGCGATCGACGAGTCCGCGAGTTGCCATGCGCGCCAAATGTTTCGACAGTCGGCTCTTCTCCCAGCAGACCTCCGCGGCGAGTTCCTTGGCGCGCAGGCAGTCCTCGGGCGCGGCCGAGAGCGCGACCAGCAATTCGTAATCCGCCGGGGAGAGTCCGTCACCGGCCAGTCCGGCGGCCAGGGCCGCGTCCAGCCGCTGGCGCAGCCGCACATAGGCCTGCCAGGTCTCCTGCTCGTCATCGCTCAACCACTGCACCACGGGAATGATCCTAGTCTCCATTTGGTTGACATGGACACTAACTGCCTCCAGGAGGTGCCCATGCCCGCCATCACCGTTGACGACATCACAGTTCTGCCGCGTCTGCCCAGACCGGACCGGACCCTGCGGGAACGCCCGGTCAAGCAGCTCGTCACCGCGCACAAACAGCTCGAGGGCGCGGGATTCGAGGTCCGCAGGCCGTTCCCGAGCGTGGATCTACGTTCGGCGGATCCGTTCATTCTGCTGGATCAGATGGGTCCGGTGACGTATGAACCGCATGAGGCCAAGGGTGCGCCGTGGCATCCGCACCGCGGCTTCGAGACCGTCACATACATGCTCGACGGCGCCATGGTCCACCACGATTCCCACGGCGGCGGCGGCACCATCGGCCAAGGCGACACCCAATGGATGACGGCGGGCTCCGGCATCCTGCACGACGAGGTTCCGCCGGAGGAGCTCGTCGCTACCGGCGGCCTGTTCCACGGCATCCAACTCTGGGTGAACCTGCCGCGGACGCTCAAGATGGCCGCGCCGCGCTATCAGGATCTGGACAGTTCGACATTGACCCTGGTCAGCTCGCATGACGGCGGCGCGCTGGTGCGCATCATCGCGGGCGAGATCGGCGGATTCAGCGGTCCCGGTTCGACTTACACACCGATCGCCTACGCGCACGCCTCGATCGCTCCGGGCGGGCAACTGGAAATGCCATGGCCGCAACACTTTACAGCAATGGCGTACGTTTTATCCGGCAGTGGCGCGGTGGGTGCGCAGCGACGTTCATACACCGAAGGGCAGCTCGCGGTGTTCGGCCCAGGGGCCGCGATCACCATTTCAGCTGATTCTCAGCAACATAGTCCGACGGGCGATTTCGAGGTACTGCTGCTCGGCGGACAACCGATCCGCGAGCCGGTTGTACAGTACGGACCATTCGTGATGAACACCCGTTCCGAGATCATCCAAGCGGTGGAGGATTACCAGTCAGGACGGATGGGCAACATTCCAGCGGAGCACCTGAACGGCACTCGGCTCGGCTGATTCCAAGCCCATCGGGGCACCCCCTAATGCCCTAGTTCGGGACCGATGCGGTTGACAACTGGCCGGAGCGTCACGAAGGTGGATGCGGCGTCACCCGACAAGACGCCACATCCACCCCAGCAGACACAGAGGAATACATGAACGTTCGCCGGCTCACCGTCAGCGCCGCCGCCGCGGGCCTGACCCTCCTTGCGGCTCCGGCCGCCATGGCCGTACCCACCGGGTCGGCGGGGACGGGCTCGTCCGCCATCGATACCGGCTCGGCCGCAACCGGTTCGGCCGGTCTGTCGCAGACCGGTTCAGCAGGGGGCGCCTTCAACAACTGCGAGGACGCCAAGCGGGCCGGTCGCGCACCCCTGTTCCGTGGGGAGCCGGGCTACGGTCCGCACCTGGATCCCGACGGCGACGGATTCGCCTGCCCGACGGTCTGATACCGCTGAAAACGAAAACACCCGGTGTGGCCGAGCCACACCGGGTGTTTTCGTTTGCCGGAGTCAGCGGAAGATCTTCAGCAGCACCAGCCCGACGACCACCGCGCCCGCGCCGATCAGGCTGTACTTCACCTTCGGCTCGTTCAGCTTGGCCAGCACCATATGCTTGGTGTCGTCCGCGATCCGCTGCGGATCGGCGCGCACCGCGATCTCGTCGAGTGTGCTCGCGAGCCGGGTGCGGGCCTGCTCGATATCCCGCTCGATCCGCTCGGTATCCCTAGCCACGTAAATGTCCTCCTGTCGGATTGGCGTGCCGCCGGGCGCGGACAAGGCGCGAAGTGCAGGCCGTCCGCGAGTCACCAGGGCTCGCGGACGAGTGTATCCGCCCGCTCAATGCCGGGATCTTCGGTTACCGTGCAGAGCGTGACCGACAACCAACGACTCTCCCCGGGCGATACCGCCCCCGCGTTCACGTTGCCCGACGCCGACGGCAAGGAGGTCTCGCTCGCCGACTACCGCGGCCGCAAGGTGATCGTCTACTTCTACCCCGCCGCGAGTACGCCCGGCTGCACCAAACAGGCCTGCGACTTCCGCGACAACCTGGCCGAACTCAACGACGCGGGCATCGCCGTCCTCGGCGTCTCGCCCGATAAACCCGCGAAGCTGGCCAAGTTCCGGGACGCCGAGCAGCTCACCTTCCCGCTGCTGTCCGATCCGGATAAGAGCGTGCTCGCCGAGTGGGGCGCGTTCGGCGAGAAGATGATGTACGGCAAAACCGTCACCGGCGTCATCCGCTCCACCTTCCTGGTGGACGAGCAGGGCAGGATCGAGGTCGCCCAGTACAACGTGCGGGCCACCGGCCACGTCGCCAAGTTGCGCCGCGATCTGTCGGTCTAACTCACTCGAAGGTGCGGACGAAGTTCTCGTAGCCGTCCAGCATCCGAGCCAGGCCGAATTCGAAATCGGCCTTATTCCAGTCGATTTCGTCGTCGAACGGGTTCACCGAGAGGGCGGCGGCCACGTTGGGAAAGCGCTGCGGGTCGATCAGCCGCTGCGATATCGCGACGTAGTCGTCGTCCTCGGCATCGTCGATGGAGAGACCGCGGGCCATCCGCATCCGGCCCATCACGTAGAACGTCAGGTTCATCACCAGTTGCATCCGAATCGGCTCCGGCACCGCGGTTTCCGCGAGGGTGCCCAGCCCGACCTCCAGCCACGCGATGTTGTTCGGGCCCATCGGCGGGTCATTGAGCGGGATATCGAGCCACCACGGGTGACGTTCGATGGCCGCGTACTCGGCCAGCGCCCAGCGCTGTAGCCCCTCCCGCCAGTGCGTCCCCCGCGGGATCTCCGGTGGCGCCCCGATCACCCGATCCAGCAGCAATTCGATCAGCGTCTGCTTGCTGTCCACATAGCGATACAGCGACATCGCGGTGAATCCGAGTTGCTGGGCGACCCGATTCATCGAGAGCGCCGCGAAACCTTCCGCATCGGCCACCTCGATCGCGGCCTCGATGATCTGGTCCAGGGTCAGCGCGCGCTTGGGGCCGCGACTAGATAAACAGTTTCTCTCATCGGAGAACCCATGACCCCCGAACCACCTCCCGCACTCGCGGTGCACCGACTCGGCAAGGCATTCGGCGAGCACGTCGTACTGTCCGGCATCGACCTGACCATCGCCGCAGGCAGCGTCTTCGCCCTTCTCGGGCCGAACGGCGCGGGCAAGACGACATTGGTCCGCATTCTCGCCACCCTCAGCGAACCCGACAGCGGCCGAGCCCGCGTCTTCGGACACGACCTGATCCACGAGCCGGGGACGGTGCGGCGCCGCATCGGCGTCACCGGTCAGTACTCGGCCGTCGACGGCGTACTCACCGGAACCGAGAATCTCCGGCTCACCGGCCGACTGCTGCATCTGCACCGGAGGCGGATCGAGGAGCGCACCG
Organism: Nocardia sp. NPDC050710; assembly: GCF_040654375.1. NCBI lineage: Bacteria > Bacillati > Actinomycetota > Actinomycetes > Mycobacteriales > Nocardiaceae > Nocardia > Nocardia sp. NPDC050710. The sequence goes on along the minus strand of NZ_JBFAHV010000004.1, from coordinate 14,279 downwards.
CCGAACTGCTCCACCGCTTCGGTCTGACCGAGGTCGCCGACCGCCGGGCCGCGACTTACTCCGGTGGGCTGCGCCGCCGCCTCGACCTGGCGATGAGCCTGATGGGCGGCCCCGCCCTGATCTTCCTGGACGAACCGACCACCCGCCTGGACCCGCGCAGCCGCCGCGAACTGTGGCAGGTGATCAAGCGACTCACGGCCGACGGCGCGACCGTCTTCCTCACCACCCAATATCTGGAGGAGGCCGACCAGCTCGCCGATCGCATCGCGGTGCTGGACAACGGCACCATCGTGGCCGAGGGCACGCCCGCCGAACTCAAACAGCTCGCGCCGGGCGGCCACATCCAACTGCGTTTCGCCGACGCCGAACAGTTGGCGTCCGCCGCCCGCGCCCTCGACGACCATCTGTTCCCGGCCGCCGGGCGCAGTCGAACGGATCCGGCGCAGCTCACCGTGCAGGTGCCGTCGAACGGCAATGCGGGCGATATCAAAAGTGTGCTCGACCGCCTCGACAGTCTCGGTATCGGCGTCGAACAGCTCACCGTGCACACCCCCGATCTCGACGATGTCTTCTTCGCCCTGACCGGACATCCGACCCTGACCGAACCCGCCGCATGAACGGGACAATTCCGATGACCACACCATCCCCCGCCCTGCGCACCCTCCGCGCCGCCCAGGACTCCGCCGCCATGCTGGACCGCAATGTCCGGCATACCCTGCGCAGCCCCGACACCATGATCATGATCGTCGCGCTGCCGCTGCTGATCCTGCTGATGTTCGTCTATGTCTTCGGCGGCGCGATGGACGTCGGACCCGGCCCCTACATCGACTACGTAGTCCCGGGCATCATCCTGCTGTGCGCCGGATTCGGGGCCGCGTCTACCGCGGTGAGCATCTCGACGGATCTGACCGACGGCATCGTCGACCGGTTCCGGACCATGGATATCGCCCGCTCCGCGGTGCTCACCGGGCACGTCGTGGCGAGCCTGATCCGCAATATGATCACCACCTGCCTGGTGATCGGCCTGGCCGTCGCGCTCGGCTTCCGGCCGACGGCCGATCCGCTGCGCTGGCTCGCCGCGCTCGGGGTGATCGCCATATTCGTACTCGCGCTCTCCTGGCTCGCCGCCGCACTCGGTCTGTTGGCCCGCAATTCGGAGGCGGCCAACGGATTCACCTTCGCCTTCATGTTCCTGCCGTATGTCAGCAGCGCGTTCGTGCCGCCGGAGTCGATGCCGAGCCGGCTGCACTGGTTCGCCGAGAACCAACCCGTGACGCCGGTGATCGAAACCATGCGCGGGCTGCTGATGGGCGCCCCGATCGGGGATAACGCATCGCTCGCCGTCGGCTGGTGCGTGGGGATCGCAGTGGTCGGCTATATCGCGGCAGGCCGGATATTCCGGCGGCGGACCGCCGACTGAGAACCGTGAGGTCCGGCGCCACACGGGCGCCGGACCTCATGGTTACCGCTGTCGATCGGATCAGACGGAAGTGAACTGCTGTGCCGCCCACTGCATCATCAGGCGGACATGGTTGTCCCACCACGTGTAGGACTCCGGGGTGCCCGCAGGCGGCGGCAGGGTCTCCCCCGGGAACAGCATCAGGCCGTCGGGTATGCCGACCCTGGTAGTCGGCCCGGGGATTCCGGTGCCTGGCAGCAGCGGGGCCGAGGCCGGGCTCTCCGACTCGTGCATCGGCTCGGCCGGATCGAGCGTCAGCGGGCGATCCTGCTTACCCCACACCGCGGGGCCGGACCACATACCGGTGCCGAAGTTCGCCATCGTCGGCTGGTCGGTCACCGGTTCCGTGCCCGCCACCGGTGCGCGGCCGGGATCCCATCCTGGCTGCACCGTGATACCAGCGGTGGAACCGCTCGCCGATCCGCTGTCGACGCCGAGGGGCCCACCGTCGGCGACCGCACGGGAATCCGCGGTGACGCGGGCGTCTGCGACCACGGCCGAATTCGTGACCGACGCATGGCCCACGGCGTACAGGCCGCCCGCGACCAGACCGCCCGCCACCACACTCGCCGCCGCGACCATCGCCACCATCCCGCGGCCGCGATGCGCCTGCTCGACCGATTCGGATACCGCCGCCACATCCGCCATCGCGGACAGGGCGGCGCCGATGGCAGGCGCGGACGCCGCGATCCTGCACGGCAGCACCGGCGCGCCGAATCCGTCCACCGCGGCGCGCACCGCGGGTGCAGCGGCGCCCGAACCGATCAGCACCACCGCGTCCGGACGCACCGCGGCCGCCTCGAGCTGATCCCACACCGCGGCAACCGCGGCGCCGAGCGACTCCTTGGTGGCGTCACCCGCCTGGCTGGTCGCGGCCAGCACCCGGTTGCGACCACGATCGACGAGCGTGAACGCCTGATGTCCGGGGACCACTTCACCGATGAGCAGGTCGTCGAACTCACTGAGCCAGGTCATCACCCCGGCGGCACTCAGGTGCGCGGATTTCGTCGACACCAGCGAGGCGCTCTGCCAGGGACCGGAGGCCAGCCTGGTGACGATGGCCCGGCGCTCGGCGGCGTCGCGGTAGGCCACCGCGGTACCTCCGATCTCCCGATCCGGGCCGATCTCGGCAGCGACTTCGTCCATCGCCGTCTCCACCGCCGCCGCCACATCCGCCTTGCTATCGCCGTGCGTCTTCTTCACCCGGTGGACCAGAACACGTTCCGCTATCTGCTCGCCGGATTCGGCCAGAGCTACCACGTGAACGGCGCCACGTTCGGTGGAAACGCCAAGGGTGACCACAGATCGAGCTACCACAGATACGCCTTCCCGGTGCGACTTCCGGACGTCATCCGCCCGCGCCTATGCCCTGCCTCAGGGCCGGATCGTCCCCGAGTGCACGGGGAGCACACTGCCGAAACGTCCGTGCGGATCCACGCACGCTCGGTTATGTGTTCGGTGCCACACCGGTTCAGGATGGGTGATGAAATGTGACAGAACTGGACACGCGAACCAAGTGCGCGTGTCGCGTGCATGTCGGTACCGCTAGCCTTGATGCGTGGATGTACACACGCAGGCCAGGGCGAAGCGTCACCTGGACCCCGCGTTGGAGCTGCAGGACGACCCGCAGGAGCTCATGCCGCGGCGCCGACCGACGCAGGAACGCAGTAAGCGCAAGTTCGACGCGCTGCTGCAGTCGTCCAGGGAACTTCTGGTCGAAGTAGGGTTCGAATCGTTCACCTGTGAAGAGGTGGCCGCGCGCGCCGAGGTGCCGATCGGCACCCTGTATCAGTTCTTCGCCAACAAATACGTCATCGTCTGCGAGCTGAATCGCCAAGACCTGGTTGCGGTTTCCCAGGAGCTGGCCGATTTTCACGGCGAGGTTCCCTCGCTGGACTGGCTGCGACATATGAACCAGTTCGTGGATCACCTGGCCAGTCTGTGGATGACCGACCCGTCCCGGCGCGAGGTCTGGCTGGCCATGCAGTCGACCCCGTCCACGCGGGCCACCGGCGCCATTCACGAGAAGGAGTTCGCCGAGGTCGTGTCGCAGATGCTGCGGCCGCTGACCCCGCGGACCCCGCGCGCGCGCCGCACCATGATGGCGGAAGTGCTCGTGCACGTGGTCTATTCGATGCTGAATTTCTCGGTCCAGGACGAACAGGGCCATGCCGAAGCAGTTTCCGAACTCAAGCGATTGATGGTCGCGTATCTGCTGGTCGCGGAGAAGGAATCCCGCTCTGCCAGTCTCCCCCGCCATCCCGGGTCCGCGCACAAGTAAGCGTCGCGCACCGGCGGGTCGATCCGCCGCCCGGCCGGGCCGGACGACAGAAACGGTTACCTCATTTGGTTGCTTCGCGGCCTTCGATGAGATCGGCCAGCTCGCCCGGGTCCTCCAACACCACCATGGCCGCGGCGGTATCGCCGTCATGGGTCAGCGACAGGTGAACCCGTGCGCGAGGCAGGAATTCCGCGGCCAGACCGTGCAATTTGATACTCGGCCTGCCCCATGCGTCGTTGACGACCTCGATCAGCGGATACGGATTGTCACCGATCTGCGGGCGGCGGGCGAACCGGGACGATGCCCAGGCCTTGAGCACCGCCTCTTTCGCCGCCCACCGCGCCGCGAAGCTCCGCGCCGGGTCGGTTCCCTTGCTCTGGCAGTACCGCCGTTCACCAGCGGTGAAACTCTCCCGGAGCATGGTGGTTCCGGCACGTTCGAGCTGTTCGGCGAACTCGGAGATTGTCACCAAGTCCAAACCGATACCGAGGATCGTCACAAACCGGCAGCCTACGGCGCGGCGGGGCCGACCGGGGCCGAACCGTCCACGGGCAATTGCCCGGTGTTGCAGCCGAAGCCGTTCGCCCGGTAGGTACCGTCCGCGTCGAGACGAGCCTCGGCCGAGAGCAGCATATCCGCCTCGAGCTGGCGAATCTTCTTGGCGGGCGTGCCGTCGCCACCGAGCCTGCGGTCCGCGGGCCGCTCGTACAGCGGTGCGCCGCCGCACATGGCTTCGGCGAAACGCTGCCGTCCGGCCAGCTGACGCTGCTGCGCCTGCCGTTGGTATTCCTCGCGCCGTCCCGGCTCGATCGCCTGGATGAAGGCCTCCGGATGCACCACCGCCAGCAGACCGGAGACGTGCCCGAATCCGAGCGAGGTCACCAGACCCGCCTTCAGCGGGAACCGATCGCCGAAACGCAGCGGCTCACGCGCCCACACCAGGTGCGGGTAGGCCTGCATCTTCTCGTCCACGCAGTCCAGGCTCCGGTTCGGCGGCACCACACCGTGTTCCAGCACCTGGCACAGGCCGATCAGCTGGAACGCGGCCGCGCCGCCCTTGGCGTGCCCGGTCAGGCTCTTCTGCGAAATGACGAACAGCGGAGCGCCTTCCGTGCGACCGATGGCCGTGGCCAGCCGCTCGTGCAGCTCGGACTCGTTCGGGTCGTTGGCCGCGGTCGAGGTGTCGTGCTTGGAGATGACCGCGATATCGTCCGGGCCGATGCCGAGCTTGCGCAGTTCGCTGGCGAACCGGGAGTCACGGCCGCCGCGACCGGCGCCGAGCGCACCGAGGCCGGGCGCCGGAATGGAGGTGTGCACGCCATCGGCGAAGGATTGCGCGAACGCCACCACACCGAGCACCGGCAGACCGAGTTCCAGCGCGATATCGCCGCGAGCCAGCAGCACGGTGCCGCCGCCCTGCGATTCCACGAACCCGCCACGACGGCGGTCGTTGGCGCGGGAGAAGTACCGGTCGCTGATGCCCTTGGCGCTCATAACCGCCGAGTCCGCGGTGGCCGACATATCGCCGAAGCCGACGATGCCCTCGATGCCGAGATCGTCGAAGCCGCCCGCGACCACCACGTCGGCCTTGCCGAGGCGGATCTTGTCGACGCCCTCCTCGACCGAGACCGCCGCGGTCGCGCACGCCGCCACCGGGTGCACCATCGCGCCGTAGCTGCCGACGTAGGACTGCACCACATGCGCCAGCGCCACATTCGGCAGCGCCTCCTGCAGGATGTCGTTCGGGCGCGACTCACCGAGCAGGTTGTCGATGTAGAGCGAGCGCATCGAGGACATGCCGCCCATACCGGTGCCCTGAGTATTCGCCACCAGGCTCGGATGCACCCAGCTCATCAACTCGGCCGGGCTGAACCCGGAGCTGACGAACGCGTCCACCGTGCAGGCGATATTCCACAGCGCGACCCGGTCCACCGAGGCCGCCATATCGGCGGAGATGCCCCAGATCGTCGGATCCCAGCCGGTGGGGATCTGACCGCCGACGGTGCGCGAGAGCTTCGCCTTGCGCGGCACCCGGATCTCCGTGCCCGCCTTGCGGGTCACGGTCCAGTCGCCCGAATCGAGGACCGGGGTGATGACGGTGTGCTCCGGGTCGGCGGTGTGGAAGGCGCGGGCCTCGGCCTCGCCGCCCACCGTGAACGACAGGTCCTGGTCGAGGAAGACCGAGGTCATCAGCGGCGCGGCATTGTCGATCATGGCGCCGTCGTCGCCGTAGCGGCGCACACCGCAGCGGGCGACCACCGCGTCGTGATAGCGCTCGGCCAGCTCGGATTCCGGTACGTAGTCACCGGATTCGGCGTCGTACCAGCCGGGCTTGGGGTCGTTCTCCCAGGTGACCATGCCGGTGGTCCAGGCCAGTTCCAGCACGCCCGCGGCGGAGAGTTCGTCCTCGACCTCGACCTCGAAGCGGGTGCGCGCGGAGCCGTACGGACCGAGTTCACCGGCGCCGACGATGACGACCATATCGGCGAGATCGGCGGTGACCTCGCCCCATTCGGGAACCGGGAGCGCCGAACTCATGGTCGGCGGCGCGGGCAGGGCCGAGATGGTGGCCGCCACGGCGGTCTCCTCGGATTCGGCCGCGGCCTGCTCGGCGGCCTGCTTGGCCAGCGCGGGCAGATCCAGCTTGGCCCTGGCCAATCCGCCGGTCAGGTCGATCTGCTGCGGTCCGGCCGCGGTCACCTGACGGGCCCGCGAGGTGCACCACTTGAGCAGTTCGTCGGCCATCTCGAGGGTGGACCAGGTGTGCACACCCGCCTTCTCGACCGCTTCGACCATCGGGTCGTTGTGGCCCATCAGACCGGTGCCGCGCACCCAGCCGATCAGCGCGTGCACCAGGGTGACCCGCGCCGACCAGGACTTCTCGGCTCGCCACTTGGCGACCACCGCGTCCAGTGCGGCCTTGGACTCACCGTAGGCGCCGTCGCCGCCGAACATGCCGCGGTTGGGTGAACCCGGCAGCACCACATGCAGTTTCGCGTCCACGTCATGGTCCGCGCCCAGCGCCGAGAGCCCGCCGATGAGGCGCTCCACCGACCAGAGCAGGACCCGCATCTCCATTTCGGCGCGCGCGCCGGCATCGGAGAGGTCACCGGCCACCCGCGGCGCCGCGAACGGCAGCAGGAGGGTGGGCGTCATCGCGTCCTTGGTCTTGACCTTGGCGCCGCCCGCACTGTCGACCTGTTCGTTGCCGACCCAGTCGATGAGCGCGTCGATATCGGTGTAGGAGGCCATATTCGCGGGCACCACCCAGAGGGCGGCACCGTGGCGGGCATTGTCCCGGTACAGCTTCCGGTAGAACGCGAGGCGCTCGTCGTTCAGGCTCGAGGTGGTGACCACGACGGTCGCGCCGCCGCTGAGCAGTCGCCCGGTGGCGGCCGCCGCGATGGAACCCTTACTGGCACCGGTGATCACCGCGACATCGGAGGACCACAGACCGGGCTCCTCGGTGCTCAGCGCCGCCTCGGCGATGCGTTCGTAGAGCCGCGCGAGCACCGAACGGGCCTCGTGCTTGGCCCGCTCGCGCCACCAGTTGGCCTGCGCGGCCACGGCTTCACCCGCACCGAAGAAGGTGATCACCGGACCCTCCGCGGCCGAAACAGCACTCGCGGTGTCGTCGAGCAACCACAGGCGGGCCAGATCCTCGCGGGCGGTGGCCCAGCGGTCGTCGATCAGCACGGCCTTCTTGGCGTCGAAGGCGGGCGCGACCAAACGCGGCCAATCCGAACCCAATTCGGCGGAGACCAGATCGGCCAGCGACTCGTCGTTCGCCTCGGCCGCGGAGATCTGCTCGGTCAGCCCGAGCTCGTCCAAGATCACCCGGGCCGCCTTCGCCAGCACGCCGTCGCGGCCGGTGATCTGCTCGGTGAACTCACCCAGCGCCGCCGCGTCCACGGTGCCGCCACCGCCACCACCGGCGGCAGGCAGCGTGACCGCGACCCCGCGCCGGGCCGCGACCGCCTGCACCGCGGCATCGATGGCCGCATCGACCGAGGCGCCGTCGCCCAGCGAACCCGAGACCAGGCCGCCGAGATCGCCGCCGCGCACGCTGGCGCCTTCGCGGGTGCCGAGTGAAACCTCGGCGGTCACGTGGTGCGCCCAGCCGTCGCCGAGCTCCCAGACCTTCTTGACGCGTTCGGCGATCGCGGCGGGACGCTTGCCGGACGGGCCGAACACCTTGCGCAGGTGGTCGCCGACCGAGTCGGACAGCACCGAGCCGAATGGCTTGTAGGTGCGGGCCAGCCGCTCCACCGTGGCCGACAGCGCGCCCATATCGGCATCGGCCGCACCGTCGATGGCACCGAGCGAAAGCTCCGAGCCGAGGTCGACGAGCAGCTGGTTACGCCGCGAGGAGACGCCGTCGCACAGACCCTCGATGGTGTCGACCGGGCCGATCTGGTCCAAGCGCAGCTTGGTCCACAGCGCGATGAGCACGCGGGTGGCGTCGGCGGCCGTGAAGGCGATGTCGTCCGGGCGGGGGCCGCCCGAACTCGCCACCGGCGCCGCGGCCACGGGGGCGGCGGGAGCCGCGGTGGCCGGAGCGGTTTCGACGGTCTCTTCCGGCTCGTCGACCGGTGCCGGGTCGGTGTCGGTCGAGTAGACGACCCCGGCCTCGCGCTCGATATTGAGCACCTCGACGGTGGCGGTGCCGAAGCTCGGCAGCTTCAGCGTCTGGCTGGCCAGATTCGCCACGGTCGGCGTCGCGCCCAAACCGATTTCGACGAACCGCTCGACCCCGAGCCCGCCGTGCGCGGTATCGGTGAACAGCAGGTCCTGGGTTTCGATCCAGCGCACCGGGCTGGCGAACTGCCAGGCCAGCAGCTCGATCAGGACCACACGGCACAGATCGGTCGGGCGCGCGGACCAGCTGTCGAAGTCGGCGAGCACGGCGGCCAGCGGCTCGGACGGCACCAGATCCGCGATCTCGGCGATGAATTCGCGATCCAGCGAGAACGGCTTGGGCACCAGGTTCGGGATGTAGTGGCCGACCAGGATCTCAGGGTGCAGATCCGCGGGGAGCAGCTGCTCGAGCTTGTGCCGGAACTCCGGCACACCCTTGCGCAGCACCGTGGAGTGGAACGGCACGTCGATGCCCGGCACCAGGATGAAGGCTCGCTTACCACCGAATTCCGCACGGCGGCGGTCGATCTCGGCCTCCAGCGCCTCCAGGCCCGTGACCGTGCCCGCGATGGCGTACTGCGAGCCGCGCAGGTTCAGGTTCACGACCTCGAGGAACTCACCGACCTGTTCGCCGATGCCCGCGACAAAGCCGACGACCTCGTCGTCGGGCAGCCCGATCTGCGAGGGCCGGATGGCGGCCATCCGATAGTCGCTGCGGCCCTGGGCATCCCGGGGCACCAGCTCGTGCATGGCGGAGCCGCGCTGGAACACCACCTCGAGCACCGCCTCCAGCGGCAGCACCCCGGCGACCGCGGCGAGCGCGTTGTATTCACCGACCGAGTGACCGGCCAGCATCGCGCCTTCCACGAAGGCGCCCGCCTCGCGCAACTCGGCGACCTGGGCGACACCGAGGGTTGCCATCGCGACCTGGGTGAACTGGGTCAGGTGCAGTACGCCGTCCGGATGCCGGTGCTCGACGCCGCGCGCCTTGAGGTAGGTCGGGTTGTCTCGCACCACGGCCAGGATGGAGAAGCCGAGCGCCTCGCGGGTGTGCTTGTCGGCGCGCTCCCAGATCGCCTTGGCGGCCTTCGAGCGGGTGCGGGCGTCCAGGCCCATACCCTTGCGCTGAATGCCCTGGCCCGGGAAGGCGTAGACGGTTTTCGGGGCGGCGGTGCGGCCGGTCGCGGTCATCACCAGGTCGCCGCCGGTGCGGCAGGAGACCTCGATGATCTCGGCGCCCGCGTCGACCGCGATGCGCTCGACACGCACGTCGATCTCCGCGCCGGGGCGCACCATGCCGAGGAAGCGGGTGGTCCAGGCCGTCAACGTGCGCGCCGGGATCGAGCTGGCCGGATCCACCGCCGAGACCGCGTGCTGGGCCGCGGCCGACAGCCACATGCCGTGCACGATCGGGCTACCGAGCCCGGCCAGTTTGGCGGCGGCCTCGCTGGTGTGGATCGGGTTGTAGTCACCGGAGACGGCGGCGAAGGCGTGCATGGCGCGCGGCGCCACCATGGTGACGTCGCGGCGCCGGCGGCGCGGGGTGTCGCTCGCGGTCTCGGAGACGGCGCCTGCGGCCCGCGGCGGGTCGGCCAGCTCGCCCGCGCCGTTGCGTCCGCGGATGGCGAAGCGTTCGGTGAGCGTCGCGACGGTGGGCATGGACAGCCCGGTCTCGGGCTTGTCGAGCATGCCGGTGATCTTCACCCGCACCTCGACGACCCGGCCCATATCGGTGTCGACGGTTTCCCCCGCCGTGGCGCGAACGACGAGCACGCTGGTGTCGGTGGGCAATTCGCCGACCAGTTCGATCTGGTGATCGAGGTGCACCAGGTCGAGCATGCCCTCGATGACACTCGCACCGTCCGCAGTACGGGTGGCGCCGAGCACCGCGAATACGGCGGGCCAGCAGGCGCCGACCAGCACATCGGGCACGGTGCGCCCGAGCGTACTCAGCGACGCGGGCAGACCCGAGCCGGTCACACCCGCATGGTCGGCGATGAGGTCCGGGGTCCACGCCACATTGAGGTGCGCGGTCCCGCCCTTCACCTCCGGCAGCGACTGACCCGCGGCGACCGCGAGCAGGGCGGACATGGCGGTCTCGGCGTCGGCCTCGGTGATGACCGGGGCGCCGCCGTTGGAGACGGACACCGGGACGGTGATCCGGATGTTCACCGCATCGCGGCCGAGCAGCGGCACCGTCAGCTCGACATAGGAGTCCTCGGCCTCCGGGCCGGTGGTCTCGACCAGCGTGGCGCCGGTGCGCGGGTGCACCGCGCCCTTGCCGTCGACGGTCCATTCGGCGAGATCGCCGAGGCGGTGCACGGGGTTGATGGTGGTGCGGCCGGACCATTCCACATCGGGCGCGGCCAGCACCGCGGCGAGCGGGCCGCTCGTCACGTCCGCGGCGCGGCGCGCGTCGACCGCCGTCGGCACCACACCCGAACGCACCAGCGAGTAGGCGGTGTCCTGCTCGAAGCGGTCGAGCAGTTCACCGACCGGTTCGTCGACCCGGGTGATGCCAGCGACCGAGACGGTGCCGGGGATGACGCAGACCTGGTCGGCCGAGTACCGCGGGTCGTGGGCCTGCCACAGCGAATCCGAGCGCCACCAGCGGCGCACGTCGCCGTCCACCACGGGTACGAAATTGACCGGCTTGCCGGGGGTTTTGCACAGTGTGACGAAGAACGGCACATCCGCCGGGTGCAGCAGGGTCCGCTCCGCGGCCGGGTACTGCTTCTTCAGCTCGCAGATCGCCTCGACCGGATGCTCGAACCGGTCGTCGGAGTCGAACAGTGTCGCGATCTCGCCGCGGTCGGCCGGGTGGAGCCGGGATTCGGTGCGACGCATCATCTCCGCGAATCGGTCACGCCAGGTGATGTCGAGCCAGACCGACCGGGTGGCGTCGAGAATGGCGTCGCCGAGATCGCTGCCGCAGTCGAAATCCTTGCGGCGGTCCAGGCCGACGGCCAGCTCGACGTAACGCTCCAGCCACTCCAGGTAGGTCATGGTGGCCAGATCGCCGAAGTAGGGCTTGGCGGTGGCGTCGAGCGCCGCGATGATCTCGTCCCGGCGCGCGGCGACCGCGTCGGTGTCGCCCGCGACCTCGTCGAGCAGACGGCCGGTGCGCGAGGCGGCATTGTCGATTTCGTGGATATCGGCGCCCAATTGGCTACGGCCCGAGGCCATTCCGCCGGTCGCGGTGCCCGCGCCGACCCAGTCCGGGGTGCCGGGGGTGTCGACGAGCAGCTGCTTCACCTCGGGGGCGGTGGTCGCCTCCAGCGTCGCCATGGCGGCGGTGCCGACCAGCACACCGTCCAGCGGCATCGCCGGGTAGCCGTACCCGGTCGACCACACGCCGGTGAGGTATTCGGTGGCGCGTTCCGGGGTTCCGATACCGCCGCCGACACACACCACGACATTGGCGCGGTTGCGCAGCTCGGCGTAGGTCTCCAGCAGCAGGTCGTCCAGGTCCTCCCAGGAGTGGTGCCCGCCTGCCCGGCCGCCCTCGATATGCATGATCACCGGGTAGTCCGGGACCTCGTCGGCGATGCGCAGCACCGCGCGGATCTGGGTCACCGTGCCCGGCTTGAACGCGACGTGTGAGATGCCGACCTCGGTGAGCTCCTGGATCAGCGCGACGGCCTCCTCCAGTTCGGGAATGCCCGCCGTGACGATCACACCGTCGAACGGGGCGCCCGCGCTGCGCGCCTTCTGCACCAGCCGCTTACCGCCCAACTGCAGCTTCCACAGGTAGGGATCGAGGAACAGCGAGTTGAACTGCACCGCACGACCCGGGTGCAGCAGTCGCTTCAGCTCGGCCACCCGGTCGGCGAAGATCTGCTCGGTCACCTGACCACCACCGGCCAGCTCCGCCCAGTGGCCCGCATTCGCCGCGGCCGCAACGATTTTCGCGTCCACGGTGGTCGGGGTCATCCCGGCGAGCAGAATCGGCGAACGGCCTGTCAGCTTGGTGAAGGCGGTCTCGACGACGATGCGCCCGTTCGGCAGACGCACCGGGCGCGGCGCGTACGCCGACCACGGCTGCGCCACCTCCGGCGCGGCGCCCGGGGTCAGCAGGCTGCGCTGCCCCGAGCGGGTCGCGGCCGCGACAATGCCGACGCCGGTGCCCTTCAGCGAACCGCCGGTGATCCGGCTCAGCAGGTCGCCGGGGCCCAGGTCCAGAATCCACTGCGTGCCCGCGGCGATCACGCCGTCCACGGCCTCGACCCAGTCGACCGGGTCGACCAGGATATCCCGCGTCAGCGACTCGGCCAGTGCGGTATCCAGCCCACATTGCTTGGCCCAGCCGGTCACCACATCCACCGTGTCGGCCAGGGCCGGATGGTGGAAGGCGACGTCGACCAGCACATCCTCGAATACCGGCGCGAACACCGCGCCGCCGCGCTGCTTGGCATCGCGCGCCCGGCTCTGCTCATCGTGCATCTCCGCGCAGCGCTGACGCACCCGATCCAGCTGGTTCGGGGTACCGGAGAGCACCACCCGGCGGCGTCCGTTGCGAATCGAAATCACCGCGGCCGCATGGGGATCCACACCCACCGACACCTCCGCCACCACCGCGCGCAGCTGCTCGGGATCCACATTCGATACCGCGACCATCGAGGAGCGCTCACCGACCGGCATCAGCCCACGCCGGCGCGCCACCAAACCCGCCGCGGCACCGATCAATTGCGCGATGGCCAGCAGCTCGGCGTCCCGCGTGCCGCCCGCCTCCACCGCGGTGGCGGCCAGCCGCCCCTGCGAGTGACCGACAACCGCGACCGGCGCGTGCTCGGCCGGATCCAGGCCCTGCAGCCGCAGCGCGCGCAGCGCCGCCAGCTGGGACAGCAGCACGCCCGGCATCGACACCGCGGCCGAGCGCAGCACCGCGTCGGACGGCGCGGCCGAGGTCTCGCCCTTCTCCGCGTCGACCAGTTCCTCTTCGAGCATCCACCCGATCGGGTCGAAGCCGACCGGCCGTACCACCAGCAGTTGGCGTGCAACGGGCTCCAGCAGTGCGGCCGCCTCGTTGACCAGCGCGGTCAACTCCGGCTCCAGCGCGCTGTCGCGCCCGATCTCCTCCAGCTCACCCAGCCACTGCGCGCCCTGCCCCCCGAACGCGAGTGCATACGGCGCACCGTTCAGTAGACGATCCAACAACGGTGCCCGCACCCCATCTCGCTGGGCAGTCACCTTCGCGCTCGGTCCGGTCCCGGTCTCGGTGCTCTCGTTGATCGTCAAGACGCTTCGACTTCCTTCTCCTGGCGACATGCCCGGCACGGACACGCCGCTCCCTCCGGTTCGCAGCTACTCCGCAACCTCTAGGCCTGATGTGGGCGAGGATTCCACAAAATCATGAGGAAATCCTCACGTTTGGGTTGCGGTCGGGCACTTACCAACCGGTATTTCAGTACGCTAGTACCAGAATATTCGGAAACATGACGCTTCCTCATGTTTGAACCCGCTGGTCCATTCGGTTACCAACACGTACGAAACATGAGTGCTCCTCATATTGAGCTTTATCAAACCGTTATAGTCCCAGGTCGGGTTACCGGTGAGTACGACACTCCTCACAGAAGCTTCGCGATCCCGGTCAAGCCCGGTAGAGTTTGGACGGTCGTACCATCAAGCGCGAGTGGCGAAATTGGCAGACGCGCCAGATTTAGGTTCTGGTGTCCACGGACGTAGGGGTTCAAGTCCCCTCTCGCGCACAGATTCACGTCAGATGTGACACTTTTTCGTGCCGCGTGTCGGAGTGCACTCGCACACACGGAGGCCGACCAGTGAAGACACCTTCTGACCTGCATCATGTTGACGCGCCGGACGTCGTCAGCGACCGGTTTCGCCGTGGCCGATGCGCTCATCGAGGCGCTCGGCCGCGGCGGGCTGAAGGATGCGGACCGT
>NZ_JBFAHV010000003.1:0-461749 GCF_040654375.1 Nocardia sp. NPDC050710 | reverse complement strand
TGCCTCAAGCGATACCTCGCACGTGAAGTGTTCCGAGCCCTGCGCGCCGACTTCCGAAGCCCGGCACAGCCAGCTTGACATCTATAGGAGCGTCCTTCGCGATCTCCCGCAGCGCGTCCTTCTCCAACTCCGCATCGGCAAGTAACCGCTTCAACCGGGCGTTCTGCCCACGCAGCTCCTCGAGCTCCTTAGCGGCATCGATGTCCATGCCGCCGAACTGGCGGCGCCAGTTGTACATCGTCGCCGCCGACACCCCCAGCTCGGCGGCGATCTGTTCGCCGGTCATGCCTTCCGCGGCCAACTCATCAGCGCGACGTTGCTTGCGCACGACGTCCTCCGCGGAATGCCGCTTGCGACCAGTCAATGTTGCTCATCGTCCCTTCCAGCCCTCCACGGGCCAACAGGACTCTAATACCGGGCGGTCTCATTCAGCGGGGACGGGCCACTTGGGTATGTCGCTCTGCTGCTGGCGCAATACGGTCCGTCGCCCACGCGGCATGCTCGCCCGATGTCTGACCAGTCCTACCCGTCAGTCGCCAACGAACAGGAGATATCCGTTGGCGCGAAGCGCGATCGACGACGCTCGCCTCAGGAGGTCAACAGCCTGCCGGTCGGCATCGGTCCGTACCTCGATCGCCTCGATCTGATCCAGGATGCACATCCCCGATGTTCCGCACGGCTTGGTGCAGAATTCTGCCGTGTTCCACCATCTGTGTTAGTCAGTCCCCACTGCCTCGGAAAAGCTCATACGCCGCGAACCGGTTGTGAGCCGGGCGATCTGGGGGCCGCAGGTGGGCATGCGGGGTTACGCTGGATGAGTGCATGCCTTGCAGCGGCTGCTGCTCGGGTCGGGGCGGTTGCCAGAGGATCTGCGTGCGTCGCTGGTCGCGTCCGACGATGTTGTGTTCTTGGAGGAGGGTTTGACCGGTTCGGTCACTCGTCGCCTTGTCCGCTCATCCGGTCGTCTTGTCGAGTGGGAGCGGCAGGCGGTCTCAGGTGCGATCGCGGTCACTGTCGGCCGACGGGTGCTGGTGTGGGCGGGCCGGTTCAAACACATCGATGTGCCGATGACGCATCCGCGTTGGGCGACAATCGAGTTCAGCATCGACCGACCGAACCGAGTGTGCTTCGCCTACGACCCGGCGGTGACCGATCCGGGGCAGTTGGGACGGGTGGAAGTGCGATTGAAAACGTCGCAGGTGAAGCAACTCGCCCGACTGGTCACGCGACCGGTGTGAGGCCATTGATCGGTTGCCCGGCATGGTGACTCGGCGAGATCCGACCAGCTGCGGTGGGCTCAGCGTCCCACGGCGGTGAGCTGGTAATCCGCTTCGAGCAACATCCACCCGCTCAGTTGTACCGAGAGATCGCGGCTCAGGTTCGTCGACGAAGTGGCGGACGAGTGCGCGAGCGGGGGAAGGGTTCCCGGAATCTCCGGCGCCGTGACCGCGCGGGTCCAGTCCGGACCGAACAGGGTAACCCGTCCACCCTGGCGCGGTGTTCCCAGGCCGCCCGCGCGGAAGCGTGCACGCACCAACAGGAAACCAAGGTGCGGGCTCGACCAGCCCCGAACGCAAGGAACTGATCGAGCTGCGATGCAAGACACAGCCGACGGGTTCAGTCCACGGCTCCGGCGCCACCGACACCAGCGGGGACAGCGCCGCGGATCAGCGTTGCGCACTTCGTACATCCGAAAGCCGTCATCCGGTCGGCGCGGATGACGGGCTGTAATCAGCGGGCGGGGTGATTCGCCGGGGCGTGGTGAGCAGTGCGGCGGCGAGGACGACGGTGAGCGCGGCGAGACCAGCCATCCCATGTGGCGAAAGGCCGTAGCGCCAGAGCGCGAAGATGCCCGCCGCCGCTAGCACTGAGCCCGCAAGGACCGGCAGTGTTGCGGTGCGGGCGGCGTATCGGGCGCAGAACGCGTCCCACCGACCTGTGATCTGGACGAATCCGAACAGGACTACCGCGGCCGCGACCATCCACGCCGGACGTGCTGCCCACCAGGTGCGGGGATCGCTGGGCAGCAACACAGGGGCTGCCAACGCCGCTCCTGTCACGATGGCCATCGCCGGTATATGCCAGAGGTAGATGTTCATCAACTGCCTCGCCCCGGTGGTAATCACGTGGCGGGCGCGTCCGTGTGGCTCCCAGCTGGCCAGTCTCCGGGATACCAGTACGAGCGCCGCGAATTGCGTCACTGCGAGAATCGACATCGCCGTGGTCGGCGGCGCGAGATTGGAGACCGGGGCGTCGGCCAGGCCGAGCATCGTCGGAAAGTACGGTCCCGGAACCACCATGACGATCAGCACGCCGATACTCGCCGCCGCTATCAGCAGCACACCGCCGTCCCCGACGCGGCTCAATGTCCCACGGGCGTAGAGGATTCCGAGCTGATGGCAGAACAGCCAGACGAATATCAGATTCCATTCGGCGAACCGGCCCACCCCGCCGAAGCGCAGCACGTCCACCGTGAGTGAGCAGACCAGCAACACCATCGGTGCTAGCAATGCCGAAACATCGTGTGCGCGAACGGCAAACGGCCCGACAATGGCCGCGATCAGGTACACCGCGAGAAACCACAGCGGGCTGGCGACGATATCGGCGGTCGCCGCGGCGGCCCGTTCGGAAAAGACGTCGAGGCCGATATCGAGTGCGACGATGAAGGCGATCAGCGTGATCATCGGGGTGGTCAGCCGCCGCACCCGCAACCCGAGGTAGTCCCCGTAGGTACGGCCTCGGGCGCGGTATCGGTCGGCGATCAGGGTGTTGGCGAATCCGCCCGCAAGGAAGAACATCGGCATCACCTGCAGCGGCCAGGTCAGTGCCCAGATGGGTCGCCCGTGCAGCGCCTGGTCACCGCGAACGGTGCCATCGACCACGGTGACCCTGATCGATATCCAATGCACGACAACCACAACGGTGATCGAGCAGACGCGCACAATATCGATGGTCCAGTCGCGCTCGAGCACGTTGGACCGCATCGCCCGGTCGGGCTGGGTCACCATGACTTCGGATTACTCGCCCCGGCTGAACGGGTGGTGAATACCGCGCTGAATTCGGTGGTGGGCAATGCGCGCCTGGCCACCGACGGCATTGCCACCGAGGTCGGCCGGCTAGGACCTGTCCTGCAATTCATCGGAGCCAGAGGATGATCGCGGCGATGGTGAGTTCGGCTTGGTAGTAGGCGGCGCGTTTGGCGTAGCGGGTGGCCATGTCGCGGAACTGTTCGAGCCGGTTGAAGCATCGCTCGACCACGTTGCGCTGCTTGTAGGTTTCGACGTCGAATGCTGGTGGCCGCCCGCCGTGCGAGCCTCGTGCCGCTCGGCGGGCGAGCTGATCGTCACGTTCAGCCTGACCCCGCGGTGAGCAACACCCGCATCGGCAGCCCGCGACCATCGACAACGAGGTGGATCTTGGTACTCAGTCCACCTCGGGACCGGCCGAGCGCTTCCCCGACGACAGCGATCTCGGCGCCCGACCTGCCGGTGGATCCCCCTTTTCCGGGCACCGGCAGAATGCTGGTGAGCCCGGACCACTGTCGAATCCCACGCTCACGATCCACTCGACCTCACCGATCGAGTCGTCCTTTACGATCACTTCGTCCAGAATCCGCTGCCAGGTCCCGTCGACGGTCCAGATCCGCAGCCTCTCGTGCGCGGTTTTCCACGGCCCATACCGTTCGGGCAGGTCACGCCACGGTGCACCCGTCCGTAGTTTCCACAGGATCGCGTTGATCACCTGCCGGTGATCACGCCACCGCCTGGCCACGACCCGACACCGGCAGCATCGGCTCGATCCGAGCCCACGCCCGATCCGTCAACTCACCCCCAAACCACGCCAGCAAGCTAACACCCACCAGCACAACGAATTACAGGACACTCCCTAACAGCAACCCAACTCACGCTCCGGCGACGTCGGCGTCTGCAGCCTGCGCTCGGGATGACAACCCGAGCGCAGCCTCGAGCAGTGTCGCGAAACCGAAGTACAGATAACTCAGGTCAGCGATCGACACCATGCACGCATAGGAGTAGTACGCCGCGAGCGGGGGGTCCTCGGTCAGGTCGACCAGGGCCTGGCGGCATTTGCCGAAATGAATTGTGCCGCCGTAGTTGTAGGTTGCGATCAAATCGTCAGGGCGGATGCCGTGGAAGCTCACCGGATCGTCCTGGGATGCTCTCGAAGCTGACGCCATCAAGGCGCGCCGCCGCCTTTTCATGACCGCGACACCGCGCTACTACACCGGTCGCGTCCGAAAGGCCGCGCAGGACGCGGAAATGTACGTCGCGTCGATGGACGATCCGACCAGATTCGGCGAGGTGTTCCACCGATTGAGTTTCGGCGAGGCCATCAGCCGGAAACTTCTCACCGACTATCAGGTCGCCATTGTCGGCGTGGACAACGCGACGTACCGCGAGTGGGTGGAAAAGGGCACCCTGGTCATGCGCGAGGGCAAAGCCACCGACGCCCGGACCCTGGCAAGCCAGATAGGGCTGGCCAAGGCGATGCGGAAATACGACCTCTGCCGGGATGAGGTCGTCGCGCAGTTGGGCTACGAGCACCTGCGGCGCCACGATCTGCGGCACACCGGGCTCACCTGGTTCGCCGACGCGGGAGTGCCGTTGCACCGGCTCCAACGGATCGCCGGGCACAGCGACCCCAGGATCACCCAGCGGTACCTACACCCGGACCTCGCGGCCCTGCGCGACGATGGGGACCGGCTCACCCGGCACCTACGCGGGGACGCTGGCCCCGGATTGGCTCCAAATCTCCGGGTCATCTGACAAGCAAAAACCCCTTCCGATGCTGGTCGGAAGGGGTTTTTCGTGTGTCGGGCTGACAGGATTTGAACCTGCGACCACCTGACCCCCAGTCAGGTGCGCTACCAAACTGCGCCACAGCCCGTTGCGCCCGCTCTGCGGGTGCCTGACGAGGTTACCTCACGACCCCCCTTCGGAACCAAATCGGCAGGTTGGCGGTCGAGTGTCGGGTTGTCGGCGGGGTGGAGTGGTCGTCCAATCTTGATCCAAACGTCCACCGGGGTGGGCCTGAACGTGGACTTCGAAGGACTCGAAAAACTCGTCGAGCTGAGTCCGTCGATCGCGACGTTGAACTCCGGAACCACCTGCCACATCGGCCTCGATGGGCACTGGTCGGTGCGGTGTGATGCCCCAGAACGGCTCGGCTTTCGACAGCCGGCCATCTGGGGCCTGCATCCCGATGTAGGTGTCGTGCCATCCGGTCTCCATCATCGCGTCCACAGAACCGATGTTGGACTTTTCGCGATCCGGTCGGATCGGCCGGCGTCGCCGCCGAGCCAGATGCAGGCTTGGCGGTGATCCCACGGTGCCGGCTGTGTAGCAAACCGGGAGGGGACTTAGTCCGGCACGGGTATCCCTATGCGCGCCACTGGCTTCCGATCAAGAAGTCGAGAATTGATTCGACGGTGACTTCCGGCGCTTCGAGTTGCGGCCAATGCCCGATGTTGTGAAGCTCGACGACCGCCGGGTTCGGCACTACCTCGCGATATCGCGCAACCATATGAGCACCGGAATTCAGGTCGGCTGTGCCATTGATGAAGACCATCGGGACTGTACCGTCGACGAGCGGCTGAACGAGTCGATCACGCATCTGCCGACGCTGCTGAACGAATCTGCCGACGAGGTGCGCGACGTAGCGGCCGCCGTTGTGCCGAAACATATCCAGGAGGGGTTCCAGGTCGGCTTTCGTGGGTTTTGTATCCGGGCCGAATAGTTCGGTGACCGCATCCCGGATCGCCGACCGCGGCAGCAGTGGACCTATGACGTGTCCTGCCGGAGACGAGAGGATCTTCTGGATCGGCCGCGAGCGGTAGACCTCGGCGAAGAGTCCACCGTTGAGGAAAATCGCGGCATGTAGCGAAGGCAATGTCGGGTCTTCGGCTCGTCGGGCCAGCATTTCCTGGACGACCGAAACCCGAGGTCGTGACCGACGGTAGCGAAGCGTTCGATTCCGAGACTTCGAAGCAACTCGTCGTGCATATCAGCATGGGTTATCAGGTTGTAGCTGGACCGGATGGGTTTGTCGGAGAAGCCCATGCCGAGCATGTCCGGTGCGATGACATCGAAGTTCGCGGTCAATGTGTCCCAGATGCAGTGCCACTCGAACGATCCGAATGGATAGCCGTGAACGAGCAGTACTGTCGGGCCATCGCCCTGTCGACGATAGAAAATGCGATCGCCGCCGAATTCGAAGAATCGACCGGCGTCGCGCCAAGCCTCGACTGCCCCGTTCATGCCGACTTCTCCACGGCCAGTTGGAGATTCCGCAAGGTCATCCGCATGCCCGGCGGATCTTGACCTCGAAGTTGCCGACGCTCCCGAACAGGCGGTCCTCGAGCTTCAGCGCTCGCGCACTGACGCCGTCGGGTGTTTCGCGGCGTTGACTCACCTCGGTGCGACCGTCGGCCAGCTCCGTCAACTCGTATCGCCAGACGCACCTGTTCTCGCGAATCTTGAACGCGAGTACGCGGTTCGGCTCGCAGTGCACGACCTGGGAACTGGTGGGCCACACCAACAGTCCCATCCGGTTGAGGTTCTTGGTTCGTGTTCCGACCCGCACCTCCCCGGGTGTGGTCACCGCGACGCGGAGCA
Organism: Nocardia sp. NPDC050710; assembly: GCF_040654375.1. Taxonomy (NCBI): domain Bacteria; kingdom Bacillati; phylum Actinomycetota; class Actinomycetes; order Mycobacteriales; family Nocardiaceae; genus Nocardia; species Nocardia sp. NPDC050710. Next base: position 455,117 of record NZ_JBFAHV010000003.1, on the reverse strand, counting down.
CGTTGGGGCTCCAGCGGCTCATCCGCCGTAGGTCGGCGAGTATCCGCCACACCTTGTCCGGCGACGCGTCGATCGTGACCGATTCCTCGATCAGTGGTGCGTAGTGCATAAGGACTCCTTCCGGTTTCATCGGCAGCCTAACGCCACTAGACCGGTTGGTACAGAGGGTATTGTGGTATCTATGGGCAAAGATGTGGTTCCCAACGTCAACGCGAGCACTGATCGGTCTAGTTTGGAAGGGGTGCCCACCCGCCAGCGGCTCGTGGCGGTAGCAGCTGATCTGTTGCAGTTGCGGGGATACGCCGGAACCGGCATCGCGGAGATTCTGGAACGCAGCGGCACCACCAAAGGGTCGCTGTACTTCCACTTTCCAGGCGGCAAGGAAGAACTCGCAGCAGAGGCGCTGCGAGTACGGGGCACCGAGATAGGTCGGCTGATCGAGCATCTGGCATCATCAGCGCCCGACGCCGCGACCACTGTCTGCGCGTTCGCCGTCGCGCTCGCAACACGGCTCGAGGACTCGGAGTTTCAGCGCGGTTGCGCGCTCGCCACGGCGGTGCTCGACGCAGGACCCGATGCCGCGACAGTGCGGGAAGCGGCCCGCGGCGGTTACGACCGCTGGCGGGCGCTACTCGCTGATCGCATCGCTGCCGACGGCTTGGTCGACGACCCCGCATCGGAAGCGCTGCTCGTCATCTCCGCACTCGAAGGCGCGCTGATCCTTGCTCGGGCACAACGCGATCCAGGGCCGGTGCTGGACGTGGCGAAGAGAATTACGAGCCAATGGCGTGAGCGAACCGGGGAGGGCCGGCCCTGATCCGAGGCGCAGAGCTGGCTTGTCAACGCTGGCCGAGTATCGGCCTTCCGCCCTAAGCGTGACTCACCCCGCTGGGCGGGTTCGTCAGTCAGCCCATGTGAGTTCGGTTAGGTCTCGGATGTCATCTTCACGGAAACCGGTGATCTCGGCTGCGAGGTCGACAGCCACCTCGTAGAGACACTCAGTTCCTCCCGAATCGGCGTACTCGGCGTGCGCATCGGCGAGAATGTCGGCGAAGACCTCGGGTAGTTCGCCTTCGAATTCGATGTGGTCAGGGACCGCGCCGCTGTCACATGAGTGAGTCACGATCCATACCTGCCGACCGCTTTTCCATTGTGCTGCGGCGCTGTCGGGACCGTATGACGACTTGTAGCAGGCGACGACCTCGGCTTCGCGTGAGAGCTGCTCCAGCGTCTGCGTGTCGCTGACATACCCGTCAGGGTCCACGTCGTAGTCCACGACGACATACCAGCCGTCCGGCAGCGCCTCTCCTGCCAGCCGTGAGCTGCCAGCCGACAGGGCGATGCCCGTGTCGGTCAGGCCCAGGTCATCGAGGACAGCCTCCGGCGCGCGGCCGCGCACTGCGACCCAGGAGAACATAGACGACATGCGCGGGAATCTAGCCGGTCTCTCCGACGTGCGCATCGTCAAGTTTCGTGTCACACATTCGACCACCAAGAGCGGAATCCGGCCAAGCTTGATCGGCTGTGCCTGCAGCATTCCGGCCGAGCGAGCCTGGGCTGGCCGCGTGACCCACTCCGCCGCGGTCGCGAACGCCATGCGATGCCCGGCCTGGCAGGCACGGAGGGACGGCCCGTGTGTTCGTCGCCAGTATGGCTAGCGCTTCTGGAGAGGATTCCGAGATCCAGCAGGCACGATGGGCGATGTCCGTCAATGGCGGCTGAGCGGCTGGGTCATTCGTGCCGATCATGTCCTGTCTCAGTGGATCTGGCCAACAGCTATCGTGACGACCTGGATTCGGCCGGATTCACTGAGCTTCCCTGCTTGGCCGGGAGTGCATCACGCACTCCGCGAAAGCGGGGGAATGCCACACGGCTGTCGCTTGCTCGATGGCCGACTAGGGCGTCAGCCGAAGTTGGCCATCGAAATACCGCCACGTTGAACAGCTTCCGAGCCTGAGCCGAAGCGGCCGCAGTTCGCTTTCATGGCGGAGTGCGGCCGTGGAGCCGATGGGCGCGGTCAGGCGCAGGCGCGGTTGAGTCCGTCGGTGAAGGGCGTGAGGTCGGCGACCCCGTCATCGATCAGGGCGCCGGCGTAGGCCGCGATGGCATCCCGTTCGGCGCCCTGCGCCGTCTCGGCCAGGCCGCTCAGCCTGCCGGACAGCGCGGTCGCGGTCGCCTCATCCATGGTGCCGCCGGTGGTGTCGATGGCGATGTTGATCAGCTCAATGGCTTTGGCACAGCTGAGGGACTGGGCGTGCGCGGGCGTGGCGGGCAGCGCGATGAGTGCGCCCGCAACGATGGCGAGCGCGGCGGCGACGGACGAAGACTTGATCATGATTTCCTCTCTGAGGTATGCCCGGCGAGAACCGTAGCAGAGATGGACGACACCGCGGTCGTATGCCTCGTCGGACTTCAGGGCGAGGCCGACCGGCACTAGACACGCGGGCTACTGCCGAAACCACCGAGCCATCAGCGGAATCGAAGGCTCCTACTTCACGGAGTGCGGCTGGAAAGCCATCAGGAGTGGGGATGGGGATCGACGATGCGATCGAGGGCCTCCAGATCCCGTTGCAGAGCGTAGAAGGTGGCCAAGGCGACGGCGAAGGCGAAAAACCCACAGACACACAGGGCTACGATCGAGCCGATCACCGTATGCTGCTGGTGCGGGGTCAGGAACATCAGCCCGACCGGCACGCCGATCAGCGGAACCGAGGCCGCCACACCGAGATACAGGCGGCTGCGACGGATCAGCCGGTGTAGCTGGGCCGAGTCGTCGGGGTAGGTGTGCCCGGCGGCGACCAAACCCGGGTAGTACCAGCGCAAGACGAAGAATGTGGCTGGAAAGTACGTATATACGACCGCCGCCGCGGCCGCGATGAGGCTCGAGGCGATGAGGTTCGCCAGCAATCCGGCTGGTACCGGCCCGAGCGACAGCAGCTTCACCAGGAAGATGCCCATGGCCAGGATCCATCCGATGAATGCCACGGCCGCGATCCGGTCGCCGCAGGCGAGGGTGTCGGCGCGCGCCCGAGCGAGGGTTGCCTCGTCGAAGCGTTTACCCCGGCGCAGGCCGTCGGGTACCAGGAAGACATTGCGGCACCAGTACAGCAGCCCGGCGATCGCGACCGGGAAGGCGATCGCGATCACCACATACCCCAGGTGGGTCAACCGCCCGGCAGCCTCGGATCCCAGTTGGAGTTGGATCAGCCGGACGTTGTGCGCCGACAGGTACAGTCCGGCCACGACCTGGCCGAACACGCCCGCCGGAATCACCACCGGTATCGGCCGCATGCGCAGCCGTGCCCGCAGGGTGTGCGGGGGCGGGACAATCAGGTCGCGTGCTGTCCGATCCTGGCTCAATTCCAGCCGCAGGGCCAGTTCGGCGCCGCTGGAATAGCGGTCGGCGGGATCGGGTGCAAGGCAGGTGAGCAGTGCGTCGGACAATACCGCCGGGCATTCGGGGGGCAGCTCGGCCTGCAGGTGCGAGTCCACGGGCCTGCGGCGTCGATCGATCATCGCCTGCAGCGATTGCTCCGAATCACCGGCCCCAGGTCCGTCGTCGAACGGTCGCTGTCCGGTGAGTAGTTCCCACAGGACCACCGCCAACGCGTAGAGGTCGCTGCGGGTATCCAGATCCGCGGCAGTGGTCGCCAGGCCGGGGTGGCAGGCTTCGAGCTGTTCGGGGGACATGTATGACAGCGAGCCACCGAAGTAGGCCACCGGATTCGCGCCGGGCAGATGCCGGCTGAAGCTGATGTTGAAGTCGGCCAGTTTGGGCTGACCGTCGGCGGTGAGCAGTACATTGGCGGGTTTGACGTCGCGGTGCAGCACACCGTGGCGGTTGGCGTAGTCCAGGGCGGTCGCGAGGCGGCTGCCGAGCCAGGCGACGGTCTCCGGCCAGGTGAGCCGTTCGAGTTCCGCACGCGCGGCCGAGGGCTGCGGCTCGACAACGCCGCCGCTCCTGGTGGCGGCATCGATAGCCGCCAGCAGCAGCTTGCCGCTGCGTTCGGCCGGTGGGGTACCGTGCAGCATTCGCAGCACGCCCAGCAGGGTGCCGCCGGGAACGTACTGCATGTACATGAGTTTCAGATGCTGTTCGGTGATCTGGCGCTGATCGAAGACACGGACGATGTGGTCGTGGTCGAGCTGGGCCAGGGTCTGTGGTTCGGAGCCGCGGTCGTGAGAGACCTTCACCGCGACCAGCCGGCCCATCGATCGCTGCCGAGCCAGGAATACGCGCGCGAAGGCACCGCGGCCCAGCGGCAGCAGCAGGTCGAAGTCGTCGAAGGTCGTGCCCGGAGCAATGGTGTCGATGGCATCTAGGGCGGTGGGGTCGGCCAGCAGCGTCGTGCGCGGGCCGCTGAGGTCGAAACCCTCGGTGATGCGCGCCATCTGCGTCGGGTAGTCGTTCTGGTATTCGGTCAGGTCGACGTCGTTGCGGCTGCTACGGGCGCTGATTTCCTCGTAGATGAGATCCGGCGGCAGCGGAGCAGTGCCCAGTTCCGGGAACTGTTCGCGATAATCGGCAAGGCGGAGCGCGTTGTCGCTTCGCTGCCAGCGTTCGTGCATATCCACTTTGATCAGCTCGATCAGCACGGTTCGCCGCAGCGCGGGCTCGACCGGCAGATGAACCGACAGATTGGGTGGTTCGCGCGACGAGTGCCAGCGTTCGGCGAACTGGGCAACCAGGGTCGTCAACGCGTTCTGCGTTGCCGTAGCGCGGACGCCACCGAGGTTGGAGGTGCTCGCGCTGAGATTCTCACCCATCGTCGCTCGCCTCGAAGTTGATCCCGGCTCTCACACCAGGGGTCGCGGATCGTTCAGACCGGGTAGTCGGCACTTCATCAACAGCTTTACGCCGTTGCCATCCGCTTGTCCATCCCCGTCAGCGGCTGGACATCAGGGACCGGCCGGACCAACTGCACCAGAACCGCGCCCAGGAGCAGGATCGCCGCCCCGGCCAGTTGCGTCAGCCCGAGCGCCTGGCCGAGCAGCAGCCAGGCCAGCGCGGCGGCGACCAGCGGTTCCACCATGGCCAGCACGCTGGCGAGGGCCGAGGGCAGGTCGCGCAGCGCCCACAGCCCGGCCAGGTAGGGCAGCACGGTGCCGACCACGGCGAGCACCAGCAGCACCAGCCACACCGGGATCCGCAGGCCACCGAGTAGCGCGGGAGCGGTGAGTAGACCCGAGGGCAGTGTCCACGGCGAGCTGACCGCGACGACCACCACCGCGCCGATCGCCAGCCCCGCCGCGGCCAGCCCGAGGGGAGCGTGCCTGCTCGCGCCGTGCTCGCCGAGCAGGAAATACCCGGCCGAGCAGATTGCCGCGCCCAGTCCGGCGGGGACGCCGAACAGGTCCAGCCGGGCGCCCTGCCAGATCTCCGCGACCAAAGCCAATCCAGCCACCGCCAGCCCGATACCCAGCCACACCAGCCCGGGCAGCCTGGTGCGCCGCACCACCCGCACCCACAGGGCGACCAACGCGGGCGCCAGATTGACCAGCACCATCGCCACCCCGACCGGAATCCGCGCCACGGCCACGAAGAACAACAGTTGCACCCCGGCGACGCCGAGCAGGCCGTAGCCGAGGAGCAGCCAGAGATCGGCGCGGCAGAACCGCAGTGCCTGCGGCCGCAGCACCGCGACCGCCGGCACCAGAAGTACCGCGGCCAACGCGATCCGCGCCGAGGTCACCGCGGCCGCGGACCAGCCTGCCGCCATCACCGCCTTGGCCAGTGGGCCGGAACTCGCGAACAACACCCATGAGGTCAGGCCCAGCCCGGGCCTGGCTCGGCGCCCACGCAGTCTTCTCCAGCACGACCACGCATGCAGTGCGCATGAGGGATCGCGGTCCTGACCAAAGGTTTTCCGACGGCTGGGCCCAAGGCGTCAGAGCGAAGCGGGCCTCCGGGTCGAAGTCCGGATTTCAATCCCCATCCGACCGGTTACCCGAGACTCTGACGGGTTCATCGACGCCGAAGATCTGGTTCGGGACTGCGCGAGAATCCCTGCGCGCCAGGCTCTTTTGTTGTTCGACCTCTGCTATGGCGGGCTCGGTGGCGACATCTGGCCACACTGCGCAGAATTGATCGGCCGGGACCGGCATGATCAGGCAGAGTTCGGTGCGGACGGAGAGTGGGCGGCAACCGGAGGCGCAGAGGCGGCGACATTCACCGATATCCCAACAGCAGCAATGGTCAATCGGTCCACGACACCGAGTCGACTCGCCACACCGAGTTCTCCTTCACCACAACGACTATCGCCTCGCGGGCGGGCTGACCGGAAGCCTCCGCGAAAGTCGCGACGGCTCGCATATGGCGGTCGCCACTGCCCCAGAGGTCGAACGTAATATCGGCATAGCGGAACGTCGGTTCGGCACCCTCGAACCACACCACCTCCCGCGCTCGGTTGATCGCCTCGGCAACGGGCCGCTCATCGAACTCGCGGCGCCAGCGAGCCGATACGGCATGGCGAATGACGGCTGGGAGCTCGACCGTTATTCCGCGCTGCAAGTCCATCAGCGCCGTCGATGCCCCGGAGCGGTCCCGTTGCTCGGGTGCGAGGTCGCCGCCCTTGTCATCGCTGCGCTCGGTCTCCTCGATCAGCTCGGTCAGCGTTTCGACCAGGTCTCCGAAAACTTCGGGCTCCCAACGGCAATACGCGATGTCACTGCTTGCCGCTGCATCCGACACCGGAAAGTTCGCGACCAGTGATCCCGCCATGCCGACATTCTCGCCGATGGTCACTCGTGGTCGCGCGAGGGCATCGTCGCGTACCGGACGTAGGCGGTCAGCGAGCACAGCCCCAGCGCGGTCAGCACGATCAGCGGCAGCATTCGGGTCGTGCCGGACAGCTCCGCGGCGTCCAATGCGGTGAATGCGTAACTGGACGGCAGCAGATCGATCCCGAACGCATCGCCCGCGGCGTCGTGGCGGACGCCGATATCGACCAGCGCGGTGAGCGCGATCAGAGCGACCGCTACGCCGAGTCCGAACCGCCCGAACAATCGAATGAGCGCCGCGCACATGGCCACCAGTGCGAGGACCGCGACCACGGCCGATATGAACAGCGCGAGGGTGTGCCCGCGATCGCTGCTGAGGACACCGACAACGGACAGACCGAGCGCGAGTAGTCCCGCGATTGTCCACGATGTGATGGCGGCGCCGCGCGGGGTCGAACCGCGCTGAGCCGAACGGTCGGCCACCGCCGATCGGGTCAGCGCGATCAATAGCGCCCCGGCGAGTAGTCCCAGGACGGTGCGCACGAGGCCGGAATCCGGCGTCGATCCGTTGGTGTCGATGGCGCCCGGCGCGACGGCCCGGCTGAGCCCGCTCGCGGTGGCCGCCGAGGTATCGGGCAGTCCGTTCACGCCGGTATTCAGTGACGTAACAAGCTGCCCGGTCACAGCTTTCAGCTGTTCGAGCTGAGCGCGAATCTGGGCTTCCATGCCGGGAATCAGCTCCCTGGCACCGTCGAGCTGGGCCATGACCCGATTGATCGTCGTGTCGCCCTGGGCCAGGAACGCGCCGATACTCGTGAGTCGTTCGACCGACAAATCGAGTACTTCGACGAGCCGGGTTTCGGTGCCGACCGGCCTGCCCAACAGCGCGGACAGGTCGCCGAGTTGTGCGCTCAGCAATTCGGCCCCGGTCTGTATGCCGTCGATCTGCGCCGACGTTCGTGGATCGTCGAGGCCGCCGATCAGTGCCAGTAGGCTGACCAGCTGGTCACCGACGCGTTGCCCTTCGGGAAGTCCGCTGGCGCGCAACACATCCGCGACCGGTCGCACCGCCGTAGTCAATTCGGCGCGAACGGCGGCGGTCGCCTGCAGTGCGGTTCCGACGGTCTCCAGCCCGTTGCCGAGCGTATCGACACCTTGCTGGAGATCGCCGAGAGTGAGCGTCATGCCCTGCATACCGGCGGCGAATGTGGACAGCCTGCCCGTGATGTCGCCGATCAGCGCCGAGTACTGGCGAATGGCGTCGACCAGGGTTTGCGCTTGGGCCACGAGCGGATCGGACTGTCCGACGAGCTGCTTGACACTGTTGAGCACTTCGTTGACCGTGCTGTCGGCATTCAGGGCGGCGGCCTTAAGGCCGGCGGCGATCAGCGTCGCGACGTTCAGATTGGTCCGGGCCTGGGATACCGAAACCAGCAGCCCCTCGATCCCGATTCGGGTCGCGGTGCTGGACGCCGCTTGCACCAGGCGGCTGTAGTCGCGGTCGGCCGCGTCCTGTCCGGGCGCCACGATCACCTGTTCGGCAGGCCGATCGACGGTTCCCGGGCGTTCGCCGGGATCGGCCTTGGTCTTGCCGAACGTGTCGGGAATGGTCACTACCGCGAAAACCGTACCCGCCGACAATTGCGCCGCCGCATCGGTCGCCGACGTCACCCGCCAGCTGAATCCCGGCGAATCCTGTAGCGCGGAAGCGAGTTTGCTGCTCGTCGAGTTCGGTTTCGCCCCCGGCGGCATGACGATGGCAACCTGCTCGAAGGTGGTGGTCCCCTCGTCATCGATGAAGCTCGCCGCCACCGCGCCGCACAGCAGTGGCAGCAGCATCACCAGGGCGAGCACCAGACGTCCACCGAGACCGGGATGCCGAAGTGCGTCGGGGGAGAGCATATTTCGAGGCCTTCCAGTTGATCGTGGCGTCGCCCACGGAGTGGATCAGCTGCAGATCGGCGAGGTTTGCTGGAGGCTGGCCGCGAGCCCGCATGCCCAGACTCGCTCGGCATGCTGTAGCGCCACCGCCATGCGGTTGAGCAATTCGGGGTCGCCCGCCGCGCCCTGGAGTAGTTCGACCTTGTCCGGCGCGGGCACCGCGGGGTCCAGCCCCTCCTGCAGCATGCCATTGAGCAGGTCGATCGTCGGGGAAGGGGAAACTTTCCACCCGCGGAACAGTCGGCCGCCGAGGGCTGCGGTCAACGAAATGGCGTTGGGTGCGGCGACAATCGCCTCTCCGCGTTTCCGTGCCGCGGGACTGTCGACGCCGTCTTGGGCGGTCACGGTGAATACGATCGGCAGGCCGCCCGCGTCGAAGCGCTGGTCGAGGATCTGCTCGAGCCGGATCGATCCCGAGCCCGGCAAATCGAATCCGCCCGCGGGCAGCCCTGTGGTCGACGGGGCGGCGAACGCACCGGCGGCGAGGGCGAAGAACAGCGCGGTCAGCGCAATCCTTCGTGGTGCCCTGAGTGCCAACCGAGCCAATGCCGTCAGAATCACGATCGGAGCCCTCCCGACGCTCGCCGATGCGACCGAGCTTGACATACCCTCGGTCTGTACCGTACCGAGAGTCGGCAACATGTCAAGAGTCGGTCGCTGAACGCCGGATGATCGGCTGGGGCGGACTCGGCAGGGGGTGGGTCAGGCGGGCGGGGTCGCCCGGAGGCCCTCCAGCATGCCGAGCATCACGACCTCGACATCCTCGGACGCGGTGGCGGGATCCTCGGCCAGCGCGATATTCATCGACGCCTCGGCCAATAGCCGAAATACCAATTGCGCGGCCGTGTCGATATTGATCGGCCGCAGCTCGCCGAGTCTGGACATCTCCTCGAGTAGGCCACGGATCAAGGGCAGCGCCACCTCCGCGTCCAGCATGCGGGTGCGCTCCTCGCCGAGCACGCTGGTGGCTTGGCGCAGCAGTGCCCGGGTATCCGGATCTGCCGCGTAGCTGTGCAACGCCGTCCGCGCCGCAACTTCGACACGTTCCCACGGGCCGAGGTCCGGCTGTAGCACCGATTCGGCGACCGTGGTTACCACGACCTTCTCGGCTGCGACGTAGACCTCGGCGAAAACCTGCTGCTTGTCCTGAAAATGGTGGTAGACAGCGCCTTTGCTCAGTTGCGACTCCCGCGCGATGTCATCCACCGATGTCGCGTCGAATCCGCGCTCCACGAAGAGCTTCTGCGCCGCGTCCAGAATCGCCGATCTGGTCAGTGCGGCGTACATGTCGCGCCTGCTCCCCTTGACCTCACTCACAAGATGTCAGCATACTGAACATACTTGGAGTCGGTCTATGACTTACGGTCGGTCTGTGGAATCGTCGGCAACGCGATGGCAAAGGTGAACCTGGTGGCCGAAACCGTGCCCGACCCGATCTGGTCGCGGAAACATGGGCGCTGGATCACGGTGGCCGCGTGATCAATATGGCGACGAATGTCCGGAGACTCGCCCGAGTTTGGAAGTAGTACTTCTTTACTGCTCCACCACGCGAACTCTCCCTCAGGGGTGGGCGGTGGCCGGGCTCGCGACCTCGGCGATTACGTCGGAGTACCAGCGGAACAACCGAATCGGCTGTGCGGGCTCGGATTTCAGCAGCTCCGCCCAGCAGGCCGCCACGGCGGCACGGGCGGCCGTGCCTATCCACGGTTGGGGGAGTAGCTGCGGTGGTAGCAGCGGGTCCGGTTCGACCGCGCGGGTGAATTCCGCGGCCGATGCGATGGCGATGGTCAGGCGCTCGGTATGCGAGGCGGTACGCAGTAGGGGGAGATAGCGCTCGGCGGCGGCAAGCAGGCGGTGATGGCCGTCCGCGATCCGTTCCAGCGGCCACAGGTGGGCGGCGAGGGCGCGAGGTGAGTCGATGCCGCCGATCACGAGATCGGTCGTGGTCAGCGTGGTGACGTGATCGTTCACGCCGAGTTCCGTTGCGGTGGAGCGGATCCGGTCTTCCCAGGGATTCGCCGAGACGTACATGCCACCTTGGATCGGGGCGCCGCCGAGCCGCAGGATGGCATCGCGCATGGCGTCGCGCGCATGGCGGGCCGATTCCGGAACACCGAAGGTCGCGAGATGCCACACCCCGTCCCAGGACACGCGACCGCGATCCTGGGCGTGCATGTAGCGGACGAATTCGAGATCCGGCTCGATTACGCCTCGCGTCGCCTCGGTGGCGCGTAGTTCGGCCTTGCGGCCGCGTCCTTCCTGGGAGAACCGGCCTTCCGCGGTCAAACGTTTGATGCAGAGCCGGACCTGTTGGTCCGTCATGCCGAGTGCGTTGGCGACGTCGTACAGTTCGCCTGCGTCGATGGTGGCGTCCTCGCGGATCATGGATTCGACCAGTGCCCGCGTGGAGATATCGGTGTCGGAGTGGTGGCTGCTATCCAACGTTCACCTCTGCGGTCGGCGTGCGGTACGGTGCTGCGCTCGATTATCCTACGATCGCATACGTGCTGATCGTCGGCCGTGCGTACGAAGCTCTCCCTGTCTTTCCGAGGACGGCTACGCGATCGGTTCTCGCTCGACGACGTAGATAGGTGTATCGGTATTGCGCTCGAGTGCGCGGTCGAGGTCGTCGAAGAATCGCCGCGGGTCGATGATGGCTTCCGGCGAATGCACCCCGGGGCGGCGCGCGGAGCCGTCGATGACCTGGGACATGCCGAGGGCCAGCGGAATTCCGGTGGCACGAGCCATATCGTCGAATAGCGAGCGAGCCGGGTCCGTACGTGGACCGGACCGGTTCACCTGTGCGAGAACCATGTACTCGCGGCCTTGTTTCACACCGGAGACCGCGGCGAAGAACGGCGGTAGGGTGCCGGGCCCCTTGGCGCACAGGGCGGTGGGAATCGAACGCAGAATGCGTGACAGCTTCGGTGCGGCCAAGGCCCCGGCGGCCGTCTCATTGGTCAGCTTGCCGCTATCGATGTCGCGGCGAAGGACGTCGAGGTATGCGACCGTCCACGGCTTGATGACCATCAGGTTGACGGCATCGCCGACCGGCTCGAGGCTGCGCTGCAACGTAATCGGTTCCGGATGGCCCACGGAATACGCGGTGCCGCGCCTGCCGCCGGGGAGCCGGAGTGTCACCGGGCTCAGTGGGCGCTGATCGCTGAGCCGCCCCGCCCGAACGACGGTGATCGTGCCGCTGGCCTGCTGCATCCAATGCACGGCGGCGGCCGATGGGCGACCGTCGGGGCCGAGTAGTTGCCGCTCGTCCTCGGTGCCGCTGCCCGTGCCGTCGACGTCGACCGGCCACGCGGTGTACGCATTGTGGACGGTATCGAGTTCGGCGGCGGCGGTCGCTGCCAGCAGATTGCTGACGCCCGGGCTGGCCCCCATGCCGATGACCGCGCAGACGTCGTTGTCTCGGGCGGCCCGGTCGAGGTCGAGCATCCGCAGCGTCGGCTCCCAGTCGTCGCAGATATCGAGGTAGTGGGTTCGTGTTTCGATGGCCGCGCGTAGCACGGTCGGTCCGAAACGGTAGTAGGGCCCAACGGTATTGAGGACGAGGTCCGCGCCGGAGAGCGCGTTGCGTAACTCCGTGTCGTCGGTGACGTCGACCTCGATGGCGCGGACCGGCACCGGTGCCTGCGCCAGGCGTCGTGCCAGCCGCTCGGCGGCGCCGAGATCGCGATCGGCGATCACGATCTCCTCGACGCCCGGCAGACGCGCCGCGGTGTGCACCGCGACGGCGCCCATGGCGCCGGGACCGCCCAATGCGAGGACTTTCATCGGAGCTCCTTACTTTCCTCAGCGCACAGGCTGCCGTTGGACGAAATCGCGCAGGCTATCCAGATATCCGGGTGCGTACAGCGAACGCGGGGTGAAGACGGCCACCAGGACCGAACGGATGCCCTGGGTGTTGTCGAGGTCCGCCCTGACGATGTTGTGCGAGGCGTGGGGGTACTTCTCCACCGTCAACTGTTCGGGCGGCAATAGCTTTCGGTACACGCGCTCGGTCTCGGCGACGTCGACGTTGAGATCCTCCTCGCCGAGTACAAGCAGGACGGGGATCGTCACCCGGGGCAGTTGGTCGGTGACATCGGACAGGTAGTTCTCGCCGACGAATCGCCAGCGTTCGGCGGACATGGGTGGTGAGTCGGCGCCCTCGGCGACGTATCGTTCGTACGACGCGCCCGAGTGCAGCAGCCGCAAGGTCTGGTTCCTACGCTCGAATGCCGTGGCGATCTCGGCCTCGGAGGCGTTCCGGTGCCTCATCTCGGCAACCAAGTTGTATTCACCTTGTCGAAGCCAGTTGACGGCCGCGCCGACGAGAATCATGAACTGGAGGTCGGGCCGATGGGCGGCCACTTCCGGCAGTACCCATCCGGCCTGGCTGATGCCCCAGACACCGATCCGATGCGGATCGATGTCTGTCCGTCCCCGCGCCCAGGTGATCGCCGCCTCGGCCTCGGCCGTCCGATCATGCATGCTCTGGTCGAGCCAATTGCCGGGGGCTCCGTTGATGCCCGGCTTGTCCCAGGCCAGCGACGCGTATCCGGCGGCGGTGAACGATTCCCAGATCGGGCGGTAGAACGAGTCGCGGGTGGCGTCGGCGGGTCCGTCGCCGTGCACGAATATCACTAGGCCGTAGGGCTTTTCGCCGGATTTTGGAAGAGCGAGGGTCGCGTGCAGTGGTTGTGCGGGTCCCGGAATCGTGACGCGTTCCTCGCGAATGTCGAAGTCGTTCGCGTGGATCACCCAGCCGCCCGCCGAGACGGCGAGTGCGATGACGCAGCACGCCGCGATCAGCAGGCGGATCGGCCACCGTCGTCGAAGCCGTTGCTCGGTCGCGGCGTCGGAATCGAGTGGTCGATTATTTCGGGATCTCACATATCTATCGTAGATAATACGATCGTTCATGACTAGAGCGTATTGCGATCCGTGGGCCTGCCGCGGGGGTTATCTCCGCGGCGGGCCCGCGCGCGGGCCCGACGTCAGTCGTGCGGGCGCCATGTGGCATGTGGGCGACACAATGCCAGGCCGTCGCCGCCCGGCCGTGGTGCCGGATATGGGCGTGCGGGGGAGGAGTCCGGCGCGGCTGGATGGGTGCCGGTATCGAGACGTTCACGCGGCCGGGGATTTTGGCCCGGGCGAACGATATCGGTGCGGTGCTGGCCCTCGGTGGCGCTCGGGCCGGGCGTGCCGACGCGAGGTTCGGCTGTCGCTGTCGGGGGGTGTATCGCCGCGCCGGTCGCGATCGCTCCGGCCGTCAACATGATCAAGCCCGCACGCGTCAGTGGGGTCAGGAACTCTCGGGTAAAACTATTGAATTTCATACGATCGATTATAAAGCGATAGTTTGAATATTGATTGAAACTGGGATCGGGGCCGCGCTTGCCGGGGTTGCGTCACAGAGCTGCCAGATTTTTAGGTCAACTGACCTATATTGAAGGCGTGAACGATGAACTGAACTTCGATGCGCATGGGCCGGTTCTACTGGTGGGCGGCTACGGAACGGTCGGGGCGGAGGTCGCTCGGATGGCGGCGTCCTCGGTGCCGCTGTTGCTGGCCGGACGGTCCGTGGCGAAGGGGCGGGAGCTGGCCGCGGAAACCGGTGCGGAGCTTCGGGTCTGGGATCTCGCCGATTCGGAGGGCTTCCGAGCCGGAGTCCGCGCGGTGGTCGGACTGGTCAATGACCCCGACGACCGGGTGCTGCACGCGGCCATCGACGGTGCGGTTCCGTATGTGGACATCACGCGGTGGACCGCGCGCCTGCAACGTGCCGCGACCGTTACGGCCTTGCGGCAGCCTACAGCGCCGGTATTGCTGTCCTCGGCCTGGATGGGTGGCGTCACAAGTCTGGTCGTGGCTCACCTCGCCGCCGGATTGGGCGGCGCCGACGCTATCGAGGTGGCCATTCGCTGGGATATGCGGGACCGGGCGGGGGCGGATTCGGTCGAGTTCATGGATCGCCTCGGCTTCGATTTCGAGGTGGTCGATCACGGTGAGCGTCGCATGGTCGAACCGCTGAGTTCCTCGGCCCGGGTGCGGATCGGCGATAGTGTCACCCGGGTGGCGCGCATCGACACCCCCGAACAGTTCACCCTGCCACTCACCCTGGGTAGCGGCACGGTGCTGACTCGAATCGGATTCAGTTCCGCCGCATCCACTTCGGCACTGATTTCGGCGAAGCGGCTGGGATTCTTCCGGTGGGGGCGCGGGGAGCGATTCACCGGCACCCGCCGGGCATTGCTGTACGGGCCGGGTGCGGGCGGCACCGCGCGGGTCCGTGTCGATGTGACGCAGGCGGGCGTCTCGCGAACCGCGCTCATCTCCGATCAGGCGGGCCAGGCCCATCTGACCGCGGTGGGGGCCATCCTTGGTCTGTGGAGGGTCCTCGGCGTGGACGGCGCGCCCATCCGGCCGGGCCTGAGTTTCCCCGAGCAGACACCGGTACCCGAGAATGTCCCGGCAATGTTGGCGGCGCACGGTGTGGAGCTGAGGATCGGCAATGGTTCGGCGGGCGAAAGGGTCGCATGAGCGATAAGGACGAGGAGTCGGCGGTTCGAGGGGCCACAACCAAGGGCTCGCGCCGCCGCACCGAACTGCTCGACAGCGCCGAAGAGATCCTGCTCGAATCCGGGCACGAAGGGCTGACATTGCGTGCCGTCGCCGCGCGAGCGCAGATCCGATTGGGGCACCTGCAGTACTACTTCCCGAATCGGGCCGATCTGGTCGGCGCGGTTCTCGATCGCACACTCGAAACCTCATTGCAGCGACTCGCGCCGCTGTTATGGGATGTCGAGGTGACGCGTCCGGCCGAGGAACTGGTCCGGCTCCTACTCGCCGAGCACCGGGACACCCGGCTGGTGCGGATATACGCCGAGCTCTGGGCCCTGGCGGGGCGCGATGAGGCGGTCGGTGCCGCGGTCCGTCGCTTCTACGGGTCCTATCGAAACCTGGTGTTCGAGACCATTCGTGCCCGCAATCCGATGCTGCCGGAAGCGCTCTGCGCAGCCCGCGCCGGCGTGCTGATGATTCTGATCGAGGGCGCGTCGCTGTTCCGCTCGGGCATCGCCGACCGAGTCGACGCGGCGACCGATGCGGTGTTGATCGCGACCGCAGCCGCCCTGCTGAACCCGGACCGGGACCCGGCCAGAATCGAATGATTCGGCACCGCGCGGCAGGTGGTTACCCGCGCGGCGCCACTTCATCGCATCGGACACCGTTGCCCGCCGGAGCCGCCTCGTCGACAGTCGGCACCGTGGCCGGAATTCGCCGACCTTGCCAACAAATGTTGCCGTTTCCGCAACGCGATGCCGATGCCGGCGGGCGACGACGAGGAGTGTTCCGGGCGGTCGGCTTCTCAACCCACGGGGCTCCAGCCGGGTCCGCCGAACAGGTATCCGGCGTGGTCCCGCCAGGTGCGGGCGGCGCGGAGGCGGGCATGTGAATCGGGGCGATCGGATAGGCCGCGACCTGATCGGCGTCGGCATAGAGTGCGCGCAGCTCGGCCGCGTCCGCGGCGATGGACCGCCGCATCACCGCGACCGGGCTATCGGGGACGACGGCGCATCAGCATGCCCGCGATCCACCCGACCGCGAACATCATCAGCAGGATCAGCCACATCGGTGAGGTGACGCTGATCAGGAGGAATTCGATCGAGACCGTGCCGCGATTCTCGAAGACGAACACGACCGCCAGAATGGTCAGAACCAGCGCCAGCCACTGGTTCGGCGATACTCGCCTCAGCAGCGAGCGCTTCTCTCTGGTGTTCACCGGAAACTCCCATCGTCGGGATCGGGTGACGCGGCGGCCGAATTTCCCTATTGTCGGCCAGTCGGTGCGGGCGCTCCTCATTCGTTTCGGATGAGGTGGCTACGGATCCTTCCCGCACGGAACACCGACGTCTCCGGTGGCAAGTAGCAATATGCAGCTATAGCAGCGCTCGGGTCCGGCTTGCGAAGATCAAAATCGGACCCGTTCACCCGACCGGCGAGTCCTGCGGTGTTGGTTTGTGGCGGCACGTCGGCTCGTCGACCCGGCGCGCACCGGAGAAGGAGAGATCCCGGTGAGAAGTCGAAAACCCAAAAACATGGGTCTGATGCTGGATTGGCATGCCGAACGCGCCGCACAGACGGTATTTCACCTGGATCGGCCTTTCGATATCGCGCCCGAAGCGGGAATCGTCGTGGATGGTCCCGCCGCCGCACGCATCGTGCACGACGCCGCGTCCAGTTGGTACGCGGCCGGTGTCCGTCCCGGTGACCGAGTGGCCATATGCAAGGACAATCACTACGACATCCTGCTGCTCGCCGCCGCGGCCGCGCGCATCGGCGCCATCCCGGCTTTGATCTCGGCGTCCGCGCGGCCGGAAGTGTTGCGGCACTTGCTGAATAAAGTCGAGCCGACGGTGGCGATGGTGTCGGCGAAAGTACTGTCGGCACTGCAAGGGTCCGCTGATCGGTGCGACGCGGCGGGCCGATTCGTGGTCACCGGAGACGGCGAGGTGTCCGACGCCGATAACGTACTCCGCCTGGATGAGCTGCGGGGAGGGGCGCCGGCCCCGGTGCGCCCGCGCGGCGAGGACGAGCCCGCGATCATCTGCCATACCTCCGGCACCACGGGCCTACCCAAACTGGTGGTGCACTCGACCCGAACGCTCTACGAGGCCAATCGGCTCGATTCGATGCCTGCCCCAATCGTGTCCAGTCGGCGCGGTGACATCTTCGGCTCGGCGATCTCGTTCGTGCACGCGCGGGCCACCGGAACCTTCACCGCCCAGCTGTCGCACGCACCCGCGAAACTGGTGATCATCTCGAACCACGACCTGGAGAATGTCACCCGGGTGCTCTCCGAGCACACCCTGACGATTCTCGAGGCGTGTCCGAATATCTTCCTGCACTGGCAGCCGCTGACACGGACCGATCCGGCGCTTTTCGAGCGAATAAGACTGTATTTCAACACCTTCGACCTGATTCATCCCGCTACGGTGCGGGCGTTTCTCGACGCCTCGCGGCGTCGATTCCCGCTGTGGTTGCAGGGGTGGGGCCAGAGTGAGACGGGCCCGCTGACCGCGGGGATCTACCCGCGCATCCGAGTGCGCCGATCCGCCAGCGCCGCGGCGGTCACCAGCGATATCGGTTGGGCGGTACCGGGTTTCAGCCGCATCCGGGTGGTCGACGCGACCTTGGGCAAACATCGGTGGCTCGGCAAACCGGGGCTGCTGATGTCGTCCAGCCGGGGTTGCTGTGTCGACTATCTGGGCGAAACCGATCGGTATGACGAGAAGGTCGACGGCAAGTGGTGGAATACCGGTGACGTCGGTTACCGCGATTGGCTGGGGCGAATCCGGTTGCTGGACCGCGAGGTCGACATCATTCCCAGCATGAGCGGTATCGACGTCGAGAGCACGCTGCTCGATCGGATCGAGAACGCCACCGAGGTCGTGGTGCTCGGGGCGCCCGGCCGGCTTCCGGTGCCGATCGTATGCCTGGCGAGCGGATCACTCGACGATGCGCAATGGGCGAAGGCGGTCGAGGGACTGCCACCGCTCGCCGAACCGCTGGTGCTGCCCTGGCAGGACATCCCGCGCACCTCGACCTGGAAGGTGCGCAGGCTCGAACTGCGGGAACAAGTACTCGGTACCAGCCGGACATTCGGCACCGGACGCTGGACCTGATCCGGCGCATTCTCACCAGGTTGGCAATTCGCCTTCGGCATCGTCAGTGCGCGACCGGCGAAATCATTGGCGGCGCTGAGGGATAGAACTCGAGGGGTAGCGGTGTGACCATGCTGATTCAGGACAATGGTGAAGGATCCCACCTGCGGCGGCTACCGGCCGGAATGGATAATGCGCCGCAACGTTCGTCGCCCGCGGACCCGATGATCGTGGCGGCGGCGGGCGCCACCTTCACCACCGCCGATGACCGTGAACTCATCGACTTCTCTTCGGGCTCCTTCGGTTACGGCCATCCCGGGGTGCTGCGGGCGGTATCCGAGCAGATGCGGGTACTGCCGCAATCGACGCGCATGTTTCTGAATCGCCCGCTCGGAGCACTGGTTCGGGCCATCGCCGAGGCTACCCCGGGAAACCTTTCGGTGACCTACCCGTGCAACTCGGCCACCGAAGGCGTCGAGGGCGCGCTCAAACTCGCGCTCGGCTATCAGCGTCGGTCGGGCAGAAGCGGATTCGTGGTCACCTATGGTTCCCGGCACGGCAATACCCGTGGCGCGGCAAGTATTTCGCGTGCCGCCCCGCACGAGTGCGACCCGACCGACCCGGCGCCACCGGTCGACGTCGAATTCGTCCCATTCGGTGACTCCGACGCGCTTCGCCGGTCCGTGCGGGCGCGCCGACCGGCCGGTGTGGTGGTCGAGCCGGTGGCTTCCGGTGTCGGCGTCGAGGTTCCGCCGCCCGGCTATCTGCGCGAGGTGCGCGAAATCTGCGATGAATCGGCGACATTGCTGATCGTCAACGAGACGACGACGGGGCTGGGCCGGACCGGCCGGGTATTCGCGGTGGATCACGAGAATGTGGTGCCGGACATCCTGGTCCTCGGTGGTGCGCTGGGTGGGGGCGCGCTCCCGGCGGGTGCGTATGTGACCACCCGGGAAATCAACTGGCGCGTCTACGGTCGGCGCGGGCCCTGGTTGCACGGCAGCGCGACCGGAGGTAACCCACTGGCCTGTGCCGCGACCGTGGCCGTTCTGGAAGCGGTTGCCCGGGAGGATATTCCGGGCCGATGTCGTGACAATGGCGCGCGTCTGGTGGCCGGGCTGCGGACCCTGCACGCGACACACGGCGATCTGATCGGCGAGGTCGCCGGTTTCGGGCAGCTGGCGGCGCTGCGTTTCGCCGACCCCGCGGCGGCGCGACTCATTGCCGGACGCGCGCTCGATCACGGTGTGCTGGTGTGGCAGGGCGGCGTCGGACAGGGTTGGGTCGGTCTGCGGCCGCCGCTGCTCGCGTCCGCCGCCGAAATCGAGCGGGGGCTGGCGAGTCTCGACGCGGCCCTGACCATCGTCGCCGAGGAGCGCATCGCATGAAAGCCGTGGCCGCAGCATCGCGCCAGCAGCTGCTCGATATCCTTTCCGACCACTACAATCCGCCGCTGGCGCTGATGCTGCATGCCGGTCGCGCGCCGGTGGAGGAGGGGGGCCAGGGTCATTACATCGTCGATGATCTCGGGAACCGCTACCTCGACTTCTCCGCGGGCTATGGGGTTTTCGGCCTAGGGCACCTCGATCCGGATGTGCAGACGGCAGCGCAGCGGCAACTCGCCGAGTTGGCCATGGTGGCCCCGCCACTGCGGTGCGCGGCCGCGGAACGGTTGCGCCGAACACTGGTCCGGCTGGCGCCGGGCGACCTCGATCAGGTGGTGCTGACCGGCAGCGGTTCGGAATCGACGGAGGTCGCCCAGCGCGTGGCCGCGCTCGCGAGGCCGGGCCGCGGCACACTGGTCGCGATCGGCACCGGATATCACGGTAAGACGCTCGGCGCGATGCATGTCCTCGGCCAGCGGCACCTGACCGCGCCGTTTTTCGAATCGACCGGCGGTAGCCGATTCGTCCGCTACGGCGATCCGGCGGCCATGGCGGCCGCGATCGATGACACCGTCGCCGCGGTATGCATCGAACCGGTGGTCGGCGGTGGATACGTGACCGTACCGCCGCCGGGCTATCTGGCGGTGGTGGCGCGGCTGTGCCGGGAACGCGGTGCGCTGCTCATCGTCGATGAGGTGCAGACCGGCTTCGGCCGGACCGGGGCGCTGTTCGGCATCGAACACGACGGCGTCGTTCCCGACATTCTCCTTGTCTCCAAGGCGATGTCGGGCGGACATGTCCCGATGTCGGCGACGATCATTCGCGGCGAGGTGTACGCCGAGGCGACGCGGGAGACCGGCGGGGTGCTGCCCTTCGATACCGAGATGGGCTATTCGCCGATGGCGTGTGCCGCGGCGCAGGCCGCCATCGAGAAGATCGTTGAGCAGGATCTGCCGGGCAATGCCGCCGCGATCGGCCCGTACCTGCTGGATCGGTTGCGATCGGTGGCCGCGCGATATCCGGCGTTGGTCATCGATGTGGCCGGGCGGGGCCTGATGGTCGGCGTGAAGGTGCGCAATCCGCTGATCGAACAGTCCATCTGGTTGCAGATGATCCGGCACGGGGTGATGACCGGCATCTCCATGAACTCGGTCGCCAAACATCCCGCGCTGCGTATCTTTCCGCCGCTGTCGGTAACCACGGCGGAAGTCGACATCATGGTGATGGCTCTGGAGACCGCGCTCGCCGAACTCTCGCGGTACCCCACGGCGTCCTATCTGTTGCTCGATCAGCTGATGCGGGTGCAGTTCCGGCTGCCGAAGTGGTTCCTGCGCTACGGCGCCGACATCGTGTCCTCGCGCCGGAAGATCTGGAGTCGCACGCCGCCGACGCCGCGCACCACCGTCGCCCTCATCGCCGAATGACCGAGCTTTCCCATGGATCACCTCGCACCTCGAACTGCGCGATGAGAACGGGGCGCCCATCCTTTCCGTTGAGGCGCAGGGCTGTCGAGGTTCGGGGGCTGTCGAGGTTCAGGGCTTACGGGCGGTGACCAGTGAGATCCCGCCGAGGCGCTGGAGGAAGATCTGCCACTGTAGTCGGGCGCCGACCAGATTGCGGTGCGCCTCCCGGGAGCGCAGCCCCAGTTTGTGCACCAGCCAGGAGGGCCCCTGGAAGGCGGTCGCGGCACGGTACAGGCGTCGCGACGAGCGCACCGAGTTCCGCGAGATATCGCGGGCGTAGAAGTCCTGGAAGCCGACCTTCTCGGCCGCCAGCTCGAACTCCTGGATGGTCACGATATCGGGCATCGCCCAGGAATCCGCCCACTCCAGAATCAGCCGCTCGTCCGGTTCGGCCACCTCGCGCTGGGCGCGGAAGCCGTCCTCCACGGCGATCTGCCCGCCGGACCGGAGCACCCGGAAGGCCTCGGTGAGGAAGTCCGCCGGATCCTTTGCGTAACAGACGCTTTCCTGTGCCCAGACGATATCGAAGGAATCGTCGTCGAATCCGGTCGCGCAGTAGTCCGCGACCTCGAAGGTGACCAGGTGGGACAGACCCCGCTCGGCCGCGTAGGTGCGGGCCTTATCGACCTGGAAGGGGCTGAGGGTGATGCCGACGACCTGCGCACCGAAATTCTCCGCCAACCACATCGACGATCCACCAACCCCGCAACCGGCATCGAGAACCTTGGCGCCCCTGGTGATACCGGCCTTGCGGGCCAGCTCGCGGTTCATATTGAGCAGCGACTCACCGTGATTGCGAGTGTTCTCGTCCCAGTACCCGTAGTGCATGGCGCGGTTGGTCTTGTTCATCCAGACGCCGCGGTAGTCGTACCACGCTTTGGCGTAGTAGTCGACGATGCGCGTCTGTTCCAGCGTTGTTGTCATGGGCACCTCTATCGACGGAATTCGAGGGTCAGGAGGCACGTTCGACCGACAGGTGCACCAGACGCGCCAGCGCCTGATTCGCGGGCCCGGCGGGCAGCTGTTCGAGTTCGATCAGGGCGCGGTCCACATGGCGCCGCAGTTCCTGCTTGGCGGTCTTGATGCCGTTCGAACGGCTCAGCAGTGCCAGCGCCTCGCTGACGTCCGCATCCTGCTCCAGCGGGCCGACCAGCAGGGCGCGCAGCCGGTCGGCCTCCGGGCCCGTCTCGCGCAGCGCGTAGAGCACCGGCAGCGTGTGCACGCCTTCGCGCAGATCGGTACCGGGTTCCTTGCCGGACTGGTCGGCGGTCGAGGTGATATCGATAGTGTCGTCGGCGATCTGGAATGCCACGCCGATCGCGTCACCCAGTCGCTGGATCCGTTGGACCCGTTCGTCGTCGGCGCCGGAGAACATACCGCCGAAGCGACCCGCTGTGGCGATCAACGCCCCCGTCTTCTCCCGGACCACCTGCAGGTAGTGCTCGACCGGGTCGCGCCGCCCCGCACCGGCGGTCTCCCTGGCCTGGCCCGCGACCAGTTCGCTGAAGGTATCGGCCATGATGCGCACCGCTTCGGTGCCCAATGTCGCGACGAGCCGCGATGCGTGCGCGAACAGATAGTCGCCGACCAGAATGGCAATCTTGTTGCCCCACAGGGCATTGGCGCTCGGGGTGCCGCGCCGCAGCGCGGCCTCGTCCATGACGTCGTCGTGGTAGAGCGACGCGAGGTGGATCAGCTCGACCGCGGCGGCGGCGGTGGCGACCTCCAGATCGGCGGGTCGGGGACCCAGCTGGGCGGTGAGTACGGCAAACATCGGGCGGAACCGCTTACCCCCGGCCTGCGCCAGATGCAGCGAGGTCTCGACCATGAGATCGTGCCCGCCGGACAGGCATTCGATCAGGATATGCTCGACCGCCGCGAGTCCCTCGCTGATCGAATCCGCCAACTCCGGACTATCGGGAAATAGGTCAGCGACAATCTGGCTGTCTGGCATATCGTGCTCTTCCCGCTAGCTTGTTCGGCCATAGGTCGACCAGTGAAATGCGTGGCCCACTAGTGCATTTGATCTTACCGACGGCAGGAACCGTCACCGGATCATCGGCGATGACAAGTTGTTGCTATGCCGCCGGGCTGGACACAGGATCCGCGGTGCCCCAGCGCGGGTCGGCGGGGCGAAAGGTGGAGACTTCCGCGATCGAAACCCGGAGCGACGCGGATGGATACCAAGGATTCCGCTGCTGTTGAGCTGCGCGACTCCCTACCAGTGGCTATTGTCTGGTTAACAGAGTTGCTGCAGGGCTAGCCAGGTTCGCGGGAGAGGGGGTTACGGTGGTGACGGTGGCACAACTGCGGGCTGTGCTGGCGATACTTCGGATCGATCCGGACGGATTCCGCATCGACGGCAACGGTGCGGCCGACCGGGATCGGGACGTGGAGCAGGCCGCGCTGGTCGGGTTGTTGTACGGCCTGTTCGACGGCCAACTACGGCAGGCCATCGCCGCGGGCGCCCGGGACGACGCCGTCCGCGTCGCGTTGTCGAGTTCGCGCATCCTCGGCGGGAGGAATCAGATCGAGCAGGCCGGATTCGACGCGCAACGGTTGCAGGATCGGATCAACGTCCTGGCGGAGGGTTCCACCGCGCAACCGGTCCCGGTCCTGCTCGATGCAGCGGCCCATGCGGCCGCGGCGGCCGAGGCCCTGCTGTTGCTGACCCGCGACCCGCACGGCGCCGATTCCGAAACTCACTGGCAAACAGCGCTGGCCGACCTCGCGGGTGCATACCACCTCGCCAATGACGAACACGCCGGGCAGGCGAACATCAGGACGCAGCCGTTGCGTTGAGTTCGCCGCCCGCGGACGCGGCACTCACTGGTGCCCGCACGATCTGTCGCAGCAACTCCCGATGTAGCCGTGTGCCTCGGCCAAGGCCGCAGCGAGCGCCGCCACATGCGTCCCGGCGTCGTGGAAGCGGTGTTCGGCCCAGACGGCGGCCATGGCATCGAAGGTGCCTTCCGCCGCGCAATCCTTGGCCCACCGTTCGAGCAGCCAGTACAGGCGTTGCTGTTCTTGTGCGATCGAGGTGAGCGAGCAGCTCAGGTCGAAGTGACGGTTCAGGTCGAACGACTCCGATCGGCCCTCGTGTTCCACGGCATCGGTGACATAGCGGTACAGCGTCTCGATGAGGTCGACGGCCAGCTCGACCTGGGCGGTCGGGTGGGACCAACCCTGATCGGTGAAGTAGCGCTTCATTTGCCGCACCGCATCCGCCAAGACCTGGTGCGGGACCGGCTCTTGCGCCTGCCCTCCGTCGCTAGTCATATGCGAACTTTATGACCGCGTTCGGCGGTGCCCGCGGTGACGCGCCGGGGGAGTGCCCGGTGACCGAGGTGATTGTCGCGTAGATCCGCTACCCGGGCCGGTATCTTGTTGTATACCAATGGATCTGGTCGGCGTCCTGATGGTGTGGCTCGGGCGCGGATTCCTCGTTGACTTCTGGAAACTCGGGTACGCCGGGCTTCGGCATGGTTGACGCATTTTCCCGGCAGGCCGGTTTCGGGTCGGCGGCCACCGCATGCGCGACGGCGGCGGATCGGGCCGGATTCTGCGACTCTCCGCGCGGCAGGTACCGCAAATCATTCGCTAGCTGGTAACCATGGTGCGAGAACTGTGGGGGATCGGACCGACCGAGGTGGAGGTGCATGGTGAGCTGGCCGCACAATCGAAGGCTCGCGGGCGTCGTGCTGGCTGCCGCGACGCTGATAGGAGTGTCCACGGGGGTTGCCGAAGCCGATTCCGATGACCCGATCATCCGCGGCGGAGGTCTGCTGGCTCGACCGACCGCGTCGGATGGTTCCCGGATCGTGGACGTCACCATCGACGACGACCGTCATCTGACGTTGAGCGTGTACTCGCGCGCAATGGACAAGGCCATTCCGGTGACGGTGCAGCGGCCCGCCGACGCGTCGGAGCCGCGCCCGGTCCTGTATCTGCTGTCGGGTGCGGACGGCGGTGAGGGTACGGCGAACTGGGACCACCGGACGCCGGCGGCGCTGGAGTTCCTCGCCACCAAGGATGTCAACGTCGTCCAGCCGATCGGCGGCGCCTGGAGCTACTACACCGATTGGCGTGCCCCCGATCCGGTGCTCGGCGTGAACAAGTGGAAGACATTCTTCACCGAGGAACTGCCACCGCTGATCGATGGCGCTCTGGGGACCAACGGGTTGAATGCCATTGCGGGACTCTCGACTTCGGGAACTTCGGTGTTGCAGCTGCCGATTGCCGCGCCGGGGCTGTACCGGTCGGTGGCGGCCTACAGCGGTTGCGCGCAGATCAGTGACCCCATCGGATACTCTTTCGTGAATCTGTCGACCGGCGTGTGGGGCGGCGGTGATACCGACAACATGTACGGTCCCCGGGAAGATCCCATGTGGGCGGAAAACGATCCGTACGTGCATGCCGATCAGCTGCGCGGCCTGCATCTGTTCATTTCCAACGGAAGTGGCCTGCCCGGCCCGCACGAAACACTCAACGGCCCGTACACCCAGCCCGGCGTCTGGGGCCTGGTCAATCAGACTCTTCTCGGCGGCGCCATCGAGGCGGCCACCAACTACTGCGCCCACAACTTGCAGACCAAGCTGAACGCACTCGGCATCCCCGCCACCTACGATTTCACGCCCACCGGCACCCACTCGTGGGGGTACTGGCTCGACGCGCTGCTCGTCTCGTGGCCGGTCCTTGCCGCGGGTCTGGAGTTGCCTGCCTGAGCTGGAGGGCCGACGTATCTGTCAGTCCCGATTCCGCACGCCGAGTCGGCGCGCGGACACTTCTTGGTGCGCGATACGGCGGGCGGCGCCCAGTGCGATATCGCCGAGGACGGTCAGAACCACCACCCCGTCGACCACGGCGTCCCGATCGCCCGCGCGCAGCACGTAGTCGACATCGCTCTCGGCGACCCGCTCGGCGGCATCCAGGTAGGTGTCGATCGCGCCCGCGCCCCACTGCGTGTAGCCGAGCTGCGTCATCCGCACCAGCACGGCCGTCAAGGTGCCGACGGCGGGGGCCGCATGGTGTCCGTCCCACCCCTTGCGGCGCAACGCTTCCGCCACTTCCGTGCGGGCCCTTTGCCATTCGTCGTCGTCGGGCGGGATCTGCGGCTGGTGCAGGCTGGCCGATACCACGCCGAGTAGCGAGTACATCGGCAGCTCCGGCTCATCCACGGCGGCGAGTACGTCACCGACCGCCGCCACCGGCAGTCCGCCCACCTCGATCAGTGCTCGGATCAGTCGCAGTCTGCGGAGGTGGTCCTCGTCGTAGCTCGCCTGATTGGGGCTGGACCTTTCGCCCGCCGCGAGCAGACCTTCGCGCAAGTAGTACTTGATCGTGGGGACGGGAACCCCGCTGCGCGCGCTCAGCTCCGCAATCCGCATCGAACCTCCGCTTCTCGTGATGGCGGCTCTTGCCGGGCCGCGTGCGATGCGGATAGTGTAACTATCCGATAGTAGATAGTGTCACTATCCATTAGGGAGATCTCTCATGGCCACCACCGCATTCCGCGCGATCGCGCGCCAGGCCGTGCACTGGCACCGGCCTCTGCTGATCTTCGCGGCCGTCAATGCCCTGCTGGCGGTCGTGGCGCTCATCGGCATGGCGGCCGACGATCGGCTCATCGCCGGTTCGCCCGCCTGGTTCAAGCCATTCAAGTTCGCCATGTCGTTCGTCCTCTACTGCCCCGCGTGGGCGTGGCTCATTTCGTTGCATCCCCGCGGTTCTCGACTGCTGTGGTGGACGGGAACGACTGTGGTCACGGCCGGTGCGATCGAACAGGCGATCATCGTCGCTCAGGTGCTGCGCGGCGCCCGCAGCCACTTCAATACGACCACCACCGTCGATACGGCGCTGTGGACGGTGATGACGGTGACCATCATCGTGCTGTTCCTCGGCACGCTTGCGCTGGGTGCCGCATTGGCGTTCCAGCAACTCGGTGACGCCGCGAACTCGTGGGCGATCCGGATCGGCATCCTGATCTCGCTGGTCGGCATGGCGCTCGGACAACTCATGCCCGGCCGAGAATCCGGCGTCGACGGTATCGCGGGCGCGCATACGGTCGGCGCCGCGGACGGCACCCCCGGCCTGCCACTGACCGGGTGGAGCACCACGCACGGAGATCTGCGCATTCCGCATTTCGTCGGCATGCATGCGCTGCAACTGCTTCCGCTGTTCGCCGCCGCGCTCACCCTGTCGGCCGCTCGACTTCCCGTATTACGACGCGCGCGGGTCCGCCTCGGCCTGGTATGGACGGCGGGTATCGGCTACGCGGGTCTGCTCACCCTGCTGACGTGGCAGGCGCTGCGTGGGCAATCGCTGGTGCGACCCGACGGCGCGACCACCGCCGCCTTCGGCGTGCTCGTCGCGATGGTCCCCCTCGGGGTGCTGCTGAGCGTGACCTCCGCCCGCATCCCGCGTCCGCCTGCGGTGGCCCGATGAGCCGTGTCTTCGACCTGGCCTTCGCGGTGACGATCCCGTTCTGGGCGTTGATGATTCTGGCGCCAGGGTGGCGCTGGACATCGCGGATCATCAGTTCCCCGTGGATTGTCGCACCGCCGTTGTCGATCTGGGCGATCGCCGCTCTGCCGCGGTTGGGCCCGCTCTGGGATGCGGTCACCGGGCCCTCGCTCGACGTGCTGACCGAGCTCGCGGGCGATCCGGCCGCCGTGACATACCTGTGGGCCCAGATCATCGCCTGGGATCTGTTTCTCGGTCGCTGGATCTACCTCGACGGCCGTGAACGTGACATCCACCCGTTGCTCATGGCATCGGTCTTGGTCGGCACAATCCTTTTGTCCCCCATAGCATTCCCCGTCTATCTCGCGGTGCGTTCGATGGCATCGAGGCGCGCCGTTCGCGGGGGGTGAGTGCGACACCCGCATCCAGGCGGCGAGGCCCGGGCGCCTGACCGGATCCGTCACACCTTGGCGGTCGTTCGACCGGGGTGGCGCCGTCGGCGGCCGGTTCGGAACTTCAGCGTTCCAGTCCGCTCGAACCGGCTCCGTGCTTGAATGTGATGTAGAACACGTTTCAGTGGAGGTGACGGATGGCCGCACCCTCGATCCCGCCGGGCTTCGACTTCACCGACCCGGATCTGTGGGCAACCCGGAGGCCGACGGCGGAATTCGCCGAACTGCGGCGCACCGCGCCGGTCTGGTGGAATGCGCAGCCCGACGGCGTCAGCGGTTTCGACGACGGCGGCTACTGGGTGGTCACCAAACTCGAAGATATCAAGGAGATTTCGCGGCATCCTGAGCTGTATTCGTCCACGATCAACTCCGCGATCATTCGCTATCAGCCCGAGATCACCCGCGAGCAGATCGATATGCAGCGGTTGATCATGCTGAATATGGATCCGCCGCTGCACACCAAGAACCGCCGCATCGTCTCGAAGGGCTTCACCCCGCATCGTCATCCTGCTGTCGGTGGCGGGCAACGAAACAACCCGCAACTCCATCACCCACGGCATGAAGGCCTTCATCGACAACCCCGACCAATGGGAGCTGTACAAACAACAGCGCCCCCGCACCGCCCCCGACGAAATCGTCCGCTGGGCCACCCCGGTCACCGCCTTCCAGCGCACCGCGACCCGCGATACCGTCCTGTCCGGCCAAGAGATCCGACAGGGTCAGCGCGTCGGAATGTTCTACAGTTCGGCCAATTTCGACGAGGATGCCTTCGACGAACCCTTCACCTTCGACATCCTCCGAAACCCCAACCCGCATGTCGGCTTCGGTGGCGCGGGCACCCACTACTGCCTGGGCGCCAACCTCGCCCGGCTGGAAATCGACCTCATATTCAACGCCATCGCCGACACCATGCCCCACCTCACCCAACTGTCCGAACCCGAACACCTGTGCTCCGGCTGGATCAATGGAATCAAGCGCTGGGAGGTGCGATTCGAGTAGATCGGCGTCAATTGCCGGGCGGTCCAGCCGAACCGGATCGGCCACATTTCCGCCCACGCTTCGGCACTGAATCCGGGTAAGCCCGGGTTCCCGGCCCGTACCATCCAGCCGAATCACTCACGCCGAATGGAAGGGACGGTGCCGATGCCCGCCGACCAGCTCGTCACGAAGTTTCTGTCCGTCGATACCACCGCCCTCTGTGACGCCGATAAGGCGACGCGGGTGATGGACAGCGGGATCAGGGCGCGCTCCGCGACGTCACGGATCCTCGGTCCCGCGTATACGGTGCGGTGCCGGGACGACTTCTTCGGGGTGCTGCGCGCCATCGAGTCGGCGGCCCCGGGCGAGGTCATCGTGGTCGACGGCGGTGGGCGAGAAATCGCTTATGCCGGTGAACTCTTCGCGCGCGGCGCGCTGGTCCGGCGGCTGGGCGGCATCATCGTGGACGGCGGGTACCGCGACCTGGCCTACGTCCGGGGCTGCGAACTGCCGATCTACAGCCGCTACGTCACACCGATGGCGGGGCGTACCTCCGCACTCGGTGACGTCCAGATTCCGGTCACCTGCGGTGGTGTGCCGGTGGCACCCGGGGACCTGATTCTGGCCGACGACGAGGGCATCGTCGTCATCGAACCCGATCGCGCCGAGGCCCTGCTCGATGCCGCGGCGGCCGTCAAACAGGCCGAGGCGGCGATCATCGAGCGATTGAACGCGGGATCGCACCTCGGCGACGGTCTCAATGTCGCCGAGCACACCGACGCCCTCCGGCGCGGGCAACCGTCCACACTGAAGTTCCTGACGTAGCGGCGCCCGCGGATCGGCGCGGTGTGGCCGGGAAGTGCCGTCGATAGCTGAGTGGATGCTGTTATCGTCGATGGCGTCAGCTGAAGCACTCGCACGGCATCCACCCGCTAGTCCGACCCCGGTTTCCGCGGAGGTTCCGATGAGCACAGCCGACGTGATCTTCACCGGTGGCCCGATCGTCACCGTCGATCCGACCTGCACCGGAGCAAGTGCGGTCGCGGTTGCCGGTGGCCGGATCGCCGCGGTCGGGGGAGTGGAAGTGCTGGCGCTTCGTGGGCCGGATACCGAGATGATCGACCTGGACGGTCGATGTTTGCTACCCGGTTTCGTCGAGGCGCATACCCATCCGACGCAGGACCAGTTGATGTACGCCGATGGGGTTATCGATATCCGTCCCGTTACGACCTGTCCGACGGCCGATCAAGCGCACGCCGAGATCGTGCGGGCCGCCGCCACCGCGCCCGCGGGACAGCCGCTCATCTTCTATGGCCTCGACGTGTTGCTGCAGACGGGGTTTCCGGAACCGACCCGGGCCTGGCTGGACGAACTCGGCCCCGCCCGGCCGGTCGTCATCTGGCAGAACTCCGGCCACCTGGCCTGGGCCAACACGGCAGCACTGCGCTGCGCCGACCTGGCCGACGACAGCCCGGATCCGCTGGGTGGCTCGTTCGAACATGACCGGCACGGCAGGCTGACCGGCAAAGTCTTCGAGGCACCCGGGGTTCTGGCACTGGTCGGGCCGATCATCGCCGACCAGCTCACCGGCCCGGATCTGCTGGCCCACCAGCATGCCGACCTGGCGGCGCGCGGCGTCACTCTGTGCAGCGATATGGCCTTCGCCGAAGAGATGCGCCCGCTCGCCGCGGCGCTGTATCAGCAGGGGCGTGCGAAGGTGCGGATGCGGGTCTACGAGATGTCCAACGCGGCTGGGCAGAGCTATTGCCCGTTGGACAACGGTGATGACATGTTCCGTCAGATCGGTGTCAAGGTGTGGTTGGACGGGTCGCCGTGGATCGGCAATATCGACACCTCGTTCCCGTACCTCGATACCCCGGCCACCGCCGCTCTCGGCCTCGAGCACGGCCATCGCGGTCACGCCAATTACACCGAGGACCAATTGCATTCGATCGTGCGCGCCTACTATCCGCTGGGCTGGCAGGTTGCCTGTCACGTGCACGGCGACCTCGGGGTCGACATGATCCTCGACGTCTACGAGAAGGCGCTGACCGTCTATCCGCGCCCCGATCATCGCTTGCGGTTGGAGCATTGCGGTGCGATGACCGCCGCCCAGTTCCGGCGGGCCGCGCGGCTGGGTGTCACGTGCAGCCTGTTCGTCGATCACCTCTACTACTGGGGCGACGTCCTGGTCGACGACCTGTTCGGGCCCGATCTCGGCGCGCACTGGGTGCGCGCCAAATCCGCCCTCGACGCCGGCCTCCGGATTTCGTTCCACAATGACAGTCCGGTCACCGAGGAGGAACCGCTGCGCAATATGGCCGCTGCCGTCACCCGCCGGTCCCGTTCCGGGCGGGTGCTCGCGCCGGAGGAGCGGATCACGGTCGACCAGGCGATCCGCGCCCAGACCATCGATGCGGCGTATCAGTTGTTCGCCGATGACAGCACGGGTTCGCTCACGCCCGGCAAATACGCGGATCTGGTTGTCCTGGATCGCGATCCGCATGCGGTCGAACCGGACATGCTGGCCGATATCGGCGTGCACGCCACCTATCTCGCGGGCGTGCCGACATTCCATGTCTGAAAAGCGCTATTTGCCGGTTGTCTGACAATCGAATGTTTCGGAGATTCACCCCCCGATAGTGGCGACACGCAGCAGTTTCTGCTCGTACCATCAAATTGCTGTGCGTATGCTCTGCGCTGTTCATCGTGGGATCCGCAGCGGATGCGCGAGCTACGGACCAAGCCTAGGAGGATGTGGTGACTGCCGTAGCGCCCAAACAGGTGCCCGAAGCCGAACGGCCATTTCCGCGGCGTGTGGGACCGAAGGGCACGTTCATCTACAAGCTGGTCACGACGACCGACCCCAAGATGCTCGGCACGATGTACCTGGTCACGTCGATGTCGTTCTTCCTCATCGGCGGCCTGATGGCTTTGCTGATGCGCGGGGAGCTGGCCAGGCCGGGGCTGCAATTCCTGTCCCCGGAGCAGTTCAACCAGCTGTTCACCATGCACGGCACGATCATGCTGCTGTTCTACGCGACCGCGGTCGTGTTCGCCTTCGCCAATATCGTCCTGCCGCTGCAGATCGGCGCACCCGACGTCGCCTTCCCGCGCTTGAACGCCATCAGCTACTGGCTGTACCTCTTCGGCGCGACCTTGGCCACCGCGGGCTTCGTCACCCCGGGTGGCGCCGCGGACTTCGGCTGGACCGCCTACTCGCCGCTGAACGACATCGTGCACTCGCCGGGCGTGGGCGCCGATATGTGGATCATGGGCCTCGCGGTCTCGGGTCTGGGGACCATCCTCGGCGGCGTCAATATGATCACCACCGTCGTATGCCTGCGGTGCCCGGGCATGACGATGTTCCGGACGCCGGTCTTCACCTGGACCATCGTGGTCACCAGCGTGCTGATCCTGGTCGCGTTCCCAGTGCTGACCGCGGCGCTGCTGGCGGTCTTCTTCGATCGGCACCTAGGTGGCCACATCTACGACCCGGCCACCGGCGGCACGCTGTTGTATCAGCACCTGTTCTGGTACTTCGGCCACCCTGAGGTGTACATCATCGCGCTGCCGTTCTTCGGCATCGTCTCCGAGATCATCCCGGTCTTCAGCCGCAAGCCGGTCTTCGGCTACACCACCCTGATCTACGCGACCCTCGCGATCGCGGCGCTGTCGATCGCGGTGTGGGCGCATCACATGTACGCGACGGGAGCCGTCCTGCTGCCGTTCTTTTCGTTCATGACCTTCCTGATCGCGGTGCCCACCGGGGTGAAGTTCTTCAACTGGATCGGCACCATGTGGCGCGGCCAGTTGACCTTCGAGACACCGATGCTGTTCGCGGTGGGATTCATCGTCACCTTCCTGTTCGGTGGCCTGTCGGGTGTGCTGCTGGCCAGCCCGCCGCTCGATTGGCACGTCTCGGATTCCTATTTCGTGGTGGCGCACTTCCACTACGTGCTTTTCGGCACCATCGCCTTCGCCACCTACGGGGGCATCTACTTCTGGTTCCCGAAGATCACCGGGCGGATGCTCGACGAACGACTCGGCAAGTGGCACTTCTGGACGACCCTCGTCGGCTTCCACGCCACCTTCCTGGTGCAGCACTGGCTGGGTGCGGAGGGTATGCCGCGTCGCTATGCCGACTATCTGCCCGGCGACGGATTCACCACGCTCAATACGATTTCCACCATCGGCTCGTTCATCCTCGGTGCCTCGGTGCTGCCGTTCGTCTGGAATGTGTTCCGCAGCGCGCGCTACGGTGAGGTCGTCACGGTGGACGATCCATGGGGTTACGGCAACTCGCTGGAATGGGCCACCCCGTGCCCGCCGCCGCGGCACAACTTCTACGAACTGCCGCGCATCCGGTCCGAACGTCCCGCGTTCGAGCTGCACTATCCGCATATGGTGGGCCGGATGCGGGCCGAGGCGCACGTCGGCTGGGGCGCGGGCGCGCATGCGATCGATGTCTCCGACACCGAATCGCAGAGCACCGCAACGGAATCCTGATCCGCTCGGCTCAGTACGGGTTGGCGCGGCCCGCCCACGCGGCGGTGAGCTCCGCGGTGAGCGCGGCCGGGAACGAGATCCGCGCCGGGTCGCCATCGGAGGTGTAGCGCTGGTCCGGACGTTCGGCGAGGCGGTCGAGCCAATACGCTGAGTCGAAGTCGACGTCGCCGCGGCCGGAGCGAATGCGGGGTACCGCCGCCGAATCGATCCCGCCGAAGGGCGAGGGTGCGGGGCCCGCGCCGACCAACATCACGGCATCGAAGGAATAGGTGATCCCGTCCCAGCTGCCCGCGGTGGCCAGCGCCCGGTCGGATGGGGCGATGCCGAACGGTAGCGCCATGGTGTGCACCCGGGCGCCGGACGATTCGATGAGGCGGACATTACCGGCCAGTTCGCGTTGGACACCGGTGCGGTCCAGGCCCGCGAGGGCGGCGTGGTTGGCGGTGTGCGCCCCGATTTCGTAGCCGTGCTCGCTCAGCCAGGCCAATGCCCGCACGCCGGTGTCGAAGGGCTGGTTGTTGACGTACAGGGTTGCCGTGGCGCGGAAGTCGGGGTGCTGTGCGCCGAACTCCTCGAGGATTCCGATCGCGCAGTCGGGTGACGGCTTCCCGTCGGCGGTGAACGCGAACTGGCTGACGGTCGAATCATCGAAGGTGAGCACCACGGGGTGGGTGCCCGCCGGGATATCGATACGCCCCGCGATGTAGTCGGCCGCGGTGACCGGACGGTATCCCTCGCGATAGAGCCGGTCCAGTTCGGCGCGGAATTCCACTGCGGTCTGGTCGTATTCGCCGACGGGAACCGGGAGCACCTGGTGGTACATGAGTACCGGCACCAACCCGAGTTCGTTCGCGGCGACCCGCGCCGGATCGGCGGGTGGGGGCATGACGCTGGATGGCGGCGCGGACGCCATGACGGCGGGCTCGGGAGCCGCTGTGGTGGCGCAGCCGGTGAGTAGCGCGCAGACCAAGGCCGACAGCGCGAATCGAACGTTGTGCACTGTCTTACCCGCCACGCGTCAGACGCTACCCGCGCGGTGATCTTCGCCGGTGGGATATGCGCCGAAAACCGCAACACCGTGGCGCCGTCCGTGGATAGTAGGGAGATCAGGGACGAAAGTTGGTGTGGGTGTTGCTCGAACGGGTCCGGCAACCCGACCGCGGGCGGTTGGTGCTGAGCGTTGTTGCCGTTGTTCTATTCATTCTCGTCGTATCCGTGATCGTTGGCATGCGAACGAAACCGGAAGGGCTTGCCGTCACCGGACTTCCGGACGGGGTCATCGGCGCCGCGGCATCGACCGGGCTCGAATTGCGGGTGGACGCGCGCGGCCACGACCCGCAGGCCATGCGGCTCGAGCTCGACGGTGCGCCGGTGACCGGCACCGTCGAGGGCGACACGGTGGTGTACCGCCCCGGTCCTCTCGCGGACGGCAATCATGAACTCACCGCGGAGATCCCGCGAGGAGGCCCGCTCGGATGGTTGCGTGCGGGCCCCGGGGTGGTCCGCGGCTTCACCGTGGATACCGCGCCGCCCGCGGTGGAGCTGATCGCGCCCGCTCCGGTGACCTCCTACCGTCAGCCGGTTACCCTGCGCGGCAGGGTGACCGGCGCGCAGCACGCATCGATCGGTGCCGAGCCCCTGGCGCTCGCGCCGGACGGGACGTTCGAGATCACCCTGCCGCGCGCACCGGTCGGGGCTTCCGTGGTCGCCGTCGACGCGGCGGGCAACACCACCACGACACCGATCACCGCGCCGATCCGGGTGCCGCGCATCAGGGCGGTCCACGTGACCGCGCACGCGTGGTCGCACGAGGGCCTGCGCGAGGGCGTACTCGACCTGGCGCGCGCGGGCCGCATCGATACCGTTCAACTCGATATCAAGGACGAGGACGGCGTCGTCGGCTACGACTCCCAGGTGCCGCTGGCACGGGAATCCGGTGCCGCGACCGGGATCTACGACGCGCCCGCCGCCCTGCGGCAACTGCACGATATGGGGTTGCGGGTGGTGGGCCGGATCGTGGCATTCCGCGATCCGACGGTGGCCGAATGGGCCTGGCGCGCGGGCAGGACGGACTGGGTGATCCAGAATCCGGCCGGACAGCCGTATTCCAGCCAGTACGGGCCGATCGCGTTCACCAATTTCGCGAACCCCGAAATCCGCAGGTACAACATCGATCTCGCGGTCGAAGCGGCGAAACTGGGCTTCGACGAGATCATGTACGACTACATCCGGCGTCCGGACGGCGACGAGTCCCGGATGCTCTTCCCCGGCGCGACCGTCGACGCCACCGTGTCGATCGCGGACTTCCTGCGGGAAAGCGGGGATCCGGTGCACGACGCGGGCGCTTTCCAGAGCGCCGCGGTATTCGGGATCGCCTCCACCCGGCCCGAGCAGATCGCCCAGGACATTCCGCTCATGGCCCGGTATGTCGACTACGTGGCGCCGATGCTCTATCCGTCGCACTGGAATCCGGGGGAGTACGGTGTCGCGAATCCGAACGGTCAGCCGTACGACATCATCCTCCGTTCACTGGCCGATTTCCAGAAGCAGACCGAGGGAACCGCCGCGAAAGTCGTTCCGTGGCTACAGGATTTCAGCCTCGGTGTGAACTACGGGCCGGCCGAGGTGCAGGCACAGATCGATGCCGCGGCCGCCGCGAATATCGACAGCTACTTTCTCTGGAGTCCGACCGTGAGCTATCACCTCTGATGGCAAC
Organism: Nocardia sp. NPDC050710; assembly: GCF_040654375.1. Classification (NCBI taxonomy): domain Bacteria; kingdom Bacillati; phylum Actinomycetota; class Actinomycetes; order Mycobacteriales; family Nocardiaceae; genus Nocardia; species Nocardia sp. NPDC050710. The sequence continues at coordinate 418,832 of NZ_JBFAHV010000003.1, read as the reverse complement.
CGCCTCCGGGGAGTGCCCGGTCACGTACGGGATTTCCCGCTCCGCCCGCCCTCGGACACGATGTCTATCCAGCGCCGGGCACCGCCAGTAGGCTCGGGTTGAGCAACCGAACAGTACGAGGCAATGCGGGCCCGGTGCGGGTCGGGATCCGGGTTGTGTGGATGAGAAGCAGGTCGGATGGATATTCACGAGGTTGTCCGCGCGGGAGTCCGGGAGCAGCGCGAGTTGCTCGACGATGGGGCCGTGTCGGTGCGCGAGCTCGTCGACGCGACGCTGGAGGGCATCGAAGCGGCGGCGGAGCTCGGGGCATTCACCAATCTGTTGCGCGAGCAGGCCCGCGCCCAGGCGGACGAATACGACCGGCAGCGCGCCGCGGGCGAGGCTCTCGGGCCGCTGCACGGCATCCCCGTCGCGGTGAAGGATGAGATCGATGTCGCCGGGGTGGTGACGACCTTCGGTACCCGGGCGAACCGTACTCCGGTGGCCGCCGACGCCGAGGTGGTGCGGCGGCTGCGCGCGGCGGGTGCGGTGATCGTCGGGAAGACCGCCATGCCCGAATTCGGCCAGTGGCCGTTCACCGAATCCAGCACCTTCGGCGTCACCAGGAACCCGTGGGACCTCAGCCGGTCGACCGGCGGATCCAGCGGTGGGTCGGCGGCCGCGGTGGCGGCGGGGCTGGTACCGGTCGCGCTGGGCGGCGACGGCGGTGGGTCGATCCGGATTCCGGCGGCGTGCTGCGGGATCTTCGGGCTAAAGCCGCAGCGGGGGCGAGTGCCGATCGCGCCGCACGAGCACCTGTGGTGGGCGCTCGGCGTGATAGGCCCGCTGACGCGCACCGTGCTGGATTCCGCGATCGTCTACGACGTGATCCGCGGTGACGCACGCGCGGACCGTTTCCATGCGCCGGACCCGATCATGTCGTTCGAGGAGGCGGCGCGGCGCACGGATCGGGTGCTGCGCATCGGCTTCAGCGTGAAGTCGCCGTTACCCATGGTGCGGCCGGACCCGGAGCATGTGCGCGCGGTGAGTGAAACCGCGGAGTTGCTGACGAGCCTCGGACATTCGGTATTCGAGGTGGAACCGGACTATCCGGATCCGGCGCCCGCGTTCTTCCCGCAGTTCTTCGGCGGCGTGCGTGCCGAGGTCGAGGAGGTCGACGATCCGGCATTGCTGGAACGGCGGACCCGGGAGACCGCGCGATTGGGCGCGTGGGCTCGGGGGCCGGTCATCGAGTGGGCGATCCGCAATGGAGAAGCGGCGGCGCGCAAGGCCGATCGCCTCTTCGACGGCTGCGATCTGCTGCTCACCCTGACCATCGCGACCCGCCCGCCGCGGCTCGGTGTCCTCGACGGTGTGGGCAGCCTCCGCGCGCAGCTCGCGTCGGTCCCGATGGTGGCCTACACCAGCTTGTGGAATGTCACCGGACATCCCGCGGCGTCGGTCCCTTGCGGCGTCGGCGCGGATGGCCTGCCGCTCGCGGTGCAACTGGTGGGGCCCGCGAACGGGGAGACGACGATTCTGTCGGTGGCGGCCCAGTTAGAGCAGGCGCGGCCGCAGGCCCGTCCTGTCCGGCGGAAGCAGACGGCCTAGCGCGCACCTTCCGCGACTGCCGCACGGCGGGTCCGCGATGACAGCGCGTGCGCGGGCCGGTCAGCGCAACGCCAGCGCCAGGAAGAAATCCACCCGGTCCTCCAACCGCGACAGATCCCGCCCGGTCAGCTCCTCGATCCGCTGGATGCGATACCGCAGCGTATTGACGTGTACGTGCAGCAGGTCCGCGCATTTCGTCCACGATCCGGAGACCTGGAGGAATGTCTCGAGCGTATGCACCAGATCGGCCCGATTCTCCTGGTCGTAGGTGCTCAACGGGTCGAGCAGCCGCAGCCGGAACATGCGGCGCACCTCATCGGGCACGCTGGCGAGCAGCAGCATGTGGGTGGCGAGTTCGTCGTGGCCGACGACGCTGACCGGTCGATCCCGCCCCGCGGCCATGCGGCGGGCATAGCGGGCCTCCTCGACCGCACCGCGCAAGCCCTCACCGTCGACTACGCCGCTGACGCCGATCGCGAGCCTGCTGCCGCGCAGCCCCGGCGCCAAGGCCTCGACCGCGCGTTGGATCTCCTGGACCACGTCGGGGGAGGACGGAATCAGCGCGATCGCCTCGTTGTCCACCACCCCCGCGGCGGGACCGCGACCGTGCAGGATTTCGCGCAGTAACCCGCGTAATTCACCGGGCCGCAGGGTCTGCTCCGAGGCGGCGGCCGCTACCGCGATATACGTATCGGACGGGCCGAGCCCGGTCAGCTCCAGCCGCGAAATGATTTCCGCCGGTTTGGCTTCCGAGACGATCAGCTCGATGAGTTCCTGCGCTAGCCTGCCCTCGGCGCTCTGCCGATCGTCGAGCCGGGCGCGCTCCAGTGAGACCACCGCCGCGAGTTCGCCCGCCAGCGCGCGGCGTTCCTCCGGCCATTCGGTGCAGTCGCCGCCGAAGACGAGGAACCAATCGGCGGCCCGCGAGGTGCCGTGCTCGTCGACCGCGAACAGTGAATACCGGAGGTCGTCGTCGCGCAGCACCAGCGGTAGTCGGCGCGCGGCCACGAAAGCGGCGGTGACCTGGGCGGGCGGCGTGGGGGGACCGGCCACCACCCGGCCGGTCGAGGACATGACCCAGCACCGCATACCGAGATCGCGTTCGATGAGCTCGAGTACCGAGCCGAGGCCGCCGCCCGAGACGAGCTGACGGTGCCGGTCGAGCACGGCGCTGAGGTCCGCCGCCCTTCCGGTGGAGAGATTGCGGGTGATCTGCTCGGTGACCTGGGCGAAGGCGATGTTCTCCGGGACGCGGAAGAGTGGGATCCGATGACGGCGGCAGGCCTCGACGATATCCGGCGGCGCGCCGCCATAGCGCGCGTCGCCCGCGGCTAGTCCGGCGACCCCGGCCCTGGCCAGCGCGCCGACGAAGGTGTCGCTGTCGGCGGGCTGCTGGCGCCATTGCAACCCGGTCAGCACCAGCTCGCCGCCGGAGAGGTAGCGGCTGGGGTCGAGCATGTCCGTGGTTACCACCCAGCGCACGAAACGGTCCAGGTCCTCCTCGCCGGTGACGAGCTCGAGACCCAGGTCAGACATGGTGAGTAGGGAACGCAGACGCACGTTGGCAACGCTAACAGCAGGGTGACTTGGACATACCTACAAATCTTGTGCTGTGAACTGGCGCACACTTCGGACTTCTCGTTTCTGGTTGCCACGCGGCCCGGCGGGTGTACTTACCGCATTGCGAATCAATGTCGAACGGAGGGTGGATGTCAGGCGACATCGGATGGCTCAACGCACTGACTCCCGACCGGGCCGAAGCGGAGCTGCTGACCTGCTGCGCGTCCCGGGAATGGGCGCGAAAGATGTTGGCGCACAGGCCATATGCGGATCGAGCCGATCTGATCACGGCCGCCGTCTCCGCGGTGGAGGAGCTCACCTGGCTCGATGTCGAGGAGGCGCTCGCGGCGCATCCGCGCATCGGCGAACGCGCCGCCGTGGCACCGCGCGAAGGGCTGTCGGATACTCCTGCCGAAACGGCCCGGCGCGAGGCGATGTGGTCCCGGGATGAGCAATCCGGCGCCGCGAACGCCGCTGCCGCGGTCCTGGACGAGCTCGCAGCGGGCAATGTCGCCTACGAGCGGCGATTCGGCCACGTCTTCCTGATCCGCGCCACCGGCCGCAGCGCCGCGGAAATGCTCGCGCAGCTGCGCAAACGTCTGGACAACTCGGTCACCGACGAGCGGCGCGCGGTTCGCGCCGAATTGGCCGATATCACCTGGCTGCGGGTGGAGAAGCTGCTGGTGCGGCGATGAGTTTGTCCACCCACGTGCTCGATGCCGCAACCGGCCGACCCGCTGCCGACCTGCCGGTCCGCCTGGAACGTGCCGACGGCACCGTCCTCGCCGAGCGGCGCACCGACCATGACGGCCGCATTACGGATCTGCCCGCCCCCGCGGCGGGCCCGCACCGGCTGGTCTTCGACACCGCCGCGGTCAGTCCGTTCTACCCCGCGGTCGGCATCGACTTCCTGGTTACCGAGCCCGCCGAGCACTACCACGTGCCGTTGCTGCTCAGTCCGTATTCCTACTCCACCTATCGAGGTAGCTGAACAATGTCGATCAAGCTCGGTCCGAATCGATACGGCAAGGCGGAGAACCGCGTCGTCCGGGTGACGAAAACCGGTGACACCCATGAGATCCGGGATCTCAATGTGAGCGTCGCGCTCTCCGGCGATATGGACGAAACCCACCACACCGGCGACAACGCCGCGGTGCTGCCGACCGATACGCAGAGGAACACCGTCTTCGCCTTCGCCAAGAAGAACGGCATCACCTCCCCCGAGGGTTTCGGCCTGCTGCTGGCCCGTCACTTCGTCCGCTCCCAGCCGACCGTCCACCATGCCAGGATCGGACTCGAGGAATACCTCTGGGAGCGAAACCCGGTGCGTCCGTACTCTTTTGTGCGTTCCGGACAGGAGACGCGGACCGCGAGGGTGCACTACGACGGCGATAACGCCTGGGTGGTATCGGGCCTGCGGGGGCTGGTGGTGCTCAACTCCACCGGTTCGGAATTCCACGGCTACATCAAGGATCAGTTCACCACGCTGCAGCCCGCCCACGACCGGGTACTGGCGACCGAGGTGAATGCCGAGTGGCGGCACGTTTCGTTTTCGAGCGAATGGGACAAGTCCTATCTGAAGGTTCGCGCATGCCTGCTGGAGGCGTTCGCCGACACCTACAGCCTCTCCCTGCAGCAGACCCTGTACGCCATGGGCGATCGGGTGCTGAACGCCTGCCCGGGGATCTGCGAGATCCGGCTGTCGCTGCCCAATAAGCACCATTTCGCGGTGGACCTGTCCGCCTTCGGCCTCGGCAACGACAACGAGGTCTTCTTCGCCGCCGACCGCCCGTACGGCCTCATCGAAGGCACCGTGCTGCGCGAGACCGCGCCCGATGCGGGACCGGCCTGGGACTGAGAGAGCGATATGGATTTCCTACGACCCGACAGCTGGGCCGAAGCCCTCGAGTTGAAGGCCGACCGCCCGGACGCCACCCCCATTCAGGGAGGCACCGACATCATGGTCGAGCTCAATTTCGACAAGGGCCGCCCGGCTGCCCTGCTCGATCTCAACCGCTGTCGCGAATTGTTCCAGTACTCCGAGCACGACGGGCGGCTGCGCATCGGCGCCGGTGTCCCGTATGTGCGGATCATCAATCGCCTCGGTGGTCGGCTGCCCGGCCTGGCCCAGGCCTCCCGCACCGTGGGCTCACCGCAGATCCGCAATCGCGGCACCGTCGGCGGCAATCTCGGCGCCGCCTCCCCGGCCGGGGACACCCATCCCGCGCTGCTCGCGGGTGATGCGGTGATCGAGGTGGAGTCCGCCGCCCGCGGTAGCCGGATGATTCCGATCGATGACTTCTACGTCTGGGTGAAGAAGAACGCGCTGGAAGCCGACGAGCTGATCCGCGCCATCTGGTTGCCGCCCGCCGCGGGGCCGCAGTACTTCTCGAAGGTCGGCACTCGCAATGCCATGGTGATCGCGGTGTGCTCGTTCGCCGTCGCGCTGTATCCCGAGTCCGGGACGGCCCGCACCGGCATCGGCTCGGCCGGACCGACGCCGCTGCGTGCGCATCCGGCCGAGGATTTTCTTGCCGCCCAGCTGCCTTGGCAGCGTCCCACGCCGCTCGGCGAACCGGTGCTGCGCGAATTCGGGGCGCTGGTGGCTGCGGCCGCGAAGCCGATCGACGACGTCCGCGGCACCGCCGACTATCGCAAACATGCCCTGTCGGTACTGGCCCGCCGCACCCTGAGCTGGGCCTGGACCGACTATCTAGCAGAAAGGAAGGCGGCCTGATGCGCGTGACCTTCGATGTGAACGGATCCCCGGAGACGGTCGACGATGTGTGGGAGGGCGAGAGCCTGCTCTATATGCTTCGCGAGCGGATGGGTCTTCCCGGCTCCAAGAACGCCTGTGAACAGGGTGAATGTGGTTCGTGCACGGTCTATTTGGACGGTACCCCGGTCTGCGCGTGTCTGGTCGCGGCCGGTCAGGTGGAGGGGCGCGCGGTCCGCACCGTGGAGGGCCTGGCCACCGGGGCCGCATTGGATCCCATGCAGCAAGCCTTCGTCGAGGCGGGTGCGGTCCAATGCGGTTTCTGCACACCGGGACTCATCGTCCAGGCGCACGATCTGATCGAACGCAATCCCGAGCCGTCGGATGTGGAGATCCGCGAGGCGCTCGCCGGAAATCTGTGCCGGTGCACCGGATACGAGAAGATCCTGGACGCCGTGCGGCTCGCGGCGCAGCGGAAGGCGGGCAAATGAGCGCAGGTACGCGTAGCGATTCCGTGCGGGGCGGTGGCCGGGAGATAGGAGGGCCGAGCGTTGTTATCGACAATGCTTACATCGCACCGGTTATCGGTGCCGAGATCCCGTCCGGGTATCTCATCGTCCGGAACGGCCGGATCGAATCGATCGGCGCCGGCCGGGCCCCGGCGGTACCGGACGCCGAGCACATCGATGCCACCGGCTGCCTGGTCACCCCGGGTCTGGTCAATACCCACCATCACCTCTACCAATGGGCGACCCAGGGCCTGTTCCAGGACTCGACGCTCTTCGAATGGCTGACCGGCCTGTATCGCATCTGGGCCCGGATGGACGCCGAGGTCGTATACGGCGCGGCCAGTGCGGGTCTGGGCTGGCTGGCCCTGACCGGCTGCACCACCAGCAGCGATCACCACTACATTTTCCCGAAGCGGCGGGGCGACCTCTTCGAAGCCGAGGTCCGCGCCGCGGGTGAGCTCGGCCTGCGCTTCCAGCCGTGCCGCGGCTCGATGGATCGCGGACAGTCCGACGGTGGCCTGCCGCCCGACGAGGTGGTCGAGGATCGCGACGAGATCCTGGCCAACACCGCGGAACTCATCGACAAGTACCACGATCCGGCCTTCGATTCGATGCTGCGGGTCGCCGTGGCGCCCTGCTCGCCCTTCTCGGTCAGCGCGGAGCTGATGACCGAGTCGGCGTCGCTGGCTCGGAGCAAGGGCGTCCGGCTGCACACCCACCTCGCCGAAACCCTGGACGAGGAAGAGCACTGCCGCGAGCAGATGGGTTGCACCCCTGTCGAATACATGGAAAAGCTCGGCTGGCTGGGTGAGGACGTCTGGTTCGCGCACGCCGTGCACCTGCACGACGCCGATATTCGTCGCTTCGCGGAGACCGGCACCGGCTCGGCGCACTGCCCGAGCTCGAATGCCAGGCTCGGTGCGGGCATTGCCCGCGTCTCCGATCTATTGCAGGCGGGTGCGCCGGTGGGCCTCGGTGTCGACGGCGCGGCCTCGAGCGAACTGACCTCGCTGGTCGGCGAATTGCGCCAGACCATGCTGTTCCAGCGCGCGGTGCACGGTCCGACCGCGCTGACCGCCCGGCAGGCCCTGGAGGTCGGCACCCTCGGTGGTGCCCGGAATCTGGGCAGGCAGTTCGAGATCGGCAGCCTCGAACCCGGCAAGCTCGCCGATATCGCCGTCTGGCGTGTCGACGGCTTCCGCGCCGCGGTCCAGGATCCGGTGTGCGCCTTGGTCTTCGGGCCACAGCCGCCACTGACTCGGCTGCTCGTCGGTGGTCGCACCATCGTCGAGAACGATGAACTGCGCACCGTCTCGCACGATGCGATCGGTGCGGCCGGTGCGGTCGCGCGCAATCGGTTGCTGGGGGAGGAGTCTCGATGACCGTGCCACGCACTACCCGTTTTCCGAGCGAGGTCGCCGCGCCGGGCAGGGGCGGTATCGGTGAAAGCCCGCTGCGCCCCGATGGCACCCTCAAGGTGCGCGGCGAATTCGCCTACGCCTCCGATCTGTGGATGGACGGCATGCTGTGGGGCGCGACCCTGCGCAGCCCGCACCCACGTGCCCGCATCCTGAGCATCGATATCGGCCCCGCGCTGGAACTGCCTGGCGTACACGCGGTACTCACCCACGAGGAAGTCCCGGGTCGCAAGATGTACGGCCTCGACCACACCTGGGATCAGCCGGTGCTCGCCATCGGCGAGGTCCGGCATCAGGGCGAGCCGATTGCCTTGGTCGCCGCCGACCATCCCGAAATCGCCCGGCGCGCCATGGAAGCCATTGCCATCGAGTGGGAGGTGCTGGAACCCATTACCGATCCGCTCGCCGTGATCGCCGATCCCGAAGGCCTGAAGGTACAGAAGCGGGGTGGTATCGCCCGGCATCAGCCGGTGCGGGTTGGCGATATCGAAGTCGGTCGCGCGCTGGCGGATCTGGTTATCTCCGAGCGCTATCACGTCGGCATCCAGGACCAGGCCTTCCTCGGTCCGGAGTCCGGCCTGGTGGCGCCAGGTGAGGACGGCGGCCTCGACTTCTATGTCGCCACCCAGTGGATGCACAACGATCTGTCGCAGATCGGCCCGTGTCTCGGTCTGTCCGACGACAAGATTCGGATGACCATGGCCGGCATCGGCGGCGCCTTCGGCGGGCGCGAGGACCTGTCCATGCAGATCCACGCGGGCATGCTGGCGCTCTACACCGGTAAGCCGATCAAGATGATGTACAACCGCGAGGAGTCGTTCTTCGGGCACGTGCACCGCCATCCGGCGCAGATGCACTACGAATACGGCGTCACCCAGGCGGGCAAGATCGTCTTCGCCAAGGTGCAGATCGTGCTGGACGGCGGCGCCTACACCTCCGCCACCCTCAATGTCACCGGGAACGCCGCGTCGCTTGCGCTGGGGCCCTACGAGATTCCGCACCTGGAGATCGACGCGTACGGGGTCTACACCAACAACCCGCCGTGCGGTGCGATGCGCGGATTCGGGGCGGTGCAGGCGTGTTTCGCGCACGAGTCGATGCTGGACAAGATCGCGCAGGCGCTGGAGCTCGATCCGGTGCACGTGCGCCAGATCAATGCGGTCACCCAGGGTTCCAAGCTCGCGACCGGCCAGGTGCTGCATGCACCGACCCCGCTGGCCGAGATGCTCGGGCAGCTGCGGGCGATGCCGTTGCCGGAAGCCCTGGACCCCACCGATATTCGGAACCTGCCCGGCGGCGCATCGCAGACCACACACGGCGAGGGCGTCGTGCGCGGCATCGGCTACGGCGTCGGCATCAAGAACATCTGCTTCTCCGAGGGTTTCGACGACTACTCGACCGCCCGGGTGCGGCTGGAAGTCATTGCCGGAGAACCGGTTGCGCTGGTGCACACCGCGGCCGCCGAGGTGGGCCAGGGGCTGGTGACGGTGGAGGCGCAGATCGCGCGTACCGAACTCGGCATCGAACGGGTCACCATCCACCCCGCCGACAACCAGATCGGCGATGCCGGTTCGTCCTCGGCCTCCCGGCAGACCTACATGACCGGCGGGGCCGTCAAGACCGCCTGCGAGGCCGTGCGACAACGTCTGCTCGACCTCGCCGTCGAGCAGGGGCACGCGCAGGCGGCCGCGCTGATCGGCGGCAAGGTGGTCTCGGCATCGGGAGAGGTGCTCGCCGCGATCGTCGATGTCCTGGATGAGGGGGTCATCGAAGAGACCCGCGTGTACCAGCACCGGCCGACCACGGGCATGGATCCCATAACCGGACAGGGCAATAGCCACACCCAGCTGGCCCTGTGCGTACACCGCGCCGTGGTCGATGTCGATACCGAACTCGGCCTGGTGAAGGTCGTCGCCCTGGACGCGGTTCAGGACGTCGGGAAGATCATGAACCGCCTATCCCTGGAGGGCCAGATCCACGGCGGCTCCGCACAGGGGTTGGGCCTGGCGGTAATGGAGGAAATACAGGTCAGGGACGGAAAGGTATTGAACCCGTCCTTCACGGACTATCTCATCCCCACGATTCTCGATACGCCGCCACAGCGGCTGGAGATTCTGGAAAATGCCGATCCGCACGCCCCATACGGGCTGCGCGGCGCCGGAGAGCCACCCACGCTCTCCTCCACCCCGGCGATCGTCGCGGCCATCCGCGATGCGTGCCGATCCCGAGGTGGAAACGGGCAACTCACCAGAGTGCCTGTGCGACCGGAAGACATCATCCGGAGCAGTTGATCAACAGGGGCAGCCCGCGCGACTCGCCAGCGCACGGGAGGGACCCCACAACCGCATAACCGAACCAAGCGTTCCGCCAAACCTCGCGGATCGTAGGTCGGCTGCGCCCCGAGGAGGGCATGCCATGACCCAAGTACAGACCAAGCCCAGCTCGCCGGATCCGGCGACCGGCCGGTCCGCACTCGACCGGATCTTCCGGTTGCACGAACGAAAAACCACTGTTTCCAGGGAGATTCGCGGCGGCGTCACCACATTCGTGGCGATGGCCTACGTCATCCTACTGGTCCCGCTGATCCTGGGCGGCGTCAAGGATGTCAACGGTGCGAGCCTGGATATCGTCCAACTCACCACCGCCACCGCGTTTTCCGCCGGACTCAGCACCATTCTGATGGGTCTGGTCGGCAATGTGCCGCTGGCGCTGGCCGCCGGACTCGGTGTGGTGCCGGTCGTCGCCTACCAGGCCGCACCGCATATGACCTGGGCCCAGACCATGGGCCTGGTGGTGCTGATGGGCATCATCATCGTGATCATGGCCGCCACCGGCCTGCGCACGATGATCATCAACGCGATTCCGCTCGCGCTGAAGAACGCCATCGGCGTCGGGATCGGCATGTTCATCGCGTTGATCGGATTGGTCTCCGCGGGCGTGGTCGGCCACGGCCCGGCCGACGGCCCGCCCGTCACGCTCGGCGCCGGCGGTCACCTGAGCGGTTGGCCGGTGGTGGTTTTCGGCGTCGGCTTGCTGCTGATGCTGGCGCTCTACCTGCGCAAGGTGCCCGGCGCGATCCTGATCAGCATCGCCGTCGCCACCGTGCTCGCCATCGCGATCAACGCCGCGGCGAAGATCGACGCCGAGGAGTGGGGGACGGTGGTTCCGGAAACCCCGGATCGGCTGTTCGCCGCGCCCGACTTCGGGCTGATGTTCGGCATCGACCTCTTCGGCGGATTCGCCGAGGCGGGCGGGCTGGTCGCGGGCGTGGTGCTGTTCACCCTGGTGCTGACCGGATTCTTCGACGCCATGGGCACCGTCTTCGGGGTCTGCGACGAGGCGGGCCTGCTCGACGAGCGCGGCACCATGCCGGGGCTTGGCAAGGTGCTCACCATCGACGGACTCGGCCAGATCATCGGCGGGGTCAGCGGCGGTGCGGGCAATACCGTGTACGTCGAGTCGGCGACGGGTGTCGGTGAGGGCGCCCGTACCGGCCTGACCAGCGTAGTGACCGGCGGACTCTTCTGTCTCGCCGTGCTTTTCACCCCGCTCGCCGCGGTGGTGCCGATCCAGGCCGCCGCTCCGGCGCTGGTCCTGGTCGGCGCGCTCATGATGACCCAGGCCCGCAAGATCGACTGGTCCGATCTGGAGGTCGCGGTGCCCGCCTTCCTGACCATCGCCCTGATGCCGTTCACCTACTCCATCACCAACGGTGTCGGCGCGGGTGTCATCGCCTACGTGGTGATCAAGGCGGCACGCGGCAAATTCGGCGAAATCCACTGGCTGCTCTGGGCGGTCGGCGCGGTCTTCGCCGGCTACTTCGGTATCTCGGCAATCGAACTCCTGTTGGGCGGATAGAACAATGCGCGACCTCACGGCAGAACTCCTCGAATGGCATGCGGCCGGAAGGCCTTACGCTCTCGCCACCGTCATCGGCGTCACCGGGAGCGCACCCCGCGCACCCGGCGCCACCCTGGCCGTGGATATCGATGGCACCGTCATCGGCAGCATTTCCGGTGGCTGCGTCGAGGGCGCGGTGTACGAGCTCTGTCGTGAGGCGCTGCGCACCGGGCGGCCGGTGCGCGAAACCTTCGGGTACAGCGACGACGAGGCCTTCGCCGTGGGGCTGACCTGCGGCGGCGTACTGGAGGTCTTCGTCCAGCCGATTACGCCGGAGGACCTGGTGCCGCTGGAGGCGGTGCTGCGATCCGAGGAGCAGGTGGCGCTGGTCCGGGATCTGAACACCGGCGCGACCCTGGCGGTGGGCTCGTGGTGGAAGATCGGCGCGACATTCGACGAGGCGGTGGTGGCGCAGGCACGCGCCATGCTCGAAATGGGCGCGACCGGGCGGCGGATCATCGGCTGCGCCGATCGCGAAGTCACAGTTTTCGTCGAATCCTATGTTCCGCCACCGAGAATGATCGTTTTCGGCGCCATCGATTTCGCGGCCGCCGTCACGCGGATCGGCCGATTCCTCGGCTATCACGTCACGGTGTGCGACGCACGTCGAGTATTCGCCACCCGCGCGCGGTTTCCCGATGCGCACGAGGTCGTTGTCGAATGGCCGAACCGGTATCTCGCACGTACCCCGGTGGATTCGCGGACCGTACTCTGCGTTCTCACCCACGACGCGAAATTCGACGTGCCGCTACTCGAGGTGGCCCTTCGGCTGCCGGTGGCCTACGTGGGCGCGATGGGTTCGCGCCGGACCCACGAGGATCGAATGGCCCGGTTGCGCGCCGCCGGAATGACAGAAAGCGAACTGGCGCAATTGCATTCGCCGATCGGCCTGGATCTCGGCGGACGCACCGCGGAGGAGACGGCGGTGGCCGTCGCCGCCGAAATCGTCGCGCTACGGCGGGGCGGCTCGGCGCGTTCGCTCTCGGCCACCAACGGTCCCATCCACGCAGCCGACGGCGATATCGTCCGCGATCCGGCGGTACCGCAGCGGCCGCGCGGCGTCGCCGAACACCGTGGCTGGAGCATCATACGAAATGACCTCCGCCGTGATCGTCCGGCTTAGGGCTATTCGCGACTAGCCGCGTCGCGTATTCGATGTCGATACTTGGACAAACGAAAACATCCCTGCGCTCGGATATTTCGGAGCATGGTATCGCACCGCGCGCTCGGCGCAATTCATTCGACATTCGATAAAGAAGGGAGGCTCCGCATGCCGTTGATATTCCTGAACGGCTCCGCCATGCGCGGCGGACCGCTCAACCACCTGCTCGGCGGTGCGCCGTTCGCGGGGGCGGCCGAGACCGCGCCGCGCTACCGCTTCTACTCCGTCGGCGACCGTTTCCCCGGCCTCGCGCCGACCCCGGACGGTGGCGCGGCGATCAGCGGCGAACTGTTCGACGTTCCGCTGGAGGTGCTGCGGGAGCGCCTGCTGCCCGCCGAGCCGCCGGAGCTCGAGCTCGGGGTCATCGCCCTGGACGACGGTAGGTCCGTGCTCTCGATGGTGTTGCGCAGGCCGCCCACCTCGTATCCGCAATTGATCGACATCACCGCCATCGGCAGCTGGCAGAAGTATCGCGAAGGAACTGTATGACTCGGCCCGCGGGGACGACCGGACTCCCCAAATTCGACGTGAACTGTTCGATTCTGTTCACCGAACTCCCCTTGCTGGAACGACCGGCCGCCGCCAAGGCAGCGGGCTTCGACGCGGTCGAATTCTGGTGGCCGTTCGGCACGGCGGCGACGCCCGGCGATAAGGAGATCGACGCGTTCGTGCGCGCGATCCACGATGCCGGTGTGGATTTGATCGGCCTGAATTTCATCGATCTGATTCCATCCGGCCGCGGTCTCGTCTCGGTGCCGGAGGAGGTCGCCCGGTTCCGCGACAATATCGACGTGGCCGTCGGCATTGCCGAGCGTACCGGCTGCCGCGCATTGAATGCCCTGTACGGCAATCGGATTCCGGGCGCCGATCCGGAGAAGCAGGACGAGATCGCCCTGGAGAATTTGCGGCTCGCCGCCCGCGCGGCCGCCGAAATCGGCGCCGCGGTGCTGCTCGAAGCCTTGAACTCCGATGAATCGCCGGACTATCCGATCGTCTCGGCGGCACATGCGATGCGGATCATCGAGCAGACCGGCGAGCCCAATGTGCGATTCCTCTGCGACCTCTACCACCTCGCGCGCATGGGGGAGGACCTGACCGAGGTGATCACCACCCACGCGCCACGCATCGGTCATGTACAGATCGCCGACAGCCCCGGCCGCGGCCGTCCCGGCACCGGCGAACTGGACTTCGCCGGGCTCTTCGGCACCCTCACCGCGTCCGGCTACGACGGCTGGATCGGACTCGAATACAAGGACCCCGAGCTGGATTGGGAGTGGATCAAATGAGCGAGCGAAGGAAGATCGGATTCATCGGCCTGGGGATCATGGGCAGCCCGATGGCGGGCCACCTGGTCGCCGCGGGCCATGCTGTCGCGGGATACGACCTCGGCCCGGCCGGGCCGGAGAAGTTGAAGGCCGCGGGCGGTGCGGTGGCCGCGAGCGTCGCGGAAGCCGTGCGCGACACCGACATCGTGATCACCATGCTGCCGCAGGACGAGCAGGTCGAGCAGGTCTTCACCGAGGTACTCGAGCACGCCGCGCCCGGCACGCTCTATATCGACTTCTCGACCATCACCCCGAAGACGGCGCGGTGGACCGCCGAACAGGGCGCGAAACAGGGTCTGCGGGTGCTGGACGCCCCGGTCAGTGGCGGGGAGACCGGGGCGGTCAACGCCGCGCTGTCGATCATGGTCGGTGGGTCGGAGACCGATTTCGAGGCCGCCACACCGATTTTCGCGGCGGTCGGCAAGACCTACGCGCTGGTCGGGCCGAACGGCACCGGCCAGGTGGTGAAGGCCGCCAATCAACTTGTGGTCGGCGGCACCTACGCGCTGGTCGCCGAGGCGATCGTGCTGATGGAGAACCTCGGCGCGGATGCGGCGAAGGGCCTGGACGTGCTCGCGGGCGGACTCGCGAGCAGCCGGATCCTCGAACTCAAACGCGAGACCATGCTGGCACGCAACTTCGTGCCGGGCTTCCGGATCGATCTGCACCACAAGGATATGGGCATCATCCAGCAGGCGGCCCGCGATGCCGAGGTGGCTATCCCCATGGGGGCGCTGACCGCCCAGTTGATCGCCGCTGCCCGCGCGATGGGCTATGGCAGCCTGGATCATTCGGGTTTGCTGCTGGTCACCGAGGCGCTGAGTGGACGCGACGAGGCGGCAGCCGCGGGGAGCGCGGCATGAACGCGGCTGCCTCGACCGCGCACCGGCACGGAGTGTGTGCTGTTCGAATCCCCGAGGGGTGGGTCCTGAGCACAGATCCCGCGGACCGTGTCGCCCAGGCATTCGACGAAGCCGCGAGCGAGTCGGCGGCGGTCCCGTCGAAGCTGACCGCACCGACAGAGAGGGCGTGCTGAGATGGCACGGATGCGCGCCGTGGACGCCGCGGTACTGATTCTCGAAAAGGAGGGCGCGACACAGGCTTTCGGGCTGCCCGGCGCGGCGATCAACCCCTTCTACAGCGCGATGAAGGCGCACGGCGGCATCCGCCATGTCCTGGCTCGCCACGTCGAGGCCGCCTCGCATATGGCCGAGGGTTACACCCGGGCCGCCGCGGGCAATATCGGTGTCTGCATAGGAACCTCCGGTCCGGCGGGCACCGACATGATCACCGGCCTGTATTCCGCCAGTGCCGATTCCATTCCGATCCTGTGCATCACCGGTCAGGCGCCGGTGGCCAAACTGCACAAGGAGGATTTCCAGGCCGTCGATATCGCCGCGATCGCCGCTCCGGTAAGCAAGTGGGCGGTCACGGTGCTGGAGCCCGCGCAGGTGCCCGGCACCTTCCAGAAGGCATTCCGGTTGATGCGCGAGGGCAGGCCGGGTCCGGTGCTCATCGACCTGCCGATCGATGTGCAGCTGGCCGAGATCGAATTCGATATCGAGACCTACGAACCGCTCGAGGTGCACCGTCCCGCGGCGACCCGCGCGCAGGCCGAAAAGGTCCTAGCCATGGTGAACGCCGCGCAACGCCCGCTCATCGTGGCCGGCGGCGGAATCGTGAATGCCGATGCCGCCGCACTGCTCGTCGAATTCGCCGAGCTGACCGGCATTCCCGTGGTGCCGACGCTGATGGCCTGGGGCGCCATTCCCGACGATCACCCGCTGCACGCGGGCATGGTCGGGCTGCAGACCTCGCACCGTTACGGCAATGCCACCCTGCTGGAATCGGACTTCGTGCTCGGCATCGGAAACCGGTGGGCGAACCGGCATACGGGCGGCGTCGAAACCTACACCAAGGGACGCACTTTCGTACACGTCGATATCGAACCCACCCAGGTCGGCCGGGTCTTCGCCCCCGACTTCGGCATCACCTCCGATGCGGGCGCCGCACTGGCCGCGTTCATCGCCATCGCCCGCGAACGCTCGGCCGCCGGAGAACTCGCCGACCGCACCGCCTGGGCCACGGAGGTCCGGAAGCGAAAGCAAGAGGGGCTGCGCAAGACTCACTTCGACGCGGTACCGATCAAGCCGCAGCGGGTCTACGAGGAGATGAACAAGGCGTTCGGCCCCGAGATCCGCTACGTCAGCACCATCGGGCTGTCGCAGATCCAGGCGGCGCAGCTATTGCACGTCTACCGACCACGGCACTGGATCAATGCCGGTCAGGCCGGTCCGCTGGGCTGGACCCTGCCCGCGGCACTCGGTGTCGCGACCGCCGATCCGGACGCCACCGTGGTGGCACTTTCCGGCGACTACGACTTCCAGTTCCTGATCGAGGAATTGGCGGTCGGCGCGCAGTTCAATATCCCGTACATCCATGTGGTGGTGAACAATTCGTACCTGGGGCTGATCCGCCAGGCGCAGCGCAGCCTGAATATGGACTACTACGTTCAGCTCGACTTCGACAACATCAACAGCCCGGAGCTCGGCGGCTACGGTGTCGACCACGTGAAGGTCGTGGAAGGGCTGGGCGGCAAGGCCATTCGGGTCGTCGAACCGGACGGGATCGGTCCCGCGCTGGAACAGGCGAAGAAGATGCTCGTCGAGTTCCGGGTGCCGGTGGTCGTCGAGGTCATTCTGGAGCGGGTGACGAATGTGTCGATGGGCCTCGAGATCGACGGCATCGTCGAGTTCGAGGAGCTGGCGGTGTCGTTCCAGGACGCGCCGACCGCGACCGCGTCGCTGGAGGAACACGCGGCGCAGGCAGATTCGGCGCCGGTGCCCGAATCGGTCGGAGGCGGCTGGTGATTGCGGCGCGCGGCACCTCGCGCGGCGGCTGGCGGGATGGGCACTGCGTCATTGCCCCCGACAAGTTCAAGGGATCGCTGACGGCGCCCGAAGTCGCGGCGCATCTGGCCGCCGGGTTGCGCGCCGTCCGCCCCGACGTACCCATGGTGTGCGTGCCGATCGCCGACGGCGGTGACGGCACCGTGGACGCGGTGGTGGCCTCCGGTTTCGGCCGCTTCCGCACCAGCGTCACCGGCCCGGTGGGGGAGCAGGTTGTCGCGTCCTTCGCGATGCGCGACGGCACCGCCGTGGTGGAATTGGCCGAAGCGTCCGGCCTGCGCCGCATGCCGCATCCGCCGACCTCCTCGACCTCGCGGACCGTCTCGAGTACGGGCACCGGCGAACTCATCAAGGCCGCCGCCGCCCGTGGCGCCCGGCGAATCGTGCTCGGCCTCGGCGGCAGCGCCTGTACCGACGGGGGCGCGGGGATGATGACCGCGCTCGGCGCCCGCTTCCTGGACGAGCACGGGTGCCCGCTGCCGCCCGGCGGCGCCGCCCTACGCCGGCTCGCGCGTATCGATGCGGCCAATATGATCCGGGTGCCGGTGACCGTCGCCTCCGATGTCGACAACCCGTTGCTCGGGGTGCGTGGCGCGGCCAATGTCTATGCCCGCCAGAAGGGTGCTCGGCAGTCGGATGTCGATGATCTCGAGCGGGGGTTGGCGCGGCTGGCGATGATCGTGCGGCGCGACCTGCATGTCGACGTCGCGGATCGCCCGGGCGCCGGTGCGGCGGGCGGTGCCGGTTTCGCCGCGCTCGCCTTCCTCGGCGCCCAGGTCCGGCCGGGCATCGAAATCATCCTGGAGCAGCTGGGTTTCGCCCAGCGGCTGGCGGGCGCCCGGCTGGTCATCACCGGCGAGGGTTCGCTGGACCGCCAATCCCTGCATGGCAAGGCGCCGATCGGGGTGGCGCGAATCGCGGCCGCTACCGCGGTGCCGGTGGTCGCGGTGGCCGGGCAGCGTTCGCTCACCGACGAGCAACTGCACCGCGCGGATATCACGGCGGCCTATGCGCTGACAGATATCGAGCCCGATC
Organism: Nocardia sp. NPDC050710; assembly: GCF_040654375.1. Lineage (NCBI taxonomy): Bacteria > Bacillati > Actinomycetota > Actinomycetes > Mycobacteriales > Nocardiaceae > Nocardia > Nocardia sp. NPDC050710. Next base: position 400,708 of record NZ_JBFAHV010000003.1, on the reverse strand, counting down.
CCGAGGTCTGTATGGCGCGGGCGGGGCTGCTGTTGGAACGGGTCGGTGGCGCAATCGCCGGTGAATGGTTGGGGGACAATGAAATTCGAGAGCGGGAGGGTGCAGCCCATGTATGACCTGGTGATCCGATCCCGGCAGGTGGTCCTGCCGGAGGGTATCCGTCCCGCGGCAATCGCGGTGCGGGAAGGCCGGATCGCGGCGCTGGCCGCATTCGATGCCACCGTGCCCGCCGCGACCACCGCCGACCTCGCCGACCTGGTGGTTCTCCCGGGCCTGGTCGACTCCCACGTCCACGTGAACGAGCCCGGCCGCACCGAATGGGAGGGCTTCGCCACGGCCACCAGCGCCGCCGCGGCGGGTGGCGTCACCACCATCGTGGATATGCCGCTCAACTCGCTGCCACCCACCGTCACCCTGGGCGACCTGGCGACCAAACGTTCCGCGGCCTACGGCAAATGTCATGTCGACGTGGCCTTCTGGGGTGGCGCTATCCCGGGCAACCTGGCGTCACTGCGTCCCCTGCACGATGCGGGCGTCGCCGGGTTCAAATGCTTCCTGTCCCCGTCCGGTGTCGACGAATTCCCACCCCTCGGTCTGGACGAGATCGAGCAGGTCATGCGCGAACTCGTGGCCTTCGACGGACTGCTCATCGTGCACGCCGAGGATCCCGGCCAGCTGCGCGAGCCGAGCGACGGATCCTACGGCGCATTCCTGGATTCCCGCCCCGGCGCCGCGGAAGCCACCGCGGTGCGGCAGGTCATCGCGCTGGCGGAGCGGACCGGCGTGCGCGCCCACATCCTGCACGTCTCGGCGGCGGAATGCCTGGAGCCGCTCGCCGCGGCCCAGGCCCGCGGCGTCCGGATCACCGCGGAGACCTGCCCGCACTATCTGACGTTCTCGGCCGCCGAGGCGACCTCGACCGCCTTCAAATGCTGTCCGCCCATTCGCGATCCCGGCAACCAGGACAAGCTCTGGCAGGGTTTGGCCGAGGGCGTGCTCAGCTGTGTGGTCTCCGACCATTCGCCTTGTACGCCGAGCCTGAAGCAGGGCGATTTCGCCACCGCTTGGGGCGGCATCTCCTCATTGCAGATCGGCCTGCCCGCGGTGTGGACCGCCGCGCGCGAACGCGGATTCGGGCTCACCGATATCGCCCGCTGGATGGCCGCGGCCCCCGCCGATCTGGCGGGGCTATCGAACAAGGGCCGGATCGCCGTCGGCTGCGATGCCGATCTCGTCGTCTTCGATCCCACCGCCCGGTTCACCGTCGAACCGACGCTGCTGGCGCATCGCAACCCGATCACGCCGTATCGGGGCCGGGAGTTGTCCGGCGTCGTACACACCACCTGGTTGCGCGGCCGCGTCGCGGGCGCCGGTCACTCGCCCGCCGGTCGCCGCATCCTGATCCATCACCGTTGAGGGAAAAACCATGTCAGATTTCACCACCCTGCCCGACCTCGCGCTGCGTACCAACCGGGCGGGCGTTATCGCCGCCAGCGACGAATCCTTCGAGGAGCGTGAGAATCTGATCAATCCGTGGGAGCCGCGTTTCGCCGAGCACACCTTCGGTCCGAAGGGACAGGAGTACGACGGCTGGGAGACCCGCCGTCACCGCGGGCCCGGTCACGATTGGGCGTTGATCCGGTTGGGCATGCCCGGGGTGATCCGCGGTGTCGTCATCGACACGGCCTGGTTCAAGGGCAACTATCCACCGTTCGCGTCGGTCCAGGCCTGCCGCGCGCCGGGCTATCCGGCGCCCGCACACCTCGATTCTGCCGATTGGGTGGAGATCGTGCCGCGCAGCGCGCTGGGCGGCGATGCGAAAAACGAATTCCCGGTCTCCGACGCACGGATCTTCACGCATGTGCGGCTGAATATCTACCCGGACGGCGGGGTGGCCCGCCTCCGGGTGCACGGCGAGGTCGTACCGGATCCCGCGTTGCTCACCGGGCTCACCGTCGATCTCGCCGCCCTGGAGAATGGCGCTCGCACCGTGGGGTGTTCGAACATGTTCTACTCCGCTCCGGACAATATGCTCGCTCCCGGACTGGCCCGCAACCAGGCGGACGGCTGGGAGACCGCGCGCCGCCGCGGCGACGGCAACGACTGGGCGACGATCCGTCTCGCGTGCCAGGGGACCCCCGAGCTGATCGAAATCGACACCACGCACCTGCTGTTCAATGCTCCCGGACAGGCTCGGGTACTCGGCATCGATCACGGGGACGCGCGGCCGTTGCCCCCGGTGGGTGACCCGGCCTGGTTCGAATTGCTTCCCGAAACTCCACTGCGGCCCGATACGCCGCACCGATTCCGATTGGGGCGCAGCGCAATACGTCAGGCAACCCATATTCATCTCGATATCTATCCCGACGGCGGCGTGGCCCGGCTCCGGGTTCGCGGCGCATTGACTGCCGAGGGTGAAGCGCGTTTGCGCGTTCGTTGGGCGGAGGGTGTGGAATAGGGCGGCCGAGGATGCGCCCGGCGACTCCGAAAAGCGTCGGGTATTCAACAAACTGCCACAGGTACCCGCTGGTCGCGTATCGCGGGAGTGCAACGCCTGGTACCGGTGAGCGGGACGAGGATTTCCAAACGGTGATGTAGATCACTATGAATCTGTAACCTGTTCTCACCCGGCTACTCGGCGCTGAATCGCAGTGGTCCAGATATTTGCGAGTGCCGTGGCTAGAAAGGCACCTCGACCATGAGTTCGACGTCGATCTCCGCTCCGCCGACCCTGCTCACCGGGCTCTGGCAACGTAAGCTCCCGCATTATCCCGATACCCCGGCGCGTGCCTGGTATCTATCCGTGGTGGTCATCGCATCGATTGCGCTGTACTACCAGCTATTCGTCACCGGCGCGGTGGGCAATGAGCTGATCGACTACTTCGATCTGTCGTTCGCGTATTTCGTCTGGATATTCATTATCGGCGCCGCCTTCGGCGCGGCCGCCTCGGTACTCGCGGGCGTGCTGGACCGCTGGGGGCGGGCGAATATCGTCGCCTACGGCGTGGTGATCTGTTCGCTGCTCACGCTATTCGCGGTGCCCGCGACGACCACTAAAGAGCAGTATCTCGTCGTCTACATCCTGGTGAGCGTCGTCGAGGGGGCGGTGCTGGTGGCGACGCCCGCGCTGATCCGCGACTTCTCACCGCAACTCGGCCGGGCCTCCGCGATGGGCTTCTGGACGCTCGGGCCGGTCATCGGCGCGCTCGTGACCACCGCGATCTCCACCCGCACCCTGGATTCGCATCCGGACTGGCAATTCCACTATCGGCTGTGCGGCGCGATCAGCCTGGTGATCGCCGTGATCGCGGTGATCGGATTGCGGGAGCTGAGCCCCCAGCTGCGCGACCAGATCATGGTGTCGCTGCGTGACCGCGCGCTGATCGAGGCGCGCGCCCGCGGCCTGGACGTGAGCGAGCTGGAACGTGACCAGTGGAAGCAGATGCTGCGGCTCAATATTGTCGGCTCGGCCCTCGGCATCAGCCTGTTCCTGGCGTTCTTCTACACGATCGTGTCGTTCCTGCCGGTGTATATGGCGACGAACTTCGGCTTCAGTCCGGCCAAGGCGAACGCACTCGGCAACTGGTATTGGACGGCCAATGCGATCGCGCTGGTACTGGCGGGCATCGCGTCTGACTATCTGAAGGTGCGCAAGCCGTTCATGATCGTCGGCGCACTCATCAGCATCGTCGGCATGTTCATCTTCATCGGCTACACCGATGAGCCCGACACCGGCTACTACACCTTCGCCTGGGTCTTCGTGATCATCGCCGTCGGTACCGGCATCGCCTACTCCACCTGGATGGCGAGCTTCACCGAAACGGTCGAGGAGCGGAATCCGGCCGCTACGGCCGTAGGACTCGCGGTCTGGGGCGGCACGCTGCGCGGCGTTGTCACCGTCGTGCTCTTCGGTTTGCTGATCGTCGTCAACGCGGCCGGAACGCTGGTCAACTATGGTCCCGGGTTGGCGGAGATCCAGGCCGAACACGGCAAGGAGCTCGCGACCATCCAGACGGTGGGTGCGGAAACCCTCGCGGCGCTGGAAACGAACCCCAACGATCAGGCCGCTCAGTTGACGGCACTGACCAAGCTGACCGGCGCGACGCCCGCCGAGATTCAGGCCACCATCGCGCTGAACGCCAAATATCCGCAGGAATTGCAGACGCTGCAGGCCATCGATTCCGCCACCCAGACGGCGCTGGCCGCGAATCCCGCCGATGTCAATGCCGGGCTCGCGGCGGTCGGACAGGTCGCGCGGAAGTTCGGGATTCCGGCGGATCAGGCGATCGCCCGCCTGACGGCGACGCAGCAGGTTCCACGGGAGGAGTTGACCGTCGCCGCCACCGTCGGACCGAAGCTGGCCACGGCGACCCAGCAATTGCAGGCGGTCGGCACCATCTCGGCGGAGGACCAGGCGTTCCTCGCGGCCCACGCCACGGAGGTGGTGCAGGCTCGGCAGGACTCCCCGGCCCAATGGGAACGCTGGTGGTGGATCTGCCTGATCGCGCAGATCGCATTCCTGCCGTTCGTCTTCATCATGGCCGGACACTGGAGCCCGAAGAAGGCCGCCGAGCAGGCCGTGGAACACGACAAGTCGGTCGAACGCGAGCTCGCCACGCTGGCGCCGTAGACCGGTCCCCGGGCCGGCGTCGCCGTCGGCCCGGGGATGCGAACAGGGAAATCGGCCAAGCTCCGCGAATGTGCTGACTCTTCGGATGGTGGGATGACACCATTAAGCGGTGAACCAACCTCCGGATACGAAGGCCGGCCCGGACCCGGCCTCGGACAAGCTGGACGCGCGGGTATTCAAGGTTGCCGGTGTCGTCGTCCTCGGTGCGATCATGTCGATCCTCGACATCACGGTCGTCGCCGTCGCGATCCCCACCTTCCAAGTGGAATTCGACACCAGCTACGCCATCGCGGCGTGGACGATGACCGGCTACACGCTGGCGCTGGCCACCGTCATTCCGCTCACCGGGTGGGCGGCGGATCGGTTCGGCACCAAGCGGCTGTACATGCTGGCGCTGACCTTCTTCGTACTCGGCTCGGTGCTGTGCAGCACGGCGTGGAATATCGAGTCCCTGATCGCCTTCCGTATGGTCCAGGGCATCGGCGGCGGCATGCTGATGCCGCTGGGCATGACGATCATGACGCACGCCGCGGGTCCGGAGCGGATCGGCCGGGTGATGGCGGTACTCGGCGTGCCGATGCTGTTGGGCCCCATCGGCGGTCCGATCCTGGGCGGCTGGCTGATCGACTCGTTCAGCTGGCACTGGATCTTCCTGATCAACCTGCCGATCGGCATCGTCGCGCTGATCCTGGCCTTCATCGTGTTCCCCTCGGACAAACCGGAGCGGTCGGAATCCTTCGACTTCCTCGGCATGCTGTTGGCCTCGCCGGGTCTGGCGCTGTTCCTGTTCGGTATCTCCTCGATACCCGAGCAGGGCACCGTCGCGTCGGGGAAGGTGCTGATTCCGGCCGCCATCGGCCTGACGCTCATGGTGCTGTTCGTATTCCATGCGCTGCGCACCGAACATCCGCTGATCGATCTGCATCTGTTCCGCAACAGGGCGCTGACCTTCTCGGTGCTCACCATGGTGCTGTTCGCGATCGCGTTCTTCGGCGCCGGATTGCTGCTGCCGAGTTACCTGCAGCAGGTGCGTGGTGAATCCGCGATGGCGGCCGGGCTTCTGATCGCACCGCAGGGGCTCGGCGCGATGATCACCATGCCGATCGCGGGCCGTCTGGTCGATAAGATCGGCCCCGGCAAGATCGTGCTGTTCGGCGTGACGCTGCTGTCCATCGGCATGGCGTTCTTCACCCAGCTCACAGCCGATACGCCGTACTGGCTGATGATGATCGCGCTGCTGATCCAGGGTCTCGGCATGGGCTGCACCATGATGCCGATCATGACCGCGGCCATCCAGACTCTGACCCACGCGCAGGTCGCCCGCGGTTCGACGCTGATGAACATCATCAACCAGACCGCGGGATCGATCGGCACCGCGGCTATCTCGGTGGTGCTCACCAATCTGCTGAAGGATCAGCCGCTTGCCGGACCGGCGATCGCGTCGAATCTCGACCCGAGCATCGCGGAGAAGATGCCACCCGGTGCGATCGAGGCGGGTTTGGATCAGGCCGCCGAGGCGTTCGGCAACACCTACGTCGTCGCGGTGGTGCTGATCGTGCTGACGCTGGTGCCCGCGGCCTTCCTGCCGCGGTCCAAGCCGAAGAATCCCGAGGTCGACGCGGACGCACGGGCGTCGCTCGTGCACTGAGGCGGACTCCGGCCTTCGGTCGAGCAGTAGCAATTCGGGTTCGTGACGCATGCGCGTCACGAACCCGAATTCGTTTCTGGGCTCAGGCGTAGAGCGTCACGAACCGATCCAGCGAGCGTTCGATATCGCCCTTGACCGCCCGCGCCACACCGGCGCCGATCGGCCCGAACAGTGGCGCACCGCCGAGTTCGATATTCACCGTCACCTGCGAGCCCGAACCCTTTGGCGCGACCAGCATTTCGAGTCCGAGCTTGGTGCCGCCCTTGCCCGATCCGCTCAGCGCGAGCCGCCGCGGCGGTTCAGATGTCTTGACGGTCCACGTCACCCGGTTGCGCAGACCCTTCACGGTGGCGACACCGACCAGCTTTGTGCCCACCGTCAGTTCGCTCGGCACCTCGCCGCGCCATGCCTCGTGCATGGTCAGCCATTTGTCCAGGTCGGCGAGATTGGATGTGTGCGACCACGCCTGCTCCGGGGGAATCGGGACATCGACGGAGACCTTCAGCTTTGCCATGCGCGCATGTTATCCGGTACCGACGGTTGGAGATATTCGCTCATCGGCGCGCCCGCTCCCTCTCCGGTGACCTGCATCACAGCGGAAATGCGGGCGGAGGGTCTCGCGTTAGAGTAGTTGCCACATCAACCAAATGCGCGGCACAGACACTGTCCATGTAATTGAAACTTGTACTATGTAGAGGAGCGCTCTTATGACCACCGGAACCTCGACCGCCCTTACCGCGGGTACCTGGGTCATCGACCCCGTCCACTCGCTCGTCGGTTTCTCCGTACGCCACCTGATGGTCAGCAAGGTCCGCGGCCGTTTCACCGATTTCTCCGGCAAGCTCGTCATCAACGAGGACGGCACCGCCTCCGCCGAGGCCGAAATCCGCGTCGACTCGGTGACCACCGACAACGCGCAGCGTGACGCGCACCTGCGCACCGCCGACTTCTTCCACGCCGAGCAGCATCCGACCGCGACCTTCGAATCGACCGGATTCCGGGTCAGCGGCGACGATTTCGTCGTCGACGGCGACTTCACCTTCCACGGCGTCACCAAGCCGGTCTCGCTCGAGGTGGAGTTCCTCGGCGTGAACCCGGGCATGGGCAACGGTCCGGTCGCCGGCTTCGAGGCGAAGACGGTGGTCAGCCGCCGCGACTTCGGCGTCGACATCGACATGCCGCTGCCGGATGGCGGCGGCGTGGTGGTCGGCGACAAGATCACCCTCACGCTGGAGGTCGAGGTCGGCCTGCAGAGCTGATCGGTCACTGTCCGGCAAATCGGCCGGGGTTCACCGTCCTTCGGTGAGCCCCGGCCGATTGCTTTGTGTTCACGGCACCTTCACGTACTACTTCACTTCCGGTCGCGTGATGCGCACCGGCTCAACTTCTTTGCGTCCTCGCCGATACGGTGAGAGTTCGCGAGGTTGCTGCTAGGGTGGGCGAGTCGTCGGGTTCCGGGCTGGTCGGGCACGCTCCGTTCAGCCGCGATCGATTGTCTGATCGCCTGTCCCGCAGGCACTGTGAGGTATGAGCTCGAGTTGCCCGAGCCCGTGCCGTCCGTTGCCGCATCGGGACACTGGTACCTCCGATGCAGACCTGATTCGACTACGGCGCCGTGTCGTGGTCGGCATTGTTCGGAAGAGACGGAGTTCGGTGGCTGCAGGCTGTGGGTTTCGACGCGGGCCATAGGTTTGTCGGTTCCCGGGGGAAAGTTGGGCCTGTCAACGACGAGAGAACTGATGAATGTGGATATCGCCGTAGTACTGCCATGGATACTCGCTCTTGCGCTCGTGCTCGCGATCGCGGGGTATTCGGTCACCGCAGAGAAACGCCAGAAACGCCAGCGGGCTCGCATCGACGAGCTCACCGCGCAGCAGCGGGCCTATGAAGAGGCCTTCGAATCCTTTGCCGTCACCACGATGCCCGCGCTGACCGACTCGGTCCGCCGCTTCGAGCCAGCGCCTCCCGCCGTCGATATACCGGCTGGACTGGAGAATTCGCGCTTGGCCCAAGGGCTGCGCTGGATTGCCGAGCGGTATAACGATGACCTGCGACTGGTGCAGTCCGAGACCCGTGAGCTGATCGCTCGCGAGGCCGAGGAACAGGCCCGGCTGGTCATCAAACACACCGAGGCCTCGGTGCGCACCGAAGTGGCCTCCAGTGCCCGCGAGGCCACCAGTGGCGCGGTGCGCTCCTTCGGCACCTCGGTGGTGAGCTTGGGCGCTGACGTCAGCCAGGTGGTCAGCGCCGCGCTACGCGAACACCGCGACGACGAGGTGTACGCGACGCTCACCCGCATCGACCACACCGTGCAGCAGATGATCCGTCAGGCCCAGTCCTACGTCATCGTCTGTGGCGGCCTGCCCGGGCGGCGCTGGCCCGCGCAGTCGCTCACCGACGTCGTCGGCGGCGCCACCGGACGCGTGCGCGACTATCTGCGGGTGCGGCCCAACCAACTCGATCGGGTCGTCATCAGCCGTGCGGTGGAGCCGCTGGTGCACACCCTGGCCACGCTGCTCGACAATGCGCTGCGCTACTCCCCGCCAACGTCTTTCGTCGACGTCAGCTTCCAGACCGGTCACCACGGCGTCACGGTCATCATCGACGACGCGGGCGTTCGGATGAACTCCGAGCAGATGGAGGAGGCCAGGCAGATCCTCGCGAACGAGCGCCCGGTCGATATCCACCAGCTCGGCCCCGCGCCCAAGGTCGGCTTCCCCGGTATCGCCGCGCTGGCACGGCGATACGGATTCACCGTCTACATCGACGGGCCCAACGCCTACGGCGGCATGCGCGCCATGGTGTACATCCCGGAGGCGCTGCTCGTGACTCCGGCCAAAACCGACGAACCCGCCGCACCCGCCGCGGCCCCGGTGGAGGAGCCCGTGCTGGTTCCCGCCGCGGCCGAAGACGCCAGTGAGGAGAGTCAATTCGCCGTGCATGACATCACCAGTGGCGGCCTACCCAAGCGGCGACGCCGAGTGGTCGCCCCCGCGTCCAGCGTGCGACCCCGCGTCGCGCGAACCGAGTCGACACCGGCACCGGCTCGACCAGATATCGCCGCCGCCTGGCAAACCGGCTCCAAGACCGGTCGCGCCGCCGCGGGCGATGGCTCGCCTGTGGTTGGCAACAACATCGCGACCGAACACACAGAAGGGACGACACCCTGATGAGCACACCGAACACGGCCGTGACCGACAGCAGCAACAAGCTGGGCTGGCTACTCGAGGATTTAAGCCTCCCCGGCGTCCGTTTCGCGGTGCTGCTGTCCGATGACGGATTGCGGATCGCGCACTCCGCGGGCATCTCTCGCGACGACTCGGAACGCTTCGCCGCCGCCGCGTCCGGGCTGCGCTCGCTGGGTAAGGCGCTGGGCGAATTCTGCGGCGGCTTGGAAACCGGTCTGCGGCAGAACATGACCGAATACGACGACGGCATGATCTTCATTACCGCCGCCGGTGAGGGCGCGCTGCTCGGGGTTTCGACCACCTCCGAGATCGACGTGAGCCTCATCGCGCACCGGATGAACGAACTCGCCGCTAGAGTCGGCCACGAGCTAGGCAGCATGTCGCACCGGAGAGCCGATAGCGACTTGCGATGACCAGGCCCCGCCGCGATCCCGACTTGGTGCGCGCGTATGTGCGCACCGGCGGTCGTTCACGCGCGACGCGTGAACTGGATTTGGTCACATTGGTTATCGCCAACGCGGATCCGGCGCCCGGTGCGGCGCCGGACACCTTGCGGGTGATGAATCTGTGTAGTCGTCGCGGCGCGCTGTCCATCGCCGAGATCGCGGCCTACCTGGATCTGCCACCGTCGGTGGTGAAGATCGTGGTCGCCGACCTGATGGACAGTGAGCATCTGGTCACACCGACCCCGGCTGAGTATCTGCCGGAGATCGCCCTGTTGGAGGAGGTACTCAATGGGCTCCGTGCTCTCCCGGCCTGACCGGACCGTCGACTATGTGCCGGAGACGGTCACCCGGTCGGTGAAACTGTTGGTGGCGGGCAACTTCGGCGTCGGCAAGACCACGTTCGTGAGCAGCGTTTCGGAGATCAAACCGCTGCGCACGGAAGAGACCATTACCGAGGCCAGTGTCGGGATCGACGATATGGCGGGGTTGCCGGGTAAGTCGCAGACCACCGTCGCCATGGACTTCGGTCGCATCACCCTGAATCCGCAACTGGCGCTCTATCTTTTCGGCACACCGGGCCAGCAGCGGTTCGTGCCGCTCTGGGAGGAGCTGGCCCGGGGCGCGCTCGGCGCACTGGTCCTGGTCGATACCCGGCGCATCGAGAAGGCCGACGAGGTGCTCTCGGTACTGGAAGAGCGCGGAGTGCCGTACTCGGTTGCGGTCAACCAATTCGAGGGGGCGCAACGCTTCCCCCTCGAAGAGATTCGCGACGCACTGGACCTCACTCCCGACACCCCACTCACCGCCCTCGATGCCCGGCATCGAGGTACCTGTTTGCAATCACTGATCACGCTCGTCGAGTTCTTGTTCCACCGACTGGAGACACGACTTTGACCCAGCCCTCCGCTCCGGCCCCCGCCCGCTGCCCCGTGCCTCACGGATCACCGATCGACACCGATGGGCCCCGGATATCGCTGTTCGAACCGGAATTCGCGGAGGACCCACATCGCGCCTACCGCGAAATGCGCCAGCGCTACGGCTCGCTGGTGCCGGTTGATCTCGCGCCCGGTGTGCCCGCCACGTTGGTGATCGGCTACCACACCGCCGTGCGGATCCTGAACGATCCCGAGCACTTCCCGGCCGACCCCCGCATGTGGCAGCGCGACATCCCCGGCGAATGCCCCGTCCTGCCGATGATGGAGTGGCGGCCGAATGCCTTGCGCAGCGCCGGCGCCGACCACACTCGCTACCGGCAGGCGAACACCGCCAGCATCGCCGAGATCGACCTACATGCCATGCACGGCGTGGTGGAGAAGCTCGCCATACCGCTGATCAACAGCTTCTGCGGCGATGGCGCGGCGGATCTCATCAGCCAGTACGCCTTTCCGTTGACTTTCGCAGTGCTCAACGAGCTACTAGGCTGCGCGCCGGATATCGGGCAGCAGGTCGCGACCGGTATGGCCGCCATCTTCGAAGGCGTGAACGCCGACAAGGGCAACGCCATGCTCACCGACGCGCTCCTGGAATTGACGCAACGCAAACGCAAGGAACCCGGCGACGACATCACCTCGCGGCTGATCGCCCATGCGGCCGGGTTGGACGAGGTGGAGATGATCCACCAACTGGTCACCCTCTACGGTGCGGGCATCGAACCGATGCAGAACCTGATCATCAATACGCTGCTGCTGATGCTCACCGACCAGCGGTTCGCGGGAAATATCCTGGGCGGCAGCCTATCCACCCGCGACGCCCTCGACGAAGTCCTCTTCACAGACCCGCCCCTGGCGAACTACTGCATCTCCTATCCGCGCCAGCCGGTGCTGATCGACAACGTGTGGCTTCCCGCGCATCAGCCCGTCGTCATCAGCATGGCCGGCTGCAACAACGATCCGGCGATCAATGCGGGGGAGTACACCGACAATCGGTCGCACCTGGCGTGGAGTGTCGGGCCGCATGCCTGCCCCGCCCGCTCGGTGGCCTACCTGATCGTGCAGGACGCCATCGACCAACTTCTGGACGCGCTGCCCGAAATGCGTCTCACGGTCCCGGCCGATCGCCTGAACTGGCGGCCCGGGCCCTTCCACCGAGCACTGGTGTCCCTTCCGGTCACCTTTCCGAAATCCCCCCCGCTGAACGTGTATTAAGGAGATCCCAATGGACAGCCAGCCCCTTGTCCTAGATCCCACCGGTACCGACATTCAGGGTGAATCCGCGCTGCTCCGGGCGCGCGGACCGGTCACCCTGGTCGAGTTGCCGGGTGGGGTGCGGGCATGGTCGGTGACCGATGCCGAACTGCTGAAGAAACTGCTGGTCGACTCCCGAGTCTCCAAGGACGCCAGGCAGCACTGGCCCGCCTTCATCAATGGTGAAGTGCCGCAGGACTGGCCGCTGTTCCTCTGGGTGGCGGTGAACAATATGTTCACCGCATACGGCGCCGACCACCGCAGGCTGCGCAAACTGGTCGCGCCCGCGTTCACCCATCGCCGCACCGAGGCGATGCGCGAACGTGTCGAGGCCATCACCGAGCAGTTGCTGACCGCGCTCGCGGCCACCCCTCCGGGCGAATCCGTCGATCTGCGTGAGGGTTTCGCCTACCCGCTGCCGATCCAGGTCATCTCCGAGCTGATGGGCGTGCCGGAGTTTCTCCATGCCGGTCTGCGCACATGTGTCGACGGTATCTTCGACACCTCTCTCACCCCGGAGCAGTCGCAAGCCAATTACATGGAGATGTACCGCATCCTCGGTGAGCTCGTCGCCTACCGGCGCGAGAATCCCGGCGACGACATGACCAGTCTGCTGATCTCCCATCGCGACGAGGACGACGACACCCAGCTCGCCGAGCAGGAGCTCGTCGACACCCTGCTGCTGGTGATCAGCGCGGGCCACGAAACCACCGTGAATTTGCTCGACCAGGCCATCTTCGCGCTGCTGACCCGCCCCGAGCAGCGTGCCGCCATGGTCGACGGCACCGTCGGTTGGGCCGATCTGGTGGAGGAATCCCTGCGCTTCGAGGCGCCCGTCGCGCATTTGCCATTGCGCTACGCCGTCGACGACATCGAAATCGAGAACGGTATCCGCATCGCCAAGGGCGAACCGATCCTTGCCTCCTATGCCGCCGCCAACCGCGACCCGAAGGTGCACGGCGCCACCGCCGACGAATTCGATGTGACCCGTCCGACCAAGGATCACTTGGCCTTCGGCCATGGCGCGCACCACTGCCTGGGCGCGCCGTTGGCCCGCCTCGAAGCGGTCGTCTCACTCCCCGCGATCTTCGCGCGATTCCCGAATATGCGCCTGGCCGCCGAGGTCTCGGAACTGGGGTCGGTGGCCAGCTTCATCTCCAACGGACATCGGATCCTGCCGGTGTATCTGGAGGCGGAAGCCTGACCCTCGTGGCGTTGCGGGGCGGTGAGCCGGTCGATCGATCGCACACCGCCCCGTTTCATCGGCGAGACTCTCGGACCGGTCCGACTCGATGCCGTCCCACGGGGGCGATGAACGAGTTCGAGCCGGACAGGGTCAGTGGAGCAGGTCGTCCGCTGGTATCGCGGAGCGATCGTGGTAGTTGCGGGCGACAACGGCCAGACAGAGGGCGGCGGCGAGTGCGCCGAAGGCGAACATTGGCGGGTAGCCGATCCCTGCGGTCTGGTGTAGGAAGGCCAATACCGCCGGGACGGCGAAGCCGAGGTAGGACACCGAGTAGAAGACAGCGGTGAGTCCGGCGAGGTCGTCGGGGCGGGCGATGCGTTCGATCTCCTGGAGTCCGGCGACCATGCCGATGCCGTATCCGGCGCCGAGGATTACGGCCGTGGCCACTGTCGCCCAGAGTGTCAGCAGGTGGGAGGCCAGCGCTGCCGCGGCCATTCCGCAAACGACCAGTGACAGCGAGACCGCCGCGGCGCGGGCGGTGCGCGGGCGGTCGATCCGCCGGGCCACGGATTGGATCGCGAAGCCGCAGCTCAGAGTGATGACGGTGATCAGCGCCGAGAATGCGATCGAGGCGCCGCGCACGTGCGGCGCCATCAGGGTGGGCAGGACGGCGTAAGCCGTTGCGGCGGAGGCGAACAGCCACATCGCCACCGGTACCGCGACCGAGCGGAAACGCCGGTGACCGGCGACGGGGATTCTCAGATCATCGCGCAGCCGACCCGGGTTCGGGTGGGGGAGTACGGTTTCCGGTACGCGCGCCACCCACGCGGCGGCCACCACGCACAGCGCGACATTGATCAGGTACGCGAGCGAATTCGGCCACGGCGCCCACTGGGCAAGCGACCCGGCAACACCCGCGCCGACCGCGAAACCGCCCGTCAGGCTCATCGCGGAGCGCCGGGCGCCCGTGCCGGCACGCGGTGCGGGATCGTATGGCGGCTGCGAAAGTTCCTTGAGCCAACTGCTGCCCACCGCCATAGCCAAGCCCAACGCCACCCCGCACAGCACCCGTCCGGCCGACAGCAGGGGTACCGAGGCAGCGCCGAACGCCAGCAGCAGCGAACCGGCCGCGGCGATCAGCGGGGCCGGCTTTTCGTTGCACGACGGAGAAGTAGACTTCCACCTGGTTTAGCCACGACGCGTGCACTGGCAGGTGGGCTCGCAGCGGCCGATGACGTGGGCGCGGTGCACGTCGTAGGCGGCGAAATACGCGAGGGTGCCGCCGCGGCGGTATTCGGATTCGACCCGCATCGGCCGACGGGAGGCGGGTGGCGGAGGGCGGCAGACGCGGCGACGGGCCTGGACACCGGGTTTCTCGTCGGCGCTGAGCACGTAATCGTCGGCGCCGAGTGGCTCGTCTTCCCGCATCCGGGCATACAAGTCCAGCGCTCGGGCGGCCTTGGGCGCGAAATACGGGTCACGGGAAAGATCCAGGAGCGATGCTGCCCGGGTTTGATCGCGTCGGCGGCCAGGGTCCGCCGCGCCGTCGAATGCCGAGATCTGCTCGGCGACCCCGGGGGCGGTGACCTCGCGGGCCAGCTCGGGGTAGCTCCACCGGGTCAACGGCAGCCCCGACACCGACGGCAGCTCGCAGGCCAGGGCCTTGACCTCTGCTACCTGCTCGGCGGTGAATGTTCGTGGCCGGCCGCTGCGAGGCAGGTCGGTCAATCCATCGATTCCTTTGCTGCAGAATCATTTCCGCCATTTCCGGGCGATGTCGGCGTTGATACCGAGCGCACGAGCGATATCGGTGTTGGATTCGCCATCCGCGGCCGCGAGCACGATTCGTGCCCGCAGCGCCGTTCGATACGGTGCCGAGGACCGGCGGGTGATCGTTTCCAGCTGCGACCGCTGCGCAGCGGTCGCGACGACAACATATGGACTGCGCGGTGGCACGACGATATTCCCTTGTCCCTCAACACGATTACCGATTGAGAAACTCTCCCCCGACCGAGCGCGTCGAACCAGGCAGCCACGCCGCAGGCTCGTTCGTGGCAGGGTGACACCCATGGCTGCACCGCCGGAATCGACCAAGACATCACTGCGGCAGCGACTGGCCGCCCACGTCGCCGACCGCTGGCCGCAACTGGCCCACGTGCACGTGCGGTACCACGGCCCCTTCGCCTACGTCACCGGCGAACTCGCCGACGGCACCAGGCTGCCGCTGATGCGACTGCGCTACACCGGATCAGCCACGACCTGGGGATTCGCGATCTACCTGGCCAGCCGAGACCGCTACGAGAACTCCATCCTGCCCAACGGCTGGCCTGCAGGCACACCCGCCGAAGCACTCGACTGCGCCTGCGGCCTCTACCTCAACGACCCCACCACCTGGCAACCCCCGACGAACTAACGGGCGCACCCACTAGCAGCCCGCCGCAGTGGGACAAGACCTCCGGGACCGCCAGATACGAGACCCGTCGCCCGAGAGCGCATTCGAGTGCTGTGTGTGCTGTTGATGAGCAGGCTGGAGAGACGATTGTAGCTACGGGCGGCTTCCCGGCGGCCAAGTCATCGTGGAAGCCGACCAGGACGCTGTGCCGCAAGTCATGCGGCGTCGCCGGATGGCTGTTGTAGTCGTTGCAGCCATTCGCGGTGGTGTTGGCGATCAAGCTCTCTGCGGGCGTGGACGCGTGCGAGTGCTTCGGCGAGGAGTTCGCCGGGGTGGTGGCGGTGGTTGACCGCCGGAGTCTGCGACGGATCGATATGCGGTGGCGCGATCCATCCGGTCCGTCCCGGGTACTTCGATTCCGGTCCCAGGACAACGGTTTTCCAACCGCCAGGGCCGTCGTGGATCATGGCGTGGCAGCGATCGCAGGCCAGGGTTTCATTCCCGATATCGGTCGCTCCGCCCTTGCCCCACTCGGTGACGTGATGGATCGCGCACAAGCTCGCGGGTGCATTACAGCCCGGTCGTGAGCAGCCGCGCACGGCGGCGATCAACGCCATCCGCTGCTCCGCACTCGCGAGGCGTTTGGTCTTACCCAGGTGTAGGGGGACACCGTCGTGGTTGAACACCATCAGAAACGGCTGGGACTGTTCGGCCAGTCTCAGTGCCTCCGGCAACGGCACGGTGCCACCGGTCGCGGTGGTTGCGACTCCGGCGGCCTTTTCGACGTCGGCGACACTCATGGTGAGGATCGTCGAGACCGGCAACCCCCTGTGGCTGCCAAGCCTGTTGGGGGAGACGCCGGGTTGCAGCAGCGCCAGCACCGCATCGTGGGTGCGATGGGCGGCGCTGCGGTTATCGCGTCGGGCGGCGGCGGCGAGGACATCGCGGTCGACGGATTCGTAATCCCCGCAAGGAGAGTCGGGGTCCTCGGGATTGTTCATACCGGGCCGCCCGAGTTTCGCGACGACTGGGTCGAGGAGGGCGCGCAGGGTGGGGGTGATTTCTCCCCGGATCGGGGACATGCCGTCGGCGCGTTGGCGTCCGATGGTGATGCCACGCATACGTTGCCGGTCCAGGTCATCGGTGAGATGCCCGTCGGGGTCCAATCGGGCGAGGATATTTTCGCCGATTTCGGGGATGTCGTCGGGGGTGCTGTTGCGGGCGAGTGTGGCCAGGATGTGTTCGGCGGCTTGAAAGTCCGCGTCCCGGGTGGAGCCGGGTGTCCGTTTCATCACCGCCGCGATCGCCCGCGCATGGTCGGCGGAGATGGCTCCGTCGGCTTGCGCGGCGGCGGTGGCGGGTAGCCGGGGTTCGACGGGTTCTCCGCACATGTCGTGCCATACCCCCAGCGATGTCGCCGCGGCGACCCGGGCTCCGGCGTCGGCGTTGGACAGTCGCAAAGTTTGCGTCAGGAACTTCTTGATCGTCCCGGTGCCGGTGTGCGAAGGCAGAGACCGGTCGGAGGCTTCCACGATGAACCGGTGCCCGACCGCTGCCAGCGTGCGGGTCACTTGTTCTATTTTCTGCATCGCGTGGATGAGGTCGTCGTCGGTGAGCCCGGTCAAGGGGGTGTCGAGGAGTTCGGCGACAGCGGTCTCCAGCGGGTCGGTGACCCGTTGCCGGAGGGTGTCGATATCCGAACGCATGTACGAATCCTACTGGCCTGCAACTCCGGCGCGCCAGGGATTTTCGGGTCTGAACTGTACGTCTTCACACTGGACGGATGTATGAAACCTGCACGACTGCAACCATTTCTGCGATCTCGTCGACACCGTCTGTGATTATGCGGCGGGTGTGTCGGCACAGTGTGTTCCGGTGTTTTCGTGGTCGCTACAAGATTGCTCTACAGCAGATCGTTGAGACGGGAACCCGCGCACAGGCAGGCAGTCCTCCGACGACACTGCCCATGCATCCGTCAACACCACCCGCCGCTCACCGAACTCGGCATCGACATAGACGATCGCGAACTCCCCACCCTCGGGCGGCGCCGCCGCGCCGCCCGGCACCACGCTCAGACTCGACACGGACACGGAGTCAGCCCGCGATACCCCTCCCACGTCCTCAGACCCGAAAACTATGTCCGAACCCTGCAACCACCCACGAAAACTAGCCCCGAGCACTGAAACCTACACCCGAACAGGACAACTCCCCCTGACGCCGGATGACCGTCTTTCTTGTTCGGCGGGTCCGAGGCGCAACCACAGCCGTCCAGCCAGACTGTAAGCCAGCACAGCACCTGACAGCAGGGCACGGCCGGATACGGCACGCAACGCGCCCAGCACTGCCATCCTGGCCCGAAGGGCCGGAAAATCACACGCCCTACCAGGAATCCGTGCCCAGACGCTACCTAGCGACTGACCTTCCCCTGTACACCTCCATGGACTCGGCTCCGGGGAGCAGCTCTCCCGACGTTGACCCCCACGCAGCAAGAATCCGAAAAGTAGGTCCGACAGGAGTGTGATGTAGTGTTCGCTGCTGAGGGACCGGCGCGGGGAGCGGCGGGATGGGAGAGATGGGGGAGATCCCAGTGGACTTTGGCAAGAACCACGATGCGACGAACGGCTCGGGTTACGAGGCGTATCCCACCGAGTCGGACTGGCCGCCGGGAGCGCACCCGGCCTACGTATCGCCGCCGCACGACTACCAGCCGGACGGTGGGGTCCTGGCGTACCCCACCAAGATGCCCGGAGGGGTGAGAGCAGCGCAGATCGTCTGCTGGCTGTTCGGTGGTCTCGGCGTCGGGCTGTCGGTGCTCGCGGGCGTTACGGATAAATGGGAGTTGTTCGGCGCGCTGATTTGGGGCTTCTTTCCTGCCTTCTTCCTGGCGATCTTCGCGTGCGGCTTTACCGTGAACGGGAACGGCGTGCGCGTGGTCGCGATCGTTTTCGCGAGCTTCGGAACCCTGGTGGGCCTCAGCGGCATGTCAGGGGGTCTCCCACCCGGCCCCCTCGGCTTTGGCGCGAGCCTGGCAATCGTCATCCTCTTGTCTCAGCACAGTGCGGGAGTCTGGTTCAAACGGCCTCATTGAGTATCGGTGTCGGATCGGAAGCGGGCGAGCATCTCCCGCGAGTTGGGGATTGTGAAGCCTGCTCGGTGACTGCCACCGGGTTCAGCAGCCTCCGTGAGCCGAAAATCCGCTAGGTAGGTCCGAACACCACTGCCGCAAGACAGTTCAGCCAACTTTCGGCTTCCAGGTCAGACCGGGCTCGATCCGAATGGTTCGCACGGAACGGACAGGAGTGGTTGCGGCACAACACCATCGGTCGACCGCCGCCTGGCCGCAGTTCCGGCGCTCGACACGACGGTCGAGCACCGCGATCTTTCGCACTGTGACCGGCGGCAGCAAGAAGGCGACCCGGCCGTTGGCCTTATTCGGCTCGGTCAGAGCTGGGTGAGGGCGGCGAGCAGTGTCAGCGCGGGGATCGTCCCCTGCGCCGCGGCGGCGCGGACGAACCGTCGATCGGTGGCGACCAGGACGACCGCGGCCATCAGCATCGAACCGCAGCCCATCACGATCAGTGCCCACCCCGCGGCCTCCACCGGGCGCACCAGTATCACGCCGACCAAGGTTCCGATCGCCAGGAAGAGGTTGTAGAAGCCCTGGTTGAATGCCCACGGCCGGACGGCTTCCAGATCGTATTCCGACACCTGGAAGGCCGCGGCGTGCACCTTCGGATCGGTGAAGCGCAGACTCTCGAGGGAGAAGATGTAGACGTGGACGAGTGCGGCGATAACAGCCAGCGTCTGCACGACGGCGAGCACGAGGCCTCCTCGAGGTGTCCGCCGAGCGCGGCGGGGGATGAATTGCTGACTGCACACCGTAGCGGTGGGCGCGGCGCTCGCTACGCTGCCACGCCGCGCGTTTATCGCCCCGGCGGGCCGTCGGCGGGTTCGTTCCAGTTGTAGGTCAGATCCGCGGCGCGAGACCAACGCCGGTACTCGTATTCGCGGCGTTCGGCGGGCATGGTGGGCAGCCACCGGCCTGCCGTGTGACGGTTGCGACGCAGACCGGTCATATCGGGCCAGAGACCGACGGCCAACCCCGCGGCGTAGGCCGCACCGAGCGAGACGGTCTCGGAGAACAGCGGTCGTTCCACCGGAACGCCGAGCGCGTCCGAGATCTGTTGCATGAGGAGGTTGTTGGAGGTCATACCGCCGTCGACGCGCAGTTCCGCGAGCGGATATCCGGAATCGGCGTTCATCGCGTCGACGACCTCCCTGGTCTGCCAGGCTGTCGCCTCCAGTACCGCCCTGGCCAGGTGCCCCTTGGTGATATAGGAGGTGAGTCCGGCGATGACGCCTCGGGCCTCCGAGCGCCAGCGCGGCGCGAAGAGTCCCGAGAAGGCCGGGATCACGTAGCAGCCGCCGTTGTCGTCGACGGTGCCCGCGAGAGTTTCGATTTCGGGTGCGGCGTCGATCAGGCCGAGCCGGTCGCGTAGCCACTGCACCAGGGTGCCGGTGGCGGCCATGGATCCTTCGAGTGCGTACCGAGCCTGCTCGCTGCCGATTTGGAAGCCGACCGTGGTGAGCAGACCGTGGGTGGAGCGGACCGGCGTGGTCCCCGTATTGGTGAGCAGGAAGCTGCCGGTGCCGTAAGTGCACTTCGCCTCGCCCGCCTCGAAACAGGTCTGGCCGAACAGCGCGGCCTGCTGGTCGCCGAGCGCGGCGGCGATCGGAATGCCCGCCGGACCTATTGCGGTACGGCCGTATGTCTCGGCGTTGGAACGGATTTCGGGCAGCATTGCGCGCGGGACGCCGAAGAAGGCGAGTAGCCGGTCATCCCAGTCCAGGGTGCGCAGGTTCATCAGCATGGTCCGCCCGGCATTGGTCACGTCGGTGACGTGCACGCCGCCCTCCGGGCCGCCGGTGAGATTCCAGATCAGCCAGCTGTCCATGGTGCCGAAGAGGATCTCGCCGCGCTCGGCCCGTTCGCGAATCCGCGGTTCGCGATCGAGACTCCACCGAATCCGCGGTGCCGCGAAGTAACTCAGCAGGGGTAGGCCGCAGCGTTCGACCACGTCCGCGGCCTCGGGGCGGCGTGCGAGCTCGGCGACCAGATCCTCGGTGCGGGTGTCCTGCCAGACGATGGCATTGCCGACCGGTCGCCCGGTCCGGCGATCCCACAGCACCGTCGTCTCGCGCTGGTTGGCGATCCCGATGGCCACGACCTGCGCCGGCGCGATCCCGGCCTTGGCGATGACCCGTCCGACGAGCGTGTGCACATTCTTACGGATCTCGGCGGCATCGTGCTCGACCCGGCCCGCGGCCGGGTACAGCTGCCGGTGCTCGCGCTGCGAGATCGAAACCAATTGTCCGGCGGCGTCGTACAGAATGGTCCGGGTCGAGGTGGTGCCCTGGTCGATCGCCATGACGTACCGGCTCGTCGGCGCGGCGCCCGGCCTCATCGGTTCACCCGCGGCCGGTCCGCGGCGAGGTCCCGGGATATGGCCACGGCCGAATTGCGTACGAGCTCGACGAGTTTGGCCCGCGGGCCGGTACCGCGCTCGGTGATCCGGTCCACCGACCCGACGAGTCCGAGCGCGCCGACGACGCGACCGCCGGAGTCTCGGATCGGCGCGGCCACCGAGGCCCGCTCGGAGGAGAATTCGCCGTTGTCGTCGGCATGTCCCTGGCCGCGCACCCGCGCGATCTCGGTCTGGAGTGCGCGCGGTGCGGTAATGGTGCGCCGGGTGAAGGCGAGCGGCCCACCGCCCGTGCTGCGTTCGGTGAGCCCCGGCGTGTACGCCAGCAGTATCTTGCCCAAGGCGGTGGCGTGCAGCGGCAATTCGGAGCCGATGCGCAGCACCTGGGCGCTGCCGTCGGGCCGGAAGACATGATGCACGATCACCACGCTGTCGCCGCGCAGCGCGCCGATGCGGACCGATTCGCCCGATCGCGCCGCGAGGGTGTCGGCCCAGTTCATCGCGTAGGACCGCAGCACGTTGGTGTCGAGCCGCCCGGCGGCGAGGTCGAGCACGGCATCACCGACGAGATATTTGCCGGACCCGGCATCCTGGTCGATATAGCCGACCCGCTGGAGGGTGCGCAGCAGTCCGTGCGCGGTGGGTTTCGGGAGCCCGAGCACGGCGGCCAACTCGCCGACGCCGATGCCGAAGGGGGCGTCGGCGACCACACTCATGATGGCGGCGGCTCGCTCGATCGATTGAATCGGTCCTGGCACGGCGTCCACTGTAGCGGTTGCCCTGGAAATCGTTCGACATTGTCGAATTGGACTGATTGTCCGCCCATTGCTCGCTCTTTACCTTCGGAATCGGCTCACCGGACCGGACCGACGCAGGGGCGCCGATCGGCCGCGGGGGGTCGCCCGAGACATCCACGACAGGGAAGACAGGCGATGCCGGACCTCATCGGAGCGGTCGACCAGGGCACCACCAGTACCCGCTTCATGGTTTTCGACCGCGCGGGCACGGTGATCGCCCGCCACCAACTCGAGCACGAGCAGATATTGCCGCGCCCCGGCTGGGTCGAGCACAACCCGGTGGAGATCTGGGAGCGCACCTGCGCCGTCGTTCAGACCGCCTTGAACGCGCACGGCCTGCGTGCCGCCGACCTGGCCGCGCTCGGCGTGACGAATCAGCGCGAAACCACCGTGGTCTGGGACCGTCACACCGGTCGCCCCTACTACAACGCCATCGTCTGGCAGGACACCCGTACCGATCGCATCGCGGCGGATCTGGAGGCGCGCGCGGGTGATCTCATCCGGCACCGCACCGGTTTGCCGCCCGCGACCTACTTCTCCGGCGGCAAGCTCCGCTGGATCCTCGACAATGTCGAGGGTGTCCGCGCGGCCGCCGACCGCGGTGACGCGCTGTTCGGCACCATCGACAGCTGGCTGCTGTGGAACCTGACCGGAGGCACCCGCGGCGGTGTGCATGTCACCGATGTGACCAACGCCAGCCGCACCATGCTGATGGACCTCGAAACCCTGGACTGGGACGACGAATTGCTCGCGCTCTTCGACATCCCGCGCGCCATGCTCCCCGCGATCCGTCCCTCCGCCGATCCGGATCTGTACGGGCATACGGTGACCACCGGTCCGCTGGCCGCCGCGGTGCCGGTCGCCGCGGCCGTCGGCGATCAGCAGGCCGCCATGATCGGCCAGGTCTGCCTGTCGGCGGGTGAGGCGAAGAACACCTATGGAACGGGCAATTTTCTGCTGCTGAATACCGGTGTGACACCGGTGCGTTCGAATAACGGGCTGCTCACGACCGTGTGCTACCGCTTCGGCACCGAGGATCCGGTATACGCGCTGGAGGGTTCCATCGCCGTCACCGGCTCCGCCGTGCAGTGGCTGCGCGATCAACTCGGCATCATCCAGGGCGCGTCCCAGAGTGAAACGCTGGCCGGGGAGGTGCCGGATAACGGGGGTGTGTACTTCGTGCCCGCCTTCTCCGGTCTCTTTGCGCCGCACTGGCGTTCGGACGCTCGCGGCGCGATCGTCGGCCTGACTCGTTTCGCCACCAACGCCCACATCGCCCGCGCCACCCTGGAGGCCATCTGCTACCAGACCCGCGATGTCGCCGACGCGATGTTCAAGGATTCGGGCGTGGCACTGGAAGTTCTCAAGGTCGATGGGGGAGTGACCGCCAACAATCTCTGCATGCAGATCCAGGCCGACGTACTCGGAGTTCCGGTGAGCCGCCCGGTGGTGTCGGAGACGACCGCGCTCGGCGCCGCCTACGCGGCCGGGCTGGCGGTCGGATTCTGGGGCAGCGCCGAGGAATTGCGGCAGAACTGGCAGGAAAGCCAACGCTGGCATCCGCACTGGACCGCGGATCAGCGCGCCGCGGGGTACGAGGGCTGGGGCAAGGCCGTCGGCCGCACCCTCGACTGGATCCCCGCCGAGCCGCGGACCGGGGGCTGAGCGGACCGTGCAGGTGCCACACACTTCATCGCAGCGGGGCGATATCCCCGCGACTACTAGAAAGACGAATGTGCGCAACATGATTCGAGCACAGAAAGATATCGCCATGGCCGACCGCTCGCTCACCGCCCCCGTCGCACTGAGCCCACGGCACCGGCAGCGCGCACTGGATACCATGGCGCGCACCGAACTCGACGTGCTGGTGATCGGGGCGGGTGTCGTCGGCGCCGGCGCCGCACTCGACGCTGTCACCCGCGGACTCACCGTCGGACTCGTCGAGGCCAGGGACTACGCCTCCGGCACCTCGAGTCGCTCCTCCAAGCTGATCCACGGCGGTCTGCGCTATCTCAAGCAGCTCAATTTTCGCTTGGTCTTCGAGGCGCTGCGCGAGCGTTCGCTAATTCTGGACACTCTCGCCCCGCATCTGGCGAAGCCGGTGGAATTCGTCTACCCGCTCGAGCGGCCCGGCCTCGACCGCGCCTGGGTCGGCGCCGGTGTCGGTGTCTACGACGTGCTCGGCGCGGGACGCGGTGTGCCGCAGCATCATCGGCATCTCGGCAAGCGCACTACGCTGGCCCGCTTCCCCGGCGCCAAGCGCGGCGCCGTATACGGCGGCGTCAGCTTCTACGAGGGGCAACTCGACGACGCCAGGCATACGATGATGCTCTCGCGCACCGCCGCCTCACACGGCGCGCTCGTCGCCTCCAGTGCGCGGGTGATCGACTTCCTGCGCGAAGACGGCCGCGTCGTCGGCGCGTTGGTGCACGATCTGGAATCCGGTCGGCACCTGGAGGTCCGGGCCAAGCGCGTCATCAATGCCGCCGGGCCGTGGACCGACGAGATCCAGGACATGCTCGGCGGGCCGAGCCAATTCCGTATCCGCACCTCCAAGGGCGTGCACATCGTGGTCCCGCGCGACCGCATCGACTCCGAAACCGGTCTGATCACCGAGACCGAGAAGAGTCTGCTGTTCGTCATCCCGTGTCCGTGGAGCGACGAACATTGGGTCATCGGTACCACCGATACCGACTGGGATCACGACCTGGCGCATCCCGCGGCGACCCGCGCCGATATCGACTACATCCTGGCGCAGGTGAACCGCCTGCTGGAGACCCCGATCGGCCACGACGACATCGTCGGTGTCTACGCCGGGCTGCGCCCGCTGCTGGCGGGTAACTCCGAGTCGACCAGCGCACTCTCCCGCGAGCACACGGTGGTGAATCCGGTGCCGGGTCTGGTGATCGTGGCAGGCGGTAAGTACACCACCTACCGGGTGATGGCCAAGGATGCTGTCGACCTGGCCGTCGCGGATCTGCCGGGGCGCGTGGCGCGTTCGTGCACCGAGCGGGTGCCGCTGATCGGTGCGCACGGATATCGCGAGTTGTCGCTGTCGCGGGTTCGCCTGGCGGAGGAGTTCGGCGTCGATATGGCCACCGTCGAACATCTGCTCGGCCGCTACGGCAGTGCCGTCGCCGAACTGCGCGATCTGATCGCGGCGCATCCGGAACTCGGTGCCCCGCTGGGTAATTCGCGCTACCTGAAGGCCGAGATCGTCTACGCGGTGACGCACGAGGGCGCGCTGCACCTCGACGATATCCTCGCCCGCCGCACCCGGCTGTCGGTCGAGACCGGCGCCCGCGGTATGGATACGGCCGCCGAGGTCGCGAAGCTGGTCGCCCCGCATCTGGCCTGGGACGACGCGCAGATCGCCCGCGAGGTCGAGACCTACCTGGCGCGGGTGGAGGCGGAACTGCGTTCCAATATGCAGCCCGACGATGCGGCCGCCGATGCCATCCGCGTCGCCGCACCGGACTCCCGTGGCGCGTTCGATTTCCCCATCGAGGATCCGGTGTCGGTGTAATTCCGGCTCCGACACCGCGCCGACGGGCCCCGGACACGAGGTGTTCGGGGCCCGTCGGCATTGTCTGGTCCGCACGGCGCGATACGCCCCCGCCACGCTGATCCCCGGTTTCGGCACCCTCGCGGCGGGCCGATCCGCCACCGAAGATGATTCGAGCCGGACACCCAGGGCCCACCCATGTTCGACGATCACGCTGATATAGCGCTCAATTTGAGAATCATATTCAGATAACTAGCACTGATCTTGAATTATTTTCATACTCACTTCTGAAGCGATCCGCCTACCCGAGTCGACATTCAGGAGTGCTGGTGAAAATCGGAATCCCACGCGAGGTCAAGAATCATGAGTACCGGGTGGCGTGCACGCCTGCCGGGGTGCATGAGCTTGTCGCTCGCGGACACGAGGTATTCCTCGAGGCCGGCGCCGGTCGCGGCTCGGCCTTCGAGGATGCGGCCTACGCCTCCGTCGGGGCGCGGGTGCTGGATTCGGCCGACGCGGTCTGGGAGACCGCCGACCTGGTGCTCAAGGTGAAGGAGCCGGTGGCCGAGGAGTACGGACGGATGCGCGCGGACCAGGTGCTGTTCACCTACCTGCATCTGGCGGCGTCCAAGGACTGCACTGACGCGCTGCTCGGCTCCGGCATCACCTCGATCGCCTACGAGACGGTCACCGCGCCCGATGGATCGCTGCCGCTGCTGGCGCCGATGAGCGAAGTCGCGGGCCGACTCGCACCGCAGGCGGGCGCCTATCATCTGATGCGCAGCGAAGGCGGGCGCGGCGTGCTGATGGGTGGAGTTCCCGGGGTGCGGCCCGCCCGGGTTGTCGTATTGGGAGCCGGTGTGGCAGGCCGCAATTCGATCGCCGTAGCGGTCGGCATGCACGCCGACGTGACCGTGCTCGACCTGAATATCGCGCGGCTGCGCGCGGTGGACGAGCAGTACCGTGGCCAAGTGCGAACGATCGCGTCCAATGCCTTCGAAGTCGAGAACACCGTTCGCGCGGCGGATCTGGTGATCGGTGCGGTACTGGTGCCGGGCGCCAAAGCGCCGACCCTGGTCTCCGATGATCTCGTCGCCGAGATGAAGCCGGGCTCCGTGCTGGTCGATATCGCCATCGACCAGGGCGGTTGCTTCGCGGATTCGCGCGCCACCACTCACGCGGAACCCACCTACCGCGTGCACGAATCAGTCTTCTACTGTGTCGCGAATATGCCCGGCGCGGTACCGAATACGTCAACCATCGCGCTGACCAACGCCACCCTGCCCTATGTCGTCGCGCTGGCCGACCGCGGCTGGCGCGAGGCGGTGACGGCCGATTCCGGTCTGGCCGCGGGACTGAGCACACACGGGGGCCACCTGCTGTCCGAATCGGTCGCCGCCGCACATGGTTACGCGGCACGGGGACTGGTCGCGGCCTGAGGGGGCGAGCCGACGGCTGCGGCGGTGCGTCCCGCCCCGGACGGTCGAAATCAGCCCTGCGCCACCGACGCACGGGGTCGTAGATGCTCGAAGATCAGGATCGTCTCGGTCGAGGACACCGCCGGGTGAGCGCTGAGGTTGGCGAGCACGAAGGTGCGCAACTCGTCGGTGTTCGCGGTGGCGACGTGGATCAGGTAGTCGTCGGCGCCCGCGATGAAGTAGACGTTGAGCACCTCGGGCAGCGCCGAGAGCTGCTGCCCGAACTCGGCCAGGTGTTTGCGCGAATTGCCGTGCAGGCGAACCGCGATCATGGCCTGCAAGCCGCGGCCGAGCGCGGCGGGATCGATCTCGGCGTGGAAGCCGCGGATCACCCCGCGTTCGACCAGCGCGCGCACCCGGCCGAGGCAGGTCGACGGAGCGATCCCCGCGGCGGCGGCGAGCGCGTTGTTGGTCATGCGGCCGTCGCGGGCGAGTTGGTCGAGTAGGACCCGGTCGATCTCATCGATGGGGACCGTGCCGCGCGGACGCGGTGCAGCGGGGGCCGGGTCCGCGGTGCGCTCGCCGCGCCGCCCCGGGGTGTCGATACTTCGTCGACGTCGCTCACTCACGACGTCACGGTACCGAATATGCTGCGGCTGATCATCGTACATCCGAAGAATCCTCGGCATCTTGGCAATATCTACCACGCGGTAGTATCGACGCGTGGATGACAACACCTACTGGCACCGCGTTACCCCGCCCCCGGTCGCCTGACCGGGCGCACCTGCGGTAGATCTGCTCCGCGCCATGGCTGACCGGTAGGTGGCCAGGGCTTTCGTCGTGCGCCCGTTTCGAATCCAACTCCCCACGGAATTCGAGAACGGAAGTTCACGGCTGTGTCCCACGATGTCACCCTCTCTTCTCATTCGCTCACCGAGTCCCACCGCGCCGGCCCCTGGACCGGGCCCGTCCCGATCCTTGCGGCCGCCGTGTTGTGGGGCACCACCGGAACCGCCAGTACCCTGGCTCCCGCCGCGGCTCCCGCCGCCGCGATCGGTTCCGCGGGTCTGGTCCTCGGCGGCCTGCTGCTCTTCCTGACCGCGGGCCGCCGCCCGGCCTACACCCGCGCCGAGTGGCGGCTGCTCACCGCGGGCGCGGTGGCCGTCGCGGGGTATCCGATCACCTTCTACCCCGCAGTGGCCCGCACCGGCGTCGCCGTTGCCACGGTCGTAGCCCTGTGCAGCGCACCGGTTTTCGCCGGTCTGCTGACCTGGATCACCGGACGGTCCCGGCCCACCGGCCGGTGGGCCGCCGCCACCGTGGCGGCCGTTCTCGGCTGCGGTGTCCTGGTGCTCGGGCCGCAGCTGGTGGGAGAGACCGCCACGGTCGATCTGATCGGTTTCCTGCTGGCCGGATGCGGTGGACTGACCTATGTCGTCTACTCGCTGATAGGCGGTGGTCTCATTGCCCGCGGACATCCGTCGGGATCGGTCATGGGCGTGATGTTCGGCATGGCCGGTGTGCTCGTGTCGCCGGTGCTGCTGGTCACGAATTCCGCCTGGCTCACCACCTTTCGCGGTGTGACGGTCGTGCTGCACCTGGCGGTCTGCACCACCTTCCTGGCCTACCGGCTCTTCGGGTACGGCCTGCGCCACACCTCCGTCGAGGTGGCGACCACGCTGACCCTGGCCGAGCCCGCGGTCGCGGCACTGCTGGGCGCCACGGTGCTCGGTGAGCGGTTGCCCGCGGTGTCGTGGTGCGGGCTCGTGGTGCTCGCCTCGGGTCTGGCAGTGCTCACGATCCGCGTGCGCGGCCGGAGTGCCCGCGGCCGCTGACAGCACAGCGCGGTCGGTGTCGAATGCGGTGCTCATCGGAGTCCGATTCGACAACGACCGCGCTCCCCTCATCGGTCGAGAATGTCCGGCGATATCGGATCGCCTAGGGGGTGGTTGCCATCGGAGGCGCTTCCGAGGTGGGCCGCTCGAGCTTGGAGTGGGTGCGGGAGTACATGAGGTAGATGACCAGGCCGACGACCAGCCAGACCGCGAACCGCACCCAGGTCTGCCATGGCAGCGACCAGATCAGGTAGATCGAGAACCCGATGCCGACAAGCGGGATGACCGGCATGAACGGCAATCGGAAGGTGCGCGGCTCGTCGGGCCGGGTGCGCCGCAATACGATCACCGCGACCGACACCACGATGAAAGCCATCAGGATGCCGATATTGGTCAGCTCGGCGACCACGGTGATATCGAGCAGACCCGCCATACCGGCCGCGCCGATGCCGACGATCCAGGTGACCCGGGTCGGTACCTTGCGGACCGGGTGGGTTTTGGCGAACCACTCCGGCAGCAGTCCGTCGCGGCTCATCGCGAACCACACGCGGGTCACGCCGAGCATGAAGGTGAGCACCACGGTGACGATGCCGACGATGGCGCCGATCGCGATGATATTCGCGACGCCCGGCATGCCGACGGATTCGAATGCGGTGGAGAAGCCGCTGGTCGGGCTGATCTCGGTGTACTTCTGCATACCGGTCAGCACCAGGGTGGCCAGCACGTACAGCACCATCGCGATGGCCAGCGAATAGATGATCGCCTTCGGCAAATGCTTCCTGCCTTCGGTCGACTCCTCGGCGGCGGTGCTCATCGCGTCGTAGCCGAAGACGGCGAAGAATACGGTGGCCGCGCCGGTCCACACCGCGGCGGTACCGAAGGGGAAGTACGGGGTGTAGTTGGCGCTATCGATATGGAAGACACCGAGCACGATGATGAGCAGCACGAGGGCGACCTTGATGCCGACGGCGACCGTTTCGAAGCGGCCGACGCTGCGGATACCGCGCGAGAGCAGCCATGCCGTACCGAGACAGAACAGCATCGCGAAGACGTCGATGACGTGGCCCTCGCCCGTGCCCGCGGCGCCCATCATCCAGTCGGGTAGCTCGATATCGACCTGCTCCAACAGGAATCGGAAATACCCCGAGACGCCGATGGCGACCACCGCCGCCACCGCGACGTATTCCAGCAGCAGATCCCAGCCGATGAACCAGCCCGCGATCTCACCGAGGGAGACATAGCCGTAGGTGTAGGCCGAGCCCGCCTTGGGGATCATGCCCGCGAATTCTGCGTAGCAGAGCGCGGCCGCGGCGCTGGCGACGCCCGCGATCAGGAACGAGATGAGCACCGAAGGACCGGTGACAGAGTGTGCGACCGCCCCGGCCAGGGTGAAGATGCCCGCACCGATGATGCCCCCGACGCCGATCGCCGTCAGCTGCCACAGGCCGAGCGAGCGCGCCAGCTGCTCGTCCGCTGGTTCGGACTCCTCTTCGATCCGGCCGAGGGGTTTGCGACGCAACATCTGGCTGCGCAACTCCGCGAGGGACATGCGGCTTCCTTTCCTCCTCTGCGCTGACGCGACGGCGCGTAACGCAGGTCACACTGTTGAGCAGAGATCAGCTAATCCGACCACGGTGCCGCTGTGATCGGTGAGTTGGATAAATATTGTTCAGCGGTGATTGGCCGACCGGACAAGGCGACGGTCCGCCCGCGTGTCAGCGTCGGTTCGCCGGGGTCAGCGAACGCAGGAAAAAGGCCAGATTGGCGGGGCGTTCGGCCAGCCTGCGCATGAAATAGCCGTACCACTGGTCGCCGTAGGGCAGGTAGACCCGCAGGTGGTATCCGTCCTCGACGAGACGGCGCTGTTCCGGGTCGCGGATGCCGTAGAGCATCTGGAATTCGAGGCCGCCGGACCCGCGTCCGCGCTCGCGGGCGTAGCGCTGGGCGGCGTGGATCATCACGGGATCGTGTGTCGCCACCATCGGATAACCCCTGCCATCCATGAGGATTCGCAGGCAGCGCAGATAGGAGCCGTCGACATCGGCCTTGCTCTGATAGGCGACCGTGGCGGGCTCCTGGTACGCGCCCTTGCACAACCGGATTCGCGAACCCGGCCCCGACAGTGCGCGGCAGTCGCCCTCGGTGCGCTTCAGGTAGGCCTGGAGCACCGTGCCGAGGTCGGGGAAGTCCGCGCGCAGATCACCGACGATGGACAGGGTGGAATCAGTGGTGGTGTGATCCTCCGCGTCGATGGTGACCGCGACACCGGCTTGCGCCGCGGCGGTACAGATTTCGTGGGCGTTGGCCAGGGCGATGCGATGGCCGTCGCCGGACAGCGATTGGCCGAGAGCCGACAGTTTCAGCGAAACCTCCAGCGGCCGAACCGATCCGGCGCCGGTCGGAACGTCGGCGAGCACCGACAGCAGCTGTCGGTAGTGCGCCACCGTGGCGCGCGCCTGCGTGATATCGGTGGTGTCCTCGCCGAGATAGTCGATCGAGATGAAGCGTCCCGAATCCAGCAGCGCGCGGGCGGCATCGATCGCCTGGTCCTCGGATTCGCCCGCGACGAAACGGTCGACCAGCTTCTTGGTCGTGGACATCCGTGTGATGGTGCGCTCGAGGCGCGGGGAACGGGAGGCGGCCAGCATGGCGGGTCGCAGTAGTGCGGCGGCGGTCATCGGTTCTCCTCCGATTCGGGGGTCTGGTGCGGGTACAGGTGGTCGGTGGGCGGAACGAAGGTTTCCTTGAGGGTGCGGGCCGAGGTCCAGCGCAAGAGGTTCTGCGGCGAGCCCGCCTTGTCGTTCGTGCCCGAGGCACGGGCGCCACCGAACGGCTGCTGGCCGACGACCGCGCCCGTCGGTTTGTCGTTGATGTAGAAGTTGCCCGCGGCGAAGCGCAGGCCGTCGGTGGCCCGGGCGATCGCGGTGCGGTCGTCGGCGATGATCGAACCGGTCAGCCCGTATGCCGAGCCCCGATCAACCAGGTCGAGGGCGGATTCGAAGGATCCCGCGACGTCATCGTCGTAGACGTGGATCGCCAGGATCGGCCCGAAATATTCGGTGTGGAAGGCCTCGTCGCTCGGGTCGTCGCCGAGCAATACGGTCGGGTCGACGAAGTATCCGACGCTGTCGTCTACGCCGCCGCCCGCCGCGATGGTCAGACCGGTGGTGGCCTTGGCCCGCGCGATGGCCTCGGAATTGCGCTCGAATGCGCGTCGATCGATCAGCGCCCCACCGAAATTGGCGAAGTCGGTGACGTCGCCGTAGCGCAGCGCGCCGACCTTGTCGATGAAGTCGGCGCCCATCTTCGCCCACACCGACTTCGGGATGAAGGCGCGCGAGGCGGCCGAGCACTTCTGCCCCTGATAGTCGAAGGCGCCGCGAATCAGCGCCGTGGTCAACACTTCCGGGTCGGCCGAGCTGTGCGCGAGGACGAAATCCTTGCCGCCGGTCTCGCCGACCAACCGCGGATAGGACCGGTACTCCGAGATATTCGCGGCGACCGCGCGCCAGAGGTGTTGAAATGTCTTGGTGGAACCGGTGAAATGCACCCCGGCCAGCCGGGGGTCGGCAAGCAGTACGTCCGAGATCTTCGGTCCGGCACCGTGTACCAGATTGATGACGCCGGGCGGCAGACCCGCCGCCTCCAGCAGCTTCATGGTCCAGTACGCCGCGACCGACTGCGTCAGCGCGGGCTTCCAGATCACGGTATTGCCCATGAGCGCGGGCGCGGTGGGCAGATTGCCCGCGATGGCGGTGAAGTTGAACGGGGTGATCGCGTAGACGAAACCCTCGAGCGAGCGGTATTCCAGCCGATTCCAGATCCCGGGGGTGGAGATCGGCTGTTCGGCCAGGATCTGGCGCGCGAAATGCACATTGAAACGCCAGAAGTCGACGAGTTCGCAGGGTGCGTCGATTTCGGCCTGGTACGCGGTTTTGGATTGGCCGAGCATGGTGGCGGCGGCGATGGTTTCGCGCCACGGCCCGGCGAGCAGGTCGGCGGCCCGGAGGAAGATCGCGGCGCGATCCTCGAAGGAGAGCGCGCGCCAGCCGGGCGCCGCGGCGGTGGCCGCCTCGGCCGCGTCGCGCGCGTCCGAGGGCCCCGCCGCGGTGACGGTACCGAGTACGGCGGCGTGCCGGTGCGGTTGGACGACCTCGATGATCGGGCCCTCGGTGCGGCGGTGGTGACCCCCGATGACGTTGTGCACCTCGGTGGGCGTCGCGGCGAGTTCGGCCAGCTTCGCGCGCAGGCGGGCCCGTTCCGGGCTGCCGGGGGCGAAGGTTGCGACCGGCTCGTTCACCGGCTGGGGCGTGGTCGCGATGGCGTCCATCAGAACTCCTGTCGTGGGTGCGGGCCTGTGTGCTGAGACACATTTCGAATGACCGCGAGTCAACTCGGGAATCCGCCGCGAAGAATGAGCCGGTTGGACAAAGATGGGATCAATCTGTTGTCCGGTTGGCCGAAGGGGCGTAGCTATGAGCTCGGAACTACTCGCCACCGATACCGACCTGTTCGGATTGGCCCAACTGGTTGCCCAGCACGCGGGCGGCATGGTCTCCATCGAGGACCCCGGATCGCATGTGCTGGCGTATTCGGCCTCCGGTGAGGCGGCCGACCCGCTGCGCATCCGGTCCATCCTCGGCCGCGAAGGACCCAGCGACTATCTGCGGGTGCTGAGGGAATGGGGTGTATTCGACCGGCTGCGCCGCACCGACGAGGTGATCGATGTGCCCGCGCATCCGGAACTGGATATCAAACGCAGGCTGGTGGTGAGTATCCGCCAGCAGGCCGAGGGCCGCGGCACACCGCGCCTACTCGGTTCGATCTGGTTGCAGCAGGGCGACCGTCCGTTCAAACCGGATGCGGCGCAGGTGCTGCGCGGCGCGTCCGCGATCGCCGCGCGCATCATCTCCCGGATCCTGGACGCGCCGTCCACCGAGGCGCTGCTGATCCAGCGGCTCTTCGGCGCCCGTGGTGACGGCGTCGATGTGCCCTCCGTCGCCAGCGCATTGAATATTCCGGTATCGGGCCCGGCCGCTGTGCTCGGTTTCGCGCTGACGGATATGCCCGCGGGTAATGACAATTCGAGCCTCGCCAGCGTGATCCGGTTGCACGCCAGCTCCTTTCGCCGCGATTCGGTGACCATGGTGCTGGGCGAGCGGATCTATATCCTGCTGCCCGGTTACCGGTCCGAGCGCGCGGTCACCGCGTGGACGCGCCAGCTTGTCGACCAGCTGGAAAGCAAACGGTCCGTAAAGCTTCGGGCCGCGATCGCGGTGCCGGTGCCCGATCTGGGCGGCGTCGCCGCGGCCCGCACCGAGGTCGACCGGGTGCTGGACAGCACCGCCGCGACCTTCCCGAAGGGGCGGGTGACCACATTGGCCGAATCGCGTACCGCGGTGCTGCTCGGCGAGATTCTCGACCTGTTGCGCGCCCGCCCGGAGCTGCACGATCCCCGTCTCCAGGCCCTGTTCGACTACGACCGCGGGCATTCGGCGAATCTGCGCGAGAGCGTCGAGATATATCTGCGCGAACACGGTGATGTGCGCAGCGCGGCCGCGACGCTACAGGTGCATCCGAATACCTTGCGCTATCGGATCCGTCGGGTAGAGGAGATCACCGGCATCGGGCTGACCGATCCGGCGGACCGGCTGTTGCTCGAGCTCCAGCTCGCGCTGCACCGGCGTGGTGCGGGCAGGGTCTGACGCCGACCGGGGTGGGCGTCAGACCCGCGTGCGCGCTGTCCGGCGCTCAACGATGCGGACGCGGCTCGATTCCGGCTGCGGTCGCCGCGGCGGCGAGCACCTCCTCGAGCATGGCGGGCGTCAGTCTGCCGGTGAAGGTGTTTTGCTGGCTGACGTGGTACGAGCCGAATACGTGTAGCGGCTCACGATCGTCGCGTGCGGGGGTGAGCAGTAGGTGCGCGCCGTGGCCGAACTTCGGGCGTGGTCGCGGCACGATCCAGCCGGCTTCGGCGAGCGCGGGCATCAGCGCCTGCCAACCCCAGCCGCCGAGGACGACGATGGCGCGCAATGTGGGTGCCAGCAACCTCAGTTCGGTTTCCAGCCAGTGCCGGCAGCGGTCGCGCTCATCGGGTGTCGGCTTATTGCCGGGCGGCGCGCAGTGCACCGGCGCGGTGACGCGCGCACCGAGGAGCCGCAGGCCGTCGTCCCGGTGCACGGCCGTCGGCTGATTGGTCAATCCCACCGCGTACATGGCGGCGTAGAGCACGTCGCCGCTGCGGTCACCGGTGAACATGCGCCCGGTGCGATTCCCGCCGTGCGCGGCCGGAGCCAGCCCGACCACCAGCAGTCGGGCGTCATCCGGTCCGTAGCCGGGAACCGGTCGACCCCAATAGATTTCGTCCCGGAATGCGGCCCGCTTCTCGCGCGCGACCTGCTCGCGCCATGCCACCAGCCGCGGGCATGCGCGGCATTCGGACACCGCGGCGTCCAGTTCGGCGAGGGTGCGGCACACGGGCGGGTCAGCTCCCGGTCGGCGCGGGTGCGCGGCGGTTTCTTATTGTCACTGTTGCAGCGTATGACGAGATCGAAACAATGGCCGGGCGCCCCTGGATATCGAACCGATCACGGTCCACCGCGGGCGGATCAAGATCGAACCGACTGGTTGCGACGCCGTATCGCGCGGCGGTACGTTGCGTGAGTGGCCCGAGTCGAACTCCGGCCGGGTGGCGAACGCGTACGCAACCGAGAAGTCCGTTGGTGCTGAGATGTCGAAAATTTGCTCGGCGCCGTCCGTGATCCCGTGCGCGCCGACCGGCGGCGCCGATGGAGCGAGGTGGACATGACCCACGCTTGGCCCAGTTCGATGAATTCCTTCGACGACATCTTCCAGCGCTTCTTCGGTCCGGGTCTCGCGGCGAAACCGCCGGTTCAGCGGATCGACCTCGGCCGGCTGATGACCGACAACGCCAAGCTGCTGATCGGTTCCGCGCGCGAGGCGGCCCTGGACTGGGGCAACCCCGAGGTGACCCCGGAACATCTGCTCTACGCGGCGACCGAGGCCGAGCCGGGACGTAGCATCCTCGCCGAACTCGGGCACGACCCGGACAAGATCGCCGAGCAGATGCGGACCGTCTCCGATACCGGCCTGGCGGTGGAGCCCGCCGACGAGCCGCTCACGTTGAGCCCGGCCGCGAAACTCGCTCTGCGCGCCGCCCAGCGCGCCGCGGCAGAGGCGGGCAGCAGTTACATCGGGCCGGAGCACATCCTGCTCGGTGTGGCCTCGAACCACGACAGCCCGGCCGCCCAGGTATTGCTGTTCGGTGGCAAGAAACAGGTCGGGGCGGGCCGGGCACAGAACGAGACGCCGACGCTCGACGAGTACGGCCGCGATCTGACGGCCGAGGCGCGGGCCGGAAAGGTGGACCCGGTGGTCGGCCGGGCCGAGGAAATCGAGCAGACGGTCGAGATCCTGTCGCGGCGGCGTAAGAACAATCCGGTGCTGATCGGTGACCCCGGTGTCGGCAAGACCGCGATCGTGGAGGGTTTGGCGCAGCGCATCGTCAACGGTGATGTGCCGAGCACGCTCGCCGAGCGCCGGGTGGTCGCGCTGGACGTGGGTTCACTGGTGGCGGGCAGCAAGTATCGCGGCGAGTTCGAGGAGCGGCTGACCAAGATCCTCGACGAGGTGCGGGCGCACTCGGACGACCTGATCATCTTCATCGACGAATTGCACACCATCGTCGGAGCGGGCGCCGGTTCCGAGGGTTCGATGGACGCGGGCAACCTGCTCAAACCGGCACTGGCCCGCGGTGATCTGCACGCGGTGGGGGCGACAACCATCGATGAATACCGCAAACATGTCGAGAAGGACGCGGCGTTGGAGCGGCGCTTCCAGCCGGTGCTGGTGCGGGAGCCCTCGGTGCTCGACACCATCGAGATCCTGCGTGGACTCGCCGACAACTACGAGGAGCACCACCAGGTGCGCTACACCGACGAGGCGCTGATCGCTGCCGCGGAACTCTCCGACCGCTACGTCACCGACCGCTTCATGCCGGATAAGGCGATCGATCTGATCGATCAGGCGGGCGCCAGGGTTCGACTGCGTACCAAGACGCCGAATCCGGATCTGCGCTCCAAGGAGGAGCGACTCTCATGGCTGGGGCGGGAGAAGGACGCGGCCGTCGCGGCCGAGGACTACGAGAAAGCGACGGCGCTCAAGACCGAGATCGCTGAACTCGAGGCGTCGATCAACGAGCTCGAGACCGAGGAGCCCCCGGAGGTCACCGCCACCGATATCGCCGAGGTGGTGTCGCGGCATACCGGTATTCCGGTCGCCGACCTCACCGTCGAGGAGCGCGAGCGGCTGCTGAAACTCGAAGAGGCGCTGCATAAGCGGGTCGTCGGACAGGACGAGGCGATCGTCGCGGTCGCGGAGGCGGTGCGCCGGGCGCGGGCCGGGCTGAAGGACCCGAAGCGGCCCATCGGATCGTTCCTGTTCCTCGGCCCCACCGGCGTCGGCAAGACCGAGCTGGCAAAGGCCCTGGCGGAGGCTGTCTTCGGTGACGAGGATCGGCTGATCCGGTTCGATATGAGCGAATTCCAGGAGAAGCACACGGTATCGCGACTGGTCGGCGCCCCGCCCGGATATGTCGGTTACGAGGATGCCGCGCAGCTGACCGATAAGGTGCGCCGCCAGCCGTATTCGGTGATCCTGTTCGACGAGATCGAGAAGGCGCACCCGGACGTCTTCAATGTATTGTTGCAGTTGCTCGACGACGGCCGGGTCACCGACGCCCGTGGCCGCACCGTCGATTTCAAGAACACCATCGTCATTCTCACCAGCAATATCGGGTCCGATCTGATCCTGTCCGCGCCTGAGGACGATCCGGACGCGATCACCGATCGGTTGATGGAGCGGTTGCGCGCGCATTTCCGCCCGGAATTCCTGAACCGGATCGACGACACCATCATCTTCCACCGGCTCGACCACGAGCAGATCCACAACATCGTCGATCTGGTACTGGACAGCACCCGACGGCTGCTGCGCGCCCAGGATATCGATCTCGATATCACCGATCCCGCCGTCGACTGGCTGGCCGACCACGGCTACCAGCCCGAGTACGGTGCCCGCCCGCTGCGCCGAACGGTCCAGAAGGAGTTGGACAACAAGTTGTCCCGGTTATTGCTCG
Source organism: Nocardia sp. NPDC050710 (assembly GCF_040654375.1). Taxonomy (NCBI): domain Bacteria; kingdom Bacillati; phylum Actinomycetota; class Actinomycetes; order Mycobacteriales; family Nocardiaceae; genus Nocardia; species Nocardia sp. NPDC050710. The sequence continues at coordinate 362,843 of NZ_JBFAHV010000003.1, read as the reverse complement.
ACGGTGCGCTGACATCCGGTGACACGGTGCGCGTCGACGCCGACAAGACCGGGTTGGAACTGGAGGCCGTGCACCACGACGGCGCACGGTCCGCCGAAGCCTCGGTGTGATCCGGCCGTGCGTCCCTTCAGCCGGAATCGCCGATGTGCGCTACGATCGCGAATCTATCGTGGAGCAACTGGTGGGTGCAGCGGAAACCGCTGGGGGAGTTGTGCATTGGTCGAGAGCATCGGCGCCGTTCGCACTGTCGGGAACGGCGGGCGGCGATGAATTCACGCGAGGAATTGCTGCGCCGGATCCGGGACGCGTTGATCGAGCTGCCCGATGACGAACGTCTGGTCCCGATGTCACGAGCACACCGGCGACACCCGTCGGACCCCTCCTCCGGCGACCGGACCGCCCTGGTCGACCTGTTCGCCGAACGCCTGAAACACTATGGTGCGCAGGTGTATCACCTGATCGAGCCGGATATTCCGGAGACCGTGCGCACCGTCTTGGACCTGTACGGCGCGAGTTCGGTGGTGGCGCCACAGGGATTGCCCGGCGACTGGCTGCGGGCATGGGCGGCCGAGGAAGAGCACCACGTCATCGACGACAGTCCGTTCCTGCCGCCGGGTGAGCTGGCGAGCGCCGATGCCGTGATCACGACCTGTGCCGCCGCGGTCGCCGATTCCGGCGTCATCGTCCTGGACGGCAGCGCGGGCCAGGGGCGGCGGGCGCCCACCCTGGCCCCCGATTGTCACCTCTGCGTCGTCCGCACCGAACAGGTCGGATCGACGCTGCTCGAGGTCATCGACCGGCTCGACCACCGACGCCAGATCACCTGGTTCAGCGGGCCGACGGCGGGCGTGGATATCGATGCCGACGCCCCGGACCGGCATATCCCGCGCCGGCTCATCGTGTTGATCGTCGACTGAGTCCGCCTACCGCCCGAAGCGTGCGTTGGTCCAGGTGAATACGTCCCGGTAGGAGGCATCCAGGACGGCGCGGTGGTCGACGCCCGGATAGGTGCGGTAGTCGACGGGCTGGGCGGTGAGACGCATCTCGGCGACCATGGCGTCGGTCGCGGCCGGCGGGACGGTCGTATCGCCGCCGCCCTGCAGGACCAGCAACGGCGGGCCGAATCGGAGGTGGCCGGGGTCGTTGTCGTAGAGAACACGGCTGAACGGGCCGGTGTCGCCAGTGGCGGTGAAGACAGTGCCCGCGGGCAGGCCGCCCCATTCGTCCGGGGACCGTAGCTGGCCGATACAGCCGTTGTCGGCCGTCGGCAGCAGGCCGAGCGCCCGCGGGGTCAGGAAGCGGGCCGGGTCGATCTCGGCGACCGTCTGGGCGCCGCGAATCAGCAAGGGGAGGAAAGCCGTTGCGTTGTCGGTAAAGGTGGCGGCGGCGGACGCGACACCGGCGGCGGTGCTGATCCGGGCCAATTCGACGACGAGGGCGGTGTGCGAGGCGGGTGCCAGCGCGACCGAACCGAGCAACTGGAGTCGCGGGGCCCACTGCTGAGCCTGGGCCGCGGTGAAGATCGCGGCCTGACCGCCCTGGGAGTGGCCCACCGCCACCCAGCGGGTGCCGATCGAAGGGTCGAGTTCGCGGGCCGCGAGGGCGATATCGGTGACGGCGCGTTGTTCGGCGGCGCCGATCAGATAACCGTGCGGGCCGGGCGTACCCAAACCCTGGTAGTCGGTCTGGGCGACGGCGTAGCCCGCGGCGATCCAGCGCGCCTGCACCTCGCGGACCAGCGCGGTGTAGTCGTGTGCGGGGTAGTCGGGACCGGTGTCGCGGGAGGGTGCGCACATATCGGCGACGCCGGTGGTGCCGTGCGCCCAGGAGATGAGCGGCCAACCGTCTTCGGGCGGGGAGGTGGCCGGCACCGCCACGGTGCCGGATACGGCGATCGGTCGCCCCTGGACGTCGACGGAGCGGTAGAGCACCAATTGATTGCGCGCTCCGGGCAAGCCTGGGTCGCCGGTAAGCGTGCGGGTCCAGATCAGCGAACCGTGCGGCCCGGGGATGCGGTCCTCGGGCGCGGTATAGAAGCCGAGGCCCTCGGGTACGGAGTGGTCGGCGATGGCGACCGCCGGAACAGCGGTCAGCGCCGCCGCCGCGATCAGCAGTGCCGAGCCGAGGCGCCGGCGACGGTTGATGTGGTTCCGGGCGGTCACGGGGTTCTCCTTCGCGGACGGGCTGTGCGGTGCGTCGCGCGGCCGGTGCCGGTGGACCGGCTGTGGCCGCGCGGCATCGGCTGGGCGCGATCGCGCCGCGGTCACAGCAGTCGGACGTTGTGGGCCGCTGTCTCCAGCACGTCGTCGAAGTGCCCGTCCAGGGTCTGTTTGGCCAGGCTGAGGGTGAATCCGGTGGCGGTCTTGGCGGGGATGTGACCGGGCATCGCCAGCGCGTACTTGTCGACGAGTACGTCGAGTACGACCGGTCCGCCCCGGTGGGCCAGCGCCTCTCGCACCGCGGTCCGCAACTCGACGGGGTCCTCTACGCGAATTCCCTTGGCGCCCATGGCCTCGGCGACCCGGCTGAAATCCGGATTCTGGAACTCGGTGCCGTAGGGGACCAGCCCGGCCTCCTGCTGTTCGATATTGACGAAGTCGAGCATGCTGTTGTTCAGCACCACGTGCACGACCGGAACCTCTCGCTGCACCTCGGTCAGCAGGTCGCCGAGCCCCAACATGGTGAATCCGCCGTCGCCGCAGAGAGCGATGGTCTGCCTACCGGGGAAGGCCAGTTGTGCACCGAACGCATTGGGGGAGGCGTTGGCCATGGACGCCCACGAAAACGACCCGAACAGACGACGTTTCGGCCCGTAGTGGATGTGCCGGGCCGCCCAGATCACGGCGGTGCCGGTATCGGCGAAGAACAGTGCGTCGTCGGCGGCCTCCTCGTCGAGAATCGTGGCCAGGTACTCCGGCCGGATCGGGGTGAGTTCGGGCCCCTTGGTCACGTAGTGCCGCATCCGTGCGATGGAGCGCTCGGTCTCGCGCACGCACTTGCCGAGAAACCGTTCGCTGGTCTTGGGTTCGACCAATGGCAGTAGCGCTTCGACGGTGGCGCCGACATCGCCGATGACACCCAGTTCGATCGGAATTCGCCTGCCGAGGTGGCGGGCATTGCGATCTACTTGGATGATCTTGACCTTGCGGTGCGGCAGGAAGTTCGCGAACGGGAAGTCGGTGCCGAGCATGAGCAGGACATCGCAGTGATTGACGGCCTCCCAACAGCCGCCGTACCCGATCAGGCCGGTCATTCCGACCGCATTGGGGTTGCCGTGTTCGAGCCACTGCTTACCCTTGAGTGAATATCCCACCGGTGCACGCAGTTTCGTCGCGAGCGCGCGAACTTCCGGGCCCGCGTCGGCGCAGCCGTCACCGCCGAATATGGCGATCTTGGCGCCCGCATTGATCAGCTCGGCCATCGCGCTGATATCGTCCGGTGCGGCCGGACCCACCATGGTGGATGGAATCGGTACGCGCAGGGAGACTTTCGGCGCGTCCTGCATCGCGACGTCACCCGGCAACGCGATGACCGTCGGGCCGTGCTCGGCGAGCGCGACGGTGATCGCACTGCTCACCACGTGATGCAGCTGCGCCGCATTGCCGATGCGGCCGATGTAGAGCGCGGCGGTATCGAAGAATTTGTACGGGTTGAGCTCCTCGACCGTATTGCTGTCCAGCACAGCCGTTTCGCTGTCGCCCGCGATAGCGATGATCGGTGCGCCCTCCTTGCGGGCGTCGAGCAGACCGTTGATCAGGTGCGCGACCCCGGGGCCCGCGGTACCGCAGACGGCGACCGGCCGCCCGGTCAGGCAGGCTTCGGCGACGGCGGCGAAGACGCCGTACTCCTCGTGGCGGACATGCACGAAGTCGATCTCCCCGTTCCGGTGCATGGAGGCGATCACCGGATTCAGGGCGTCGCCGACGATGCCGTAGCACCTTCGCACGCCCGCGGAGACGAGCATTTCCCACATACCGTCGGCGACGTTCTTTGCCATCGTTACTCCTCGTGAGTCGTTCGGGTGGTAGATCACGTGGTGGTTCAGGCATGGGAAGCAGGGTCGGGAGCAGAGGAGACCCATCGGTCGGATACTACCGCGCGGCCCCGGAGCGGCGATCGTTTCCGCCGGTCGCAACCGCGCCACAGAGCTTGTACAGCTACTTTGAAGCTAATCTATGACGCCGCCTCCATCGGCATCCCGAGCTCTCGAACCGCGAGTCGGCTACCGCTCAGCTCATTGCTGATCACCGGCGTTCGGTGGGCCTGGACGAGGTGCGTAGCGGGATCGCCGGGCACGGCGCGGTCGGGGCGGCAACGGTTTGCTCGTAAGCTCAGGTCAACGGCACCGACCAGCGCAATACCGAACCGCCCTCGGAGCCGGATTCGATACCGAAGGTGCCGCCCGCCTGCTCGGCGCGCGCGGCCAGATTGGCCAGACCGCTGCGGCGAGCCGGATTGCCGGGCAGGCCGACTCCGTTATCGGTCACCTCGATGGTGACGTCGTCGCGTACCAGCAGCAGCACCGATACCTGGGTCGCCGACGCGTGCCGGACCACATTGCTGACCGCCTCGCGCAATACCGCCTCGACATCGTCGAACAGCTCCGGGCTCAACACGGAGACAGGACCCGCCAGCCGGACGGTGGTGCGTAGTTCGCTGTCCGCGGTCATCTCCGCGATCACTTCGTGCAGCTGCTTACGCAGACGCGGGGTATCGGCGGAGGTGCTGCTGTGCAGATCGAAGATCGAATGCCGGATGTCCTGCACGACCGACTGGATGTCGTCGATGGTGTCACTGAGCCGGGCCCGTACCTCCGGGCTGTGCGCCCGCTGCACGGTGCCCTGCAACGAGAGTCCGACCGCGAAGAGCCGCTGGATGACGTGATCGTGCAGATCGCGGGCGATCCGGTCACGTTCGGAGAGCACATCGAGTTCGCGCGCCTGCCGCTGCGTATGCGCCAGTTGCAGTGCCAGTGCCGCCTGATCCGCGAAGGCGGCCATCATCGTCTGCCCGGCGGTGTCCAGTGGCGGCGCTTCGGCGGGACGCACGATGGTGAGGACGCCGATCACCGAGTGGTCCGCCCGCAGCGGCAGCACCAGTGCGGGGCCGTATGCGCCGGGGGAGTCGAACAGCGGTGTGTGGGCGAGTTTGTCGGCGGCCACCAGTTCGCCGCTGCGGAACGCTTCGCCCGCATCCGAATCGGAGACCGAAATGCGTTGTCCGGTGAGGATGTCCGATTCGACACCGGCGGCGGCGACCAGCATCAGCTCGGTCACCTCCTGCTGGGGGAGGTCGGGGTCTTCGGGCAGGGCGAGGAATGTGCAGGCGGCTCGGGTGAGGGTCAGTGACCGGTCGACCACGAGTTCGAGGACCTCGCCGGGTTCACCACCGGCGAGTAGTTCGGTGGCGACATCCCGGGTCGCCTCCAGCCACTGCTGGCGGACCCGGGACTGTTCGTAGAGCCGGGCGTTCGCGATCGCGATGCCCGCCGCGGCGGCCAGTGCCTGCACGACCACCTCGTCGTCCTCGGTGAATTCCAGGCCGTCCGCCTTCTCGGTCAGATAGAGATTGCCGAAAACCTCGTCGCCGACCTTCACCGGAACGCCGAGGAAGGTGCTCATCGGCGGGTGGTGGGCGGGGAAGCCGACCGAGGAGGGATGTGTCGAAAGGTCCGCCAGGCGAATGGGTTTCGGTTGTTCGATGAGCAGGCCGAGTACTCCGTGGCCGCGCGGCAGGTCGCCGATCAGCACCCGGGTCCGGTCGTCGATGCCCTCGTAGACGAATTCGGACAGTTGCTGGGAGGCCGGGTCGGTCTCCCGGACGCCTAGCGCGCCGTAGCCCGCGTCGACCAGTTCGATGGCGGTGTGCACGATGGAGCGCAGCGTATTGTCCAGATCCAGACCGGCGGTGACCACGAGCATCGCCTCGATCAGGCGATCCATCTGGTCACGGACGCCGACGATTTCGGAGATCCGGTCCTGCACCTGACCGAGGAGTTCACGCAGGCGCAACTGGGCCAGGGTCTCGATCACCTGTGGCCGGTCGGTCGAACCGGCATCGGGCGACTGGTCTTCCATGGCTGTCATTCTGGCATCGTGCGCACGGCTCAGGTCTTCCTCGTCGGCGCGTCGAGTTTCGTGGCGAGTACGGCGGCCTGGGTCCGACGTTCGACGCCGAGTTTGGTCAGAAGCCGGGATACGTAGTTCTTCACCGTCTTCTCGGCCAGGAACATGCGGCCCGCGATCTGCCGGTTCGTCAGGCCCTCGCCGAGCAGGCCGAGCAGGATGCGTTCCTGTTCGGTCAGGCCCGCCGTCGGTCCGGCCTCGGCCTCGGCCTCCGCGCGCAGCTTCGACATGAGCGCGGCCGCGGCCCGGTTATCGAGCAGCGATTCACCCGCGCCGACGGCACGAATGGCCTCGACGAGTTCGAGTGTGCCGATGTCCTTGACCACGTAGCCGCTGGCTCCGGCCAGGATGGCGTCGAGCATGGCCTGCTCGTCGGTGAAGGAGGTCAGAATCAGGCAGCGCAATGCGGGATGCCGGGACAGCAACTCGCGGCACAGCTCGATTCCGTTGCCGTCGGGCAGGCGCACATCCAATACGACCACGTCGGGCCGTAGAGCCGGAATACGGGCCAAGGCATGTGCCACGGTGCCGGCCTCGCCGACCACTTCGAGGTCGGACTCGATATTGATCAGTTCACCGACACCACGCCGGACGATCGCGTGGTCGTCGACCAAGAACACCGTGGTCATGGGCGCGACTCCTTTCGACGCTATTTCTCAGCCTACGGACGTGCGGGGCCGGACGCGCCGGAGTAGGACCCTCGACCGGTGACCGAAGCCTCTTGACACCGGAATGCCGTCGCGTGACGGCGTGACGCGCGATGCTGGAGTGGTGCCTGCACGGTTCCCGCCCGGTCTCCGGCAATTCCAGGGCTATCGGCGCGAGTGGTGGCGGCTGGATTCGCTCGCCGGAATCACCGTGGCCGCCTATCTGGTGCCCCAGGTGATGGCCTATGCGACCGTCGCGGGTCTGCCGCCGGTGGTCGGCCTGTGGGCGGTGTTGGGGCCGCTGGCGATATACACGCTGCTCGGTACTTCGCGGCAGCTGTCGGTGGGACCCGAGTCGACGACCGCGTTGATGACCGCCGTCGCACTCGCGCCGTTGGCGGTCGGCGATCCGGATCGGTACGCCGCGCTGGCGGCGGTTCTGGCTCTGCTGGTGGGGCTGTTATGTCTGGTGGGCGCGATCGCCAGGCTCGGGATGCTCGCGGACCTGCTGTCGAAGCCGGTGCTCGTCGGCTATCTGGCGGGTACCGCCGGAATCATGATCGTCGGGCAACTCGGCAAGGTGACCGGTGTTTCGGTGAGCGGGGAGACCATTCCGGCGCAACTGCGCTCGCTCACGACGAATATCGAACAATGGCATTGGCCGACGGCGCTGCTGGCCGCGTGCGTGCTGGCCGGATTGCTGCTGCTGGCCTGGCGGGCTCCGCGGCTGCCGGGGCCGCTGCTCGCCGTGCTGCTGGCGACCGTCGTGGTCGCGGTGTTCTCACTGGGTCGCTACGGCATCGAGGTGGTCGGATCCGTTCCGACGGGGCTGCCGGTGCCCGGTTTCTCCGGTGTGGCGGCGGCCGATATGGCGCAATTGATCCTGCCCGCGATCGGCATCGCCGTGGTCGGGTTCTCCGATAACGCGCTCACCGGCCGCGCCTTCGCGGCCAAGCACGGGCGCGAGGTATCGGCCAATACCGAACTCGCGGCGCTCGGCGCCACCAACCTCGCGGCCGGTGTCATGCACGGATTTCCGGTCAGCTGTAGCGGCAGCCGCACCTCTATCGCGGACGCCACGGGTGCGCGCACCCAGTTGTATTCCGTTGTCGCACTGGGCGCGGTGATCGTCGTGCTGCTCGGTGCGCGCGAGATCCTGGCCGGATTTCCGACCGCGGCGCTCGGTGCGCTGGTGATATACGCGGCGCTGCGGCTGGTCGACGTGCCCGAATTCCGTCGGATCGCGCGCTTCCGGCGCAGCGAGGTGGTGCTTGCGCTGGGCACCGTCGTGGCGGTGCTGGGACTGGGGGTGCTCTACGGCGTACTCGTGGCGGTCGCGCTGTCGATCTTCGACCTGCTGCGCCGGGTGGCGCGGGCCCACGACGCGATTCAGGGTTTCGTCCCCGGACTCGCGGGCATGCACGACGTGGACGACTATCCGGCCGCCCAATCGGTTCCGGGACTGGTGGTCTACCGGTACGACGCACCGCTGTGCTTCGCCAACGCGGAGGACTTCCGCAAGCGTGCCTATGCGGCCGTGGAGCGGAGCGGCGGTGCGGACGCGGTGCGCTGGTTCGTACTCAATGCCGAGGCGAATGTGGAGGTCGATCTCACCGCGCTGGACGCGGTCGAACAATTACGCGCGGACCTCACGTCGCGGGGCATCGTATTCGCCATGGCGCGGGTGAAGCAGGACCTGCGTGCGGATCTGGACGCCGCCGGTCTGACTTCCAGGATCGGCGCCGGACACCTGTACCCGACGCTACCGACCGCGGTCGAGGCGTTCTCGGCGGAGGACAAGAGGAGGCCACTGGACCCAGGGACCGGATGACCTTCGTCCCTGCCCGTGCGCGCGGCGACGCGGGATGCTCGGAAGGGGCGGTGTTTCGACCTACCCTCGTGCCCAGCAATGGGACGCACCCGAAAGGAATGAGCATGGCCGATTCGACTGCACCCTCCGCACCGCTCGACGCGCCGATCGTGGCGGCCGTCGACGGCTCGTCGAGCTCGTATCATGCGGTGGCGTGGGCGGCGGTCGACGCCGCTCTGCACCGCTGCCGACTGCACCTGATCACCTCGGTAGCGATCCCGACCGGTTTCGGCCGTGGCATCACGCTGCCCGACGCGGAGATCGAATGGTTGCGCACCGACGGTGAGCGCGTGGTGACCGAGGCGACTCGGGTGGCCCGGCAGGCCGCGCCCGATGACGACCTGGAGATCAGCACCGAAGTCACCTTCGACTTCATCATCCCGACGCTGCTGGCCCGGTCCGAGCAGGCGCGGCTGGTGGCGGTCGGCAGCCGGGGGCTCGGCGCGTTCCAGCGCGGACTGCTCGGCTCGGTCAGCACCGCGGTCCCTCGGCACGCGCACTGCCCGGTCGCGGTCATCCACTCGCTGTCGGCCATCGACGCCGTGTCGGCGAGTAAGCCGGTATTGGTCGGCATCGACGGCAGCGACAACAGCGTGCCCGCCACCGAGGTCGCGTTCGAGGAGGCATCCCGGCGCAAGGTCGGCCTGGTCGCCTTGCACGCGTGGAGCGACACCAGCACCATCGAATTGCCGGTGGCGGGCTGGGACGGGGTGCGGGAATCGGAGCAGGCCGTACTCGCCGAGAGCCTGGCGGGCTGGAGCGAGCGCTACCCGGATGTTCCGGCGCGCCGGATCGTGGTGTCGGACCGGCCCGTTCGCGCACTCTACGACGAGTCGGCGAACGCCCAGCTGCTCGTTGTCGGCAGCCACGGCCGCGGCGGGTTCGCGGGTATGGTGCTCGGTTCCACCAGCAATGCGCTGCTGCATTCGGTGGAGTGCCCGATGATCGTGGTCCGCTGTCGCTGAGCCGGTTCCGCCCGCCGCGCCGGTATGGGGACTTAGGTCCCTTCGATCGGTGTCCCGCGACCCGTTCGCGCGCGCCGCTGCTTTGCGAAGGTGAAAACACCAACGAATACAGCAGACGTGGAGCAGCGGTCGACCACGCATGTCGCGGTCGAATCGGCAGATCTGGAGAAGCGGGTTGTCCGAGATGGAAATCGCCGAAGTGCGGCCTACCGCAACGAATGCGCACTGTGAACTCATCACTCGAGGCGCGGTGCGGGACCTGGAGGTCGAGCGCACGCTGCGCTCGGTCGGCCGGGTGCTGCGCTATCACCACATCGACGCGACGGCCCGGGTGCGGCTGACCGCAGCGCGGGATTCCAGCGGTTCGATGGTGGCACAGGTGAATACCCGATTCGGGGAGTCGCCGATCAGAGTGCAGGTCGAGGGGCCGAGCGGATTCGTTGCGGCATTCGTGGCCGAACGCCTGGACCGCCAGATCGCTCGAATATCCACCGGTGACGCCGCGCGGATCTGGCCGGACCCGGCGCGACCGCCGCTGGCCTCGGTCACCGACCGGCGACCGATTGTGCGCCGCAAACATTGTGGGCTGCATCGGAACAGCACGACGGTCGCGGTGCGGGTGATGGATGCGATGGACTACGACGCGCATCTGTACACCGATGCCCAGACCGGCGAGGACGTCGCCGTCTATTGGGCGGGCCCGCGCGGAGTGCGGTTGGCGCGTCAGCGTCGCATCGACCCGCCGCGGACCTCGAACGCTGTGCTGCTCACCATGAATCCCCGTCCCGCGCCGCTGCTCACCGAGACCGAGGCGGCCGACCGGTTGTGCCGGTACGGACTGCCGTTCCTGTTCTTCACCGACCCGGGCGACCGGCGGGGCCGATTGCTGTATCGACGCTACGACGGCGATCTGACGCTGGTCCTGCCTGCCGGAACCGGAGGTGGTGCCCCGTGATCGAGGACCTATCGATCGACGACCCCCGCCGCGCGGTCTTCGAATTGAACCGAACCGAAGCGTTGCGATTACTTGCCGCTACGCCCGTGGGCCGAGTGGTGTTCACCCGCAATGCATTACCGGCCATCAGACCGGTCAATCACCTGGTGGAGCCGGACGGCCTCATTATCGTGCGCACGCGGCTCACCGACCGGCTCACCACCGCCGTGCGCGGCAATTCGAGCGTGGTGGTGGCCTACGAGGCCGACGAGATCGACCCGGTGCGCCGGATCGGATGGTCGGTGGTGGTCACCGGGGTCGCGCGTCCGGTGACCGACCCGAAGCGCGTCGCGAAATACGAAGAACTGCTGCGGCCCTGGGTCGACAAGGTCATGGATACCGTCATCGCGATCGAACCCACCATCGTCAGCGGCATCAGACTCGTCGAGAAGGACGGGTAGGCAACATCGTTGGTCGTGACCTGACGCAAGCGCCCGGGCACTGAATCCCACCGGGGCGGTGGCGATGCGGCCGCCCCGGTTCGGCATCAGCCCCGTTCGTCGGCGAGGATATCGGTGAGCGGGCGGCGCGGCGTCGGCGGAAGGTCGTCCGCGTCCGCGGGGGCCGTGCCGACACGGACGACGACCTGCGGCACGCCCGGGCGTTCGAGCATCTCTTGGATGACCTTACGGCTCGCGGGCAACTCCGTGATGTGGGTCATCGCGCAGGTTGCCAGTCCGGCCACGGTGCATTCGAGCAGCAGCGCAGAGAGCGCCTCGCCGGTATGCAGCCACTGCAACATCGAATCGCTGGGAGTGCTGAGCACCAGCAGGCGCGCATGGTCGTCGAGATCGTCGCGACGCGCCGAATGCGGCGCGGACGGGAAGGTTCGCCCGACCGGGACCCTGGCGACCTCGGCATCGGAGATCAGCGCATTCGACGGAACCCCCTCCGGAACTCCGGAATGTCCTGCCCACCAGTGCAATTCGGTCTGGTATTCCATATCGTAGCGACGTATCGCGGTGGCCTGCTCGGATGCGGCGGCGAGTCGGCTCCCGGCCGAATCATCGAGCGAATCGAGTTCGAGATCGTGTGGATGCACCAGCATGCGCGCGGCGTGCACCAGCTCCGACCAGCCCTCGGGGGCGAGCATCGGCAGCCGGTCGGTGCGCCGCCGCTCGATGGCGCCGGCCCGATCTCGCACGCCCTGCGGCGGATCGGGCCACGGTCGGAAGGTGAGGGTCGCGAGCAGGTCGGGCCGCTCGGGTTCGGGTAGCCGCACCGTGTCGGTGTGCCAGCCCTGTGCGGCGAAGGCGGTGCGCACATGGTGCAGCATGGTGCCGCAGCTGATCACCTGCTGTCGGCCGAGCGGATCCGTCGCCGCCAGCAGCCGGTCGGTATCGCGGAACAGCCGGAGCTGGGTGTCATCGCATCTCCACCGCCACGGCTGGGTGTTGTGGACCGACGGTGCCCGGCTCGCGAGACGCATGGCCGCCAGCACCGTCGGATTATCGGGGAATAGGTTGCTGTCGGTCATATCTTCGATTCTTGTCCCGTGCGGCCCCTACGCATACAGGACTTTCGCCTGTTTTCTCGGGGCTATGGTCCCCCGCGGTGCGGCGATGCCGGTCAGTCGGCGTGCGGTGCGATGCCGAGTAGCAACGCCACCACCTGGCGCAGCCGGTCGACATCGCCGCGGATGCCCGCCGCGCGATCGTTGAAGATGAACGCCTCACCGAGGCGGACCAGGGCGTAGGCGAGCAGCGAGCGTTCCAGGGGCGGCTGGTAGCCGTCCTCGTGTTCGGCGCGGGCGATGAGCTCTTCTACCGCGGCAATGGCTTTCGGCTGGATCGGGCCATCGCTCGCGGTGAGGATGCGCAGCCCGGAGATGGGCTCGTGCTCGAAGTAGCGACGGAACGGTACGTTATCGGATTCCCACCGGGCGACGCGGTCGAAGACCTCGAGAATCCGTTCCGCGCCGCTGGAGCGTCGCTTGGCGTCGGCGCGTTCGACCATGCGTTCGTACTCCTGTACCAGCATGGCGCCGAGCAGGCCGTCACGGGAACCGAACCATCGGTAGATGGAGGCGCGGCTGAGCCCGAGTTCGGCCGCGATCGCCTGCACGTCGACGCGTTCACCCGCGAGGAACGCGCGACGGGTGAGGTCGAGGACCTGCTCCCTCGTCGCGGAGGCCGGCCGTCCGGGGGAGCGGGTGGACGTACGCCGCTGGGGGGTGCTCACCGCGGGAATAGTACAGCTCCGAGTCCATGTATCGAACGATGCCCGCACGGTCTGTCCGATGTCGCGTATGCGCGAGTGCTCGAACGCCGACCTCGGGATTCGGTCGTTCGCGCGACTTTTCGTTAGAGACGCATCGGCTTCGATGTATTTTATGGGTGTCGGCTCGACCACCTACACCGTCAGGAGTCCCCATGAGTGACACCCGTACCGCCATCGTCACCGGAGCCGCGCGCGGCATCGGTGCCGCCACTGCGCGCAAACTCGCCGCGGACGGATTCGCCGTCGCGGTGCTCGATCTGGACGAAGCGGCCGGTAAGCCGGTGGTCGCCGAAATCGAAGCGGCGGGTGGCAGAGCGCTGGCGGTCGGCGTCGACGTCTCCGACGAGCAGTCCGTCGAGGCCGCCGTGCGGCGCGTCGCGGACGAACTGGGCGCACCCACGGTGCTGGTCAACAACGCAGGCATCACCCGCGACAACCTGCTGTTCAAAATGACCGTCGCGGACTGGGATTCGGTCATGGGCGTGCACCTGCGCGGTTCGTTTCTGATGAGCCGGGCGGCGCAGAAGTTCATGACGGAAGCGAAATGGGGCCGCATCGTCAACCTGTCGAGCACCTCGGCGCTGGGCAACCGCGGCCAGGCCAACTACTCGGCCGCCAAGGCGGGCCTACAGGGCTTCACCAAGACCCTCGCGATCGAGTTGGGCAAATTCGGGGTGACCGTCAACGCCATCGCACCCGGTTTCATCGAAACCGATATGACACACGCGACGGCGGAACGAATGGGCGTGAGCTTCGAGCAGTTCCGGGAGGGCGCGGCCAAGCAGATCCCGGTCGGGCGGATCGGCCAGCCGTCGGATATCGCGAATACCGTGTCGTTCCTGGTGAGCGAGGGCGCCGGATTCATCTCCGGTCAGGTCGTCTACGTCGCGGGCGGGCCGACCGACTGAGAGCGGGGATACGGATATGCGAGTATTCAACGGTCTTGCCGAGCTCGAGCAGGCGGTCGGCACTCACCTCGGGTACAGCGAATGGCACACCATCACCCAGGAGCAGGTGAATACTTTCGCCGACGCTACCGGCGACCACCAGTGGATCCACGTCGATCCCGAGCGGGCCGCGCACGGGCCGTTCGGCACCACCATCGCACACGGCTACCTGACACTGTCGTTGCTGCCGATGCTGGTCGCTCATGTGTATCGGGTGGACGGACTGAAGATGGGCATCAACTACGGCTGCAACAAGGTTCGGTTCCCGGCAGCGGTGCCGGTCGGTAGCCGGGTGCGGGCGGGCGTGGAGTTGGTCGCCCTCGAGCCGATCGCCGCGGGCACCCAGGTCATTGCCAGGGTGATCATCGAAATCGAGGGCGGCAGCAAGCCCGCCTGCGTGGCCGAGCCGCTGTCGGTGCTGGTGGCCTGAGTTCCGGAGGTCGGACTTGCCCACGCGAACCGTGGTTCGCGCGCGCCCGTAGCCGATACGATCAGATCCGGACGCTTTGTCCAGACAGGGCTTCCGGGACGATTCGCGTGCGATCGGATACCGGGAGTGCGCGGACCAGATATGCGTCGGCGCGGGCACGGGCCGCCGCGGGACGAGGACCGAATCATGGGGTATCGCACCAACCGGACAGGGATCGCCCGCTCGCCGATCGCCCGGCGGGCGGGCGCGGTCGCCACTATCACGGCGGCCTGCGCCGTCCTGCTGGACCCACCGACCGCCGCGGCCACGGTCACCAGAATCGCGGTTCTACCGGATATCAACTTCGGCGTGCACACCAATTACGGCACTGGCTGCAGCTACACCGTCGAGGCATTCCTGAGCGACGCCGTCGGCTCGGTGCACTTCTACGACAACGGCATTCCGCTGGCCACCGTCGCCCCCTCGGGCGGGGTCGCGCTTGCGACCTGGGTGCCCGCCACACCGGGCAAGCACACCATCAGCGCCGGCCAAGCCCCCGACGGCCACCCCACCGCCAGCGTCGATATCCGCGTCGGCTCCGGCGTCCACCTCGGCTACAGCTGCCTGGTCCTCGGCGGCTGAGCCGCATTAAACGGTCGCGGCATCTCGCCGGATCGGGCGGCGCGGTCATCCATCGACCACCTTCCCCGCGCTGACCGGGGGTCCACTATCCGGACCTCCGGTACGTCTGCGCAACCGACTGTCGCGGCTCTACAGTTGAGCGACAGGAGCACGGGGAGCGCCTTCACGCGGAGGAGACGATGACGGCCCAGCACCCGCCGCTCGCGGCCGGGTCCCAGTTCGGTCCGTACCGATTGGATCGCCTGATCGGGCGTGGTGGCATGGGCGAGGTCTACCAGGCCTACGACACCAAACGGGACCGGGTCGTGGCGATCAAGGTGCTCCCCGGGCATCTCGCCGAGGACGAGGTCTACCGTGAGCGCTTCCGCCGCGAATCGCACTGCGCGGCCCGGCTCAAGGAACCGCACGTCATCCCGATCCACGACTACGGCGAGATCGAAGGACACCTCTTCATCGATATGCGGTTGGTCGAAGGTTCGAATCTGCGCGCGGTGCTGCGGGACGAGGCTCCGCTGGCGCCCGGCCGGGCCGTCGACCTGATCCGGCAGGTGGCCGCAGCGCTGGATGCCGCCCATGCCGACGATTTGGTGCACCGCGACGTCAAACCCGACAACATCCTGACCACGCCGGGCGGTTTCGCCTACCTCGTCGATTTCGGCATCGCGTACTCCAGCGCCGAAAGCGGCCTGACCTCCGACGGCTCGGCGGTCGGCTCGTTCCACTACATGGCGCCGGAACGGTTCACCTCGCGGGTGATCACCGGCGCCGCCGATATCTACGCGCTGACCTGCGTGCTGTACGAATGTCTCACCGGGGCGCGGCCGTTCCCGGCCGGCACCGACGGCGCGATCATGCGCGCGCACCTGGCCGAGCCGGTGCCGCGGCCGAGCCTGATCCGGCGGGAGGTGCCGATCGGGTTCGACGAGGTGATCGAGCGCGGTATGGCGAAGAATCACGCTGAGCGGTTCGCGACCGCGGGAGAGTTGGCCGCCGCGGCGGAGGCGGCGTTGTCCACTGTGGCCGCGGCCGAGGTGGACAACGCGCCGACAATGCCGTCGAAGCCGAAGAACGCACCCGACCGGACGGTTGCGGAGAGCGCCCGGCCGACCTCCGGGTCCGGCTCGCACGGGCAGCCGGAGCAAGGCGGCGGAAGTGGATTCCCGCCGCAGGCGACCGCGCATCCGGGTGTACCGCGACCCCCGGGGGCCGATGGGCCGTCGGGGCCCCGTGGGCCGGTGCCCGCCGGTACGGGTGGATCGCGACCGTCGCGGGTCGGAGCGTCGACCGGGCCTCGGACATCGGTACCCGCGGGCCTCATAGGACCGGCTGCCGGTGCGACGACCGGTCCGCCGGGGCCGCCCGGCGGCGCAGGTCCGACGCAGCCGCCGACGGGCGGAGAGCCCGGCGGGCCCGGGCCGCCCGCCGACGATTCCAGCGAGCCCCGGCCGACGCCGCCGCGGGAGGCCCCGCCGCGTGGGCGGTTCCGCCGTGCGCTGCCGGTACTGTCCTTGATTCTCGCCGGAGTCCTCACCGCCGCGGTGGTTCTCGGTACCTGGCTGGCGGTCGGCAGACCGTCCGCGGGTACGGCGGTCGCGGATGCCACCGCGCTGCGCGGCGCCGACGTCGAACTACTGGCCGCCCTCCCCGGAGCCGGTTACCGTCGCTCCACCTGCGTGCACCGCGACCCCGATTCCACCACCACCGCGATTGTGTTCTGCGACGCCAACCCGGCCGCCTCGACTCCGGACGCGCGGTTCCTCCGCTTCCGCGATCTCGGCAAATTGCAGGAGTACTACCGCACGGTGGTCCTGGATGGATTCAAGGCCACCAGCTGCCCCGGCGATCCGCCGGGGCGCGACGCACCGTCCCTGGTCGACAACAAAGAGGTGGGCCGGAAAACCTGCATTACCAATGTCATCGATAACCCGGCGGAGCCCAAACCGGGGCTGGTGCTGACCAATGAGGCGGCGCTGTCGATTGCCTACTACTTCTGGGCGGACGCCACCGAGACGCCCCTGCGCGACTACGCCGCCAAGGCGAACCTGCTCCAATTCCGTACCGGCGATCAGGCGGCGGATCCGGATTCGTTCACACCGGCGGATCGCCAGTTGCTCAGCCGGACGGGAGAATCCTTCGGCCCTGGCAACTGCAGACACGTGGAGTTGCCCGCCAGTCTGATGAACGCGGCGGTAGCCTGTGCCACGCCGATCGGGTCGCCGTCGGTGCGGTTCTATGGATTTCCGGACCGCCGGTCGGCGGACTTGACCTATCAGGGCAGCCTGACCCAATTGTCCGGCCACGCGTGCGGCGGCGGCGCGGGTTCGGATGACGTGTGGCGCACGGCGACCGGGCCGGTCGGCCGGATGTTCTGCGCGGTGGATTCGTCCGCCCCGCTCGGCCCGTCGACCTGCCTGATCGGCGTGCACGACCTGCTGGTGGGCGTGGAGGTCTGCACGCTGAGCAAAGATAATCCGGAGGACGGACCGAAAACCGAAGGGGAACTGCTCACCTGGTTCCAGAAGAACTTCGGCTAATTATTCGTCGACAGTGACGGATCGCGCGCGACCAATTCGAAGACGAACTCGTTGTTGCCGATGCGCACGACCGCGCCGTCGCTGAGCGCCATACTCTCGATGATGCGGATGCCGTCGACGTAGACCCCGTTGGAGGACAGCAGATCCTTGATCACATAGGCCAGTCCGGTGTCCACCACGACCGCGTGATGGCGGCTGACCCGTCCGTCGTCGAGCATGATGTCGTTGTCGCGCAAGCGTCCGATTCTGGTGAAACGGCCGTGCACCGGAAAGCAGTGGCCGGTGTGGTCGCGCAGCACCGCGAGCTGGTCGCCGCCGTTCACGTCGATAATCGTGGTCGCCCGGGTGGCCGATGCCGTGCCCGCCGAAGTCGCGGTCAGGGGCTCCTGACGCAGGATGCGCGCCTCCAACTCCCGCAACGGCAGTGCGGGATCGATGCCGAGTTCGTCGGCCAGCGTCGTGCGCAGGCGTCGGACCGCGTCGAGCGCGTCGGACTGCCTGCCGTCCACGTACAGGGCGGTGATGAGCTGCTGCCAGAGCGGTTCGCGCAAAGGGTGTTCGCTGATCAGATGCGATAGCTCCGAGACCACGGCAGCGGCCCGCCCCTGCGCGATATCGGCCTCCGCGCGCGCTTCGACCACGCTCATCCTGTCATCGTCGAGCACCGCCGCGTAGGCGTCGGCGAAGGCGAGACCACGCAGGTCGGCCAGGACCGGCCCGCGCCACTGGCCGAGCGCGCTGGATAACAGTTCGCCTGCCGTGCGGAAACGGCCCGCGGCCAGCGCCCGCAGGCCGGACTCCTTATCGGCCCGGAACCGGTGCACATCGCATGCGCCCTCGGCGATCGCCATCCGGTACCCCGTGCCGACCTGAGCGAGTACCGAGCGGGCGTCGATACCGGCCTCCCGCAAGGGTTTTCGGAGATTGGACACAATGGTGTGCAAGCTGACTCGCACATCCGGCGGCGGATTCTCCTCCCATACGGCGTGCGCGAGCGCGCCCACCGAGACCGGACGGTTCGCGTTGATCACCAGGTATGCCAGCACCGCCCGTTGCTTGGGCCCGCCGGTCGGCCGCGCCGCACCATCGATCGTCAGCTCCACCGGCCCGAGCAGGCCGAACTGCGCCCGTTCATCCGCCATGCCGAACTCCTCCCGACGCGGCCCGCCTGCGATCCGGCGGTCACTGCCGCCGCCCCCCGGGGTGGGACACCGTAGCCCAAGCCGGGACCGACGCACGCCACATATCTCGGCGCTTCGGAAACGATGATCACCCGCGCCGAAATAATCGTATACGCAGCGGCAACGGTGTTCGCGGCGAATGGATCGGCACGGCCGCCTTCGCCACCGGGCCGGGCCGGGAGGGTGTCATGGGCGTTTCGACGGTGCCCAGCGGACGGCCCGGTGAGTGCTGGCGTGGTCACGTTGGTGCGGTGACGCTGCCCGGCGAACCATCGGGTTCGCCGGGCAGCGCTCGCGGTCAGCGTCGTCCGCCGCCGGGCAGGATCGCCGCCAATGCGGTTGCCGAATGGGGGTAGGTGTCCAGTAACGCGGTCAGCTCACCATTCGGTCGAGGGGCCGACTCCGTCCAGCTCCCCTCGTGACCCAGCAGTGTCGCGAGCGCGTCGCAGGCCGTCGGGTGGGCGCGCAGCAGGTCGGTGGCTGGACCGCCCGCGACGACCACCGCGACCGGGGCGGCCGCCGATGCCCTCGTCCACGGCGGGACCCAGGTCTCGATGGCCGTGCGGTTGGCGGGGAAGGTACGACCCGCCTCCCTCGTGAGTGCGGGAATCAATTCCGCCGCTTGACCGCGCAACGTGGTGATCAGCTTCGGCAGCCATGGCAGCAGCACCGCGTCCGGCAGGCGGCCGAAGGCCTTGGACAGCAGCTCCACGATGAAGGGTTTCAGGGTGGGGACCGGGTCCATGGCTTGGACGAAGCCGCTCAGGTACTGCGGGAAGGCCGGGACGACAAGGGGATTGGCAAGCATCTCCTCGCAGCGGGCGCGCAACTCCGTGAGTGAGAGCAACCCCAGTTGCAGGCGGGTGGCCCAGAGCAGGGCTACCTTGGCGGGCGCCTCCGGATGTGATTGCCGGACGGCGAGTTCCAGCTGAGTGTGGTCGCAGCCGAGCGACAGCGCCAGATTCTCCATGCCGAAGAGGAAGCCGAGCATGGCCGCCACGGGGCGGACGCCGGTGTCCTCGTCGGTGAAGGCGGTGGGCAGCAGGGTGCAGTAGTGGGCGTAGCCCGCGGTCACGAACTTGCCGCACCACTCCGGCAACCCGGCATCTGTTGAGCGGAAGTAGTTGAGTAGCAGTCGAATTCGGCGCAGGACCTCGGGTGCGTCGTCGACCGAGCGTTCCGCGGCGAGTAGGTCGACGGCGCGGGCGCCGAGTTCGTCGGCCAGGCGTGTCGAGCCGAGGTAGAGCAGGGCGTCCTCGACGGCGGCCAGCGCCACCGCCGCGGTGGCGTCCTGGTCGGTGACCGCATGTCGCAGGCGCTGCTCGAGCACCTGCTCGATAGTGACGCCTTCATAGCCGAGCTGGACCAGGTCGCGCTGGTATTTGCCGATGGCGAGGTCCCAGCTCTCCTGGATGGAGCTTTCGCCGAGCGCACGCGAACCCATAATGGGCCGCACCGCCTCGACGGGCAGCAGCCTGCGCAGCATCCACAGCAGATCCGAACAGGGCCGCAGGTGCGGATCGGCCTTCAGATCGAGCAGCGAGCGCTGCACGGTCCGCTTGGTCGGGTCGAGGCCGAGCGGTGCCAATCGGTCGAGGACGTTCTGAGCCAGCGGCGGCAGCGCGGCGTAGCCGACCTGGCCGATGCGGTCACCGCCGAGCAGGATCTCGCAGAGTCTGCGCACATCGCGTCGGCCGGGGACGTGATCCTTCTCGATGCAGGTCACCGCCGCGTCCTGGAAGTCGTACGGCGTGGGCCTGGCACGATTGCGCATGCCGGCCAACAGGATCGACGTCTCGTAGACCGCGATCGCGTCGGCGGTGCTGGCCAAGTAGCCGTTGCGGCGCGCGAGACGGACGATATCGACCGACCATTCGAGCAGTTCCGCCTCGTCCAACTGGTCCAGTTGCGGCGGGCTGGACAGGAAGCCGGAGAGCTGGTCGGCGACCGGCGCCGCATCGACCGGAGCCGCGAGCGGCTTGCGCTTGGACTTGGTGCGCGCGGACTGCTGCCCCTCCAGCTTGAACGGCTGGATACGGCCGCGCCGCAAACCCTTCGCCCACGTCGCGGCGGCGATCGAGACCGAACCCTGGGCCAGGCCGAACTGGGCCTCGATGGCGGAGTGGCTGGATGGGATGAGCCCGTACTGCCACGTGGTCGCCGAGCGGGGCGTGATCTCGTACGGTGCCGCCGAGGCGATGCCGAATTGTTCGACGCGGCTGGCGGCGTGGAAGGCGCCGCACACGTACAGGCAGGTCGCCGGATCGGCGCCGGTCGCGGCCAGGTGCTCGCGCATCCGGGTCCACATGTACCGCTCGCGATCCTCGTCGTGGTCGATCCTGCCGCGGCGCAGCCGCCGGAACAGGCTGCCGATCAGCACCATGACCTGGCGGTAGGTGTCGTAGTCCGCGCCTGCCAGCGGCTGTTCGACGTACTGATCCCACCATTCCGACCAGTGCCGCACCTTGCCGTGGTGCAGCAGATGCTCCTCGAGTTCGGCGAAATGCGGTCGCAGATCCCCGATCTCGATACCGACCGCGTCGCCGTGCAGGGCCCCGTCGGCCTCCGTGGTCTCGGCGTCGTCGTGTTCCTTCGCGTCGGACCATTGGAAAACGTGGTCGGTCGACCGGTCGACCAGCACCAGTTCGACGCCGGGGGTGTTCAGCGCGTAAGCGATGGCTTGATACTCCGCGGAGGATTCGGTGATCGGGGCGACCACCGCCAGCGGCGCCCACGCCGCCGGGAACCCGTCCGGATCGCCCGCCCACGCCTGCAACGCGACGGGCAGTTTGCAGTTGCGCAGCTCGTCCACGATCGGCCGAAGATCCTCGCACAACTCCAAATAGATGACGCTGGGCTGCTTTTCCCGCAGGCGTCGTACCATCGCCAGTGCGGAGGCCGGGGAATGGTGGCAGACCGGGAAGATCTCCAGTTCCTCACGCAGTGCCCGGTCGACATCGTCGACCAGGCCCGCGAGTATATCGGCGACCGCCCCCGGCTCCGCGGCGAATTGTGTTGCCGCCGTGGTGAGCTGCTCGCGCAGCGGAGCGAAGGTGCTCACGAGAGCCTCGCGATGGCATCCCGGCCGCCCTCCAGGAACTGCGACCAGTCACCGCCCGCGCCCGTGGATGACTCGGCCTTGCTGCGCGGCTCGACCACGCCGTGCCAGAACTTGTTGAGGATCGCCAGGTCCTCCGGTGCGCGCCGGGCAAGCGAACCGACCAGCGATCCGGCCAGGGTGCCGGCGCGCAGCGTGCGATCGCCGAAGAACTGGCTGTGCAGGATGGCGTCCTCGAGCACACCGATCTGCTCGGCGGTCGACAGCGCCGACTCCAGTTTCTCGTCGTCGCTGCCCGCCGCGGCGGCCGCGGCGCGCAGGTCGGCGAAGCTCTCCAACAGGATGTCCAGCAGGGTGGGCGGCAGTTCCAATTCGATCTGGTGGCGGCGCAACAATTCCGCGGTGCGGAAGCGCACGATCTCGGCCTCGCTGCGCTTATTCGTGACCACCGGAATGCGAACGAAATTGAAGCGGCGCTTCAATGCCGAGGACAGATCGTTCACACCGCGGTCGCGGCTGTTCGCGGTGGCGATGATGGAGAACCCGGGCTGGGCGAAGACGATATTGTCGTCGTCGAGCTCCGGGATGGAGACATACTTCTCGGACAGGATCGAGATCAGCGCGTCCTGCACGTCGCTGGTGGAGCGGGTCAGCTCCTCGAAGCGGCCGATCACGCCGTGCTCCATAGCGGTCATGATGGGGGAGGGGATCATCGATTCCCTGGATTGGCCCTTGGCGATGACCATGGAGATGTTCCAGGAGTACTTGATGTGATCCTCGGTGGTGCCCGCGGTGCCCTGCACCACCAGCGTGGAGTTTCGGCTGATAGCGGCGGAGAGCAGTTCGGCCAACCAGCTCTTGCCGGTGCCCGGGTCGCCGATGAGCAGCAGGCCGCGGTCGGAGGCGAGGGTGACGATGCTGCGTTCCACGAAACTGCGTTCGCCGAACCATTTCTGGTCGATGGTCCGGTCCAAGCCGTCGGCGCGTTCGGAGCCGAGAATGAACAGCCGCACCATCTTCGGGCTCAGACGCCACGCGAAGGGCTTGGGACCGTCATCGATGGACTCCAGCCAGTCGAGCTCCTCGGCGTACTTGACTTCGGCGGGTGCGCGCAGGGCGGTATCGGTCATGGTCGGCGTCTCCTAGTCGAGGAAGTTCTTGAGTTCGTGGACGAGTTTTTGGATGCGGCCCGAAAGCACCGGGGTTCCCATGGTTTTGAACCGTTCCCGGAACCACGGGTTCACGCTCTGCTGGCCGGAGCTGTTCACCGAGCCCACCGGGATGAATTTCACTCCGTTGCGGTGCACCAATTGCATGCTCTCGAACAGTTCCTGGTGCTGCCATTCGTAGAAATCCGAGATCCACACCAGCACGGTGTTCTTCGGATCGGTGATCTTCGGCTGTGCCAGGGTCATGGCGACGCGGCCGTCGGTGCCGCCGCCCAGGTTGGTGCGCAGCAGAACCTCGAAGGGGTCGTGTACCCACGGGGTCAGATCGAGCGCGTCGGTGTCGTAGGCGATGAGATGGACATCGACCTTCGGCAGACCGGCGAAAATGGAGGCCAGGATGGTGCAGTTCACCATCGCGTCGACCATCGAGCCGGACTGGTCGACCACCACGATCATCTTCGCGGGCACCGTGCGCTTGGCGGTCTGCCGATAGAAGAGGCGATCGACGTAGAGCCGTTCGTCCTCCGGATTCCAGTTGGTGAGGTTCTTCCAAATGGTGCGGTCGACATCGAGATTGCGCAGGATCCGTTTGGGCGGCACCGAGCGGTCCAGGGTGCCCGCGCTGGCCTGCTGCACCTGGGTGCGCAGCACCTCGGCGACCTGGTCGACGAAGCGCCGGATCAGCGCCTTGGCATTGGCCAGTGCCACGCCCGACAGATTGGCCTTGTCCCGCAACAACTGTTCGATCAGCGACATGCTCGGGGTGAGCTGTCCGGCCAGTCGCGGATCGGCCAGCACCTCGCGCAATCGCATCCTGGCGACCAGATCGGCCTCCAGATCGGCGAGGACGGTACGCATTTCGGTGTTGTCCCGGTCGCCGAGCACGCCGCGCAGCCAGCCCGCGTCGCGCTGCCAGCCTGCCAGCTGGGTGGCGCTGACATTGCCGGATCCGGTGGCGAAGACATTGAGCAGCAGTTTGGAGATCAGGGCGGCGTTGCGCACCTCGCCCGCCGCGATCGACTCCGGAGCGAGTTCGGGCGCGGCCGAGCCATCGACCGTGGCCGGGCCATCGCCGTCGTGCACCGCGGTGTCGGCGGTAGAGTCGTCCTCGGCGGTTTCCGCACCGGAATCCGAGCGCCCGGCTCGGCTCGCATCGGCCTCGATCTCGACGCGCAGCGCCTCCAGATCACCGCTGAGCTCCGGAAATCGCTGCGCCACCGTATCGATCGCGATGCTCGGATCCAGCAGTGCGACGGGCAGTCCGAGCTCGTCGACGATCGCGACGCTCGACGACTCCAGCGCGGGTTGCGGCTCGCTGTCGAAGATGCGCGCCAGCAGGCGCCAGTAGAGGATCTGTCGCTGGGTTTCGTGGACAGTGCTCATTTCCGCAGCAACCGTCCCGCCCGCTCGCGCAGTACGGCAACCGAATCACCGGACTTCGCCTGTGCCTTGACCACCTTCGGATCGGTGGGGCCCAGTGCCCAGTCACCACCGTGCAACTCGACAAGCGCGCCCTTGACCGTGCGCTGGACGGCCAGCGGGCGCAGGCTCCAGCGACCCGCGTCCCAGCGCGCCAGACCGAGGCAGGCCGACGAGGCGTTCACGGCGGCGGCGGTGAGCGGGCCACAGGTGGGCAACCGATCCAGTTCGACCGTGAGCCGGTGACCATCGAGTTCCAGTGCGCCGTCCTTGATGCGGTAGCCCTCCAACAGCACCGGCTCCGCGAGATGTACCGGATCGCGATCCAATGGCGGCACCGCGGGACCGATCGCGCCCGCCAGCTGGACGCGCGCGGTGGTGAACGGGTCGGCGGGTTCGCCGAGCGCGGCACTGTCGTCGCACCAGATCAGATCACCGCTCGCCGTGAGCGGCAGGTCGGAGACGGTGAGGCTGCGGCGCTCGGCCAGCGCCTTCAGTAGCTGCGGATGGTTGCCGAGCACCTGCCAGATCGCGGGGCCGACGATGGTGTCGACCTTCGTCGCGCTGACGCTCACTCGCACCCGGCGGGTGATCCCGTCGGCGGATTCCAGGACGCCGTACACCTGCGCCTGCACTGCGGTGCCGTGTTCGTGCAGGTCGACGCCGAGAATCAGCAGGCGTCCGGAGACGGTCGCCGTCGCGAATCCGGCGCCGCGCCAGCTCAACAGCAGCGCCCGGGTCCACAGGTCGGCCCAGCGCCGGGTCGGCAGTCGGTCCAGGGTCGCGATGGGACAGGCCGCCCGCAGCTCCGAGGTGAAGCCGTCCAGCAGCACGGCCAATCTGCGCGTGACCGGTTCGGCGAGCAGCGCCTCCACTGTCTGATCCGCCGCGGCCACCAGATCGTGGTCGACACCCCGCCAGCCGGTGATCGCCAGTTCCTGGAGCCACGACCGGCACGCCACGACGAGGGGGCCCGTCTCGGCCTCCGCATCGGAGGCGTCCCATGCGGACCGGTTGCGCCCCAGGGCGGTGTCGAACTGTTCGGCCAGCGCATCGTGCACCGCACCGAGTAGCGCGGCCCGGCCGCCGGCCAACGCCGACAATTCCTCCGGTCCGATGGCTCCGGTGCTCAGCTTCGCCACCGCGTCCGCCACCGGCCCGCCCAGCGGCGAAGCGGCCACCGCCGCGGCGAGTGCGGCGAGTGCGGCGCCATCATCGTCACCGAGTCGTCCGAACCCGTTGACCAGGGCGGTATCGAAGCCCGCCACCACCTCGAGCGCCTCCGTGACGCCGGAGGGCGTATCGACCAATTGGGCCAGCTGCACACCGAGCATCAGCGTGTCACCCCCGTCGCGGGAAACCACTGCAGCTCCGGAATCGGCGTCGAGCTGCCGGGAAGTTCCAGATAGGCGAGGTGCCGCAGAAAGCGGCTGAATACGACGGCCGCGGGGGCCGGTTCGTGCGTCGCCGCCAGCGAATTCATCAGATGGCCGCCTTCGGGCACCTCCACCCGCAGATATCGGGCGACCCGGTCGAGTCCGTATTGCAATACTGCCTCATCGATCAGCGCGCCGATATGCTTGCACGGATACGATCCGCGCAGCCCGCCGCACGGCCGATTGTTATTGGTACTGCAACTCAATCCGTGGTTCTGCGCCGATATCGACGAGACATACACCCGCGCGATATCGGATCCGCTCGACACCACACCCTGCACACGTCCGTCGGCCAGTTCGACGAACGGAACCTTCGCCAGCTTGCGCGGCGCCACGATGGGCAGCATCTGCACCACCGAGGCCCGCTCCCACTCGCGCTCAGCGGAGTCCATGGTGTTCCCTCCCGTTACTCGACATGATGATCAACCTACGCGAGGGCACCGACAAGTTCAGGCGGCCGGTGTCGGCCCGGGTGATGTTGGCGTGCAGCCACTTTCGCGGATTCCGAGTTTTGTCGGTGGCGACTGCTACGCTCGGCACGGTGTTCTTGCAGTACTACTTTGCACTCGGCGAATCGGACGCAGTCGCGGTGCATCGAGTGCGCGAAACCGTACGCTTCTTCCTGGGGTGCCGGGAGGTCCGCAGCGCGGAATCGGAACACGGCTTCCTGATCGTCCCGGGGCATCCGGTGGACGGGAGGACACTGGTGGAGTTGATGGCGGAGGCGATGCGCAACGCCGATCGGGCGACGGAGGTGCCGGATCGGCATCTGATCACCCCGATGCTCGGATTCGATTTCGCGAGCGCGTGGAGTTATGCGGGAATGCCGATATGCCCGCGCTGCGGCACCGACCTGGCGGATTGGGACGAAGAAGAATGGATATACGGCGCGGAACCCTTCGAAACCTGCACGGTCTGCGAGTACACCGCGCTGGTCGGCGACTGGGATCTCACCACCGTATCCTTTGCCAAGACGAATTGCGCGGTGGCCCTGCTCGATTGGCCGAATCTGCCGGAATACGCGAGTGATATCCACGAGCGCGCGCTGCACCTGATCGGTGACCGGCCGCGGTATCTGTACGGCAAATTGTGAGTGCGGGGCGCGTCGGCGCTCACCGGAGTCATCGGCGTGCTATCGAGGACGGATGACCTCGACGCGTTCCTCCTACGATGTGGTGGTGGTCGGCGCCGGCCACAACGGACTGGTCGCCGCGGCGTACCTCGCGCGGGCAGGCCGCTCGGTACTGCTGCTGGAACGGCAGTCGCACACCGGAGGCGCGGCCGTTTCGGCGCGCCTGTTCCCCGGCGTCGACGCGCGTGTATCCCGCTATTCCTATCTGGTGAGTTTGCTGCCGCGCCGGATCGTGCGGGATCTCGGGTTGCGGTTCGAGACCAGGCGCAGGCGGATCTCTTCGTACACACCGGTGGAGGCGGGTGGACTGCTGGTCGATACCGGCTCCACCGCGCGCACAAGGGACAGCTTCGTCCGGCTCACCGGATCCGATCGGGATTTCCAGGCGTGGCAGGAGTTCTACGGGGCCACCGGCCGATTGGCGCAGCGGGTGTTCCCGACGCTGACCCAGCCGCTGCCGTCGCGGGCGGACCTGCGACGGCTGGTGGACGATCCGGCCATCTGGGACGCCATCTTCGAACGACCGCTCGGCGAAACGATCGAGTCCAGGTTCGCCGACGATACGGTCCGCGGCGTGGTACTCACCGACGCCCTGATCGGCACCTTCACCCACGCCCATGATCCCGCGCTGCGCCAGAACCGCTGCTTCCTCTACCACGTCATCGGGGGTGGCACCGGCGACTGGGACGTGCCGGTCGGCGGCATGGGCGCACTCACCGACGCGCTGGCCGATGCGGCGCGTGCGGCGGGCGCGGAGATCGTCACCGAATGTGAGGTGACCAGCATCGAGACCGACGGTGTCACCGCCGAAGTTCGCTACGCGGGTGGTGTGGTCGGCGCCGGGCATGTGCTCGTCAATGCCGCGCCCTACGAGCTCGCCCGGCTGCTGGGCGACCCCACACCGCCGAAACCCGAAGGCACGCAGATCAAAGTGAATATGGTGTTGCGCAGGCTGCCGAGATTGCGCGACGCGACCGTCGATCCGCGCGACGCCTTCGCGGGCACCTTCCACATCGCCGAGTCCTACACGCAGCTGGAGCGTGCCTATCGCGAGGCCGCGAGTGGCCGGTTGCCGTCCGCGCCGCCCTCGGAAATCTATTGCCACACATTGACCGATCCGTCGATTCTGTCCGCCGATGCGGTCGCGCGGGGCATGCATACGCTGACTTTGTTCGGATTGCATACCCCGGCCGGTCTTTTCGCCGCGGACCGGTCGGCGGCGAAGGCGGAGGCGGTGGCGTCGACACTGGCGCAATTGGATGCGGTACTCGCCGAGCCGATCGCCGAATGCCTGGCGCTGGACGCCGACGGCGCCCCCTGTCTGGAAGCGAAATCCCCACTCGATCTGGAAGCGGAGATCGGTCTGCCCGGCGGCCATATCTTCCATCGCGATCTGGCGTTTCCCTATGCCACCGAGGATGCGGATGATCCCGCCACCCGTTGGGGTGTCGGGACGGGCCACAAGACGGTGCTGCTCTGCGGCGCGGGCGCGGTGCGGGGTGGCGGGGTGAGCGGTATCCCCGGCCACAATGCCGCCATGGCCGTCCTGGAATCCTGACTCGGGCGGCGCGAGCACGGCCGAGCAATAGCGTCGATCACGCCGAAGACATTGCGGTACAGCACCACTGTCGGCAGCCATCGGGGAGTCGCCGATCCCGCGCCGCGATCGGCAGTACAGTCACCGCGAATGCCGATGTCCGTATGTTCAGGAGCTCGCCATGCCAGTCCAGCGCAACCGGCCGATACGCACCGATATCCCGCACTCCGCGCGGATCTGGAACTATTGGCTCGGCGGCCGGGACTACTACGAGGTGGATCGGATTGCGGGCGAGGCGGGCGTCGCGGGCTACCCGGAGATCAAGGTGATGGCGGTCCAATCCCGGCAGTTCCTCATCCGGGCCGTGCGCTATCTGGCCGCCGAGGCGGGCATCCGCCAATTCCTCGATATCGGCACCGGCCTGCCGACGATGCAGAACACCCACGAAGTGGCCCAGTGGGAGGCGCCGGAGTCGAAGATCGTGTACGTCGACAACGATCCACTGGTGCTGGCGCATGCGCGCGCCCTGCTGGTCAACACCACCGACGAGGGTGTAACCACCTATCTCGAAGCGGATTTCAACGAGCCGGAGCTGATCGTCGCCGACGCCAGGCATGTGCTGAACTTCAGTCGGCCGATCGCGGTGATGTTCATCGGCGTACTCGGACACGCCCGCAGCTATGCCGACGTTCGGCGCATTGTCGACACCATAATGGACGCGCTTGCCCCCGGCAGTTACCTCGCCTATTACGACGGAAGCACCGACGACCCCGGTTACGTCCGGCTCTGCGCGAACTACACCAAAACCGGTGGTGTTCCCTACATCCCGCGCAGTTCGGACGAAATCCGCGGCGTTTTCGACGGTTTGGAAATGGTGCCGCCCGGCGTGGTACCGATCAACCATTGGCGGGTCGACGAGGCAGCGGCGAACACCCGACCGGCCTCCGCATGGGGCGGCGTCGGCCGCAAACCGGTCGTGTGAAGGTCTCCACGAGATCTCCACGATCGACCCCCATGATCCGCACATGTGGTTCCTAGCGTGGCGGCCATGGAGAGTGTGCAGCTCGGTAAGGATGCGACGGACGGGTTCGGGCGGTGGACCCGTGAATTCGAAGCGAAGACGACCGCCCGGACCACCGCGGGCGATCCCGAGTGGGGTGCGGGTGCGCGGCTCGATCCGGCGGTGGTGCGCAGTGTGCAGCGCTTTCAGGTCGGGGAGAGCGGCGATGGCGCGAATCTGATCGCGAAGGCGGAGCGGGCGGGGGATCCCGAGTATGCCGCCGCGGTGCGGTTGTTCGTGGCGGAAGAGCGCAACCACGCCCGGCTCCTGGAACTGCTGCTGCGGGCCGCCGGTGCGCCGACCATCGCGAGTCACTGGACCGACGCCATCTTCGTCCGGCTGCGTCGCGCACTCGGCCTGCGGATGGAACTGATGGTGCTGATGATCGCGGAAGTCGTTGCGTTGCAGTACTACCGGTTGCTACGGGAGGGGACATCCGATCCGCTGACCACTCAGGTCGCGGGGCTGATCCTGAACGACGAGAAGCGTCATGTGCCGTTCCACTGCCAGCGTTTGCGTATGGCGTTCGGAAGCAGCTCGCGGGGTGTGCGCTGGGGTGCGCTGGTTACCTGGTGGGTCCTGTTGATCGGGGCATCCGTGGTGGTTGCGGTTGATCACGGTCCCGCGCTGGGCCGGTTCGGCTGCCGCCGTAGTGATTTCGTGCGGGCGACGGTTTCGCTCTTCGCCGCGATCGCGCCGACGGTCATACCTTCGG
This sequence comes from Nocardia sp. NPDC050710, assembly GCF_040654375.1. Taxonomy (NCBI): domain Bacteria; kingdom Bacillati; phylum Actinomycetota; class Actinomycetes; order Mycobacteriales; family Nocardiaceae; genus Nocardia; species Nocardia sp. NPDC050710. The sequence goes on along the minus strand of NZ_JBFAHV010000003.1, from coordinate 332,783 downwards.
GTTCGCGCCGCTGATCGGGCGGATTCGGCGGTGTCGTGTCGCCGGGTTCAGTCTGTACGTCCGCCGATTCGGTGGGTGAGCTCGGCCGCGGTGCGGCACACTTCGGCGGCCAGTTCCGTCCAGTCGGCCGTGCACGGGGTCTGCTCGCAGTGGTGGCGCGTCGTGACGCTGATGGCGGCGATCGGGTGGTGAGCGTGATCGAAGACGGGGTGGGCCACCGAGGCGTAGCCGGGTGTCACGTGGCCGTCTTCGCAGGCCCAGCCGCGGCGGCGCTCCACGGCCAGCAGAGCGCGGAGTTCGGCGAGCGAGCCGGGGCCGCGCTCGGTGCGGCGGATGAAGGCCGCCGAGGTCGGGAACAGCGCGCGGATATGAGCCGCGGGCAGATAGGCGAGGATGGCCCGGCCGGAGGCGGTGAGGTGTGCGGGCAGTCGTACCCCGACGTCGGTGACCAGGGTCTGCGGGCGGGCCGGGCGTTCTTTGATCAGGTAGAGCAGTTCGTTGCCGTGCAGTACGCCGAGATGCGCGTTGTGGCCGACGCGTTCCACCAGTTCCCGCAGCAGCGGTCCGGCCAGGCGCTCCAGCGGGTCGTGGCGCAGGTAGGCGGAGCCGAGCTCGAAGGCGGCGATGCCGAGCCCGTAGCGCCGTTCGGCGGGCAGGTGGGTGACGAAACGGGCCTGTTCGAGCTCCGCGAGCAGGTGGTAGGTGGTGGAGCGGGGCAGACCCAGTTCCCGGGAGATGGTGGCGGCCGACATCGGTCCGGCTCGGCCCGCGAGCAGGTGCAGGACGGCGAGCCCGCGGCGTAGCGCGGGAATATCGCTGCTGCGACCCACGGGATCTCCTCGGTGTGTCTGGGATATCAGACCGATTCCGGTGTTGCCTCATTCTGCACCGGCCGCCGCGGATGTGGAATGGACCGTATGCCGGATACTGCGTATATGCCGACGGTGGAGTTGGACGGGCCGCTGACCAGGGAGCGGGTCGTCGCCGTAGCGCGCGGGGGCGCGCCGGTCCGGCTGAGCGCGGCCGCCGAGAAACGCCTGGCCGCGGCCCGGCGCCACGTCGACGCGCTGGCGGCGGGCACGGTGCCGACCTACGGTGTCTCCACCGGCTTCGGTGCGCTGGCTATTCGCCCTATTCCGCCGGACCGCCGGGTGGCGCTGCAACGCTCGCTGATCCGCTCGCATGCCGCGGGTGCGGGGGCCGCCATGGAGCGGGAGGTGGTGCGGGCGTTGATGGTGCTGCGGTTGCGCACCCTGGCCTCCGGTCACACCGGGGTGCGCCCGGTGACCGCGCACACCCTCGCCGCGCTGATCAACGCGGACATCACGCCGATCGTGCACGAGTTCGGGTCGCTGGGCTGTTCCGGTGATCTGGCGCCGCTGGCCGCCGTGGCGCTCGCGCTGATGGGCGAGGGACAGGTCACCGACGCGTCGGGCGCGGTCGTTTCGGCCGGAACGGCTCTGCGGGCCAAGGGAATCGAACCGGTCGTGCTCGCCGAGAAGGAGGGTCTGGCGCTGACCAACGGCACCGACGGCATGCTCGGCATGCTGGTGCTCGCACTCGAGGACCTGCACCGGCTGCTCGATATCGCCGATGTGACCGCGGCGATGAGCGTGGAGGCATTACTCGGCACCGACCGGGTTTTCGCCGACGACCTGCAGGCGCTTCGACCGCATCCGGGCCAGGCACGCTCGGCCGCGCGGATCGCGGCGCTGCTGGCCGGATCCGAGATCGTCGCCAGCCATCGGGGACCCGACTGCAATCGAGTGCAGGATGCCTACTCGCTGCGGTGCGCACCCCAGGTGCACGGCGCCGCCCGCGATACCGTGGCGCACGCTGAGACCGTCGCCGATCGCGAATTGGCCTCCGACATCGACAATCCGGTGGTGCTGGATGACGGCAGATTGGAATCCAACGGCAACTTCCACGGCGCGCCGGTGGCCTATGTACTCGACTTCCTCGCCATTCCGGTCGCCGACGTCGCGAGCATGGCTGAACGGCGCACCGACAGAATGCTGGATGTGGCCCGCTCACACGGTCTTCCGGCGTTCCTTGCCGACGATCCCGGGGTCGACTCCGGACATATGATCGCCCAGTACACCCAGGCGGCCATTGTCAGCGAGCTGAAACGCCTGGCGGTGCCCGCCTCGGTGGATTCGATTCCGAGCAGCGCGATGCAGGAGGACCATGTGTCGATGGGCTGGTCGGCGGCGCGCAAACTGCGCACCGCGGTGGACGGTCTGACGAGGGTGCTGGCCATCGAGTACTTGACCGCCGCGCGCGCACTGGACTTGCGCGCTCCGCTGCGTCCCGGCCCCGCGACGGCCGCGGCGGTCGCACTGTTGCGCACCATGGTCGACGGCCCCGGCCCGGATCGTCACCTCGCCCCCGAGATCGCCGCCGCGGAGTCGTTGATCCGCAGCGGCGCGCTGTCGCACACCGTCGCACCGTATCTCGACGACTGACCACATCCCCGGAACGGAGGTCTCCCGTGCCACCAACGATCCTCCTCAGCATCCCGACAGTCGTTCGGGCAGGTAATTCGGCGGTGTCGGGATGAGCCGGATGGTGCGGGCGGCCCGGGGAACACGGCTTACGGCACGGAATTGGCAGACCGAGGCCGCGTTGCGGATGCTGCACAACAATGTGGATCCCGAGGTGGCCGAGCGGCCGCAGGAGCTGGTGGTCTACGGCGGCACCGGGAAGGCGGCGCGGAATTGGGCGAGCTTCGATGCGATCACGCGGACGCTGACCACGCTGGCGGCCGATGAGACCTTGCTGGTGCAGTCCGGGAAGCCGGTGGGGGTATTCCGGACACACGAGTGGGCGCCGCGGGTGCTCATCGCCAATTCGAATCTGGTGGGGGATTGGGCGAATTGGCCGGAGTTCCGCAGGCTGGAGGCGCTCGGGCTGACCATGTACGGCCAGATGACGGCGGGCTCGTGGATCTACATCGGCACGCAGGGCATTCTGCAAGGCACCTACGAGACCTTCGCGGCCATCGCGGCGAAACGTTTCGGAGGCACGCTGGCGGGCACGCTCACCGTGACGGCGGGGTTGGGCGGTATGGGCGGCGCGCAGCCACTGGCCGTCACCATGAACGGCGGTGTGGCGCTGGTCGTCGAATGCGATCCGGCCCGTGCGCAACGCCGGGTGCGCGACGGCTACCTGGACGCGATCGCCACCGACCTCGAGGATGCGATGCACAGGGTCGGCGCGGCGCGGCAGCGGCGTGCGGCCTTATCGGTCGGCCTCATCGGCAATGCGGCCGAGGCGCTGCCGCGATTGTTGGCGGCGGGACTGGAGGCCGATATCGTCACCGACCAGACCTCCGCCCACGACCCGCTGTCCTATCTGCCGCGCGGGGTCGCCGTCGAGGACTGGACCGACTATGCCGCGCGGAAGCCGGACGAATTCACCGATCGCGCCAGGGAATCCATGGCCGATCACGTCGACGCGATGCTGGGCTTCCTCGACCGTGGTGCCGAGGTATTCGATTACGGCAACTCGCTGCGCGGCGAAGCCCAACTGGGCGGTTGCGCACGGGCATTCGACTATCCGGGATTCGTCCCCGCCTATATTCGCCCGCTGTTCTGCGAGGGCAGGGGTCCGTTCCGCTGGGCTGCGCTCTCCGGAGACCCTGCCGATATCGCCGCCACCGACCGCGCGATCCTGGAGTTGTTCCCCGGCAATGAATCCTTGGCGCGTTGGATAAGGCTGGCCGGTGAACGCGTTGCCTTCCAAGGACTCCCGGCGCGCATCTGCTGGCTCGGCTATGGCGAACGCGATCGGGCGGGTTTGCGCTTCAACGAGATGGTGGCGAGCGGGGAGCTGCGGGCGCCGGTGGTGATCGGTCGCGACCACCTGGACGCGGGCAGTGTCGCCTCGCCGTATCGCGAAACCGAGGCGATGGCCGACGGTTCCGACGCCATCGCCGACTGGCCGCTGCTCAACGCGCTGGTCAATACCGCTTCCGGCGCCAGTTGGGTCTCCATCCACCACGGCGGCGGCGTCGGTATGGGCCGATCCATTCACGCGGGCCAGGTGTGCGTCGCCGATGGCACTTCGCTGGCCGGGCAGAAAATCGAGCGGGTGCTCACCAATGATCCGGGGATGGGCGTCATCCGGCACGTGGACGCGGGCTACGACCGCGCCGTCGCGATCGCGACGGAGCGCGGCCTCCGAATTCCCATGCGAGACAACCAATAGCTACCGGTCGACAGCGGGCCGGAGTGCATCCGGTTCGCCGATCCTCGGCTGACCCGTGATGATCACCGCGCCGGAAAACGCAGGATGCGGTCGTCGCCGTCGCGGATATCGCCGCGTCCGTCGGTATTCGACGTGGTGAGCCACAGCGCGCCGTCCGGCGCCACCGCTACGGTGCGCAAGCGCCCGTAGGTGTTCCGGAACAGGTCTCGGGGGTCGTTGACGGATTCGCCGGACAGCGTTGCGATCCAGAGACGTTCGCCGCGCAGTGCGGCAACATACAAGGTGTCGCCCGCGATCGCGATCCCGGAGGGGGAGGCCTCCGCGGTGGACCAGGTCAGCGCGGGTTCGGTATAGCCGCGGGTGGCGCCGCCCGTGCCTTCCACCTCGGGCCAGCCGTAGTTGGCGCCGGGCGTGATCAGGTTGATTTCATCGAGCCGGTTCTGACCGAATTCGGCGGCGAACAGGCGGCCGTCGCGATCCCAGGCCAGGCCCTGCACATTGCGGTGACCGAGGCTGTAGACGGGTGAGTCCGGGGTCGGATTGCCCGGCGCCGGTCGGCCTTCGGGCGTCAGGCGAAGGATCTTGCCGTTGGGGGAACCGGGATCCTGGGAGCGGTCACCCTGCGCGGCGTCACCGGTGCCGACATAGAGCATGCCGTCGGGGCCGAAGGCGATGCGGCCGCCATTGTGGTTGCCCGCCTTGGCGATTCCCTGGAAGACCGGTTCCGGCGGCCCGTCGAGCCGGAATCGGACGATGCGATTGTCGTCGGCAGCGGTGAAATAGGCGTACACGTAGCGGTTTTCGGCGTAATCGGGGGAGACGGCGAGTCCGAGCAGGCCGCCCTCGCCGCGCGCCACCACCCCGGGAACTTCGTACACCGGTTCCGGTGCGCGTCCCGGTGTGATCCGCAGGATGCGGCCGGTATCCCGCTCCGCGACCAACGCGGCGCCGTCCGGGAGGAATGCCAGGCCCCAGGGAACGTCGATATCGCGGGCGATCTCCTCACCCGCCCCGAGATCGGGACTGCCGGTCGGCGCACTCGGTGCGGTGCTGCTGACAGTCGATGCCGAGGGAGCCTGCGGCGCGTCCTCGCCCGCACAACTCGACAGTGCGGTGGCCAACAGCACCGCGACAGCTGTTCGGGCGATCGCCCCGCGGTACGAGATATACCGCCGGGCCCCGGTCAGGTCCCGGGCCCGGCCGTGGGTGCGGGCAGTGGCGCTGTGGTTGGCCGCGCTCATCGCCATATCGGTCGCCTCCATCCGGTCGGATGTGCCTCCTCCCGACGATAGCCGCGACCGCTCGGATTACAGCCCGCCGAGCCGGGTGAGCACCTCGAACGCGACGTCGGCGCTGCGCCACAGTGCGTCGATCTCCAGCCTGACGGCGGGGGCGAGCGCCGGGTCCTGGAGTGCGAGACCATTGGTGAAGATGACGACATTCGCGCCCGCGTCGGCGAGTCGCAACAGTTGGCCGGTGCCGACACCTTCGCCGAGAACGGCGTCGAGACCCTCGCCGAGGAAGTAGAACCGCCACAGGGGTCCGAGGTCGCCGCCGTAGATCTCCTTGGTCGAGGTGACGATCAGCTCGCCCTGCCGCGCGATCGCGTCGACGATCTTGAAGTAGTCGGGCGCATTCGCGGGCGTACCCCGCACGGCGGCAACGGAATACGAGAGGTCGACGCTCAAATGTGCGTTGTACCCGGCCATTGCGACCCGGGCCGCGGACAACTCGCACTGCCGGGTGAGTTCGAAGTAACGCGCCCAGTGCGCCGGGACCGGCGCGCCGGTGAATTCACCGTGCACACTGTCGAGGAAGCGCGAGAGCAGGTCCAGGCTGATCAGATGCGCCCACTCGGGATCGTCGAAGGCGGCGGGATCGCGCTGTAGCGGCATGACCGCGGCCTGTTCGACCTCATTCAGGCCGAGCGCGAGTAATCCGCGTCGATCCCGATGTCGCACAAGGATTTCGGTGATCTGCCGATGCTGTTCGACGGCTTGCTCGAGCCGCTGTAGCGCGGAACCGGTGAGGGCGGCGGTATCGGATAACCTGCCGATCGAATCAACTTCCGCCGCGCTGAGCGGGGTTCCGCAGGCCTGTTCGACGGACCCGGCGTGCGCGCGGGTCGGCGAGCCGAGGGTGACCGTGGCCAGTATGGCGACGAGCGCGGTCAGCACCGTGATCGGTCGCGCGACGGCTGGGGGAAGGGCGGTGTGACCATGCCGGAATCGGTGGCAGGCGTTCATCATTGCGGCTCCGTGTGCACTGTTCGGGTCGTCCGGCGGTTGCCGAGAGAGTGGACGACGGTGTCCGGAATCGTCTGAGACGCGCAGAGCCTATCCGAGATGATCGCGACCCGCGGACAGGGGGCCGCTAGCTCTTGCGCAGCGTGCCGCTGATGGTGCCGCCGAACAGGCCCGGCGTGCTGTAGACGACCGCGCCGTCGCCCTGCAACGTAACCGTCGATACCGCGCCGTCATCGGTGCAATCGGTGCCGCTGCTGTTGGCGCTGTCCAATCGGGCCTGGAAGGTGATCCGCGTGTCGGTCGCGGCGGTCAGCTTCTCGATGCGCGCGCAGCGCGAACCCGACAGCTTGCCGGTATTCGATGATGTAGCGACCTCCTCGCCGACCTTGCCTTCGCGAATCGTCAGCTGAATATCGAAGGAGACCAGTCCGTCATTGGCCGTTCCGCGCCATTCGCCGACAAAGGCTTTCGGTACGGACGTGCCCGAGGCGGCGGTACCGGTCGACGTTGGTTCCGGGGTGGTGGTACCGGTCGATATCGGTTTCGAGGTGGCCGCTGGGCCGCCCGCGGACGCACTGGCGGCGGTCTCACCGGCCTTTCCTCCGGTGTCACCGGTCGAGCTGCCCCGCAGCTGCGAGCCGACGAAGAACGCCGCGATGGCCACGACGATCGCGGTGACCGCCAGTCCGGCCAGCAATGCCACCCGGGTGCGATTCTTCGGGGGCGGTGTGGGCGTATGGGTTCCGGCGAAGGCCGCGGGTTCCGACCCCGCACCGGGCGGCCAACCCGGCTGGGGCCTGCCGTGCGATGGCATATCGGGCGGCGGTGTCGAGCCCGGGGTCTGCCATGCGCGAGTCGGTCCGCTCACGGACGCGTTCGGCTGAGGCGATCCCGGTCCGAAGCCGGAAACGGGTTGCCACCCGGAGTGCGCGTGGCCGCTCGTCTGCTCCGATACTCCGGGAGCCCGGCCGGGTGACCCCGGGTAACCGGGCATGGTCGGGTAATGCGGTGCCGAGGTGGGCGGCGGCGTATGCGGCACCGAACCCGTTGTGGCAGTGGGTGTTCCGATGTGCTCGGGCAGGTCATGCGGCCCGGAGTCCAGGTCGAGCAGTTGTACCGCCCGCCTGCTCACCTCCTCCAGCACCGGCGTGGGCAACCATCCACCGCGCTCCGGCACGCCGAGTTCGGCCAACTGATCGAGCAACTGCCGCGGAGTCGGACGTTCCCGCGCATCCTTGGCCAGGCAGGCGGCGATGAGCGGCCGCACTCGCTCCGGCACCGCCGCCAGCCGCGGCTCCTCGTACACCACCCGCCACAGCATGTGGACGGTTTCACCGACCCCGAAAGGTCCCTGTCCGGTCGCCGCGAAGACCAGCACCCCGCCGAGCGCGAAGATATCGCTGGCGGGTACCACCGGTTCGCCGGTGACCTGCTCCGGGCACATGAAACCCGGTGAGCCGATGACCTTCCCGGTGGTGGTCAGCGCGGTGTCCTCGACCGCGCGGGCGATACCGAAGTCGATCACCTTCGGCCCGTCCAGCGCGAGCAGCACATTGGACGGCTTCAGGTCGCGGTGCACCACCCCGGCCGCGTGGATCGCGGCCAGCGCCTCGGCCAGTCCGCGCGCCAGCACCAGCAGCGCGTCCTCGGTGAAGGTTCCGAACCGCTCCACGGCGTCGGTCAGGGAGAACCCGGCCACATAGCCGGTCGCCAACCAGGGTGGGTTCGCATCCACATCGGCGTCGAGCACCGGTGCGGTGAACTGCCCGCCGACCCGCCGCGCCGCGGTCACTTCGCGCCGGAAACGGGCCCGGAACTCGCCGTCCCCGATCAGGTCGGGCCGGATCACCTTGACCGCGACCGTGCGACCGCCGGCATTGCGGCCCAGGTACACCCGGCCCATCCCGCCCGCGCCGAGCACGCCGAGGAGCCGGTAGTCGCCGATCCGTCGCGGATCGTCCATGCCAAGCGGTTGCACATCGGAAAGGCTACCGACCCGCCCGCGGCCCACCCAGCGCGGTGGTGACCCGAGTCCCCGGGTCGGCCTCCGCGCGCGAGGGAGAACGGCGTGACGGGCCGGATACGGGTCACCGGCCCCGGTGAACCGTTCAGAGCTGCGACTGCACCTGGGCGGCAATCAGTTCGAGATGGGCGAGATCCTGGAGGTCCAGGATCTGCAAGTAGATCCGGCTCGTGCCGATCTCGGCGTATCGGCCGATCTTGTCGACCACCTCGGCGGGAGATCCGGCGAGTCCGTTGGTCCTCAACTCGTCGACTTCACGCCCGATCGACGCGGCCCGGCGGGCGACCTCGGCGTCGCTGCCGCCGACACAGACCACCAGGGCATTGGAGTAGACGAGGTCGTCGGCTCGGCGTCCGTCCTTCTCGGCCGCGGCGCGCACACGGTCGAATTGGCGGGCGGAGTCCTCGAGTGCGGAGAACGGCATATTGAACTCGGTCGCGTACCGGGCGGCCAGGCGCGGGGTGCGGGTGGCGCCCAGGCCGCCGATCAGCAGCGGAATCGGATCCTGCACCGGCTTGGGAAGCGCGGGGGAGTCGGTCAGCTGGTAGTGCTTGCCTGCGAAATCGAAGGTGTCGCCGAGTTTGGTCGACCACAGTCCGGTGATGATCGCCAACTGTTCCTCGAAGCGGTCGAATTTGTCCGAGGGATACGGGATGCCGTAGGCCGCGTGCTCCTCGGCGAACCAGCCGCTGCCGAGGCCGAGTTCGACGCGACCGCCGGACATCTGATCCACCTGCGCGACCTGAATTGCCAGCGGCCCCGGTAGCCGGAAGGTGGCCGCGGTCACCAGTGTGCCGAGACGGATCCGCTTGGTCTCCCTGGCCAGGCCCGCCAGCGTAATCCAAGCATCGGTCGGTCCCGGTAGTCCGTCGGAATCGCCCATGGCGAGGTAGTGGTCCGAGCGGAAGAAGGCGTCGAACTCCAATTCCTCGGCGGTCTTCGCAACGGTCAGCAGGGTGTCGTAGTCGGCGCCCTGCTGCGGTTCGGTGAAGATACGCAATTTCATGGGATCTATCGTGCCCGATGTATCGGCGCTAGGGTCGAATCGCCCGGTCCGCCGGGCTGCCCGATGCCGAGCGGCCGAGGAGTGTCCGATGCCCGAACAGCCGATCGTCGTCGTCATGGGCGTGTCCGGGAGCGGGAAGTCCACGGTCGGCAGGCAGCTCGCCGCGGCGCTCGATATCGGATACGCCGAGGGCGACGAATTCCATCCCGCGGCCAATATCGCGAAGATGGCGGCGGGCACCCCGTTGACCGATGACGACCGCGCCCCCTGGCTCGATATCATCGCCGCCTGGCTCGCCGACCACCGCGAGTCCGGCGGGGTGGTCAGCTGCTCGGCGCTGAAACACACCTACCGCGACCGCCTGCGCGCCGCCGCCCCCGGCACCTTCTTCCTGCACCTCGCCGCCGAACGCGCCGAACTGTCCCGCCGAATGTCCACCCGCCGCGGCCATTTCATGCCCTCGACGCTGCTGGACTCCCAACTCGCCGACCTCCAACCCCTGACCGCCGACGAGAACGGCGTCACCGTTGACGCGACCCGCCCACCGTCCGAGCTGGTCGAGGACGCGGTGGCGACGCTACGGGCGGGGCGTCCGGCCTGACCCTGCGGCCGGCGTGCAGGAACTCCCGGACGCCGTCATTCAGATGGCGGATGGCCGTCGCGTCCTCGGTGCGGAGCACGATCACCGCCGAAACAGTGAGATAGCTGATGAAGCATGCCGCGGCGATCGCGGCGAGACAGACGAGTTGGGTCATATTCGTGGCTCCTCGTATCGGTGGTTCGAACACGATCAGTGAGCCGTATCCGCAATGGGTTTCGCCACCTCCAAGCCTCGGTACAGTAGTGGAATGTCCTGCTCGGCGGCGATGTTCCGGTGTTCCGACCGGGTTCCGACCCGGATCGATCCGGTCGCCACGGTGGCGTCGCGGTGAGGGCGGACACCTCGCGGCGGCGGATCGCGTTCAAACGTCAGCTGGTTCGGCTGTACGAGGCGGCGGGCAGGCCGAGTCTGCGCCTACTGGAGCGTCATGGGGCCGGGCACGGGGTGAGCGACGCGACCCTCAGCGATTGGCTCAACGGGCGCTCCATGCCTCGGGGCTGGGACGACAGCCTCGAATGGGTGATCGAGACCTTGTTGCGCCGGGTGCCGAGCGGCAGCGACGACATTCCCCGATCGCTGGCGCAGTGGCGGCGTGACTACCACGCGGCCATCCGGCGGCACCCATCCGATCGCGGTGATGATCAGCTGCGCGAAGAATTGCTGAACTGGTGCGCGCGGGAGGAGTCCAGACTCGTCGGCGCATTGGCGCGACTGCCCTATCTGCCGCCCAGGCGCGACCCGATAGAACTCGATGTCGGCGCGGTGACCCGGCTGCATGTCCGGCACCGAACCCAGCGACCCGACGATGTATACCTCGCCCCGGCGGCCCGCCGGGGCGCGGCCGGAAGTACGCCGATCGGCTTCGCGGAACTCATTGCGGGACATCGGAGGATCGTCCTGCTCGGCGATCCGGGAATGGGGAAGACCTGGCTACTGGGCACCACGGCGGTCCGGATGTTGCGCGCCGCACGCACGCATCTGACCTCCGGTGATATCGACGAGGTCCGTCTGCCGCTGCTGGTCCGCTGCGATGCGCTGGCCGCCGAGCCCGGTATCCGCGATATGGAGTCGGCCACCGTAGCCGCGCTCGGACGGCGCGTATCGCTATCCCCTCGGTTCGGCGCCTGGCTGTCGGAGTACTGCCGGAGCAATCAGCACGCGGTATTCCTGCTCGACGCACTCGACGAAACCCCGGAAGAGCGCCGCCATACGGTGACCGCACTGGTCGACAACCTTGTCAATCCAGAGGCGAAAGTTGTTGTGACATGCCGGATCTCGGGATACCACACCGGCATATTGCCATCCGCGGACCGGATCGAAGCGGAATTGCTGCCCCTCGACGACCCGACCGCGTATATCGCGTCCTGGAACCTGCCGCAGGACCGCCGTGCCCAACTCGCGGACCGGCTGCGCAACCCCGCCGTCGACAAGATGGCCCGAATACCGCTGCTACTCGCCTTTCTCTGCCATCTCTGCGCCGATCCCGACGAGCCGTTGCCGCAGACCCGCGTCGAGTTGTACGGTCGCATCCTGCGCCGCTTTCTGCGGGAGGAGCACCGCGCGGACGAGCCGCCCGCGGCTCGCTGCCTGTCCTGGGATCCCATTACCCGTGAGCAGGAGTTGCTCGCGTTATTGCGCCCGCTGGCCTTGGCCATCGCGACCGACCCGGGGGGCTGGCAGGATCGCATCCCCGCCGAAACATTGGAACGGGTGCTCGCCGATCTCGACCGGCCACGCAATCTCGGTGTCGCGGAAACGTTGCGCGTGCTGACGGTCGAGACCGGGATCCTGGTGCCGGACGGCGATATCCAGCACGGGCGAACTCCGCCGTATCTGTTCCTACACCGCACGTTCGCGGAATACCTTGTCGCTGAACAACTCTCCAGACATCCGCGGTTGATCGAGCTGTGCGCCGCCGAACATCTCCACCTGGCGCCGGAGTGGCACGAAACATGGCTTCTCACGGCGAGTCTGGCACCGGAGACCACATTGGGCTTGCTGTCCGGTATGCGCTCGGATCCATTGCATATCGCACTCGCGACCGGCGCCGCCGCGGTCGCCGAGCTCACCGCGGCCCAGCGCGCGCAGCACCGCCGCTGCGTCGAACGACTCCGCGACACCGCGATCGCGTTGGCGGGCTCACCGTCTCGACCCGCACAGGTGCGGCGACTGGCGGTCGACGCATTGGGTCGCATCGGTGACCCGATCGCGATGGATGTGCTGATGCGGGCACTTTCGACCGCCGACAAACCCGAGGTGACCGACGCCGATGTCGAAGTCACCGTACGTGCCGGGACGGCGCTGGCCCGGATCGGCGGACCGGCGGTGGTCGCGGCGCTCGCCGTCGCCGCGACCGATCCGGACAAATGGGTTCGATGGGAGGCCTGCGCGACGCTGCGAAAACTCGGCGGACCGGAAGTCGCGGAACCACTGCGCTCCGCACTGGGTGATCCGGACCGCGACGTGCGACTTCAGGCGATCGAGGGTCTGGACGACATCGGCGACGTGGGACGTGACGAGGTCCTGCTCGCGGCCATGTCGGAATCGGATTGGGAGATACGGTCCGTGGTGACACAGCGGGCCATCGAACGAGAACTGGTGCCCGCTACCGTATCGGCGTTGCGCGGCATCGTGACGGGTCACTTCGGAGCGGGAAGCCGATTCGCCGCCGAGCGGCTCGGTGTGATCGGCGGCGTGGGGGAGCTACGAAATCTGCTGGCCCACCCTGATCGCGACACCCGGTTGTGTACGGTGCGAGCGCTGGAGAGTTTCGAGGGGCCGATGGTCGCGACGATGGTGCGCGGGGCCACCGTGGACCCGGACCCCACGGTGCGGGAGGCCGCGGTCGAGGTGCTCGGATCGGTAGCCGGGCTCGATGCCGTGGAAACCCTCTGGACCATGGCGTATGCCGACCCCGACATCGATTCGGATGTACGGGTGGCGGCTTGGCACCGGCTGACGATACTGGCCTGCTCGGAGGTTCTCGCGCTCATCCGGGACCGCGTCGCGAACCGGGATGTGTCGGAGGAGCCTGCTGCACCGGACTGGGCCGGACAGCGGCGAGCGGGCGACACGGCCGGGGTTTCGGCCGTGCTCGGGACTGTGCTGACCGATCGTGACAGCCGAGTACGGGTGTCCGCGTGCCGATTGCTCGGGATCGTCGGCGGGCCGATCGCCGTAGCCGTGCTGAAGTGGGCGTTGTCGGATCGCTCGGCATGGGTGGTCGAGTATGCCGCAGAGGCATTGGCGGGTATCGGCGGAGACGACGTGATCGCCGCACTCCGTGATCTCCTCGGACATCCCGAACGCCGGATTCGGGTCATGGCATGCCGGATGCTCGGCAAGGCCGGGGACCATGAGACCGCGGTCGAAGCACTGTCGGCGATGGCCACGGATGACGATGTCGATCCGTACGATGTGGCGTACGTGGCGCAGGGACTCGGCACCGAAGCGGTGGCCGAGGTCATCCGCCGATGGCTCGACTACGGCGGCACAGACTTCCTGGACGTGGCGGTCGAATTGGCCTACCCGTACTTCACCGAGTTGTCCGTTCGTGGTGACGGGCGGGCAGGACTTCTCGAATTACTCGATCGACTCACGCGGTTGGTCGATTCGCCGTCCCGAGACGCCGAAACCGCCGCTACCCATTGAACGCGTCCGGGACCGGGCAGGATTCACCCGAGATCACCGGGATACAGACTCCGGTCGCGTCGGACAGCAGGAGGCCGCCGCCGACCAGCAGGGCGGTTACGGCGATCGCGCCGAACAACAGCACCCACAGGATGCCGGGGATACGGGTGAGCCGGGCCAGCTGGTCGGCATCGGAGTCGACGTTCTGGGGGGTGTTGCGCAGGCGTCGGCTGCGGCCGCGCTGGAGTTCGATGACCGGGCGAGTACCCGCCAGCAGCAGGAACCAGGCGCCGAGGAAGGCGAAACCGGCCTGCACGGTGTCGGTTCCGAACCAGGAGACCGCGAAGATGATGGCGCCCAGGGCGAATACCGTGAACAGGCCGTAGATATTGCGGACCTTGATGAGTACGGCGGCGAGCAGTGCGATCGAGGTCCACAGCATCAGGGTGATGCGTTCGGCCCCGAGTAGGGCGGCGAAACCCAGACCGAGCAAGGCGGGCGCCGGATATCCCGCCATGGCGGTGAGAATCATGCCGAGGCCGTACGGCTTTCCGCTGGAGACGGTCAAACCCGACGTATCCGAATGCAGGGTGATGCTATTGAGTCGACGGCCGGTGAGCAGCGCGAACAGGGCATGTCCGCCTTCGTGGGCGATGGTGACCACATTGCGGGTGATCCGCCACAGCGGTCCATATCCGACGAGTACCAGGGCCACCACCCCGGTCGCGACCACCAGCCACCACGGCGGGGGCGCTTGGGTTGTTGTGAGTCGATCCGCGATGGAGGCGCCGCGATCGATCAGTTCCGCTCTGTCCACCGCCGCACCCTATCCGCCGATCCGCCAGCCCGCTCGGGCGTCCATCCCAGGATGCACCGCTCGGCGATGCGGGGGAGGTGATCGCCGGTCGTATTCGGCGAGCTCAGGTATTCACGATTCGAGCGTCCGCGGCGGATCGGCGGGCCGCTTCGAGTAGCCGCGTCGTGGTGACGGCGTCGTGCGGGTCGACGGGGACCGGGGCACCGTCGAGGATGGCGGCGGCCATCGCGGCGTAGAAGGCCGGGTAGTCGCCCGAGAGGGTGGGGTGAGGCGTGAGATCGGGTTCCGCGCCGAGCAGGCCCCAGCGATCGGATTCGACTGCGCCCCACGAACTGTCGCACGGTCGACGGCCCGCGCGCAGCGTATCTTCCTGCGGGTCGAGACCGTAGGTGACGTATCCGGCCGTCGAGCCGAGTACCCGGAAGCGCGGCCCCGGTCGCGGCGCGACCGCGCTGGCCCACAGATGGGATCGCACGCCGCCGGTGTGGGTGAGCGCGAGGAATACATCGTCATCGGTCTGAATGCCGTCACGGCGCCGATCCAGTTCGCAGTACACCGAGCGCACCGGGCCGAACAGCGTGAGCGCCTGATCCACCAGGTGGCTGCCGAGGTCGTAGAGCAATCCCGCGCCCTCCTCCGCCGCCCCGACCTCCCGCCACCCGCCCTTGGGCACCGGCCGCCACCGCTCGAAGCGGGATTCGAAACGCCGTACCGCGCCGAGCTTGCCGGTCGCGGCGTCGGGCACCACCCGCATCCCGGGATGTTCCCGCCGGGCCTGCGCCGCCCGCTCGGCCGATCGGGTGACCACCGCCGCCACCCGCATTCGCGGTTCCGCGGCGATCAGTGGTGCGTGGAACACCGCCCCGGCGAGCCCGTACCCGACGATGCCGACCTCGAGGCTGCTCATCTCCCCGACGCTACCGGCCCGCGCCCCGGCCGGGATCTCGCATCCGGTAGCGGGTCGGCCGGTCGACCGCCGCGCATTCTCAGCGCGTCCGTTCCGGTGCGAAGGCGCGCCGGTCGCCGAGCAGTGCTGGTGCGGCGAATCGGGATGGTCACGGTGCCGCGACGCGGATTCCGTTCAGCGCGCGCAGGGCCGCCGCGGTCGAGGCCGCGTCGGCGGGCAGCAGCGGCAGGCGCACGGCGGGGCTGGGAATGTGGCCCTCGGCGGCGAGTACCGCCTTGATGACGACGGGATTGGGTTCGGCGAATACGGCCGCGGACAGCGGGGCGAGCCGATGCGCCAGAGTGCGGGCCGTCTCGAGCGGGCCGGTACGCCAGGCATCGACCAGCTCGACGTAGGCGGTGGTGGCGAGATTGGCCGCGGCGAGGATGGCCCCGGTGGCGCCGAGGGCGAGCAGCGCGGCGGCGTGCAGATCGTCCCCGGCCAGCACCGCCGTATCCGACGCGCACTCGCTGAGGAAGGTGACGGTGGTGTCGTCGACACCGCCGACGGCGTGTTTGAAGCCGATGACATTCGGGATTTCGGCGAGTTCGCGCAGGGTTCCGCAGCCGAGGATGCGGCCGGTGCGGTGTGGCACGTGGTAGATGATCAGCGGCACCGGACTTTTCGCGGCCAGATGGCGGAAGTGCGCTACTACACCCGCCTCGGAGGGCCGGGTGTAGTAGGGAACCACCGTGAGCGCAGCCGTGATTCGCGGGTCGAGGGCGGCGAGCGTTTCGACGGAATCGGCGGTGGAGTGCGAGCTCGCGCCCGCGAGGAGCTGGGCTCGGCGTTCGGCGCAGACACGAGCGCAGATATCGAGCACGCGGCGGCGTTCGTCCGGGGTGAGGGTCGCCGGTTCGCCGGTGGTGCCGAGGGCGACGATTCCGGCCGCGCCCGCGTCGAGGGCACTGTGCGCCAGAGATTCCAGTGCGTCGGTGGCCAGCGCACCGTCGTCGGTGAATGGGGTGATCAGCGGGATGAAGAGACCTGAGAGCGACATACCGCCAGCCTGCCGCCGTGAAAGCGTCAGGTCTATTTAACGTTTCCAGGGTTGAGCATAAGCTGAGTTGATGCTCGATGTACGCAGGCTGCGGCTGCTCCGGGAACTGTCCCACCGCGAGACGATTGCGGCGGTCGCCGAAGCGTTGTCCTACACGCCGTCGGCGGTCTCCCAGCAATTGGCCGCGCTGGAACGTGAAGCCGGGGTGCCGCTCCTGGAACGGACCGGTCGCCGGGTCACGCTGACCCCCGCCGCGCTCCGGTTGGTAGAGCACGCCGAGACCATCCTCGCGGCTCTGGAACAGGCGGCCGCAGATCTCGCTGCCGTCGGGACACGACTCGAGGGAACCTTGCGAATCGGCGCATTCCCCACCGCGGTTCGCACGATTCTCTCCCCGGCGCTGGTGGCGTTGAGCCGCGACCATCCGGGTTTGGAGCTTCGCGTAACCGAATTGGATCCGGCGACGGCCCCGGCGGCCCTGCGCGCCGAAGCCCTCGATGTCGCACTGGTGCAGGAGTACGACTATGTGCCCGCCGAACCGGATCCGGCCCTCGAGACCGAGCCACTGCTGGAGGAACCGGTCTACCTGGCCGCGCTGGCCGCCGAAACACTTGCGGTGCAGGATGATTCGACGTGGATACTCGGATCGCCCGGCACGCTGTGTCACACCATGACCGTGCGAGCCTGCCAGGCGGCAGGTTTCACGCCGCGCGTGCGGCATCACGCCGACGACTTCAGTACCGTGCTGGCCCTGGTCGCCGCGGGCCAGGGTGTGGCGTTGGTTCCGGCGCTGGGTGCGTTGGCGCCGCCCGCCGAGGTGGTGCTGTCGTCCCTGCCCATCTCCCGTAAGACGCATCTGGCGTACCGCCGCGGCACCGGCAACCATCCGGCCGTGGCGGCCGCGCGCGCCGCTCTGCGCTCCGCCGCGGCGGCGCACCGATAGCGATGGTCGTACTGCGGCCCCGGAGAGTTCAGTCCAGTAATTGACAAGTGGATCTGTTTTAGAGGTCCAGTCGTCGACATGCTGGTCGAATGCTGCTTCGTCGCCTGACCGCGCTCTACGTCGGACTCTGGATGTACGGCTTCTCCATGGCCGTCATGATCCGGGCTGCCTTAGGGCTGGATCCCTGGGATGTCTTCCATCAGGGCGTGGCGGTGCATGTCCCGATCAGCTTCGGCGCGGTGACCGCGGTGACCGGCGTGGTTGTACTGCTCGGCTGGATTCCGTTGCGGCAGGGCCCCGGTCTGGGCACGGTCAGCAATGTGGTGGTGATCGGCATCGCGGTCGACGCCGGACTCTGGCTGCTCCCGGAACTGCATGGGCTTGCGCTGCGCATCGGCGCGATGGGTCTGGCGGTGGTCCTCAACGCCGCCGCGACCGTCCTCTATATCGGCGCGGGTATGGGCCCCGGCCCCCGCGATGGCCTGATGACTGGCCTGGTCCGCCGGACCGGCCTCTCCGTGCGACTCATCCGCACCGGGATCGAGGTGACAGTTCTGACCATCGGCTGGTTCCTCGGCGGCAGCATCGGCATCGGTACCCTCGTCTATGCCTTCGGCATCGGGCCCCTGATCCAGCTGATGATTCCCCTGGTCGATCGCTACCTCCCCGGCTTCCGGGAACAGCGTCGAGCCGAATCCGATGTGCTGCGACCGGACGGGGAGGCCGCGATCGCGCGGGCGCAGCCCGCCACGTAGCCGGATGCGCCGCCGCGGATCGCGATGCGGTCAGTCGCCGGCGCCGCCGAGTACTCCTGTTCGGGACGGCCGGTGGCGCCGTAGCGCAGCCGCATGTCGATGATGCCCTGGCCGACGAGGGCGGCGAGGTAGCGCCCGGCGGTCGCACGGGAGATGCCGATGGCGGTGGCGACCTCGCCCGCCGACAGCGGACCGGTTGCCTCCAGGATCGTATGCAGGACAAGGTCTTTGGTGGACGAAACGGTGACGGTCGTGGTACTCGGCGCAGGTGCCGGACGTAGCGCCCGCAGGGCCTCCTCTACTACGGCGTTGTCGATATTCGGGGCGCCGAGGATCCGCCGGTACCGGGCGTAGCCGGCCAGCCGTGCGGCGAGCATGGTGTGCGGGAACGGCTTCACCAGGTAGGCCAGCGCACCCGCGGCCATGGCCGCGCGCACCGTGTCGCCTTCGGTGGACGCGGTCTGACCCAGCGACTCGGCTTCTTCGAACGCAACGATATCGACGTCGAACTGCGGTCAACTCCGGTGAGGCCGAGATCCTGGCCGATATGCGTACCGAGGCGGGCACCCGAGCGGCGCTCGGCGGCCTGTATCCGGCGTCGTCGCTGTATATGAGCTGCGCAACCATCGATGCCCACCCCGATATCGTGGGCAAGCTGGCCGCGGCGTTCGTGCAGACGCTGCGGTGGATCACCACACATACGCCGGAGGAGATCGCCGCGCAGATGCCCTCGCAGTACGCGAGTGCGGGCAAGGATCTCTACATCCAATCCATCCGCGACTCGATCGGGATGTTCAACGGTGATGGGTTGATGAAACCCGAGGGCGCCCAGAATGTGCTGAACATCCTCGGGCAGTACTCGAAGAATGTGCGACCGGTGCGCGATCGGATCGATCTGTCCGGGACCTACACCATGCGATTCGTGGAGCAAGCCCTGCGGACATCGCAACCGTAGCGCCATCGCTCTTGCCGAAAGCGGATGCGGTCCACGGTGCCCGAAGTCGACAACGGGCGGCGTGGGCCGCATCCGGCGTTGCCGGTAGGTCCTCCGAAAGGAGGACGCCCGGGACGGTTATCGAACGATAACCTCACCGTGCGGGTTATCGCTCGATAACCCGAAGAGCAACGGGAGGTTGATCATGGCTGTACCCGCCAACTCGGACATCGAGGAAATCCTCGCCGACCTGCGCGGCTACCTCGGCGACGCACCCGCGGCGCTGAGCCTGCCACCGCGCGCCTACACCTCGCCCGAACTGTGGGAACTGGAGCGGGAGCGCATCTTTCGGCGCGCCTGGATCCTCGTAGCGCACACCGACCAACTCGCGCGGGCGGGTGACTATGTCGCTGTCACCATTGCCGACGAATCGGTGGTCGTGGTTCGCGACAGACACGACCAATTGCACGCCCTGTCCCCGATCTGCCGACATCGGTTGATGCCGCTGGTCGAACCGGGCGCGGGACACACCGAGGCCTTCACATGTAGCTATCACCTGTGGAAATACGGCCTCGACGGCCGACTGCGCGGGGCGCCGTATATGGGCGGCAACAAGGACTTCCGTGCCGAGGAGTGCGGACTGCCGCGATTCGCCGTGCGGGAATGGCGCGGATTCGTCTGGGTCAATCTGGACGCGGACGCCGAATCCATCGTCCCGCACCTGGATTCGGCCGCCGCCGACTTCGCCGAATATCGGCTCGGCGAGATGGTGCAGGTCGACTCGTGGTCGCACGTGTGGCGCACCAACTGGAAGCTGGCAATGGAGAACGGGCATGAGAACTACCACGTCATCGGGCTGCACCGGGAAACGTTGGAGCCCTTCATGCCCGGCGGCGGTGATCTGTACGTCCGGCAGTATTCGCCGTGGGTGTTACACGCGCGCATTCCATTCGTCGCGCCGCTGGAGCCGGAATCGCTGGCGCTGAACGATATTCAGAAGGCCAATGGCATGCTGATGATGTCGTTCCCGGTCGGCGCCTTCATGGGGCTCGGCGACCAGGTGGTGTGGCTGAGTTTCATTCCGCTGACCATTGATTCGGTGCAGGTGGTCGGCGGGGTGCTGACCAGCCCCGAATCGGCCGATGGTTCCTCGGAGACGGTGACCCGCACCCAGCAGGCCGTGACCGCGATGATCAACGACGAGGACAGGAAGGGATTGGAAGCGGTGCAGCGTGGTGTCGCCTCCCGGTTCGCCGCGCGCGGACATCTCAGTCCGAAGGAACTGCCCGGGGTGCTGGCGTTCTACCAGAACCTGGCCCGCGCTCTGGTGCGCGACGAATGGCCGGGGACGCTGTAGCCCGGCGGTAACCTGACCGCTATGTCAGCGGAGATCACACGCAGCCCGGCGGCCGAACGCATCCTGCGCACGGCCGCCGAGCTCATCGCCGCCCGCGGTTACTCGGGCACCTCCACCCGCGATATCGCAGCCGCGATCGGGGTTCAGCAGCCCGCCATCTACAAACACTTCGCGGCCAAGGACGACATCCTCTCCGCCCTGGTCCGGCTGGGCCTGGAACGACCCCTGGCACTCGCGGGCGAACTCGCGGCCACCTCGGCCCCCGCCGTCGTCAGACTCCACCGCTGGCTGCGCGAATCCCTGGAACACCTCCGCGATTCCCCCTATGTTCTGGTCTCCATACTCACCACCCCCGAACTCCAGTCCGAACGATTCACCGCGGAGCAACATCTGCTCGAACGCTTCGACCGCGTCGTCATCGACATGATCGAATCCGGACGGCGCGAAGGCGATATCCGCCCCCTCAACCCCACCTCAGCCGCTCGGCTCGTCCAGTCGCTCTTCGACGCTCAGGCCCTGCCCGAATACGCCGTCACCCCCGCCGAAATCATCGAATTCGCCCTGATCGCACTCCTCGCCGACCCGTCCCGGCTACCCGAGATCCAGCGCGCGGCGGACGCCCTGATCGTCTCGACCGGCATGAACGGGGCGGAAGACATTTCCGGGTAGAGGGAACTTCTCGCAGACTGCCTGCCGGGTGGCATACCCGTGGCGTATGGCCGGATTTGTGGGATACCTGTCCTTGAGGACATTTGCTCGGGTGCGGAGACTGGCCTCATGGGAACGGGCGGAACCGGCGGTGCGGGGGTGGGGGACATTGTGGTGGCAATCGATGACGGGGTGATGTTGCTCGATGCCGCTGGTCCTGGGCAGGTGTGGCATTGGGCGGGACAACGGGTGCGGTTCGCGTCGCCGGATGGACGAGCGGTGGTCACCGATATCGGTGCCCCGCTCGGAGTGGAGGGGGCGATCAGCGAGTTCGCGGGACGCATCGACACGCTGGTTGTGCCGGGATACGCGGTGGGGGAGCCGGTTTCGGCCGCGCTGGTGGACGCGGTGCGGGTGGTCGCCGGTGGGGCGCGGCGGATCGCGTCGGTCTGTACGGGCGCGTTCGTCCTGGCTGAGGCGGGGCTGTTGGACGAGCGGCGGGCGACGACACATTGGCTGGCGTGTGCCGATCTCGCGCAACGGTTTCCGAGGGTTTCGGTCGACCCGGACGCCCTGTATGTCCGGGATGGGCCGGTCGTCACCTCGGCGGGGGTGACGGCGGGGATCGATATGGCGCTGGCCCTGGTGGAGGAGGATCACGGGGCGGATCTGGCGCGGTCCATTGCGAAACACCTCGTCGTCTTTCTGCGCCGTCCGGGCGGGCAGTCGCAGTTCAGCGTGCGCACCACCATCGAAACGCCCCGTTCCACAGGTCTGCGCAATGTGGTGGATTTTGTAGTGGCACAACCGGCGGCCGATCACAGCACGGCCGCTCTAGCGGCCCGCGCGGCACTCAGTGAACGCCATCTGACACGTCTGTTCCGCAAGGAAATCGGCATGACGCCCGCCCAGTACGTCGAGCAGGTGCGGGTCGAGGCGGCCCAGGCACTGCTCGAATCCGGCGATGACGGTGTCGCCACCATCGCCCGCCGGTGCGGATTCGGTTCGGAGGAGACGATGCGCCGGGTATTCCTGAAGGTGCTCGGCGCCAGCCCGACCGACTATCGAAACCGCTTCCGCGCACCGGCGCGGTGAATGTCTCGGTGGTCGTCGCTCACCGCCGAAACCGCGCAGATCGCGCAATGGTCATCACTCAGCGAAACAATCACACCTGTGAGGAGACACCATGTTCATATCCCGCCGCGCCGCCCTCGGTGCGGGTATTGCCGGAGCCGCCGTAGCCCTCTCGAAACCATCGGTCACTGCGGCACAGGAGGATTCGCTCGCGCTGCCGTCTACTGCGCTGGCGGACAAGACAACCGAATTCGTCACGGCCTCGCTGGAACCGCATCTGCGCAACCACAGTATCCGCGGCTACCTGTTCGGCCGGGCGATCGCCGCACAGCAGGGACTGCATCCCGGCGCCGACTACGACGCCGAGACCATGTACCTGATCTGCATCCTGCACGATATCGGCCTCGCCGAAATCGCCAATGGCAGTCAGCGATTCGAGATGGATGGTGCGGATTACGCCGCACAATTCCTGGAGGGCAACGGTGTCACCGACGCCCGCGTAGACACGATCTGGGATGCGATCGCCACCCACACCTCGGGCTTCACCGGCTCCCCGGTCTACCGTCGCCGCAGGCCCCCGGAAGCCTGGATCGCGGTCGACGGAATCGGCCTCGACGTGGGCGGCAGTCCCGCGGATCTGCCGCCCGGCTACGCCGACCGCGTGCACGCCGCCTACCCCCGGCTCGGCGGCACCCCGGCACTCACCCGATCGATCGAGGTTCAGGCACTCGCGGATCCGCGCAAGGCGCCACCGGCCACCTTGCCCGGTGAGATCGTGCACCAGAGGCACCCCGATCTGCCGTATCTGACCTGGGATGCGATCGTGGCATCCAGCGGCTGGGGCGACTGATGGTGTGCGGCAACGATTTCCGGATCCGCGGTATCAGCCCGCGGTCGCCGGTTCCGTCGCTGGTTCCGTCTCCTGGGCCTTGAGCTCCGCCTTCCATTCCCGGAAGCCCTCCTCGGTGCGCCCGCGCCGCCAGTAGCCGGAGATCGAATTGGCCCATTCGGCGGGTACATCGCGGTCGCGGCGGATGTAGCGGCGCAGATCGCGCATCACGGCCTCGGCCTCGCCGTGGATGAAGACCTGAACCTGGCCGTCGGACCACGGGGCATTGCGGACGGCCTCGGCGAGCATCTCGCCCGGCTCGCGGTCGCCGCGGTGCAGCCAGGTCAGCTCGATACCGTCTGGCTTGTCCAGGGGCAGTTCGTCATCCGGCCCGGCGACCTCGATGAACGCCCGGCCGGTCGCATCGCGATCCATCCCTTCGAGCGCGGCGGCAATGGCGGGCAGCGCGGCCTCGTCGCCTGCGAGCAGGTGCCAGTCGGCGTCCGAACGCGGCGAGTACGCGCCCCCGGGCCCGTAGCAATCGATGGTCTCACCGGGCCGCGCCGCGGCCGCCCATGGTCCCGCGATACCTTCCGCGCCGTGGTAGACGAAATCCGCGGCGATCTCGCCCGCGATCGGATCCACCGAGCGGACGGTGTAGGTGCGCAGTACCTCGATTCCGTCGCGCGGGAAGATGAACTTCACATAGGAATCGGTGAACTCGCTCGGCCGGAACGCGGCGAATCCGGGCCCGCCGAGGTGGACCCGGATCAGATGCGGGCTGAGCCATTCGGTGCGCTGCACGGTCAAGGTGGTACGGGGTCGTGCCAAGGTAACCTCCGAATATCGACTAATTAGGTATGCCTTACCAACCGTACCCGTGTTATTGCGCGATGGCCGTACCGCGCGGACGATGATCGAAAAGTCGTCGGATTTGTCCGGAACGGATTCGGCTCAGCGTGACGGTTATCGCAGACGTACACGCCGCGACCGGCCAGGATGACCAATCATGACGCAGACCGTGCCGACACCCGCCCATACCGTGCAACAGCGCTACCGCGATACCGATACCGCGGCCCCCGCCGACTGGAACCCGGTCCTGCGGGTGCTGCACGAGCACCGCTCGGTCCGCCGGTACCTCGCCGAACCGGTCTCCGATGCCACACTGCGGCTGTTGATTTCGGCCGCGCAGTCCGCACCCACCTCGTCGAATCTACAGGTGTGGAGCGTCGTCGCGGTCCGCGATCCGGCGCGCAAGGCGCGGCTCGCGGCGCTGGCGGGCAATCAGGCGCATATCGAGCAGGCGCCGGTGCTGCTGGTGTGGACGGCGGATTTCGCCCGGTTGCGTCAGCTCGCGGCAGACCGCGGCGTGCCGCTGGACGGCGCGGACTATCTGGAGTCCAGCTATGTCGGATTCATCGACGCCGCACTCGCCGCGCAGAATGCGGTGGTCGCCGCGGAGTCGCTCGGCCTCGGCACCGTCTACATCGGCGCAGTGCGTAATAAGCCCGAGGAGGTCGCCGCCGAACTGGGGCTGCCCGAGCAGGTCTTCGCGGTCTTCGGCCTGGTGGTCGGCCATCCGGATCCCGCCGAGGACACCCGTGTGAAGCCACGGCTGCCGCAACAGGCGGTGCTGCACCACGAGACCTACGATCTCGTGACTCAGCGCGCGCACGTGGACGAATACGAGCAGCGGATTGCGGAATTCTATGCCGAACAAAAGCTTTCGCACTCCTGGAGCGAACGCGTGCTGGCCCGTCTGGCATCGGAGGAGAGTCTGAACGGCAGACACCGACTGCGCGAGGCCCTGGCCAATCACGGCTTCCGCCTGCGCTGACTCAGGCCGCGACCTTCTCTTTGACGAGTTCGAACGAACGCATCCGATCCGCGGCGTCGTAGATGAGGGTATTGATCATCAGCTCGTCGGCCCTGGTGCGCTGCAAAAGGTCTTCGAGCTGACGCCGGACCGTCTCGGGGGATCCGAGGGCCTGCCCTTCGCGCCGCTGCCGGATGAAATGCCGCTCCCGATCGTTGATGGGGTACTCGGCCGCCTGTTCCGGGGTCGGCAGCGCCTGCGGCCGACCGCCGGCCAGATGCAGGAAAGCGAGGTCGCGGGGCAGGGCGAGCGCTTCGGCGCGCTCATCGGTGTCGGCGCAGATCACCGAGACCGCCACCATGGCGTGCGGCTTCTCCAGATGCTCCGAAGGCCGGAACTGTTCGCGGTACAGCGCCAGCGCGGGCTCGGTATTGGCGGCGCTGAAGTGATGGGCGAAAGCGAACGGTAGCCCGAGCAGGGCCGCCACCTGAGCGCTGAACCCGCTGGAACCCAGCAGCCAGATCTCCGGCTGCTCACCGTGGCCCGGCGTGGCGGTGATTCCGGCCGGATCGGCGCCCCGGAAATACCGCAGCAGCGCCGCCAACTCCTGCGGAAACGATTCGGCGTTCAGCCCGGCCGCGGTCCGTCGCAGCGCGAGCGCGGTGGCCTGATCGGTGCCGGGCGCCCGGCCGATCCCGAGATCGACCCGCCCCGGGTGCAGTGCGTGCAGCGTCCCGAACTGCTCGGCCACCACCAGCGGCGCGTGATTCGGCAACATCACCCCGCCGGAACCGACCCGGATCCGCGAGGTGGCCGCCGCGAGATGGGCCAGCAGCACACTCGGCGCCGAACTGGCGATACCCGGCATGTTGTGGTGTTCGGCGACCCAGAAACGGTGATACCCGAGCTCCTCGGTGCGTCGCGCCACCTCGGTGGTCGCCGCGAGCCCCTCACCGGCGGTGCGGCCGGCCTCCACCGGCGCCAGGTCCAGTACTGACAGCGGGACGTCGATCAATGCAGCTCCTAGTCGTGGGCAGACATGATGGCCAACGCCGCCGCGCCCCTGCCTTATTTCACGCGGATCATCGCGGCGTCGCCGCAGGGGCGGCGGGCAGCATCAGCACCCCGAGCAGCCAGCCGACCGCGGCCGCGACGATCGGCGCGCCGGTCCACAACTCGACGACGGTGGGGAGACGGCCGACCGCGCTGGCGGCCACTCCCAGATAGAGCGACCAGGTGAAGAAGGGGGCGAGCCCGGCGAAGAGCCAATAGGCCCGGCGTCGTTCGGCGGTCGGGCGCAGTGCGCGAGCGAATAGCTCGACCCCGAGGGCGGCGACGAGGACGGACAGCAGTGTGCTCAGATTGCGCCCGCCGGTCTCGGCGCCGCTCAGGATCAGCAGCGGTGTGGTCGTGAGCAGCGCGGCCCCGGGCGGCAGACCCCAGCGTCTGGCGAGGAAGAGCAGCGGGAGCAGAAGTGTGGCATTCGTAACCACCATGCGGACCGCGAGTCGTGACGCCGACCCGTCGTCGCCGCCCTCCGAGAACGAGGTGACGATCCAGGTCGCGCGCATGAGCATGGCATTGCCGTACTCCAGGAACACCATCACCTCCGCAACCGCGAGACCGGTGCCGAGCAGCGCGGGCCAGAGTCGGCGCAGTGTCGCGGGCGCGGGATCGGACCAGGCCGCGCGGACCGGGGTCGTGACAATGACGAACATCGAGATCGCGAGCCCGAGGTGGCTCGGGCTGAACAGAATATCGATCGAATCCTCGATCCCGAAGACGGTGTGCCACACCATATCCGCGAGACCGCTGAGGGCGAACACGGCGAGGGCGACCAGCGTGGGACCGTATCCGATCGGGATCGCGGCAAGGCCCGCGCGCCCGTCGCTCCGGTGCCGGAATACCAGCCGGAGCACCCAGGCCGCGGTAGCGGCGAACCCGCTGTAGAACACCGCATGCCAAGGGGTGAAGAAGGTTTCGAGGCCGGGCTTATTGGCGTGTGCCCAGGCATCGAGCATCAGTCCGCTGATCAACCAGAGCGAGAGCAACGCGGTGACGGCATCGTCGATCGACGACGCCCGCGGTCGTGGTTGCTCCAGTCCATCCCCGGCATCCCTGGCGCGTGTGGTCCGCCGGATAGCCATTCATTCGACCGTACCGAAAACGACTGCCGACCGCCCGCATTCGGCCCGCACCCGATCGGAGTCGCCGTAGCATCGGCGCGTGCGGACATCGTCGACCGGAGTGCGGCGGAGAGGGTCTGCGGAACCTCTTTCCCGGCTGCTCGGCACTGCTCACCGACCTGCCGTCAGCGCGGGCAGCACTTGCTGACCGGGGCCGCATGGTTTGATGAATGGCTCGATGAAGACCGCGACTGACACCGCGCTGGCGCGGCCGCCAGTGGCCCCACCCATTCGAATGAGAGTACCTAAGTATCCATGGACACCGATATCTGGCGATTCCTTTGCGCCTGTACCGGATCGGATGAGCCGCAACCGTTGTTTTGTGCGGCGGAGGCGATCGCCGAAGTGGAGGCCGGACGGCCCAATTCCCTGTTCGCCGTGCATCACCGGGGCCAGTGGTACTCGTACGCGGCGACGCCCGACTGGACAGCGGTGGCGGTGGCGTCGGTGCGCGATCCGTCGGACTCGCTCTGGGTCGTCGTGGGCATCAGCGCCGCGGGACATGTCTGGGAGTTGAGGCCACGCACCCGCGTGGAAACATCGGGCCAGTTGCCGAGGGAGACCGGCATGACCAACCTCGGTGCCGTCGACCAGACCGTCTTCGCCTGCGGCATGGGCCGGGTCGTGTATCGCCGGGAGCCCGGCGGCGGATCCTGGACGGATATCAGCGCGCCGTGGCCCGACGCCAGTGAAGGCGTGGTGGGGTTCACGGCGATTGCGGGGCGCGACGCG
This sequence comes from Nocardia sp. NPDC050710, assembly GCF_040654375.1. Lineage (NCBI taxonomy): Bacteria > Bacillati > Actinomycetota > Actinomycetes > Mycobacteriales > Nocardiaceae > Nocardia > Nocardia sp. NPDC050710. Next base: position 305,031 of record NZ_JBFAHV010000003.1, on the reverse strand, counting down.
TCGCTTGTCTACGCGGTTGGCTGGAAGGGCGAGATCTGGGCGCTGTCCGAGGGGCGCTGGCGAGCCGAGGATTCGCCGACCAATGCCAATCTCAATGCGGTGGCCGTCAGCGACGACGGCGAGGTGTACTGCGTGGGCGATGACGGCGTGATGCTTCATGGCCGCAACGGCATGTGGACCATGATCGATACCGGCACCGATGTCGATCTCCAGGATGTCTGCATGCACGGCGGCGAAGTCTTCGTTGCCAGCGACTTCCAGGTCTTCAGGCTCGAAGACGGGTTCCTGACGCTCGACCTGGCTGGCGATGGTGACTCGTCGCTCACCTGCCTGAAGCTCAGGTCCGGCGGCCGTGGGGGCGTGCTGTATTCGCTCGGCACTCATGACGTCTTCCAGCGCACCGACGAAGGATGGGGCCGGCTTGCGTGAACGTGGCGCAGCGGAGTCTGGGGAAACATCCTGCCGCCGTGAGTGTCTCGCGAACGTACGTTTGTTTTTCTCGGCGCGAGCGCTATACCGTGCGAGCGCTATATCGTGTGCGAGGGTGAGGTTTCACTCGTGAACTCGGTTCTGCCGGTGTCGGTTACGAGTGCCGTGGAAATCCTGACGGAGGAGGGGCTTGGTGGAAGCGGCGTTCGATGTGGCTGGACTGGTGGGGCATCGCTATCGCGCGGACGACTTTTACGAGGTGGGGCGCGAGAAGATCCGCGAGTACGCACGAGCAGTGCAGGATTTCCACCCGGCGCATTGGAGTGAGGACGCTGCCGGTGAGCTCGGATACGCCGGTCTGATCGCACCGACGACGTTCATCTCCACCGCCGCGATGCTGGCCAACCGTAGGCTGCTCGAGACCGTCATGACCGGCTACGACATGTTCGTGCAGACCGATCAGGTTTTCGAAATGTACAAGCCGGTACTCACCGGCGACCGATTGGTCAGTGACGTCGAGCTGTCCTCGGCGCGTCGCATCGCGGGCAAGGACTTGCTCACCATCACCAACACCTTCACCGACCAGACCGGTGACATCGTGCAGGTCATGCACACCACCGTCGTAGGCATCACCGGCGAGGACGTCAACGCCGACATCAGCGACACGATCGAGCGCGTCATCATGAGCGGGCTCGACACGACCTCCCGAACCACGGCCGTGTCCGCCGAAGCGGACGGGCTGTTGGTGACAGATTCGAATTCCACGACCGCAGCCCATCTTTCGCCGATCTCACGCACACGTGTCCCGCACACCGCAATTCGATTCGAGGATATCGCCGTCGGTGATGAGCTTCCGACTCGAACCGTGAGCCTGACACGCGGCGACCTGGTGAATTATGCCGGGGTCTCCGGGGACGTGAACCCCATCCACTGGCACGACGAGGTCGCTGCGCTCGCGAGTCTTCCGGATGTGATCGCCCACGGCATGCTCACGATGGGCTTGGGGGCGGGATTTGTCACCGGATGGCTCGGTGACCCGGGCGCGATGATCAGGTATGGGGTCCGACTGTCGAATTACACGGTCATCGAAGCCGCCTCCGCTGGAACCGTGGAGTTCACCGGACGCATCAAGTCGGTCGACCCCGAGACCAGGACGGCTGTCGTCGTCATCGTGGCGAAGTCCGCCGGACGCAAGGTTTTTGGTCTATCTACCGCGGATGTCCGCCTCGCATAACCTAGTTTCGGGCCGCTGGTCTCTCGTCACGCCCACCGGGCGGTGGGGTGACTCAGCGGCACGGTCAGTCCACCTTCGACTTGGCGCGGGCATAGGCGCGGGCCGCGCGAGCGCGGTCGCCGCAACGCGTTGAGCACCAGTGACGGCGGCCGTGCCGGATCAGGTACCGATTGCACGGGACGGAGTCGCAGGTGGTCAGGAAATCGGCATCGGAGCCGGTGAGCAGGTCGGCCGCATCTGCGGCGAGCGTCGCGAGCGTGCGGTCGAGGATCTCGTTGGGTGGACACAGCGCGGCGCGGTAGGGGCCATTCGTCTCATCCCATTGCAGCAGGGCGGCCGTTGGCGTCCTGCTCAGCGCGTCGTTGACGGCGGACAGCGCTGCGGGCAATACCGGCTGTCGCGCGACGCGGGCGGCGAACAATGCCCGGATGTGCTCTCGCAGCACGCGCAGCTGCGTCGCGCACATCTCCTGCACTCCGGCATCGGCGGGCGCGAGGCCACGTTCGGCGAGCCACCGATTCGTCGATTCGACGGTGCCGAGCAGATCGATGAAGTGTCCACCGGGCAGCACATAAGCGCTGTCGGCGAAGTCGAGAGCGAGGTACCGCTCGGCCCCCGGTGCGGGCGGCAACGCGGGCTCGGCGGACAAGGTCTCTCGCGCGACTCTCACAAATCTCATGTTACGACTTGCCTTTGTCCATGAGAACGACCTACCGTATCTCACGGATATCGATAGTTTCATCCGTGAGGAGATTGTTCGTGACTTCCGTAGGCACAACCGATCAGCAGGTCTGCGTCCGCGTCTTCGGCGGCCCGACCGCCCTCTTCGAATACGGCGGGCTGAGGTTCCTCACCGACCCGACCTTCGATGCGCCCCGCGACTACCAGCAGTCCGGCGGCCTGCTGACCAAGACCGCGCCAGCCGCTGCAGCACCGGCCGACCTCGGCCGCGTCGACGTGGTTCTGCTCTCGCACGATGAGCACCCCGACAACCTCGACGACTCCGGCCGCGCCCTGCTCGCCGACGTGCCACTCACCCTCACCACGCCGAGTGGCGGGCAACGCCTCGGGAACGGGGCCAGAGGCCTGGTCGACTGGGAGTCGATCAAGCTGGATCGCCCCGGCGGCGGCACCATCATCGTGACGGGTGTGCCTGCGATCCACGGGCCGGGCGCACGCGAGGAGGTCGAGCCGATCACCGGCCAGGTTGTCGGATTCGTACTGACCGGGGAAGGCCTGCCCACCGTCTATGTCAGCGGCGACAACGCCTCACTCACTGCGGTCGAGGAGATCGCCGAGCGTTTCGCACCGGTGGACACGGCCATCCTCTTCGCCGGAACGCCCCGCTTCTCCGTCCTCTTCGACGGTGCGCCGATCGTCCTCGACAGCAACCAGACCGCCGAGGCCGCCGAGCTCCTCGGCGCACGTCGGGTGGTTCCCGTTCATTACGAGGGTTGGGCCCACTTCACCGAAGGCCGTGCCGAATTGGTCGCGGCTTTCACCGCTGCCGGACTCCGCGACCGCCTCGACCTGGGCGAGCTGGGCTGACTCTGTCGTGGCGACGTCAGTACCTGCCAGGATCGATGATCTCCCCGGCTCCCAGGCGCAGCGCCGCACCCTGTTCGTCCTAGTGGCCGCTCAGGCGCTGAGCGGTGCGGGGCTGGCGGCGGGCGTCACCGTCGGTGCACTGCTAGCGCAAGACATGCTCAGCTCAACCAGCCTTGCCGGTCTGCCCAGTGCGCTCGGCACCGCAGGCTCCGCGCTGGCGGCCGTCGCAGTCGGACGAATTTCGCACGCCCGCGGACGCCGCCCCGGCCTAGTCGCCGGGTATCTGACCGGTGCCATCGGCGGCGTCGGAGTCATTGCGGCCGCTGTCGCGGACAATCCGATCCTGCTGTTCGTAGCGCTGTTCGTCTACGGCGCTGGCACCTCCACCAATCTGCAAGCCCGATATGCCGGAGCCGATTTGGCCGGCCCGGCGCACCGCGCCCGTGCCGTGTCCACCGTGCTGGTCGCCACCACACTCGGCGGCGTGGTCGGCCCCAACCTCACCGCGCCGACCAGCGACCTCGCACACGCAATCGGCATCCCCCACCTCGCCGGTCCGTTCCTGCTCGCCGTCGCCGCATACGCGTTGGCGGCCGTGGTGCTGGCCATCGGGCTGCGCCCCGACCCGCTACTACTTGCCCGCACGCTCGAGGCTGGACGCATCGTCGCGCAGCCTGATAACGCCGACGGCTTGCCGCGCCATGCGGTCGAAAGGCGCGGTTCCGCCGTGCTGGTCGGTGCGATGGTTATGGTGCTCACCCAGTTCGTGATGGTCGCGATCATGACCATGACGCCCGTCCACATGCACGACCACGGCCACAGCACCGCCGCCGCCGGCCTTGTCATCGCCACCCACATCGGCGCGATGTACTTGCCATCGCCGCTGACCGGCTGGCTCGTAGATCGCTATGGCCGCTTCACCATTGCCGCCATCTCCGGGCTGACCCTGCTCGGCGCCGGAATCGTCGCCGCCTGTGCCCCCGGCGACTCCGTCACCCTGTTGGCGGCGGCACTCACGCTGCTCGGTCTCGGCTGGAACTTCGGCCTCATCGCAGGCACCGCGATCGTCACCGACGCCGTGCCGTTGGCTACCCGTGCCAAAACCCAGGGCCTGGTCGATGTCGCGATCGCCATCGCGGGCGCCACCGGCGGCATGGCCTCGGGGCTGGTCGTCGCCGCTGCCGACTACCCCAGGCTGGCCATCGGCGGCGGCATCCTCGCACTGGCCATCGTGCCGGCCGTCGCCGCGGCCGCACGCAAATCCCCACCCGGCTGGGCGGTGTTTCAGAAGCGGTGAGGATGTGGGCCGGCCCTCACCAGCCTCCGTCTCGGCGCGGGTCTGTACGAAATCTGGTGGCATGCCCGACTTTCGGATCAGCATCTCCCGCTCACGGGCGAGATTGTCTTGGCTCGGGTCGTTGTGGATCAGGAAGCCCAGCACCTGGCGGGCGGTGTCGGGGTCGGTGCGCACCGCGCGTTCCAGCTCGGCGACCAGGCACGGAACTCGTCCGGGCGGCGCAAATCGGAGACCTCGGGCAACCGGGCGCGGCACGGCTTGTCACCAGGGTAGACCTGCGCTGGCTGTGGAGTTCGGGGTACGCCGACGATGCGCAGTCCTGTTCAGCCGCAGTGGAATCCGCATGTCAGCACTGAATACGACTCCGAACATCGACGCGTTCCGTGTGACTCGCAGCGGTGGCGGTATTTTCCCGTTGTCGGGTGGCGCTGTTCTCCGGACTGTGCGCCCGCTTGTCTGGACCCGCGCCTTCCTTTTCCGTCCCTACCAACGCGGCGATCGACTCGGTGCCGGGCTCGGGAGGCAGGCGGAGCGCCCTGACGGCGAATGAGATGGCGTGGTACCAACCGCAGATCAGGACCAGCTCGAGCGCGGCATCTTCATCGGCGACGGCGGCCAGGTTCGCCCAGGTCTCGTCGGAGAGATCGAAGGTCGCATGGAGCTCGTCGACCGCTTCGAGCACGGCACGGTCGGTCGCGTCCCAGCAGTCGTCCGCGGGCTTTCCGGTCGCGAGGGACCCGAGCTGCGCGGCGTCGAGTCCCGCCTTCTCGGCGAAGCCCGCGATGTGTACGGCCCACTCGTAGTCGGCGCCGCACAGCGCGGTCGTCCGGTCGATGACCAGCTCGCGCTGGCGGAGAGTGAGAGCGGAGCGCCGAGAGAAGTAATAGCTTCCCCAGCCCGCGATGGAGCGGGCAAGCTCCGGCCGGCGAGCCCACACCCGGAACAGCTGGATGGGTGCATGCCCGAGGAGCTCGAGAGCGGCGCCGGCTTCCTCGTCGTACGGCGGCGAAAGCGGTTCGATTCGTGGTTGCTTCGATTTCAGAGGCATGTGCAGCATGCTAGCCTCGATGCTTCGGAAAGGGAAGCAGATGACGCGACCAACACCCCTCCCGGGCCGCAGGGTCCGCGGCTCACACACGGGGCGCCCGATCATGGCGCTCCTCGACCTCCTGGGCCGGCGCTGGGCGCTGCGAGTCCTGTGGGAGCTGCGGGACGACTCGACTCCAACCTTCCGTCAACTACAGCAGCGATGCGACGGCGTCTCCTCGAGCGTCCTGGCAGACAGGCTTCGCGAGCTCGGACAGGCCGACCTCGTCGAGCACGCCGGCGAGGGCTACCTGCTCACCGGACAGGGCAGGACTCTTCTCGAATGTCTCGCCCAGCTCGACGCGTGGGCCGCTGACTGGCGGCCCAAGGCAGCGGACTGACGGCCGTGACAACCCCGACCGGGGCCTACGCCGCATCCGTTGTTCTGCGCCGTTACTACCGGAACCCCGATTGCGCCGCTTCGTAGTCCGGCGGAAAGGTACAGTGCGCACCATGAGCGTCGGCGCGGGTGCACGACTCGCGGAACTCGGTCTCCGGCTACCCGCGACCAGCCCACCGAAGGGCGCCTACATCCCGGCGGTGCGCAGCGGCGATCTCGTCCATGTCGCGGGCCAAATCCCTTTGGTGGACGGTGAATTGATCGCCACGGGAGCGGTCGGCACGGACATCACACCGGAGCGGGCGGCCGATCTGAGCCGCCGTTGCGCCCTCGCCGCACTGGCGGCCGTCGACGCGGTCGCGGGCCTGGACGCGGTGCGCCGAGTGGTGAAAGTGGTGGGTTACGTCGCCTCCGCCGACGGCTTCGGCGACCAGCTGGCGGTGGTCTCGGGCGCGACGGAACTGTTCATCGCGATCTTCGGTGGTGCGGGACGGCCGGTCTGTACCGCGGTCGGGGTCGCGCAGCTGCCCTTGCACGCTCCCGTCGAAATCGAAGTGACCGTGGAGATTTCGACGGGAGCGAGCGCGGATCAGAGCTGAACGGCGGTTCCGGTGACATGGATTCCGCTGTCCGCGGCGGCCGGTATCGTCACGGTGATCACCCCGGGCCTGCCCATATCCCGGCCCTGATGCACGGTGATCGTCGCGGGCGTCGGAACCAAATCCAGCTCCCGCAGATATCCGCCGAAGGCCGCGGCCGCCGCACCCGTGGCGGGGTCCTCCACCACGCCGCCGGGTGGGAAGGGATTGCGCGCGTGGAATATCATCGCATCCTCGCGCCACACCAGATCGATGGTGGTCCAATCTTTTTCGCGCATGAGCCGACCCAGTGCGGCCATGTCGTAGTCCAGATCCGCCAGCCGGGCGCGGGTGCTCGCCGCGATAATCGGGTGCCAGGCGCCGGCATACGCCACCCGCGGCGGCAAGGCGGGGTCGAGATCCTCAGCGCGCCAACGCAATGCCGCGAGCAGGGCGGTGAGATCCGCCTCCGGCAGGCCGACCGTGCGCGGCGGAACAGCCACCAGGGTGGCGGTGGTGGCGCCGCTGGAATCGACCTCGGTGGCGACTGTCACCGGACCCGCCTTGGTCCGCAGCCGTAATTCGCCCGCCCCGTGCCGGTCGGCATAGGCGACGGCGGTGGCGATGGTCGCATGTCCGCAGAACGGCACCTCGTCGCGCGGACTGAAATACCGGATATCGAGGTGCCCGTCCGCGGCCGGGGTGACGAACGCGGTCTCGGAGAACCCGATCGCCGCGGCGGTGGCCAGCATGGTGGCGTCGTCGATGCCGCGGGCGTCGAGCACCACACCGGCCGGATTGCCGCCATCCGGGGTCGGGCTGAACGCCGCGTAGCGCAGAATTTCCATCGCGTGACCGTAACGCGGATCCGGTGACTCAGCACCGAATCCATGAGACTGGAATGGCTCAACCCCAGGTCAGCAGCTCACCGTTATCGCTGAGGCCCACCGCGAAACCCAGTGCGATCCGTCGTGCGCCCTGGCTGGGTAGCACCGCGTGGTAGTTGCGCGGATCGAACAGCAATGCCTCGCCCACCCGTGGCCGGAGCGCGAAACTCTCTGCCGCGTCCACGACATCGCTGCGGTAGCCGTAGGACCCGGGCAGCCGGTAGAGCTCGTCCGCGGGCGACCACCGGTGCCGCCAGACGACGGTTTCACCGCCCTGTTCGGGGACGCTGAGATAGAGATTGAAGGCGAACTGCGCGACCAGATTCGCATCGAGCAGGTTGCCCGTGAATTCGCGCAGTGCATCGTCGAAGTGCACCTGGAAACCCTGATTCGGTTCCCTGGCCACCCCGGCGCCCATCTCGCGACCGCCACGTCGGCCGATCTCGACCTTATTGGGCCACTCCCGGCCGATCCCTTCCCGGCACAGCAGGAACGGATCGAAGGACAGGCCGAGGTCGCGCCAGGCCTGTCTGCCGGAATCTACTGCCGCCCAGTAACTATCGGCGACCACCCCCTCCCGCCGATGATCGCTGACGCCGACGCCGAAGCGCAGTACCGGGGGATAGACCCGGGCGGTGCCGTACGCGTCGAACGGCGCGCCGAGCAGGGCGCCGAGTATCTCCGCGCAGGCTCCCGCGGAGATGAAGTCGGGCACCCGGACCGCGGCACAGCGCCCGGAGGCCAGATCGGCGATATGACGCCGCTGGAACTCCGATGCGGTGACGGCCGTGAAATACGGATCGTGGTCGCAGGCATTCCCCATATGCTCACCTGCCTGCCGAATACTCGGAATAGGTTGTCGGCCAGGCAAGTTCAGGGTCTCACAGATCCCGGCTGATGCGGAGGGCTTCCGTCGGAGCCGACCGGTCGTTATGACCCGAAGGACCCACCGTGGAGCGGACTTCGAGTTCCAGTTCCTGGCGGTCGGCGACCAGCGCCTCCAAAGCGATGCGGCGTGCGACTTCCGCGCGCGATCCTGTGGCGCGTATGTGGTCGGCCGCCGTGTTCTCCCACGTGTGGCCGCTGTCGAAATGATCGGATGTCATCCGGGCCCTCCCGCCCTCTTGACGTTTCGGTTGTCACCGAAAGCTTCACTTGATGAACGCAATCCGTGTCGGCAGTGTTAGCGAATTCACGCGACGTTTCAAGGTACATCAGGAGATCGGGGGAATCCCCGGATCTGTCGAATCGGGCGAAATCTGTTGCACTTGAGTGAGCAGATTACGGATCCGCACCGTTTTCGGGTCTTTCGTTCCGAGTGTTTCCTCGGCCTGCTTCAGCAGCTCTTCGAGCAGCTTGCGGGCGGCATTCACGCGTCCTTGGAACAACAGCGCAGTCGCCAAAGACTTACGGAAAGACATGGCCAGCCGCAAATGTGAGGGAGCGGTCGCGATCGCGAGGGCATCGTGGATCTCGCGCATCGCCTCGTCGACTTTATTCAAGTCCAGTAGACAGCGGACCAGTGTGTGCCGTACGAAGACGGTCTCCGGCCAGTTCGGCGCCCAGTGCCTGTCGTGCACCTCGAGGATGTCGCGAACCATCGCCTCCGCTTCTTCGGCACGGCCTTGGGCGAGGACAGATCGGGCGAGGCTGTGCCGCACGACCATGGTGTCGGAGTGCTCCGGACCGCGCACCGAGTACTCGGCGAGCACGATCGACCGCAGCACCGGCTCCGCCTCGGCCCAGCGCCCCTGCTCCATGATCGCCCTGGCCAGTTTGTGGCGGCTGGCGAGGGTGTCGGCGTGATCGGCGCCGAGCAGTTCGCTCCGTTTCTCGATCACGGTGATCAGCTGTTTCTCCGCCACCGCGAGCTCACCGCGCTCCAGTGCGATGCGCGCGATCTCGTGTCGCAGCCCGAGGATTTCCCGTTCGTCACCACCGAATCCGAGCTTCGCGCAGTCGTTCACGATCGAGGTCGCGAGTTCGTGCGCCGGATCGAGCAGTCCGGTGATGATGAGGTAGCGCAGGGTCAGCCGGGCCAATTCCAGAGCCGCGATGGTGACGCCGAGATCATCGATCGGATCGCCGAGCAGCGACACCCGGGCGATCTCGACGGCGTGCGCGATGAGACTGTCCCAGCGGGGCCAATTCTCGGGATGATCGGGTTCGAAGCCTTCGGTGGCGGCCAGGATCATTCGGATGTTGAGTCCGTAGTAGTCGGCGCGATTCCGGCGCACATGCTCGTGCTCGCGGAACAGTCCGTGCACCACCGGATGCAGGAGCAGCACATGCCGGAGGTGCGGATCACCGATACCGGCCCGCTTGTCGGGGTCGATCAGACCGATATCGGCGAGTTCGGTCAATGCGGCCAGTGCCCGCTGCGGGTCGAGTCCGGCGAACAGCGGCGACTCGGCGAGCAGTCCCGTCCGCAACAGCAGGTGATACGGAATAGGCGCGACATTGAGGCAGGAGAAGAGCCGCAGCAGGGGAGCGGCGGCCACGACGCCGCGTCCGGTCAGCAGGTCGAGGGAGAGGTCGAAAACCCCTCTGACGATGCCGAGGCCGAACGGTTCGCCGACCTCGGAGGCGGGCGGCGCGTCGAAGCGGCGCTCCAGCGCCGCGCGATAGCTCGCGAAATCGGTGATGTTGTGCTCGCCGCGCCAGATTTTGTCGCCGGTCGCCGATTTGAGGTAGCGCCCGGCGGCGACCAGCGCCAGCGGAAGTCCACCGAGCGCATGCGACAGTTGCCGGGCCTGCTCCACCGTGCCGCCGCCGGGGCCGACCCGGTCGAGGAGTATCTCCGCGCCGGAGATGTCGTCCAACTGCGGCACCCGGTGAATGACGGCCCATGTGCCCCAGGTGTTTCGGTTGGAGTGCCGACTGGTGACGAGCACCCGGCCGAGGCTGGTCGCCGGAATCCGCAGCCAGCCGGTGCCTTCCGAGACCGCACCATTGTCCGGTCCGAGCGTCTGCGGGTCGTCGGCGTTGTCGAAGACCAGTATCCAGGGCTTGGACGCGGCATTGAGCAAGCGCCACACCAGATCTCGCGCCGTACCGTCCCGCCATGCCTTCTCGACCTGTTCGGGGTGGGCGCCGAGGCGGTTGGCGAGTTCCCGCATGCTGGAGCTGATGCGGGGCACCGAGATCCACCAGACCCGCCAGCCCTGTTCGCCGAGGCGCCGGGCGATTTCGAGCGCGATACGGCTTTTGCCCGATCCGCCGATATCGGCGAGGATGTCGACCCCGGCGTGTTGTTGGGCGATGACCGCCGCGACGAGTTGGTAGCGGCCGCGCAGCTTGGGCGGCAGCGGGGTCAGCGGTGGGTCGATGGTGGCGAAGGGATGGCGTTCGGTCGGTTCCGCGGCAGTGCGTTCGGCTCCCGTCCCGGCCGCGGCGGTCAGCGCCATTTTGAGCACCCGGTACGACATCGCCTCGGCGTCCGGCGGGCGGATGACCGAGGAGTGATCGCCCTCGACGATTCCGGTCATGGGGAAGACCCAGGTGGCGGAGTTAGGCGGCACGACCTTATCGGTCATTCCACCGTAGGCCGCGATCGGAATTCGGCATTCGGATTCGGAGGAGCCGTGGGCGAAAACCACCTTGGCCAGCACCGTCTGTTGCGCCCGGACCACGGCCTCGTTGAGTGGGCGCAATTCCCGTTCCTGTGGTTGCCGCCAGAAGTACAGGTGCTCGCGGATCGAGAGCATGAACTCCGAGCCGTTGTTCGGGCACGAGTACATGACGATCTGCTTGATGCGCGCGAGTTCGCTCGCGCGGCCGCGCTCGATGGTGCGCGCCAAGAAGCGCTGCAATACCAGCCCGCCTTGGCTGTGCGTGACGATGACGACCGAATGCGCTCCCGGCAGCACACTGGCCAGAAATGTACCCAGGGCGTCGGCAATGGTGTCGAAGTGCGGAATGCCGCGCGCCAATCGCAATTGCACCCTCGGCGAGGCGTATTTGAAACGGTGAACGGTAACAGTATCGCGCAGATCGGGGTCCGCCTCGATCAAACTCCCGAAATGATTCCAGGCGTCGGGTGAAGAGAACAAACCATGTACAAATACCACATGGACAGGTCCGGGTGCCCCCATTGCAAACCTCTGTCCTGGCAACATGGCCGATCGATTTCTACCACCATAACCGACCTGCGGTGCAACACCATACCGTCCGAAAAGGACTCAACGGTTCGCTTCTAATTGGACGCCGGTACACAGAGTTTCGGGTGGACCGGACCCACACGCCGATACTTTCGCGGCCCGGGTCACTCTCCGGAGGCCGGGGCCGGAAGTGCGTGGATGATGTCGAGGGCTTGGGCCAGGTTGTCCAGGCGAGCGGTGAGGGTGTCTCCCGCGGGATAGAGGCGGACCGTGTCGACACCGGCGTGCTGCCAGTCGCGCAATCGGCTGCGTACCATGTCGTGCGTTCCGATCAGCGTGGTGGCCAGCACCATCTCATCGCTGATGAGCGCTGCCGCGCCACTCCGGTCGCCGGCCTGCCATTGCCGACTCACCCGAGCAGCGATATCCGACCAGCCCTGCCTGCTGTAGGCGTTGTTGTAGAAATTGGTTGTGCTGGTGCCCATTCCACTCAGCGAGAACGCCAGTTCCAGCTTTCGGCTGCCGAGCACTCGCGGTAGGTCGGTCTCATCGGCGACGATGTCGACTTCGGCGCCTTGACAGATGTCCAGTTCGGCACGGGTTCGGCCGGAGCGGCTCAGACCCGCGTCCAGATGGGTGAAGTAGGCGTCGGCGGCGCCTTCCGGGACAAAGCTGGTACCCAGCCATCCCTCGGCGATCTCGCCGGTCAGTTCCAGCATTTTCGGTGACAGTGTCGCCAGGTAGATCGGAACAGAGACGGGCTCGATGCCGACCCCTAGAAGTCGTCCCCGACTGCGGCCACACCAGCACACTCGAGCAGCCGAAGGCGATCACCGACCTGATCGTCCGATTCCTTGCCGCGCTCGATGTTTCCACCCCTCGTCCTGGCGGCGGAACCTCAGCGGATCGCTAGTGCGCCTACCGACTCCGTAGCGGGTGCTGCTATGACAGCGGCGCATTCGCTATGGTGCGGAACACCTCTACCGTCTCCGGTTCGTCCTGCGTGGTGCCGTAATCGCTGAGCTTGACGATGACCGTCGCGCTCGGTGGGTCCACGTAGATGTACTGGCCGTAGACGCCGAGCGCGGTCAGATCGGCGCCGGTCCCGTCCGATGGATGCCACCACTGCGCCCCGTATCCCCAGTCGGAGATCGGATTCGGTGCGGGCTTGCGTATCCGTTCGATCCACGCGGGCGGCACGATCTGCGTGCCATTCGCGCGCCCGCCATCCAGAATCAGCTGCCCGATCTTGGCGAAATCGCGTGCGGTGGCGTTCAGACAGCAGAATGCCTTCTCCTGTCCGCCGGGGTGGTCGAGGTTCCAGCGCGCCTCGTCCTGCGCGCCGATCGGATCCCACAGGTCTCGGGCGAGTTGGTCGCCGATCGCCCGGCCGTCGACCTTCGCCAGCACCGCGCCGAGTAATTGGGTGTCGACACTGCGGTATTCGCCTCTACTGCCGGGCGGGAAGGTCACCGTGCGATGCTCCGCGAGGAATCCGGGCAGATCCTCGGTGAGATACATTCGCGCGGTGCCGGTGAACGGCCACAGACGGTTGTAGTTCTCCGGGACATCGATGCCCGAGGCCATGTCCAGCAGGTCGCGGATGGTGACGGTGTCGTAGTCGGTACCGGTGGTGAGCTCGGGCAGGATATCGACGAGCCGGTCTTCCTCGCGCAATCTCCCGGCCTCGATGGCGCGTCCGATCAACAGTGAGACAACCGATTTCGCGACCGACCACGATGCCTGCGGGGTTGTCGCCTCGACCCCGTCGCGGTACCACTCGTGCACCAGGACCCCATTGCGCACGATGAGGAACGAGTTCGTCTTGGTGGTGGAAAGGAATTCGGCGACCGGGATATGAGATCCCTTCCACGGCACGGTATTCGGCAGCGCAGCGGTGCCGACCGGCAGTGGTCGCGGTGTCCGCGCGGCGGGGATGGTGCGGCTCGCGAAGAGCGTGCCCTGCGTCGACGGTGGTTCGCGGAACAGTTGGAACAAGGTGATCGGTCCGGGGATATGCATGATCTGCGGGGCGGTGAAGGCGATGCCGATCAGGACTGCCACGACGAGTCCGAATGCGATGGCCGCGCGGGTGGCGTACCGGCGCGGCCGGGACCGGGTATTCGGTGGTTCAGTCATGAGAATCGTTCCGCTCGTTCATATTCGACATTGTGCGGGCCTCCACGGCGACCCAGAACGCCTCGATCAGGGTGTCGAGCACCGCGTCCGGTCCCATTTCGGCGAGTCCGCCCGCATACACGGCGATATTCGGATACTCCGCCGCATTCGCGACGGAATACTCACGGGTCCAGGCTCTTTCGTCGGCATCGCGCACCTTCTGTGGCAGTACCGCATAACCCGCGCGGACACCGGCGTAGGACAGCACTGTGTCGGCGAGCATGCGCTGATAGCGCGGCACATCCCGAGGTTCGAGGCCTATCTCGGTGAGTGCGGAAAGCATCATCTCGACGACCGCGAACTCGCCGCGTCCGCGGGTGGTGCGTGGGGCGATGGCCGCGCCGACGTAGGGGTGGGCGGTGAAGACCTCGACCACGGCTCTGGCGAACGCCTCCAGGCGCGGTTTGGGGGAGAGATCGGGCGGCACCTGTTCGTAGGCGATGGTCAGCAGTCGGTCGCCGACCGCGCGCAGTAGCGCGTCCTTATCCGTGAAGTGGCGCCATACGGCGGACCGGTCCACGCCCAGTTCCTCGCCGAGCGCCCGTCCGGTGAGGCCGTCCGGGCGGCCGCGCGCGGCGATCCGCACGGCCGCCTCGACGATGACGTCGGGGCTCAGCCGATTCGGGCGAGTCGGTCTATCCGCCACGGGCACCTCTCGTCGACAACGGTGTCATCACTGATGACACCAATGTTGACAGACAATTCGCCGATCGGCAATGCGGTCGGGCCGCGGGCCTTGCCATCTTCGTGATCATGCGGGCGCTCGGCGAACTGCTGACCTACCGGCCGATCTCGGGTAGCTTCGCCGAGTACGCGCACGAGTTCCTCGGGCGCTTCGCCGGCTTCGTCACCGGATGGTCGTACTGGGCGGTGTGGGTGGCGATCTGCATGGCCGAGATCACCGTCGCGGGCAAATACGTCCAGTACTCGTGCTGCTCACCGCCGCGCTGTCGTCCTGCAACTCCGGCATCTACTCCACCGGGCGCATACTGCGCACCCTGTCGCGCGCGGCGAGGCGCCTGCCGGGCTGAACAAACTGAGCTCGCGCGCCGTGCCCTATGTGGGCATCAGTGTTTCGGCGGCCGCGATGGTGATTGGCGTGATCGTCAACATCATCTCGCCGGATAAGGCCTTCGCCTACATCACGTCGGTGAGCACTATCTTCGTGTGGGGCATGATCCTCATCTGCCACCTGATCTACCGGGCCCGGGTCACGAGGGGCCAGCTGCCCGCCAACGATTACCGGCTGCCGGGTGCGCCCGTCAGCACCGCGCTGGCCCTCGGTTTCCTCGGTCTGGTGACGGTGCTGTTGTTCTTCACCGAGAGCGGCCGCACCGCGATGATCGTCGGCCTGGTGTGGGCGGCGCTGGTCAGTGCGGGATATCTGGCGCTGACCAAGCTCGGCAGGGGCGCGGACCGGATCGCGTCGTAATCCGATACGCGAACGAAGCAGGGCCGACCACGGATTCGTGGTCGGCTCGCTCGGATTTGTTCCCGGTGTTCGAATTTCGGAAGATTCGGACCGGAACTCCCGGGCTGTTCACCGAATAATGTTTCCCGCGAAAGTGATTCGCGAGGCTGCGACCAAGGGTTCTCGCTCTCAGGAAACTGCCAGATGGAATCAAGCGACCGACCAGGATCCGTGGGCAGAGTGGGTCGCGTCGACCTCGAATCGGTAGACGAGGTTATCGCGACAGAAGGGTTGATTCATGATCCCCGTTATCATCGACACCGGTAGCGCGGCCCTCGGCGGCCTGTTCGACACGGGAAGCGCTGCTCTGCACGGTGTTCTCGACACGCTCTGGACGGGTTCGTTCGGCGGCTGACGGAAAGCTTCGCGATCGCCTCGGATGCGCACACATCCGGGGCGATCTTCGTTATGTGCGGCAGCTATGACTCATCGGATGGGATAGTTACCAATCAGCGACCGCTGAGCGATATACGCGGCACGGATTCCATTACGCTCGATGCGAAGAAGGAGGGCGCCGTGGCCGAGTCATTGGCCGAATTGATGCCGGATGAACTGCCCGCCGGTATTGCCGCACTACCCGCGCAGGACCGGGAGCGGCTCGCCGCGACCGTGGTCGAGGCCGGGCGTAGGCAGCAGGAGGATCTCGAGAACGCCGCGCTGTCACTGCTGGATTTCATTCCCCGGATGCTGCGCGGGGCGGTCAAGAAGGCGGCGAGCAGGTGACCGCCCGGGCCCAACTGATCAAACTCTCCCGCACCCTGGGGGTGCCGGTCGAGGAACTGGACTACCTCGCGGCGGTGCCGGACGCGGATCTGATCGCATTCCGAATGCAAGTCGCGGACTGGCTTTTCGAAGGCCAGGTGGTGGGTCTGCGGAAGGTAGCGGCCGCCGCGAAGGTCATTCCGACGCCCATCATCGCGAAACTGATTATGCGCAACCGCAATGCGCTGTTGGCGGCCAAAACGGCCAGCGTACTCGATCCGTCGCACGCACGCGATGTCGCCAAGCGGCTACCCGCCGATTTCCTCGCCGATATCGCGGCACAACTGGATGCGCATAGATCCGCACCTATCATCGGCCGACTACCGGAGACCACCGTGGTAGCGGTCAGCGCCGAATTGGAACGCCGCGCGGATTGGCTCACGCTGGGCAATCTGATGACCACGCTGTCGGAACGGGCCACGCGCGTCGCCCAGGCCGAACTCGGCGGCGACGCGCTGGTACAGGCCGCCTACCTGGTGGACGGCCCGGACCTCACCCGTGTCATTGGTCTGATCTCCGAGCCGAAACTGATCGAGATGGTGGAAGCGGTAGCCGAACGCGACCTCTGGGAGGAATACCGGGCGGTGCTCGCGGCGCTGCCCGAATCCGCATTGGAGCGCCTGCGCACCGCCACCGAACACCTCCCCACCGGCCCTCGGGAGCGAGCGCTCGATGAGATCGGCGCGCGACGAACCACCGGCTGAAGCGGTCGCGCGACTCGCCCCCTAGCCGGATCAACGCCCCCCACAGAGACTCCGCACGCCTCACAGAGTGCGCAAGCCCTGTGCGGCGTGCGGAAGGCCTGTGGCAGCTACGATCCCGACCCAACGGGTGGCCGCACGGAAACTGGAGTAATGGAGCGGATTTCGGTCGACATCGAGCTCGATGCGGCGCTCGCGCAGGACGATCATTGGGCGGCGTTGGCCGCACTGGCCGTCGACGCGCCCGCGGGACTGGTGGGTGCGGTGTTGCGGCGCTACGCGCGCGCCGACGCGGATGTTCGTAGGCGGCTCACCTGGCTGATGGAGCGGCTCGACGATCCGGCCGTGGGGCCGCTTCTGCTCGAATTGCTCTCGGCCGCGACGGGTTCGGAGGCGGTCGATCTGCTGCGTGCGTCGACCAGGGCGGCCGTGGTCATTGCGCTGACGGAGCTGAATCGACTCCTCGATGACGAGGTGACCCGGCGCGCGGCGATAGACGCCGCCGGAATCGCCGGACATGTCGAACTCGTGCCGCGGCTGCGCGCGCTGCTGCCCGATCCCGAGTACGGTGACCGCGCCGCGTTGGCCTTGGGCCGGATGCGAGCGACCGCCGCCGCCGCCGACATCGCCCAGCGACTGCCCGACCGAACCGGTTTGTCCTACAGTGCTTTCGCGGTTGCTCTGGAGCTGATGGGCGATCCGGCCGCGGTCCCAATGCTGCGCCGTCACCTCCACACCGCCGATGCCGAACAGATCCCGATTCTGCATTCGGTGCTGGTGAATCTGTCCGGCCGGGAGCCGGTATTGCCGCGATACCACCGATCCGAGAGATGGGCGGCGCAGGCCCGTCTCGCATGGTCGCGGCTCGATGCCGCCGGCCCCGTCGACCCGCGGCTCGAGCAGCTGGCCATCGGACCGCCGTCGTGGGCTCGCTTCACCCTCCACGACGGCCGCGCGATCGTGCGGCTCGGCTACGACGCACCCGACCCCACCTCGGCCTGGCCGCGCTGGAACAAGTCGCTGCTGATTGCGGGGGAGCCGATCTATCGAGCCGGATCCGATTGTGGCACCTGCGAAACCATGCTGGCGCTGGCGGGCTGGCCCGCCCACCGCGCGGCCGAGGACTCGGCCCGGATACGCGGCGTGCTGCGTGATGTCGGTGCACTGTCCGGTGACCTGGTGAACACCCTCGCACCGGTCCTCACCTGCCTGCGCACCGGTGACTACCTTGCTGTCCTGGTAGATCTCGAGGTGGAGCTCGTCGAGGATTACGAGCATTCCTGGTGGGCGCGGCGCACGAATCTCCGCGAGTTTCCCGACGACCCGCCGTGGCTGGCCGACGGCGGGCCGTGGCCCGGTACCCCGCATTTGCAACTGCGCACCCCGATTCCGGTCGACGACCGGCCCACATTCGCGACGGTAATGCCGACCCAGCCCCCGCAGGCGTTCGCCGCGGAAACCGTCACCGCCTACGTCGACGTCATCTCCGCGGGCGCACGGCCCGCGGCAATTCTGGTCGGCTGGATCGAAGAGCGTTATGTGGAAGCCGAAGCGCCTGAACGCTTCCTGTTGACCGCGGTCCTCGACGGCCATCACAAGCTTTGGGCCTACGCGCACACCGGAACCCCGGCGCGCGCCCTCCTCGTCCTGCGTACCGAAGATTCCTGGCCGGACACCGCCACGGATTTCACCGAATGGGTTACGGAAATCCTACGGCCGCTGGCGGTTCGGGACGATTCGGTCAACCAACCGTGACGATATCCGGAGCTGTGGAGGATTCCCGTCCGCTGGGAACATCAGTCGGTGGCCGGGCCGATTACCCTGTCCGGATGCGCAGACCGTTTCGAATCTTGCCGGTGCTGATTTTGTTCGGGATGAGCTGGTTGGTCGCGGCGGCTCCCGGCGTCACCGCGCAGCAGTCGCGGCTGCTGACGGTGCGGCAGACCGGTGTGCTGCGGGTATGCACCACCGGCGATTACCCGCCGTACACGCTCCGCGCGGAGGACGGGACCTATCGCGGCGTCGATATCACCCTCGCGGGCGATCTCGCCGCGGCCCTGCACGTTGTACCGCAATGGATTCCGACGACGTGGAGTGCCTTGATGGACGACTTCCTCGCCCGATGCGATATCGCCGTCGGCGGCATCTCCGATACCGCCGCCCGCCGCCGCACCGCCGACTTCTCGATTCCCACCTCATTCGACGGCAAGACTCCCGTGACGCGCCGCTCCGACGGCGACGCCTACGCCACCGTCGCGCAGATCAATCAGCCGCATGTGCGCGTCATCGTCAACCCGGGCGGCACCAATGAGGCTTTCGCCCGCACCAACTTCCCCGACGCCCAGCTCACCCTCTGGCCGGACAATCTCACCATCTACGACCAGCTCGACCTGAACAACGCCGATGTCCTCGTCACCGACTCGGTCGAGGGCCGCTACCGCCAGCGCACCCATCCGAACCTCCAAGTGCTGCATCCGAACACCCCCTTCGACTCGGCCCCGAAGGCCTACCTGCTCCCACGCGACGACGCCATGTTCGCGTCGGTGGTCGATCTCTGGCTGGAAACCGAAATCCGCAGCGGCAGAGCCGATCGGCTCCTGGCCGACTGGATCGACTGAACCACGGCTCGAGGCTCGACATCTATTCGGGCGCCATCATTTTCACCTGGTCCGGAGTGATCGGAAGGCCGAGTGCGCGAAGTCGTTCGGCTCGGTGAGCGCCGATTGGGTGCGTAGCTCCGACCATCACTATCCCCAGCGGAGAGAACTCAGGCGGTGCGTTTTCGGGCGGGGAGGCATATTTGCGAACCGCATCCCGTGGAGTTCTTCGGTTCAGGCCGCGGTCTTGCGCCCCGGCATCATCGCCGACGCGATCACCATGACGACGGCCATGAAGGCCACCGCGATGAACACCAGATGTACCGCGCCGGAAAGGGTTCCGGGGGTGGGGTGGTCGGTGTCGCCGATGCGGGAGTTGACGACGGCACCGAAGATCGCGACGCCGACGGCGCTGCCGATGGAGCGGGCGAACATATTGGCGGAGGTGACGACGCCGCGTTCGGTCCATTCGGCGCTCGTCTGCGCGGCGATGAGGGTGGGGGTGGCGACCAGGCCCATGCCCGCGCCGATGACGAAGCAGGAGACCGCGACCTGAAGCAGGGTGGAATCCTCGGTGATCAGTAATGTGGTGGCGGTACCGAGGGCGGCCAAACCGCTGCCGATGAGCGCGGTCCTGCGGAAGCCGATGCGCAGGTAGACCTTTCCGGCCTGGGAGGCGGCCAACGGCCAACCCAGCGTGAGCGCACCCACGGTGAGACCGGCGACCAGCGCGCCGGTGCCGAGGACGCCCTGGGTGAAGGTCGGAACGTAAGAGGTGAGGCCGAGCAGGATGGCGCCGACGAGGACCGATACGAGGCTGCTGGCGATCACCACCCGGCGGGTGAACACCCACAGCGGCAGGATCGGATTCTCGGCCCGCCGCTCCGCGAAGGCGAACAGCAGCAGCACCAACAGCCCGCCGGCGAAGATCGCGACGCTCGTCGGCGAGGACCAGGCCCATGCCTGCCCGCCCTCCAGCAGGCCCAGGATGAGGGCCCCGGCGCCGACGGTGAGCAGGGCGGCGCCGAGATAGTCGATGCGTTGGCTGCGACGCGGCGCGCTCTCGCGGAAATTGCGCAGCAGCATCCAACTCGCCACCGCTGAGAGCGGCAGATTCACCAGAAAGATCCACCGCCAGCTGACGTACTCTGAGAAGAGACCGCCGAGCAACGGGCCGACCACCGAGGACATCGCCCACACGCTGGCCAGGTAGCCCTGCACCTTGGCCCGCTCCGACAATGTGTAGAGGTCGCTGGCGATCACCATGGTCATGGGCTGGATCGCGCCCGCGCCGATGCCCTGCACCGCCCGGAAGATGATGAGTGCGAGCATGCTGGAGGCAAGACCGCACAGTAGCGACCCGAGCGCGAAGACCGCGATCCCGAACAGGATCACCGGCTTGCGCCCGACAGTGTCGGCGATCTTGCCGTAGATCGGCACCGTGACGGCCTGGGCCAGCAGATAAATCGAGAACAGCCACGGGAACTGCGCGAATCCGCCGAGGCTGTCGGTGATGGTGAGTACCGCGGTGGCGATGATCGTCGAATCCAGGGCGACGAGGCCGGTGGCCAACATGAGCGACCCGAGGATCGCTCCCCGTTCCGATCGGAGTCCGACGGCCGATTCCGCTGCATCGGTCGCCACCGGCAACCCCTTTCGTTCGTTCGACTAACCAACTCGAACGAACGTATCCGTGTCGCAGCTATTCCCGCACGGAAATTTTTACCTAGGGACGCCAGGTGATGCGGCCGCCCTGGAAGTTCTGCGCCTTGCCGCCTTCGTAGTCGTACTCGTCGCTGGTGGGGTAGCCGTAGCGGCCGTTCTCCGCGCCCGCCCGCACCCAGTCGTCGCGCAGCGCGCCCCAGATGATGTGTGCGCCGGTGCCCTGCGAGTAGTAGATCGCACCGCCGGTGAACAGGTTGTAGCGGCCGTTCCCCTTGGCAGAGGCCTCGTCGGTGAGCGGGAACCCGAGCGGCCCGCCCTCCCATCCCGAGGCGCCCCACTTATCCCGGATCATGCCGCCGACCTGGTGTGCGGCCGTGCCCAGGGACCAATAGACGGAACCGCCCTGGAAGTGGTTGTAGCGGCCGGAGCCGGTCGGTGTCACCTGCTCGGCGGTCACCGGATAGCCCAGCACACCGTTTTCCGAGCCCAACTCGGCCCACTTGTCGCGGATCGCTCCGCCCACCGAATGCGCCCCGACCTCGGGCTGCCAGTAGATCGAGGCATTGCGTGCGAACGCCTGGTACCGGCCGCCGCGGCCGGAATCGGCCTCCGGGGCAATCGGATCGCCGAACGCGGCCGGGCCGCCCTGCTGGTCGTACTCGACCTCGATCGCGCCGCCCACCTCGAAGGGCCCGATTTGACGGGCGCCGGCGGTGCCGCTGGTCAGCAGGATGCCCACCGCGACGGCGGACAGCGTCAACGCGCCGCGGCGGTGCGTTCCGGACATGTGGTGTATGCGACGTGGCCGTGCCAATGGAACTCCCTGAATGACGGAATCGATTGCCGGGTGATTGCTGTCCCGGTCGGCGGCATTGCTGTCCCGAAGCTACCAGCTCCCGCGGTCCGATCTCGATAGTGCTCTCGGGTATCCGCGATCACATCGGGTAGAGGCTGTGTTGACGCGGATTGGGCTCAATGCTGATCGAATGCCGCCACGACTACGCTGCCGGTCCGACTGTGCTCGATGGGAATCTCCGGCCTGACCTGCTGGTGAGGTGTCCCGACCGCGGTGCTGAGAAGTAGCGGGGTACCCTACGCTGACTCTGCACAGCGACGACATCGAATCCCGAAGGGTAGAGGTCTGGATGTCGAATCGAGCTCGAGCATGAAGGGGATGTGGTCCTTCCGCGCCCTGGTCGTCACGATGGCTATCGGGTGCCTGCTGCCGATGGGTTGGTCGCCCGCGGGCGCGGAACCCGTTTCCGACGGTAATGGGACGACGTCACCGTCGGAACTCCAGCAATGGATCGATACCAATGTTCCGCCGCCGACGATCCCGCCCGCCGCATCACCGCCGTCACGTAACCTCACGCCGGAGCTCGCGGCACTGTGGCAAGCGGTCCGGTCCACGCCCTCGGGCGATCCGATCTTCGACGTATGGCCGTCCGACCTCGGCCGGTTCGCGCCCGGCCAGATCGTGGAATGGCGCGATGTGACGGCGACATCGGCACCGCTGGTGGTGGTCCCGATCCAACGCGCCATGCTGCTGAAGTTCCGGACCACCGATGCCTTGGGTGCACCGTCCTTCGGTACCGCGACGCTGGTCATCCCCGCGGCCGAATGGACCGGGCCCGGCGGCAGGCCGGTGCTGGTGAACGCGCTGCCGATCAATTCGCTGGGACTGAGCTGCACCCCGAGCTATGCCATGGCGCACGGACTGCACAGTAAGTTCAACGCGGGCGACCTGTTTCCGCCGACCACCTGGTCGTCGGTGAGTCGCGGCTTCGCCGTGCTGATCCCCGACCACGAAGGCCCGTGGATGTCCTATGCCGAGCCGAATGTGGCCGGGCATGTCGTGCTCGATTCCATTCGCGCGGTGCGCAATTCATCGAACGAGTTCACCGGCAGTCGCTTCGCCGTCGGCGGGTATTCCGGCGGCGCCATCGCCTCGTACGCGGCGGCCATGCTGGTGGCCGAGTACGCGCCGGAGCTGAACGGTGTCCTGGTGGGGGCGAGTATGGGTGGTCTGGCCGCCGACTACCGCACCGTAGCGCGCCAATTCAACGGCAGCTCCGCATCGGGCATTCTGCTGGTGGTCAGCCTCGCAATGGGGCGCGAATACCCCGAGATCCTCACGTATATGAATAATCTCGCGCAGTGGGTGGCCACCTCATCGGTGAAGGACAGCTGTGGCGAAACCAACGGCCCGCTCGGCGTCGTCGGCATCCCGATCGAGGTCGCGGCCACCGTCGCCGATCCACTCGGCACTGATCTGGCCGAGCGGATCTTCCGCAGGACGGATCTGACCAATAGGAGATCCGCTGTCCCACTGTACATTTACCATGGCGTGCACGATTTCTGGATCCCGCTCGAGGGTGCCATCGATATCTACCGCGCACAGTGTGCGCGCGGCGTCCCCGTCACCTTCCGCACCTTGGGCGGCGAGCACATCATCGCCCTGTTCAGTGGCTTCCCCGGGTCCATCGACTGGCTCGATCAGCGCCTGCGCGGTGTACCGGCACCGAATGACTGCGTGACGAACCCGGTCAGGCCGCCGAACTGAGCATCAGGATCACGGTTTACGCAGGATCCCGCCGTATTCGTAGACATCGGTGCGCTGTTTGGTGGCGCCCACGTAGGGGAACAGCTGCTCGGGCACCGGCTCCAGCGGAGGCTGGTCCGGATCGGGACGCCAGTCGATGAGGTTGGTCAGGCCGGGATCGACCGGCTCCAGACCGACGAAGAGCGCGTCCACCTCGGCGGGAGTGCGGTTCTGCCAGGGGATTCCGGCGCCGTCGAGCTGAGCGGCGAATGCGGAACCGACCTCGGCGTCATCGCTGACGACCTGGGAGAAGGCGAGGTGGCTGCCCGGCGCCGCGACGGTATCGATGATGTGCCGCAACGCGTGCCGGGCGCCTTCGCCGACGGCGTCGACATCCTTGAGGTGATGCCCGACGGATAGGAACAGCACCGCGACCGGCTCGGAGAAGTCGATCAGGCGGCGGACATCCGGATCGGTGAGCAGCGCATCGGGATCGCGCATATCAGCGGTGATCACCGTGGTGCGCTGGTGATCGGCGAGCAGTGCGCGCCCGTGCGCGAGCACGATGGGATCGATATCGACATAGGCGACGCGCGCGTCCGGGTTGAATCGCTGGGCGACCTGGTGGACGTTGTTGTCGGTGGGCAGGCCGCAGCCGAGGTCGAGGAACTGGCTGATGCCCGCGTCCTGGACGAGATACCGCACCGCGCGATAGAGGAATTGGCGATTCTGGCGCGCGATGTCGACGCACTCCGGGAATCCACGCAGCACCTGGAGGATGATTTCGCGGTCGATCGCGTAGTTATCCTTTCCCCCGAGCATCCAGCCGTAGGCCCGCGCCGACGTAGGCCGGTCCAGGGGAATTGAAGCCTCGATCGTCTCGTCCGATGTCATCGTGACGTTCCGTCCTTTCGCGTTGTGCCGCTCGGTCCGACGCGACTCCAGTCTGACAAGTGGTGACTGGTCAAGCAAGACAGCGTATTTCGGCATTCGGGGGCGTGGCGTCGCGCCCGGTTCGCGTGGCAGACTCGGAGCATGGGCGCTCGGGAGATACGCGAGTCGAGCGAAGCCGCTGATCCGGAGACGGTCGCGGAAGCGAGGCGCCGGTCGGGTGGGGCGGATTGGTGGGAGCGCGATGCGGACCAATTGCCGCCGGGGTTCGGCGCCTACTTGCGCCTGGAACAGGCGGCGCGAATGCTGCGTTGTTACGAATCCAGGGCAATACCGGAGCTATTACAGACCGCCGACTACGCCCGCGCGCTGCTGTCGTTGGCGCACCCGGGAGACTCCGAGGCGATGCTGCGGCGTCGGGTCGCACTGCGAATGCGTCGCAAGCGCATCCTGACCCGACCCGATCCGCCCCAGCTCTGGGTAATCGTCGAGGAATCCGCGCTGCGTCGCCCGATCGGTGGGTCGGCCGTCTGGCGCGCCCAGCTCGAGCATCTCCTGCACGCCGCAGAGGCGCCGAATATCGCGGTCCAGGTGCTGGCCGATCACGTCGGCGGCCCCGCACTCACCCAGAGCTCCTTCACCGTCCTGCGTTTCGCCGAGGGCGATCTTCCCGACCTCGTCTACCTCCAGCAGTTGACCAGGGGAGTGTTCCTGAACGACTCCGCCGATATCGAGGCCTACCTCGCCGTCGCCGATGGGCTATCCGTCCACGCCGCCCCGCCGGAATATACCGCCGCCCTGGTACAGGCGCTGCGGGAACGACATCCAGCCACCATCGACGAGCCTTCCGAGCCAACCTGAGCCGCTCCTCGGCGGCGTATGCGGGCCCGCCGGACAGGCCCGAAAGGGGTTGATGCGGCGAGAGAGACTTCATCGCATTGCTGCTAACGTGGGTGAGTCGCCGGGTTCGCGACGCAGACCTCCACGCGGGGTCACCAGGTTGGTGTTGTGCGGAAGGCTGAGCGAAAACGTTGTGGCAGTTGGCTATGAGTTCGGAGCCCGGCAACGTGACCAGAGGCTTATGCCCGAGCCCACCGATCGCCCTCGGCGAATTCCTGTTCCACCACCGGGAGTCATGTCTTTGAGCACGCCACAGTCATCCGCGTCCACGCCTCGGTCCGCCGCGCCCGGAGTCTGCCCCGTTCAGCACGGATCACCGGTCGATTCCGACGGACCCCGGGCGCCGCTGCACACTCCGGAGTTCGCCGCCGATCCGCATCACGCCTACCGCGAGATGCGCCGTCAGCACGGGTCGATGGTGCCGATCGAACTGGCGCCGGATGTGCCCGCGACCCTGGTGCTCGGATATCAGACGGCGCTGCGAATTCTCAACGACCCCGAGCACTTTCCGGCCGATCCGCGGGCTTGGCAGGACAGCGTTCCGGCGGATTCACCGATCAAGCCGATGATGGAGTGGTACCCGAACGCGCTACGCAACAGCGGTGTCGCGCATGCGCGGTATCGGAACGCGTACACCGCGGCCATCGACGGAATCGACCTGCACGCTCTGCATTCCACCGTCGAGAAGATCGCCGTTCCGCTGATCAATACCTTCTGCGAAACCGGTTCCGCCGACCTGGTGACGCAGTATGCGTTCCCGCTGGTCTTCGAGGTGCTGAACCAGATGGTCGGCTGCTCAACGGAACTGGGGCAGCGGGTGGCCACCGGTATGGCCATGCTGTTCGACACCGTCGAGGCCGCCCGCGGCATGGAGATGCTCAGTGCCGCGCTGCTGGAGCTGATCGCGTTGCGCCGCGCGGAACCGGGCGACGATGTCACCTCGCGACTAGCCCATCACCCGGCCAACCTCGATGACACCGAGATGCTCAGCCAGCTGATCAGCTTCTACGGCGCGGGAATCGAACCGCAGCAGAATCTCATCGCCAACACCCTGTTGCTGATGGTCACCGACGAGCGTTTCGGCGGCAATGTCCTCGGTGGCAGTCTTTCGACGCGTGACGCGCTCGACGAGGTGCTCTTCAACGACCCGCCGATGGCGAACTTCTGCACCTCCTACCCGCGTCAGCCGATTCTGATCGACAACACCTGGCTACCCGCGCACCAGCCGGTGCTCATCAGTCTCAGCGGATGCAATAACGATCCCGCGATCCGCGGCGGGGATCGCACCGGCAACCGCTCGCATCTGGCGTGGGGCGGCGGACCCCATGCCTGCCCTGCCAAGTCGGTGGCCTACCTGGTGGTGCAGGACGCCATCGATCAGCTGTTGGATGCGCTGCCCGAGATGGAGCTGGCCGTCCCGGCGGGCGAATTGGTGTGGCGGCCAGGGCCTTTCCACCGCGCGATGGCGGCGTTGCCGGTTGTCTTCACCTCGTCCCCTCCGATGAACCTGGTGTAAGGAGTCTTTGATGGAGTACGAACCGATAGCCCTGGACCTGACCGGCGCCGATATCCAAGGCGAGTCGGACCGGATCCGGGCGCGTGGGCCCGTCGCGGTGGTGGAGCTGCCAGGCGGTGTGCCCGCATGGTCGGTGACCGATGCCGTCGTGCTGAAGAATCTACTTGCCGACCCCCGCGTGTCCAAGGATCCCCGGCAGCACTGGTCGGCCTTCATCAACGGTGAGATCACCGAGGCCTGGCCGTTGCATCCGTGGGTCGCTGTGGACAATATGTTCACCGCGTACGGCGCCGACCACCGGCGGCTGCGAAAGCTGGTGGCGCCGGCCTTCACCCATCGACGCAGCACGGCGCTGCGCCCGCGCATCGAGGCCATCACCGCCGACCTGCTGGACCGGCTGGCGGCGACCCCGCCGGGGGAGGCGGCCGACCTGCGCCCGCTCTACGCCTACCCGGTGCCCATTCAGGTGATCACCGAAATGATGGGCGTGCCGGAACATTTGGGTCCGGGCCTGCATAAATGTGTCGACGGATTCTTCGATACCTCGTTCGGTCCCGAGGAAGCCCAGGCCAACTACCTCGAAATGTACCGGCTGATCAGCGAACTCGTCGCCTACCGGCGCGACAACCCCGGCGACGATGTGACCAGCGTGCTCATCGCCACCCGCGACGACGACGGCTCGGCGCTGTCGGAAAAGGAACTCGTCGACACCCTGATGCTGGTTATCAACGCGGGCCACGAAACCACCGTCAACCTGCTCGATCAAGCCATCGTCGCGCTGCTGACCCACCCCGAGCAGCGTGCCGACGTGGTCGAGGGCCGGGTTCCGTGGTCGGATCTGGTCGAGGAGACCCTGCGCTACGAGGCTCCTGTCGCGCACCTCCCGCTGCGCTACGCGGTGGAGGACATCGATGTGAACGGCATCCGAATCCCCAAGGGCGAGGCCATTCTTGCCTCCTACGCCGCCGCGGGCCGCGATCCCGGGCTGCACGGCGCCACCGCCGCCGAATTCGACGTCCACCGTGCCGATAAGGACCATCTTTCGTTTGGTCACGGCGCCCACCATTGCCTCGGCGCGCCGCTCGCCCGGCTGGAGGCGGCCATTGCCCTCCCGGCCATCTTCGAGCGCTTCCCGAATATGAAACTGGCCGTCGACCCCTCGGAGCTGGAGCCGGTCGGCAGCTTCGTGTCCAACGGTCACCGCAGCCTGCCGGTCTACCTGGACTGAGGCCACTCTCGCGGGGTGCCGTTTCTATAGCGCCCCAACCGAGGTCGCGCGCACCGCGGCATTCATCGCCTCCGGTCAGGCCGCATCATGGCCCGTGCGGAGGCACACCTCGGCATCGGAATCGAGGTGTTCCGTTAAGGTTCGGGCTCGCCGAGGGCGGCGGGCTCGATCGGACAACTCACGGTGCGCGGGACCTCCGCGCGTGTATTGCCGACATCGGGTGAGCTCGAAGCATTCTTCGAGACAGTGGTGATGCGCACGGTGTCGACGGGGACGGACTGATCCCCGAGAATATCGACTGCCCCGGCCCCGGCCAGGATGATTCCCGCCGTAGCGGCAATAAATGTCGCACGTGTCATGACCTGCTCCCGCTGATTGGGCGAGTTTGTGGCGAGCCCGAGTCGTCTCGTGGATGCCTCGTAGCCTCGTATGGTCGCTAACTATTTGCCGTTGCTGAACCGTAAATCGGAAATCGTTTGCTGAGCAAGGCACAGATGGGTTACGAATAAGGGAATTCGGGGTGTCGCTGCCCGGACCTGGCATGCTTCGGGGGTAGCGCGCGGTCGCGGCGAGGCGCGGAGTTCGGCCGGGTGTGCCGGTGGCCTCGACCACGGCTATCGGGTCAGCGCCACCGCTACGGCAGCCGCATTCCCGAGGTCGATCCGGCAGTTGCGGGGTGGGCCCCGGCTCGTGTCGGAACGTGGCGCGACGCCTCCGGCTGGTCGTGAATGTCCCGAATGGCCATATCGGAATTCGTTCCTGCGCGGTGCTTTTTGCCGAGTGTTAGCCTGAGGTCCTATTGGACTCACCTATCCTGGACGACTCACGATGCGGAGGTGTTTCTGATGTCGCTCGCCGACAGGATCAGCAACAAAACCGATGAGCTCGGGGGCAGAGCCAAGGAAGCCGTCGGGAAAATCATCGGCGATGACGACTTGCGTGCCGAAGGAAAGACCGACCAGATCAGAGCCGCACTGATGGATGCCGCCGGAAATGTGAAGAAAGCGGTCGAGGATATGGCCGAGAAGGTGAAGGACGCGGTCGAAGATGTGGCCGAGAAGGCCAAACACACATTGACCAGGTAGCAGGCGACGCCTACCGGCTCGGTGCCCGGCCACCCGAGGGCGGGACGCCGTCCGACTCGAATTCGTGAACCTCGCCCGGTCCAATCGACGTCTATCGAAGAAGGGGTCTCATGTTGATGCGCCGACTTGCACGTCCCTTACTGGCCTCCGCGTTCGTCGTGGGGGGAATCGACACTCTGCTGCACCCGGAACAGCGCGTGAAGGCGGCGAACGCGCTGCTGGAAGGGCGCAGGGGGAGTGGAGTCGATCCGGCGACGCTGGTACGCGTCAATGCCGGGGTGCAATGTGCGAGCGGAGTATTGCTGGCCACCGGTAAAGCACCGCGGGTCGCCGCGCTCGCGTTGGCGGCGACGGTGGTGCCGTCGACGGTCACCGACCAGGATTTCTGGGCGGAACAGGATCCCGAGCGCCGGGCGGCCAAACGCACGGCATTCGTCAAGGACGTCAGTCTGCTCGGGGGACTGCTGATCGCCAGCGCCGATACCGCGGGCAAACCCTCGCTGGGCTGGCGTGGCAGGCGGGCGGCCCGTCGAGCCGCGGCGGCGGTGGCGGCGGCGCTCCCTCTCGGCGCGGCAGCGGATGGTGGTACCGGGGACTCGGTGCGCGAACACCTGCACGAGGCCGCGGTCCGGGGTCGCGGCTTGGCCGGGGTCGCGGCGACCAAGGGTGCCGAATTCGCGGAGGTGGCGCAGGTCAACGGGGCGAAGTTGCTCGATGTCGCCAAGGTGCGCGCGCCGGAGGTGGCCGAGGTGGCCAGGGAGCGCGGCGTCGAGTTGGCCGAGATCGTGAAGGATCGCGGTCCGCAGCTTGCCGAGGTGGCCAGGGAACGCGGCGTCGAGTTGGCCGAGATCGTGAAGGATCGCGGTCCGCAGCTTGCCGAGGTGGCCAGGGAACGTGGCGTCGAGTTGGCCGAGATCGTCAGGGATCGTGGCCCGCAACTGGCCGAAGCGGCTGGGATGAAGGCGCGGGATTGGGTACGCCCGTATCGGAACCGCTCGGTCTAAGGGCCACACGGCCGGTCTCCGGTCCGGAGAAGGGAGCGTGCTTCGCGATGGATGCAACCTCGGCGACAGTCGGTGTCGAAGAAGAGTTCATCTTGGTCGATCCCGGAACCGGGTCGCCGGTCGCGAAGAATCTGGAGGTCGCGCGCACCGCGAAGGCGATCGGAGTGGAGTTGCAGCTCGAACTCACGCGCTGCCAGATCGAAACCAATACCGGCGTGCACACCGGCACCGCGGATTTGCTGAAGGAGCTCAGCAAGTTGCGCCGCGATGTCGCCGCATGCGCCGAGCAGAACAGCGCGCGGATATTGGCGGTGGCGATACCGCCGACCATGGCGGAGCGGTTTCCGGTGACCGACACCCCGCGCTATCAACGCATCGAGAACCGATTCGGGATGCTCGCCTACGAGCAGGGCCTCTGCGGCTGTCATGTGCATATCGGGATTCCGGATCGCGAGACGGCGGTACAGGTGAGCAACTACCTGCGCCCGTGGCTGCCGGTATATCTGGCGTTGACCGCGAACTCGGCGGTCTATCGCGGTGTCGAGACCGGATATGCCAGCTGGCGCAGCATCCTCTGGCGGCGCTGGCCGAGCGCCGGTCCGCCGCCGTACTTCGCCTCCCACAATGACTACGACGCCATGGTCGACATGATGATGTCCAGCGGCAATATCCTCGATACCAAGATGGTGTACTGGGATGTCCGGCCGTCGGAGACGTTTCCCACGGTCGAGGTCCGCGTGAGCGACATCCCCGCGACGGTCACCGAAACCGCTCTGCTCGCGACGCTGGTTCGAGCCACGGTGATGATGGCGCAGGATGCGCGGGAGCACGGGCGGCCCGCGCCCCGCGTGCCCGCCGAGGTACTGCGCGCAGCGTACTGGAATGCCGCCCGTTTCGGTTTGGACGGCGATGGCCTGGACCCGGTGGCCCGCCGCGTCGCACCGGCACGAATGCTGGTGGCGGATTTGCTCGGCTACCTCCGGCCTGCCCTGGAAGAACTCGGCGAACAAGCGTTTGTCGACGATACACTCGCGGCCGTACTGCACCGAGGCAATGGCGCCCATCGGCAATTGGCTGCCCTGCACCGCCGCGCCGAGATCACAGACGTGGTCGACGAACTCGCCGGCGCCACCTTGGAGGAGTGCCTGTAGATACGCGGATATCGTTCGCGCCGTAGCTATCTCTGAAATCGTTGCGGCAGTGCGTGATCCGGATCGCGGTGCGGCCGTGCGCAGTATCCTGGTGGTAATGATCCACCAGCGACGACAAGCTCGATATGCTCCAGAGTGCTTGTCAGACACAGCTTTCCCGGGCCTCCAGCCGACGCGAACGCAGGCTCGGCGTCACCCTCGACCTGTTCACGGTCTTCGGTGTCATCGGCAGCGTAACCGGTATCGCCGCCTTCCTGTTCTCGACCGATATCGCGGGTGGCCTGGGCTGGCGCATCCAACTCGGTGTGGTCGCGCTGGTGGCGGTGGTGCTGACGATCGAGGTGCGGGAAGCGGTCGGTCGTCGACGGTCCTGAAGGCGTTCGGCGCGCCGGGCGCCGCCTCGACCTTGCTGGCCGGCCCGGAGTGTGCGGCTAGGGTGGGGACATGGTCGAGTCGACGCGTATCGTGCTTGCCTCCCGCCCGGTGGGCGCCCCCACCCCGGCGAACTTCCGGATCGAGACCGTCGAACTGCCTCCGCCCGCCGAGGGTGAGGTAGTGCTGCGGACGCTGTACTTGTCGCTGGACCCGTATATGCGGGGCCGGATGAGCGCCGCCGAATCGTATGCGTCACCGGTCGAGATCGATGAAGTGATGGTCGCCGGCACCGTCGCCGAGGTACTGGAGTCGCGGGATCCGAGTCTGGCCGAGGGTGACGTGGTGCTGGCCTACTCCGGTTGGCAGAGCCATCAGGTGGTGCCCGCCGGGGCGGTGCGAAAACTCGACCCGGACAAAGCTCCCATTTCGACGGCGCTCGGCGTACTCGGCATGCCGGGGTTCACGGCTTACTCCGGGCTGCTGAAGATCGGGCAGCCCAAGGCCGGCGAGACCCTGGTGGTCGCCGCGGCGAGCGGCCCGGTCGGTTCGGCGGTCGGTCAGATCGCCCGGATCAAGGGTGCGCGGGCGATCGGTATCGCGGGTGGCCCGGACAAGGTCGCGTATGTGCGCGACGACCTCGGCTTCGATGCCGCGATCGACCACCGCGCCCCCGATTTCGCCGATCAACTGCGCGCCGCGGTACCCGACGGCATCGACATCTATTTCGAGAATGTCGGCGGCGCTGTCGCGGATGCGGTGTACCCGCTGCTCAATACCTACGCCCGGGTTCCCGTCTGCGGTCTGATCGCCAATTACAATGCCGCGGATGTTCCCGAGGGCCCGGATCGCCTGCCCGCCTTCTATTCTCGGATTCTCACCAAGAGCGTCACCGTACGCGGCTTCATCCAGAGCGAATTCGTGAAGGAGATGTACAAGGATTTCCTGCGCGATATGTCGGGCTGGATCGCCGATGGCAGCGTCCGCTATAGGGAGGACATCGTCGAGGGACTGGAGAACGCCCCCGAGGCATTCATCGGACTCCTCGAGGGACGGAACTTCGGCAAGCTGGTCGTCAGGGTCGGGTAGGCCGCGCTATCCGGTGATTCGGGCGATCCCTTCGGGGCTACGCCGTTATGACTTGCGGCCGATACCGGCCCAGTACCAGGCGGATTCGGGATCGGCCACGACGGTCGGGGCGAGTCCGCCGGTGAGTTCGGGGTGCCAGGTCACCACGGGTACCACGCCGGGTTCGACGAGTTCGGTTCCGGCGAAGAGCGTTTCGGTCTGGGCGCGGCTGCGCGGTGCGAAGGTGATCCCGGCGTGTTCGGCGGAGGACACTACGCGCGCCATGGCGCGTTCGTCGAAATCCGCGGTGGGATGGGTGATCACGAGACAGCTGCCGGAGGGGACGGCCGCCAGCAACCGCTCGATTATGGCGTGGGGGTCGTCCTCGTCCCGGAAGTACATCATGATCGCGACCAGCATGATCGCCACCGGTCGGTCGAGGTCCACGGTCGAGAGCAGGGCGGGGTCCGACAGGATGCTGTCGGGCTCGTGTAAGTCGGCGTGGATGAACGCGGTCCTGCCCTGCGGGGTGCTCGCCATCAACGCCCTGGCGTGGGCCAGGACGATCGGATCGTTATCGACGTACACGACCCGTGCGGCAGGGTCCAGATGCTGAGCGATCTCGTGGGTGTTGCCCGCGGTCGGTATGCCGGTACCGATATCGAGGAACTGGGTGATCCCCGCCGTCCCGACCAGGTAACGCACCGCGCGGCCGAGGAATGCCCGGTTGGCGCGCGCCATACCGCGGATGGCGGGGATATGGGTTGCTATCGCGTCGCCGAGTGCGCGATCGGCCGGGTAGTTGTCTTTTCCACCGAGCCAGTAGTCGTAGACGCGGGCCTCGTGGGCGACGCTGGTATCGATTCTGGTCGGCAATCCGGTGGCGGCATGCGCCTGGCTGTCCGGCATTGAGATTCCCCTTCGGCCGGGCCACATGGCCTGCGGCCCGGAAACTGCGAGATTTGCCCGCTCAGCATAGGCGTGGCGAACCTCGGGTAGGGCGGGATCCCGCAACGAAACGGCTCGGATCGCGGGTATCGCCGCGTGCCGGGGCGAACGCGCCGTCGCGGCCGGGGGAACATCTTTTCCGGGCCTCAGCGAGCGGCGGAAACGTCCGGTGGATCGGTGTGATCGCGGTGCCGGAGTTCGAACCAATAGGTGGCCATCACGGTGGTGTACGAGGCCACGACGACCGAGGCGGCGACGGCGAGCAAGACGATGAGCAGCGGAATGAGGTAACCCATGGTGCCCTCCCCGAAATAGGGTGTTTTACGGCGTCGATGGTGAGTGGGCGCCGCGCCGCGCCCCGATCGGAATCAATCCCTGCACTACCTGAATCGTAGAGCGGTGCACGGTTCGCGGCACCCACCGGGAGGTGTGAGTCGAGTCATGTCGAATTCGGTGTGTCTGTCACATCACATGATCTTGATGATGTTCAATTGATGAGGTCAACGAGATTTTCCGTGCGCTCGGTCTTCGTGTTTTCCCGATCCCAGCATCACCTCGGCATCCGTGAAGGAGCATGACAGTGAGCACGATCCTCTGCGCGCTACACGACACCGTCCTCGCTCAGGTCGGCAATCCGACACCGGAGGCGCCGCCGCTGTCGGACAAGCTGCTGCAGATGGGCCGGTACTTCACCTGGCTCATCCAACTCTCCGGAATTACCGCTATTACCTATGGCGGCGGTCGCTTCGCCTGGGAAAAGTGGAATGGCGGCGGCTTGCAGTCTCCGAAGATGGTGGCGAGCGCGATGGCCGGTGGCGCCGTCGCGACCAGCGCGGGCACGATCATGAACGCGGTGATCTGAGCCGGCCCGGATCGACGAGCGAACCTAGCGCCGTCCGCGGATCCATTCCGCGGGCGGCGCTCGTCGCATATGCGGATGCCGATGGCGTCGTGTATGCGAAATCTCCGTTTTCCATGGGGTTTTCACGCGGGACGCGACGTGGTGACGATGCCGTCGAAAGCGGCCGTGCCAAATAATTGGACCGGCCGGTTGGTTTCTGGCAGGGTGGCGGCCGTGGCGGTAACTGGCGCGGACTCGCCCCTGATGTATCTGGTGGAGATATCCGAACCGGACCGATTCGATGCGGTGTGGTGGCAGATCGGTAACAGCGGGAGCGTAGCGCAGGTGGCGGCGGCGCTCACCGAACTCGCCGCCCGGGTCGAGCGTGATCTCAGCGGCGGGGAAGAGCGCTGCTGGATTCGATATGCCGTGCGGCGCTACGACGGCGGTCTGCTGTGTCAATACGAGGGGTCGGTGCGCGTGGAATTGATTCCGGGCGTGATGCACGCACTCGCCTGCGCTGTCGCACTGGAGCGCGATCCCGGCGCCCGGCCGTCGGCGACGGGGCCGTACCCGGAGGACGGTGGGGATGCCGCGGCCCCCTCGGAGGGTGACGGCTCGTCGCCGTAGACGGCGGTCCGGCGTCGGATGCCGCGCCGAGCCCTCAACCGGGTCCGCCTGGTGCGGGGGCCGCACCGCTGGATCATCGAATCGGTCTGCCCCGCTACCGATTCGAGTTGGTGAACAGGCGGGCGTTCGACCAGTCCACGACCCGTTGCCGCGCGAGATTTCGCCGAGAAGCCGAAACAACCTCCCGCGGAGTCATTCCGGCCCGTGGCGTCGACTCCGATGGAGCGGTGCGCGTCGAGCAACGTGGGCAGTACGGGGATCCGATGTTCTCGAGAACGGGTGTATCAGCACGTCAACACAAGCAAACTCGCTGCAGTAGAGTGACTGGATGCCCGATGAAGCGCACTCCACACCAATGGTGCGTGTCGAAGCGGCCGAGACCTCCGGCGCCGTTACCGCGGCCTCCGGGGGAACCGAAACCGACCTGCTCTCGCTCGCCGCCCAACTGTGCTTTGCCCTGTACTCCACCTCGCGTTCGATGACGGCGGCCTACCGGCCGTTCCTGGACGCGATGGAGGTGACCTATCCGCAGTACCTCGCGCTGCTCGCGCTGTGGGAGCGGCCGGGTATGACCATGAAGGAACTGGGCGAACGGCTGCGCCTGGACTACGGCACCGTCTCACCGCTCATCCAGCGGCTACAGGCGCACGGTCTGGTCGAGAGCCTGCGCAGTCCACACGACCGCCGTGCGGTCGAACTGCGCGCCACCGAGGCGGGTCGTGCGCTACAAGGGCAGGCTCGGCAGATGATCGAATCGGTACTGGCGGCAACGGACTGGCCGCTGGAGTCGGTCATCGCGCTACGTGACCAGGTCAACGCATTGGGCACGCGGCTGGACGCCATAGTCGGGGAGCGCACCGGATAACAGCTGGAAAAGCTTCCCGGATTCGATGCGTCAGCCAGGTCCCGCGGTGGTACTCCGTGGGAGACACCGGGCGCCGAGGATGGGAGGGCTTTCGCTGATGGGCGTGGAGCACAGTGCGGTGCGCGAGGTGTTGCCGTCCAAGGATCAACTGCTGGCGGCATTGCGCGGGCATTATCTGCTCGGCCCGTTGTGCACACAGGCCTACGGTTTGGCGGAGTTGCACCGGCAGCGCCGCCATCATCCCGAGCGGGCCGTCGAGATCGATTGGTGCCGTGACGAACTCATCGACGAGATCGACGAGTGGACGCGGCTCAGGCTTCCGGAGCCGCGGCCGGAGGCGGGCATCGTCGCCGAGCCGCTCGGCACGACGATCGATCGGATGGCGGCGGCCTCGGACCTGGCCTTCCATCTCCTGATGACAATCGATCCGGGCAGCAACGAGATGTATGCGGCCTGGACCCGTTTGGCCGAGTTGGAGATCGCCTACGGCGAACTCTGCGCCGCGCTGACCTCCGGCCATCGCAGGCTGCCGGTCGTCTGAATCAGACGTCGAGGCCACGCGGCGCGGGCTGGGTGACGGGTGGTTCGGTCGACATCTCGTCCAGGTCGACTCCGGCACAGCTGTCGTCGCCGAGCGAGTTGGACAACAGCCCTACCCGGTGGGATTCGCTACCGATGGTTCGGAATTGCGTATGCGGCCGTTGCTATTTGCACGAACGATCGGATCAGGGGGTTGGTGTCGCCTGCGTTCCACACCACCACCACACTGCTCGGTGCCATATCGACCAGCGGGACTGTGGCCAGTCCGTCGGGCACCTTGTGCCCGAGGGGGGTGATGCCGACGGTGCCGTTCCAGAGCACGGCTTGCACACATTCCTGGACGACCCGCACTACCGGGCCTTCACGCGGTTCGCCGCCGTTCCAGTAGGTCTGCCAGATGGGGTCGGTGCCGTCGGGAAACTGGAACCAGCGGCGGCCGGCCAGGTCGGCCAGCTTCAGATGGTCACGGTGGGCCAGCGGGTCGTCGGCGCGCAGTACCGCCCCGACCGGGTCAGCGCGCAGCTCACGCGCGGTCAAGGCGGTGTCGTTGAACGGTGCACGGGTTACCGCGACGTCGACCAGTCTCGCCTTCAGCCCGCAGGTGGGGTCGGTGAGGTCGGTGTCGCGAATGCGGATGTCGACCTCGGGGTGCTTGTGGCGGTAGGCGGCGGCCAGCCTGGTGATGCCGGGGTCGGTGGCGTCACCCAGGATGCCGATGGTGATGTTCGCATTTCCGGCCGCGGCGGCTACCCGTGTGCTGACCCGGTCGGCTTGGTCGAGCAGGGCGCGCGCGTCGTCCAGCAGTACCGCCCCGACTCGGGTGAGATCGACGCCGGTCGGCGATCGGTCGAACAACGCGGCGCCGACTTCCGACTCCAGTTGCTGGATGGCGCGGCTCAACGGCGGCTGGCTCATGTGCAGCCTGGCGGCGGCGCGACCGAAATGGAGTTCCTCGGCGACAGCGACGAAGTAACGCAGCGTACGCAGCTCCACGCTGGCACGATACCCGTCCGGTATCGGCATGGCAGAACAGGTCTTGGACGCCTCGACGTCTCGGCGGTGCAATCGAAACATGACCGACGAAACAATGAACGACAAAACGAACTACGGCGCAACCGTTTCGGTGGTTGGACCCGACGAGGGTGAGACGATCATGTTGGGTGCCACACGCATGCGCGTCCTCGAGGACGGCAGCAACACCGGGCACCGTCTCGGCGTCGCCGAATCCGTCTTGGCCCCATACACTCCGGGACCGCCGCAGCACCGACATGCCCAGCACGACGAAGGGTTCTACATCATCTCCGGCACGGTGCGGTTCACCGTCGGCGATACCGACTACGACGCGACAGCAGGCACGTTGGTGATGGTCCCACCCGGTGCCCCGCACACCTTCGCCAACATCACCAGCCAACCGGCCGTCATGCTCAGCACCTTCACACCCGACCTGTATGTGCAGTACTTCCGCGACCTACAGGACATGATCGCCGACGGCCGGGAACTGGCACCCCAGGTGAACATGGACGTGATGAGCCGATACGCCACCGGCTCGGCCTGAACCCGAGCGGGCCGAGATACGTTATGCCTCGGCCCGCACCTGCCACCACCGGATGGAATTGTGAACATCGCTTTCTGGATCACCGCAGGCCCGCTCGCCCTCTTCTACCTCTATGCAGGCGCACTGAAGATCACCCGAAACCGGGATCAACTCCGGCCCATGATGACCTGGGTAGACCGCTTACCACTACCCGCCGTCCGGATCGTCGGTGCGCTCGAAGTGCTCGGCGCGCTTGGGCTGATCCTTCCACCCCTGACCGGCCTTACGCCTTGGCTCGCCGTGGCCGCAGCCATCGGTTTCGTGCTCCTGCAACTCGGTGCGATCCCGGTCCACTTGACCGGCGGAGACCGAAGAGTCGCCCTCAACATCACCCTTCTTCTCACAGCCGCCGTGACCGTCTGGCTCGCGACCACCTGGGTGTGACCCTGTGGCACAAGACATCCCACAATCAGCGTAAGAATGGACGGGCAGTCGTGATGGTCCGCCGCATACGATGCGTGCGTGCCCGCACTTCACGAAGAACACGTCGTGCGGCTGCTGCGGCCGCTGCTGCGGACGCGCACCGTACTCGAGCCAGCCCAAAGCCCGCCCGAGACACGTGCGCGTGGACGCCGCCGACGGCACGCCGTTCCTCCGCCCGTTCCCGCGCAGCCCCACGTGACACGGGAGTTCGCCGCCACTCGGTTCGGCGGGTTCCCGACAGTGGAGGAGGGCGAGACCTGGCCCCTGTGCGACGGCTGTGCCGAGAACCTCACGTTCGTCGCGCAGGTCGACTACTCCCGCGACGGCCTGCACGACAGGCTCCCGATCTCGTTCTTCACGTTCTTCTACTGCTGGGGGTGCCACCCATGGGGACGGGAACGCGAACGGGGCGGATGGCTCGTGCGTTCCTACACCGCACTGCGGCGCCCCAAGGTTCTCGTGCACGGCACCGGGCCGGACTTCGAGGAACGCCATGCGGTGCCACGCCTGGAGAAGTCGCTGCCCGACGGGGTGGGAATGCACTTGCACTGCCCTGAGCTGTGGACCCTCGTGCCGGGTGACAGCGGGTCCCGGGAAGCGTGGGCGAACTGGGACGTCGTCGACCGTGCGGCACTCCATCTGACGCAGCAACGCCCCCGACGACCGCACATGCGCAATACCGGGGTGGCGATCGGCGGCTACCCGTACTGGGCGAACGGTGGGGACGAGACGCCGGTCTGCACGGAATGCAGACGGCCGATGGAGCTGCTGCTTCAAATCCGGCCGAGTGAGCTCACCGATGCGATATGGGGTGACGTCGGAACTCTGTATCTGTTCATGTGCCGGACGCACACCCGGCGCACCGGGCTGCGCATCCAATGCACATGAAACTCCGGGTCACTCGGGTGCGCCTCACACCGGCCCGACAGCCGTGTCAGAGGTCCGTACCGACGGGCCGTCCAGCCCGTGCCGGGTCCGGGACGGGCTGGACTACCGTGAAGCGCGGGCTGCTGCGCCGCCTTGTCCTTTGCGCGTGTTGACGTTCGATACGGGCCGGGCCGCAGAGCATACGACCGGCAACGACCGCCGGGGCGTCGGGCGATAGGGTGATCGGAGTGCGTATCTTCCTGGCCGGCGCGACCGGCGTCATCGGAATCCGCTTGGTACCACTGCTGGTCGCGGCGGGACACGAGGTAGCCGGAATGACCCGGTCGCCCGCCAAATCCGATCAGCTGAGCGCGGCGGGCGCGGCCGCCGTCGTCTGCGATGTCTACGACCTCGACGCCCTCACCGCCGCGGTTGCGGATTTCCGCCCCGATCTGGTGATGCATCAGCTCACCGATCTGCCCGACGACGCCGCGCGCATTGGGGAACTGGCCGACGCGAACGCCCGCATCCGCTCCGAAGGCACTCGCAACCTCCTGGCCGCAGCCCGGGCCGCGGGTGCGAAACGCTTTCTCGCCCAGAGCATTGCCTGGGAACCCGCGGCAGGTCGTGGCGCGGTCATCGCGGCGCACGAGGCGGCGGTGCTCGACGCCGACGGTGTCGTGGTGAAGTACGGCCAGTTCTATGGCCCTGGAACGTATTACGAGTCGGAGCTGCCTGCCCACCCGCGAGTGCACGTCGATGATGCCGCCGCCCGCACGATTCCGCTTCTGGACGCATCGAGCGGTGTCGTCGTGATCGCCGACGCCGCGTAGTCGGCGGTCATCGCGGCGTATCCGGTACGCACACCGGGTGACTACCGTTCTGGTGGTCACCGGCTGCCGCCCACAACGGTTGCCGCGGTGTGCATCGCGCTTGACCGCTGCGTCGTCGCGATCGCCGCTGTCGCCGCGACTCCCGCCGCGGCGACCGCTGCTGCTGTCGTTGCCGACGCGACTACTGCCGCTGCCGCCGCTGCTGCTGCCCGCTGCCCGCTGCCGCTGCCCGCTGCCGTTGCCCGCTGCCGCTGCCGTTGCCCGCTGCCGCTGCCGTTGCCCGCTGCCGCTGCCGTTGCCCGTTGCCCGCTGCCGCTGCCGCTGCCGCTGTTGCTGTCGTTGCTGTTGTTGCTGTTGCTATCGTCGCTGCCGCCGCGACGGCTGCCGCTGTCGCGACTGCTGTCATTGTCGTTGTCGCAGCTGCTGCGTCCGCTGCTGCCGCGGCGACGGCTGCTGTCGCTGTCGCGGGCAGGTGCCGGTCTCTCCTGCGTCGGTGGCGGCTGTGCCGGGCGTTGTGCGGCTAGGGTGAGCCGGTGAGTGATTCGCTTC
The DNA here is from genome assembly GCF_040654375.1 of Nocardia sp. NPDC050710. NCBI lineage: Bacteria > Bacillati > Actinomycetota > Actinomycetes > Mycobacteriales > Nocardiaceae > Nocardia > Nocardia sp. NPDC050710. The sequence continues at coordinate 264,311 of NZ_JBFAHV010000003.1, read as the reverse complement.
TGCACCGACGCTTCCCCGGGTTGGCGGACCAGCTGCCGTTCCTGCGGCTCGGTGTCGCACCGACACCGGTGCGGGAGTTGGCGCTGGGCACACGAAATGCCGTGTGGTGCAAGGATGAGAGCGGGTACGGGTCCGGCGGGTGGGGTGGGAACAAGATCCGGAAGCTGGAGTGGCTGCTGCCGGAGGCCCGACGGCGCGGGGCGCGGACCATTCTGACGGTCGGGGGCACCGGCACCAACTGGGGTTTAGCGGTGGCCAGGTACGGGCGGGAACAGGGATTCGAGACGGCCCTCGCGCTGGTCGATCAGCCGGTGGACGATCATGTCCTGGCGCAGCTGCGACGGCTCGAAACATCCGGTGCCACCTTGCATTTCACGCACACCAAGCTGCGGACCATACTGGCCGCGCCCTGGTTGCTGCTGCGGCATATGAGCGGGCGCACACCGCCGTATCTGCTGCCCGCGGGCGGATCCTCGCCGATCGGGGCGCTCGGCTACGTGGAGGTGGCGCTGGAGCTGGCGGCGCAGGTCGCCGCGGGGGAGTTGCCGGAGCCCGCGCGGGTGGTGACGGCGGTGGGTTCCGGCGGCACCGCGGCGGGGCTGGCGCTCGGGCTGCGGCTGGCTGGGCTGGGCACCCGGGTGCTCGGCGTTGTCGTCAACGACAGCCTCCCGCTCGATGCGCCGCATATTGCGGGTCTGGCGAATCGGGCCGCTGGCGTGCTGCGGGCGCGCGGAGCCCGGTGCGAGGTATCGGTGCGGCCGGAGGATGTGACCATGGTCGGTGACTGGCTCGGACCCGGATACGGGCACGAGACCCCCGCCGCGGTCACTGCGCAGCGGCTCGCCGCAGAGGTCGGGCTGGAGTTGGAAACCGTCTACACGGCAAAGGCTTTGGCTGCCCTGGTCGATCTGGACGCCCGGGGTGAGCTCGGCGACGGTCCGGTGCTGTTCCTGAACACCTACGGACCGAGGGCCGACTGACCGCCCCGGCATCTAATCGCGACACACAGATAGTAACGTATCAAATGGTCCCGGGCCCTCTGCTCGGATATGACCATCGCGAGAGGATGTGCCCGTGCGCTCGACGTTGATCTCACGCAGGGATCTGGACTTCCTGCTGTTCGAATGGCTGCGGGTGCAGGAACTGACCGCGCTGCCCCGCTTCGAGGAGCACTCCAGGGAGACCTTCGACGGATTCCTCGAGCTGTGCGAGGATCTGGCGACCCGGCACTTCGCACCGCACAACAAGCGCAACGACAGTAATGAGCCGACCTTCGACGGCGAGCGGGTCACTATCATCCCCGAGGTCAAGGCCGCGATCGAGGCGTTCACCAAGGCCAACCTGATCGGCGCGGCGATGGACGAGGAGATCGGCGGACTGCAACTGCCCGCCACGGTCGAGGCCGCCGGATTCTGCTGGTTCCAGGCCGCCAATGTGGGCACCACCGGCTACCTGTTCCTGACCGTCGGCAATGCGAATCTCCTTGCCGCGCACGGCACCCCGGAGCAGGTCGACCGCTTCGTGCGCCCCATGGTGGAGGGCCGGTTCACCGGCACCATGTGCCTGTCGGAGCCGCAGGCCGGTTCCTCGCTGGCCGATATCGTCACCCGGGCCGAGCCACAGTCCGACGGCACCTACCGGCTCTTCGGCTCGAAGATGTGGATTTCGGGCGGCGATCACGAACTGACCGAGAACATTGTGCACCTGGTGCTGGCCAAGATTCCCGGCGGTCCGGCCGGTGTCAAGGGTATCTCGCTGTTCGTCGTGCCGAAATTCCTTGTCGCCGAGGATGGTTCGCTCGGCGACCGGAACGATGTGGTACTCGCCGGACTGAACCACAAGATGGGGTACCGAGGCACCACCAATACCGTGCTGAACTTCGGCGAGGGTAAGCACACCCCGGACGGTGCACCGGGTGCGGTCGGCTATCTGGTCGGCGAACCGCACCGGGGTCTGTCGTACATGTTCCACATGATGAACGAGGCCCGGCTCGGGGTCGGTCTCGGCGCGACGGCGCTCGGCTACACCGGATACCTGAAGTCGTTGGACTATGCCCGCGAACGCAGGCAGGGGCGCGCTGTCACAGCCAAAGATCCTGCGGAACAGCAGATTCCGATTATCGAGCACGCCGACGTGCGGCGCATGCTGCTGGCGCAGAAGGCCTATGTCGAGGGCGCGCTCGGTCTGCTGTTGTACTGCAACCGCCTGGTCGATCTGCGCCGCACCGCCACCGATCCGCAGGCCCGGCAGGAGCACACGCTGCTGCTGGAGATCCTCACCGGTGTGGCCAAGAGCTGGCCGTCCCAGTGGTGTCTGGAGGCCAACAGTCTGGCCATCCAGGTGCACGGCGGCTACGGCTACACCCGGGAGTACGACGTCGAACAGCACTACCGCGACAATCGACTGAACCCGATCCACGAGGGCACGCACGGTATTCAAGGCCTGGACCTGCTCGGTCGCAAGGTGATCCAGCACGACGGGGCGAGTCTGCGTCTGCTCGGCGAGCGGATCGGGCAGACCGTGGCGGCCGCCGCCGCGATCGGGGGCGCGGCCGCCGAATTCGGCGCTCAGCTGGACGTGACGTGGCAGCGGTTGCTGGCGGTCACCGGCTCGATGTTCGCGGCCGGTGACCCGGCCGCCGCCATGGCGAACTCCAGCGTGTACCTGGAGGCCTTCGGGCACATCGTGGTGGCCTGGATCTGGCTCGAACAGCTGCTCGCTGCCGCGGCCGGGACCGGTGACTTCTACGACGGCAAGCGCGCCGCGGCCGGGTACTTCTTCCGGTACGAACTGCCGAAGACCGGACCGCAGCTCGACCTGCTCGCCTCGCTGGACCGCACCACCCTCGACATGCGCGATTCCTGGTTCTGAAGCCGGGCGGCGGGCCGGATGCCACGGCCCGCCGCATTCGAATCTGCGTGAACGAAACTCCGGGTGAGCCGCTCGGGTGGCGTTAATGCCGAACGAGGGTCCATTCCCGCAGGTAGAACCGACCATCGACCGGCGGAATAACATCCCCTGATTTACTGGCGATTCGCCGTGGATTCCGGGCGCCCGGACTCCCACTATCGTCGCTATCCATGCAGGTCAGCGACCGACAGGTGGATGAGATGGCGGCCGAACCCACGCCCGTGCGGCGCCTACGGGCCGATCAGGCGCGCCGGGTCGCCGAGGTAAAACACCGCCGGCGGCTCCCGGTCCAACAGAGCCGGCACTGCGAAGCTTCGTGACCGCGGCACGGCGTGTCCGGCTATCGCGGGAACTCGCGTGAAGACTTCGGCGAGCCGATCAATGAGGTCGTTCAGGCGCTTCTCGAAGATTCATCCCTCGACAATCGTCGCGGCGGGATATGCCCCGCGGGGGATGGACGCCACCGTCTCGCGCCTCTCCGGGTGCGGACATTCGGGACATATGCGATCTCGAAATGCGAATGGACGCGATGATCGATCGTAGTGCGGATACGCGGCTCACGGGCATTCGAGTATTCCTGGATTGAGTCGCAAAACGACAGCTCAGCGGCTAAAACCAGGCCGTACTTATAGCTGCGGGCAGGGCAGGAGCCGACACAAAACACAAAGCAGGGAAGGTCCGGCAGGGGGAGCGGAGACCACAAGGAAGGAGGAGCACAAACGAGAGGTTGGGTGGCTGGTGCGTTTTCGGGCACGCGAGTACGAGGGGGACCGTCGTATAGTGCGCGCGGCGGTTGAGAGCGGGTCATAGAGTTGACCACAACTGATGCAGTAGGAATGTCGGGGCCGATATCATCAATATGCGACCTTTTCACGATGCTAATCGCTTCATAGCGAAGGCGATCCGTGCGGGAGGTGGTCGGTGAACGGCACAGCGTTCGGTCGCTACCGGTTGCAGGAGCTGATCGGTGAGGGCGGCATGGGCCAGGTATGGCGGGCCTACGACACCGTCACCGACCGCATCGTGGCAATCAAATTGCTGCCCGAACACTTCGCCGTCGATCCCAGCTTCCGGGAGCGATTCCGACGCGAGGCTCACGACACCGCTCAACTGCGCGAACCACATGTGGTCCCGATCCACGGCTACGGCGAAATCGATGGCCACCTCTACCTCGACATGCGCCTGATCGACGGCGCCGACGTGCGAACCCTGCTCAACCGCGATGGTGCTATGCAGCCAGAGACGGCGGTTGCTGTGATCAGCCAAGCCGCGGCGGCGCTGGATGCGGCACACGCCCAAAGTATGGTGCACCGCGACGTCAAACCATCCAACCTGTTGGTCACCGACAGCGGCTTCGTGTATCTGATCGACTTCGGCATCGCACGCTCGTCCGGCGATGCCCCGCTGACCAGCGTCAGCACGATGATTGGAACCTTGGCCTACATGGCTCCGGAGCGATTCACCAGCGGGGTCGCCGACGCTCGATCCGACGTATATGCCCTCACCTGCGTGTTGTGTGAATGTCTGACCGGAATCCCGCCCTACCCGAGCAGGAGCGAGGAACAACAGATCGCGGCGCACCTGACAGCCGCCCCTCCGGCACCGAGCCTGCGACGGCTCAGCCTGCCGGTCGGGTTCGACGATGTCGTCGCCCGGGGCATGGCGAAGAGCCCGGACGACCGCTACCCGACCGCCGGAGAGTTGGCAACCGCCGCCGGCCACGCCCTCACCACCGCCCCCGCAGACACCGCCGGAAGCACCATCAGAATTACCCCCACATCAATCCCAAAGCCCGGCCTCGAAGGTCACAGTGATCGGCCCGACACACCGCCGCCGATCCTCTCCGCAGAACCAAACGCGGAGCAAGAGTCCACGATCAACGCCGGACCTCCCGTGCACCTCCGTGCCATGCAGCTCATCCGACCCGAATCGTGGAGGATCCGACGAGACGGCACCGCACCGCCACAACGCAAACGGCCCCTCATCCGGGTAACGGTGGCCGTGGTCGCCGCGTTGGCCGCTGCGGCGATGGTGGCGGGGATTTGGTTGCTAACCCACCGCTCGGAGCCCGGGCTTGCCTTCGACGGCAAATACGAGGTCACCTACACGCCCCGAACTATGAATGGAAAGCCGGATGACGGGCCCCCGAGTACCCGGATGTGGTCGGTCCGATCGAACTGCCCATCGGACAGCGAACGCTGCGTAGCCTCGATAACCAGCCAGGACCCGGTCGATCCAGAGAAAGACCCGGCTCAGTTCGTCGCCGACTATCGCGACGGCACGTGGATGATCACAAGAGAGTTATCGCCCCAGCCTGATAGCGATTGCGAAAGTCCGATTACCAACGCCCCCCAAATCGTCTCGGTGTGGCAGCGACTCCAATTCCGATCCGGCGACCCGTCGTGGGCCGGAACCTACACCGGCTTCGCCGGCGGGCCCTGCGCATACACCCAAGAGGTAGGGATGACGCTTTCCCGCCTCGGCGAGATCGACCCGAAGGTCGCCGTCGTCCCGCCCGAAACCATTCCCGCCCGCGTCGATACCCGGCCCGTCGCGCTGATCAGCGGCACCTACGACGTAACCGTCACCTACACTGCGACCCCGGATGTTCTCAATCCCCCATCGCCCAACAAGATCCGGCAACGATACGACACCATCTGCCTGCGCAGCGGCGACCGCTGCGCCGCAACGACACAGGCAGACTCTCGCACAGATCCTCGCACAGATCCTCGCGCCGTCTTTTCTCCGATGCTCGTGCTCGAAGGCGGGGCATGGCGGACCAGCTACAGCAGTCCTTACCCCTGCTTCACGGGATCGTACGAGCCGCACACCAACGCGACATTTCATTGGGAGTTGTTCCCGTCCGATGCGGGACCCGACCCCACCGAATTCTTGACAGGCACATGGATCCGCGACAATGCGGACCCTTGTCCCGGGACCAGCCGCGCTACCGTCGAAATGCGGCGGGTCGGCTCGGTCGGCGGGCGGCCCGCTGTCGCCGGCACCAACGCCGACCAGCAGCCCCATCCACCTTCGGTTCCAGCGATCGTCGCAATCCGCCTATCCAGGTGAAGCGATGGATTTCGAGATCCACAAGGATCGGAGCTTCCGGCCCGGGTCATCGGACCACGATCGAGCACGCCGTGACCGGGTGGAAGCGCCACCGTCAGCCCCGGGCCACCAACCCGCGGCCTGATCCACGGACTCGAGGACAGCGACGCCTTCTGCACCCGAACCGCGGACGCCCTGGTCGCCGCCGGACCCTGACCCGCCGGGCGGGAGCTACGCGGATTCGGATCGGACGGCTGGGGCCGCGTGCGCTCGATCAGCCCGGCTCGGTGAGCAGACGGTGTCGGTGGGCGAAGGCGGCGGCTTCGGTGCGAGTGGCGACGCCGAGTTTGGTGAGGATGCGGGAGACGTGCACGCCCGCGGTGTTGGCGCTGATGAACAGTTCCGCGGCCAGCTGGCGATTACTCGAACCCTGTGCCACCAGGCGTAATACGTCGAGCTCGCGAGGTGTGAGGCCGAAGGTGCGCGGGGCGGCGGGGGTGGCACGGGATAGGTCGTCGTCGGCCGGTGTGTCGAGGGGCAAGCGGGCGCGTTCGGCGGTGCGGCGGATCGTCTCCAACAGTGGGGCCGCGCCGAGTTCGGCGGCGCGGGTGGCTGCGGCGAGCAGGGCCGCCCGCGCCGCGATGCGGTCTCCTGTGGCCAATTCTGCTGTGGCGCAACCGAGTAGCGCCTGCGCCTGCTCGTAGGGTTGGGGGATGAGCTGCCAGGCGGCCACGGCGGCCTGCCAGTCGGACACGGTGCCCGAGATCGTCGCGGTATAGACGGCACGGTGCGCGGCGTCCACCACGGATGTCCACGGCAGCGCAGCGGCCAGCGCGGCATGATCGATCGGGAGATCCGGAAGCTGGGCGCTGAGCACCAGCAGCGGCCAAATGTCGTGCGGGTATTCGGTGGGCTCCCCGGTGGCCAGCGTTGCGGTGAGGTGCTGCGCCGCCTGTTGCGTCTCGGCCCGCGCCAGCGCCAGACGTGCCCGGATACCGCCCAACTCCAGCCGGTACTGTCCGGCCCACCTGCCCGCGCCGAGATTCCGCTCGGCCGTATCCGCGTCGAGTTCAGCGACCTGGAAATCCCCTCGGGCGATAGCGATTCGAGCGTGGCACAGGTGCAGTGCCGCGGTGCCGAGCGCGGGCAGCGGTTCTGCGAGAGTCTCATCGATCAGTTGCGTCGCTTCCGTCCAGCGGCCGAGCGCGGTGAGCACCTGTGCCCACTTCACCAGGAGAATCGGTCCGCGCTCGGTGAATCGGAAGGTGTCGTGCGCGATCCGTAAACCGCTGTGAATGGTATCGATCGCCGCGGCGAAGTGGCCGGCGGCCACGAGCGCGGCCGACTCCCAGGTGACGACGGTGAGCAGGGTCGCGGCGTCGTGCGCGGTGGCCGCGGCCTCGTGTGCGCGCGCGAAATGGTCGATGGCCACGGCCGGATCCGGCTCGGCGAGACCGAGATACGAATGGGCCTTGGCGGCGAGTGCGGTCGCGTCGAGTTGTTCGGCCACCGCCAGCGCGCTTTCGGCATGGCGTCGCGCGCCTGCCGAATCTCCGGTGAAGGCCAGGGTCACGGCGAGTTCGGCGAGCACCTCGCCGCGGAGCAGTGTCGGGGGTTGCTCGGGGAGTAGGTCGAGAGCGCGCCGTAGATCCTCCTGCCCGCCGGTACCGCTCTGATTCCTCAGGTGCGCCCGCTGGTAGTGCAGGAGCGCGGCCCGGGCGGGCGCCCTCGTCGCATCGATCGATTCGAGGGCTTGATCGGCCGCTTCGATACCGCGCCGTACGGCGGCGCCGTGATAGCTGGCGTCGACGATCTCTTCGAGCACCGTCAGTCGATCGATGGGCGTCGCCGCGCCGTGCGATGTCTTATCCCACAGCTGGACTACCCGCTCCAGATGTCGCAGCCGTTCGGGCTGGGCGCCCGCCTGCGCCGCGGCCTGCGCGGCAGCCAGTGAGGCCGTCAGCGCCCGCGGGAGGTCGCCCGCGGCGAAGGCGTGGTGGGCCAGCTCCGCCTGGACGGATTCCGCGGGCAGCAGCGAGGGCCGCGCGGTCAGCAGGTGGGACAACCCGGCGTGCAGGCGGCGTCGTTCGATCGGTAGCAGATCCTGGTAGACGGCCTGCCGGATGAGGATGTGGCGGAATTCGTATCCGGTGCCGATCGCCGTCAGCAGGTGCTGCTAGATGAGCTCCCGCAGCGCCGCACGTAGGCGCGGCGCCGGGATATCCGCGGCGGCTTCCAGCAGGTCGTGTTCGACCGGGGATCCGGCGACCGCCGCGACCTGGAGTGCCGTGCGCGCGTCGACGCCGAGCCCGGCCTGCGCGGCCAGTAGCAGCTCGGTCAGCCCGGCGGGCGTCTCTTCCGGTGCGTGACTGAGGGCCTCGACGAAGAGCGGATTTCCCGCACTCCGGGCGAAGACTCGGCCGGTCAACCGGGGCTCCGGTTCGCGGTCGAGCAGCGCCGCCAGTTGCCTGCCCACTTCGTGCCTGGTGAACGGCTCGGGTTCGAGGACCCGAACCGCCGGGCTGCGCCGCAATTCGGCGACGAGTCTGCGGAGTGCGGGTGGGCCCGCCGGGCGGAATGTGGCGACCAGCAGCACATTCGGTTCGGCCAGATTGGCGACGAGAAACGCCAGCAGTTCGCGGCTGGAGTCATCGGCCCAGTGCAGGTCCTCCAATATCAGCACCAAGGGCCTGGTCGAGGCGAGGCGCTCGATCAGGGTGAGTAGCTCACCGAAGAGCCGCAGACGATCGTATTCGTCCTCGACCGTGGGGGTTTCGGTGGCGAGGTCCGGTAGCCAGCGCGCGAGTGCGGGATGCACGCCGGGCAGCAGCGCGGTGAGCGCATCGGCGCCGTATGCCCGAATCAACCCTCGCATGACCGCGATGAAGGGTGCGAACGGCACCCCCTCATTGCCGAATTCCGGGCACCGGCCGATCAGCACCAGCGTGTCGGCGGATAGGCGGGCGCCGAACTCCGTGACCAACCTGGACTTACCGATCCCGGCTTCTCCCGTCACCAGTACGGCCCGCACCCGCGGCTCCGTCACGGCCTCCAGCAGCGTGGCGAGCTCGCCGCCTCGCCCGACGAACACGCTGCTGACCGGAACATTTGCCACCCCCGAAATCATGCCCGTGCGCTCTCCGTCCGCCAACGGCGGGAGTCCGGTGGACCAGCGGCCGCAGCGGAAGATAACGAATTCTCGTGATTCGGGGAGCCCCTCTTTACCGAAAGCATCAATGGCATGACGAACACCGATATCCGCCCCTTCCGCATCGAAATCCCGCAGGCCGACCTGGACGATCTGCGGGACCGCCTGGCCAGGACCCGCTGGATCGACGACCTGCCGGGCACCGGCTGGGAACGCGGTGTGCCCGCGTCCTATCTGAAGGAATTGGCCGTCCACTGGGCCGAGAAGTTCGACTGGCGCGCGCAGGAGGCCGCGCTCAACGCCTACCCGCAGTTCACCACGACCGTCGACGGGCAGCGGATCCATTTCCTGCACATACGATCGGCGGCGCCCGACGCCACGCCGCTGCTGCTGATCCATGGCTGGCCGAGTTCGGTGGTGGACTTCGTGGATCTGATCGGCCCGCTGACCGATCCCGCGGGGCACGGTGACGCCGATGCACCCGCCTTCCACCTGGTCATTCCCTCGCTGCCGGGGCACGGGTTCTCCGGCCCGATCACCGAGCCGGGCTGGAACGACGGCCGCGTGGCGGCGGCGCTGGCGGAACTGATGGCCCGGCTCGGTTATGAACGGTACGGGGTGCAGGGCGGTGACCACGGCGCCTTCATCGCGCCCACGCTCGGCCGGATCGATGCCGAGCATGTGCTCGGCGTGCACGTGAACGCGCTGGTCACCTTCCCGACCGGCGACCCGGCCGATATGGCAGCCCTCACCGACGCCGAACGGCAGCGACTGGGTGCGATGAAGACGTTCCAGGACGACGGTTCGGCGTATATGAATCTGAAGGGTTCGCGCCCGAACACCATCGCGCAACTGGTGGCCGACTCGCCCGCCGGGCAGCTCGGCTGGATCGTGGAGAAATACCGGGAGTGGACCGACCGGTCGCACGAGCTGCCGGAACACGCCGTCGACTTGGACAAGATCCTCACCACCGTGAGCATCTACTGGTTCACCGACACCGCCCGCAGCGTCGCCAACTTCTACTACGAGCGGTTTCACGACGCGACCATGTTCGCGCCGAAGCCGAAGGGCACGGTACCGACGGGGGTCGCGGTATTCATGGACGGTGACTACGCGATCCGCCGCTTCGCCGAGCGGGCGCACCACATCACGCACTGGTCGGAGTTCTACTCCGGCGGCCACTTCCCGGCACTGGAGGTGCCCGACCTGCTGCTCGGCGACATCCGGGCCTTCTTCGGCACCCTCTGACCCACCTCTAGGGCCTGCGGGTAGTTCCCACAGAGGTTCCACCCGCCTCACAGGGGATATACCCTCTGTGAGGCGGGTGTATCCCCTGTGCCGCCTACCTGCAGGCCCGAAAAGGAGTTGAGTCTCCTCCTGGGGGAGCCGCCAAGGTGGGGGCATGGACGACGACACGCTCTATCCGATCGGCGCGGCGGCTGAACGCACGGGCCTCACCGTCAAAGCCGTCCGGTTCTATGCCGATCGCGGGATCGTGGCGCCGACCACCTACAGCCCCACCGGCTATCGGCTCTACGACGACGCCGCGCTGGCCCGCCTCGCCCTGGTCCGGTCCCTGCGTGAGCTGGGCCTGGAGCTGCCGGTGATCCAGCGGGTCCTGGAGCGGCGGAGCGCACTGCGCGAGGTGGCGGCCGCCCACGCGGCCGCTCTCGACATCCAGCTCCGCACGCTCCGGGTGCGTCGCACGGTCCTGCGCGCGGTAGCCGAACGGGGCTCGACCCCCGAGGAGATGGAACTCATGCACAGACTCGCCCGCCTGACCGCCGACCAACGTCGGTCGCTCATCCACGATTTCGTGGACGACACCTTCGGCACCACCGACGCCAATCCTGTGCTGGTCGAGCTGATTCGCGCGACCGTGCCGGAACTGCCGGACGACCCGGCGCCCGCACAGCTGGCGGCCTGGGTCGAGCTCGCCGAACTCACCCAGGACCCGGACTTCCGTGCGTCGGTGCGACGGATGGCCGAATATCAGGCCGCCGAACGCGCGAACGGTGACACCACCGGCCTGCACCATGAGCTGACCGAGGCCGTGCTCGCCGCGGTGGGCGGTGCGATCGAGGCGGGCGTCGCGCCGGATTCCGCGGCGGCGGCACCGGTGGTCGATGCCCTCGCCGCCCGCTATGCCGAAACCTTCGCCCGCGCCGACGACGCGGATCTGCGCGAGTGGATGCTCACCCGGCTCGAGGTCGCGAGTGACCTTCGCGTGGAACGCTATTGGCAACTGCTGTCGGTGATCGACGGTGGTGAGGCGCCGCCGAGTCTGGCGCCGGTCCTCTCCTGGTTCGTCTCCGCGCTGCGCACGCGACCGGTGCGCTGAGCGGGCGTCGCTCAGCGCACCGGGGCCGCGGATCGTCGAATGCGGGCCGAGGGTGCGGGGCGTCGATCAGCCCAGGTCGGCCAGCCTGGCGAGGATGGCCGATGCCATCGCGGCCGGGTCGCCATCCCCGGGGCGCAGCACCAGGTCCGGATCGGTCGGCGCCTCGTACGGGTCATCGATACCCGTGAAACCGCGGATCTCGCCGGCCCTGGCCTTGGCGTACATGCCCTTGGGATCGCGGGATTCGCAGATTTCCAGTGGCGTGTCGACGAAGACTTCGACGAAGGGGATGCCGGCCGTCCGATGCGCGTCCCGGACCCGGTCCCGGTCGGCCCGGTAGGGGCTGATCAAGGAAACCACTGCCACCACACCGGCTTCGGCGAACAGCCTCGCGACTTCGCCCACGCGCCTGATGTTCTCCACCCGGTCCGCGGCCGAGAACCCGAGATCGGCATTGAGTCCGTGGCGCAGGTTGTCGCCGTCCAGCAGGAAGGCGGGACGTCCACTGGCGACCAGCCTGCGCTCCAATTCCACGGCGACGGTGGACTTTCCGGATCCGGACAGCCCGGTGAGCCAGACCGTGAGACCTCGGGTGGCGCGTTCGTCGCGTTCCACCGCGGTGGAGTGCCAGACCACGCGGGCCGAGGGCAGGGTCGGACCGGTGATCATGCCCGCGGCGACGGTGTTGTTGGTGGATTCGTCGACCAGGATGAAGCTGCCGGTCGAGCGATTGCGCCGGTACGGGTCGAAGAGCAGCGGCTGCCGGGTACGCAGCTGGACGCGGCCGATTTCGTTGAGCGACAACGCGTCCGCGTGTTCGTCGCGGTGCAGGGTATTGACGTCGAGCCGGTAGTCCAGGCTTCGGATCTCGGCGGTGGCCGTGCGGGTGGTGTGCCGGATGGTGTAGGTCGCGCCGGGGGTGAGTTGGGTGTCCTCGGAGAACCAGCAGACCATGGCGTCGATATCGCGGTCCACCTGCGGACGGTTGGCCGGGCGGCAGATCATGTCACCACGGGAGATATCGAGTTCGTCGGTGAGCTGGATGGTGACCGCCTGCGGCGGAAAGGCCTCGGCGACCGGTGTACCGCCCGGACCCCAGATGGCGGAGACCGTGCTCGTGAAGCCGGAGGGCAGCACCGTCACATCATCACCCGGTTTGAACACACCGCCCGCGACCGTGCCCGCATACCCTCGGAAATCCTGTGCGTGCCTGCGGGTTACGTACTGCACGGGGAACCGCGCATCGATGAGATTGCGGTCGGAGGCGATATGCACCTCCTCCAGGTGGTGCAGCAGGGGAGTGCCCTCGTACCACGGCATGCTGGCCCCACGGTGTACGAGATTGTCGCCGTGCAGCGCCGAGACCGGGACGAAGGCGAGGTCGGAGACCTGGAGTTTCGTCGCGAAGCCGGCGAACTCCTCGCGGATCTCCTCGAAGCGCTGCTGTGACCAGTCGACCAGGTCCATCTTGTTCACGCAGAGCACCAGGTGCGGGATACCGAGCAGACCGGCCAGGAACGCATGCCTGCGGGTCTGCTCGACCACGCCCTTGCGCGCATCCACCAGGATCAGTGCGACATCCGCGGTGGAGGCGCCGGTCACCATATTGCGGGTGTACTGAATATGCCCCGGCGTGTCGGCGATGATGAATTTCCTTCGCGGCGTGGCGAAGTAGCGATGCGCGACATCGATGGTGATGCCCTGTTCGCGCTCGGCACGCAGCCCGTCGGTGAGCAGCGCCAGGTCGGGATATTCGTCGCCGCGGTCACGGCTGGTCCGCTCCACCGCGGCGAGCTGGTCGGTGAAGATCGTCTTGGAGTCGTAGAGCAACCGGCCGATCAGCGTCGACTTGCCGTCGTCGACGCTACCCGCGGTGGCGAGGCGCAGCAGGGTGGTGGCCATCAGAAGTACCCTTCTCGTTTGCGATCTTCCATGCCCGCCTCGGAGATTCGATCGTCGGCGCGGGTCGCGCCGCGCTCGGTGACCCGCGCGGCGGCGACCTCGGTGACCACCTCGGCGGGGGTGGTCGCATGGGATTCCACGCATCCGGTGCAGGTCGCATCGCCTACGGTGCGGAACCGCACGGTCGCCTCATATGGCTGCTCGCCATCCAGCAGTTGCAGGAATCTGGTGTGTGCCAACAGCATTCCGTCGCGTTGCACGACCGGGCGGCGATGCGCGTAGTAGAGCGACGGGAGCTCGATCTGCTCGGCGGCGATGTAGCTCCAGATATCGAGCTCTGTCCAGTTGGAGAGGGGAAACACTCGAATGTGCTCACCCGGACGGTGTTTGCCGTTGTACAGGTTCCACAGCTCCGGGCGCTGGCTGCGCGGCTCCCATTGCCCGTACTCGTCGCGGAAGCTGAAGACTCGCTCCTTGGCGCGCGCTTTCTCCTCGTCGCGGCGGGCGCCGCCGAAGACCGCGTCGAAGCCGCCTTCCTGGATAGAGCGCAATAGGGTCGCGGTCTGTAACCGGTTGCGCGAGGCGCGCGGCCCGGTCTCCTCGGCCACCCGGCCCGCATCGATATCATCCTGCACCCGGCCGATCACCAGGCGCAGGCCGAGCCGTTCGACGGTGTGGTCGCGGTAGGCGATCACCTCGTCGAAGTTGTGTCCGGTGTCGATGTGCAGCACCGGGAACGGCAGCGGCGCGGGCCAGAAGGCCTTGGCCGCCAGGTGCAGCATCACCACCGAGTCCTTGCCGCCGGAGAAGAGCAGCACCGGATGTTCGAAAGTTGCTGCCACTTCACGGAATATATGTGCCGACTCGGCCTCGAGCGCGTCCAGATGAGGCAGCTCGTAGGTGCTCGCCGTCGACTTTGCGTACTGGCTCACGTTTCAAAACTAGAACACGTTTCGGTCATTGGTCAACGGGTCGCGAGGTCGTCGAACCGGGCGCGCTCCGGTTTGGTTCCGCCCACGGCGGCGGTGACCGCGTCCGCCGCGGCGACCAGCGCGGTGCCGCGGCGGTCGATTTCGGCGCCGGTGATCGAGGCGCCGACGTACATGGTGAGCACCATGCTCTGCCTGCCGTCCGCGTCGTAGGTGGGGGCCGCGAGCAGACTCACCGGATGCTCCTTGCGCGGGCGCAGGTCGGTCCCGAGGTACACCCGCTCACCGAGGCTGGTGACCAGCTCGCCGACCAGCTCGCGCAGCTCTTCGGGCAGGTCACGGGCCGCGACACCGGCCAGTAGCGAATACAACCGCCTGCCGGCGGCGGTCAGGCTCTCCACCAGGTATCCGCGCTCCCGGCAGTCGGCGACGATCTGGCGCAACCGGGCCTCGTCCTGCTGTAGCGGCACCGTCGGCGGGGTGACCAGCCAGGCGTCGAAGGCGGCCTCGGTATCCCACAGCACGTACATCAGCCCGACGGGTGGCGCGAATACGTACGACGCGCCCACCTTGACCATGCCTGGTCCGGTGCTCTCCAGCACCGAGATGCGCTCGCCGACCACCGCGGACGCGGTGCAGGTCGTCCGGTACCGCGCGGTGAGTTCCTCCAGTTCGGCGCGGGCGATGGCGGAGATCGCGAAACTCTCCTGTGCGACCCGGCCGGCGGCTATCAGCGCTGGTCCGAGGCCGTAGGTGAGGGTCTGGGGATCGCGCACCAGATATCCGCCCGCGGTGAGTTCGGTGAGGATGCCGAGGCAGGTTGGCTTGGCCAGGTCGAGCTGGCGGGCCAGCTCGGACAGCCCGAAGCGTTTGCCCCGTTGCTCGACAAGGAAATCCAGCACCTGCACCACCCGTTCGGTGGGGGCGGATCGACGGGCGACCATTGACCACTCCTAGAACACGTTCTAATCTTTCCTGTATCGAAATGTACCAGAGTGGTACGTATTTGGAACACCGGGAGAGTCTTTTGCTGACCCAACCGTTCGCGGACGCGATCGCCGCCGCCGAGCAGATCATCACGGGCGCCCCGCACATCCGGACCGAGCAGGACCTCGTCGAGGGTTACGACTACCTCGCGGGCAGCATCCGCGCCTCGCTCCAGATGGCGTGGGCCTATGAACGCGACTTCCCGTTCTTCGTGCAGTCCACCGGGCCGTACACGAAGATGGGGTTGGACAATCCGGACACCCTGTACTTCCACTCGTATCTGCGTCCGGACGCCGAATATGTGGTGACCGGCAAGCGCGGCACCACCCGCGACCTGAGCTTCCAGGTGCTCAACGGTGACTATTCACCGGTGGATGTGCCCGACAGCCTGACCGCATTCGACGACCGCGAGCTGGAAATCGCCGCGGACGGGTCCTATGAGATCCGCTTCGGTCCCGGCCCGAGCGGGCCGGGATACGTGCAGCTCGGGGCCGACGCCGCGATGCTGGTGGTGCGCGAGGTCTTCAGCGACTGGTCCACCGAGAAACCGGGCACCATCCGCATCCAGCGCGTCGACAAGATCGGTGACGCGCCGCCCCCGCTGACCAAGGATGTGCTGACCAAGCGGTACGGCGTTGCGGGCAAGATGCTGGTCTCACGGCTCAATACCTTCCTGGCCTTCCCGAAGTGGTTCTATCTGAACCTGCCGGTGAACACGATGACCGAACCGCGCTCCACTCCGGGCGGGCTCACCACCCAGTTCTCCTCGGCCGGGCATTACGAGCTGGACGACGATCAGGCGATGATCATCACGGTGCCGAAGTCCGATGCGCCCTACCAGGGCTTCCAGCTCGGCAGCATGTGGTACTTGTCGCTGGACTACATCAATCACCAGACGAGCCTCACCGCCGACCAGGCGCACGTCGATCCGGACGGGATGATCCGCCTGGTCGTCAGTGAACGGAATCCGGGACTGACGAACTGGATCGAACGCAACGGCCACGCCCGCGGCTATCTGCAGTTCCGGTGGCAGAGGTTGGCGCGGGACCTCGGGCCGGAGGACGGGCCGACGGTGGAGGTGGTCTCGGTCGACGAGCTGCCGCAGCGACTGCCGTACTACGAGCAGGCGCAGGTGACCCCGAAGGAATGGCAGGCGCGGATCGCGGCCCGGCAGGTGGCCGTCGCGGAAAGGATGCTCGGCTGATGTTGTTGCAGGACAAGGTGGTTGTGGTTTCCGGGGTCGGGCCCGGGCTGGGTCGGGCGATCGCGGTGCAGAGCGCCAAGGCGGGCGCCGACCTGGTGCTCGCCGCGCGTACCGAGAAGCGGCTCACCGACGTCGCCAAGGAAATCGCCGAACTCGGCAGGCGCGCGGTGGTCGTACAGACCGATATCAACGACGAGGCCGCGGTGACGAATCTGGTCGACACCGCGCAGAGCGCGTTCGGCCGGGTCGACACGCTGGTGAACAACGCCTTCGCCATTCCGCCGATCGCCGATCTGGCCGATGTCGACCTGGACCGGGTCCGGGCGGGTTTCGAGACGAATGTGCTTGCGGCGCTGCGGTTGACGCGGCTGTTCGTGCCCGCGCTGACCGAAACGAAGGGTTCTGTCGTCATGATCAACTCGGCGGTATTGCGGCACTCCCGCCGTACCTTCGGCCCGTACAAGATGGCCAAGGCGAGTCTGCTCGCGCTGGCGCAGAGCCTGGCCACCGAGCTCGGTCCCAAGGGTATCCGGGTGAATTCGATCGCGCCCGGCTATATCTGGGCCGACAACCTGAAGTGGTACTTCAACTACCTGGCCGAACAGCGCGGGATCACCCCCGAGGAGGTCTACGCCGAAACCGCGAAGACCATCGATCTGCGCAAGCTGCCCGAGCCCGACGAGATCGCCGACGCGGTGGTCTTCTTCGCCTCGTCCATGGCGCGGGCGATCACCGGGGCCTGCCTGGATGTCAATGGCGGCGAATACCACCACTAGCGGGCATCGATCTGTAGGCAACACTACTGAGGAGATAGCGAATATGATCGGCAGAGACGATGTCGGCACCATCGATGATCTGCACGCCTCGGCCACCAAGGTCGTCGGGCTGGACGATTTCGGCGACCCGGGATACCGCGAGGGACTGGGAGTGCTGCTCGAGTCCTACGCGAAGGACGCGGAGCTGACGCCGCTCGGCAACAAGGTGAATCGCGCTTTCCTGCGTGGCGCGTTGATCGCGCGGCTGCTGAGCGAATCGGCCTGGCAGCGCTTCCCGCACCATGCGGAGGTGGCGATCGAGCGGCCGATCTTCGTCACCGGATTGCCGCGCTCGGGCACCACGGCTGTACACCGGTTGCTCAATGCGGATCCGGCGCACCAGGGTCTGGAGATGTGGTTGACCGAGATGCCGCAGCCGCGTCCGCCGCGCGAGACCTGGGCGGACAACCCGATCTATCAGCGCATCGAGGCGGCGTTCGAGAAGCATCACGTGGAGCATCCGGAGTTCATGGGCGTGCACCACATTTCGGCGGATCAGGTGGAGGAGTGCTGGCAATTGCTGCGGCAATCGGCCATGTCGGTCTCCTACGAATGTCTCGGCTATCTGCCCGGGTACTCCGAATGGCTGCGCGAGCAGGATTGGACCGATGCCTACCGCAGACACCGTCGCAACTTGCAGCTCATCGGGCTTCCGGACGCCGAACGCCGTTGGGTGCTCAAGAATCCGAGCCACCTGTTCGCATTGGACGCGATCTTCGAGGTCTACCCGGACGCGCTGGTCATTCAGATGCACCGCGATCCACGCACCATCATCGCCTCGGTATGCAGTCTGAACGAGCAGGCCTCGGCCGGGTGGTCGGATAAGTTCCGCGGCCCTGTCGTCGGCGCGACGCAGCTGGATCTGTGGGCGCGTGGGGCGGACCGGTTCCTGGCGGACCGCAAGCGCCACAACGCGGCCCAGTTCTGCGATGTGTACTACGACGATTTCGTCGCGGACCCCATCGGTACCGTCGGCTCGATCTACCGGCACTTCGGTCTGCCGCTGAGTCCGGAGGCGGAAGCCGCGATGTCGGCACTGCATTCGGAGAGTACGTCGGGTGCGGCGCGACCGGTCCACAAGTACACCCTCGACGATTTCGGGTTGACCGCCGAACAGGTGGATGCGCGCTTCGGGGAGTATCGCGAGAAGCACTTTCCCGGAAGGTGATTCGTGACGGGCTCGCCGGTCGTGTACCGGCGATCGGCGGGCCCGATGCCGCTGGAGCGCGTCGCGCATATTCGCAGAGCGCGCCATTTCGGGCCGGGGTGACCTACTGCTGGCCGGGGTTCAGGACGATGAACAGGCCGTTCGCCTCGGCGCACAGGCGGTCGCCGTCGTGCAGGGTGGCGCGGACGTAGACCTTGCGGCCCTCTTGGCGCTCGGCCCAGGTGCGGACCCGCAGTTCGGTGTCGAGCGGGGTGATCGAGCGGTAGTCGACGGTGAGCGAGGCGGTCCGGGTCACCCCTCCCGCATGCACCGCGGCCGCCATGCCGAGTAGATCGTCGAAGCAGATGGCGATCTGTCCGCCGTGCGCGGCCGCATTGCCGCCCAGGTGGTAGGTGCGGAAGGTGATGCGGGCCTCGACACCGTCCCGATCGGCCTTATCCACCGTGTACGGCGGTAGCGTGATGTTGCCCCGGGCGGGAAGGTCGACCCGGGTCCAGGTCGGCGCCGACCATTCGTCGACGACCGCCGCGTCCAGCTTGTCGTTGAGCTCTTTGAGGGTGGCGATGGTCTCCAGTGCCAGCTCATCGGAGGGGCACGCCAGCCGGGCGCGGTCCATCAGGCTGCGTACCTGCTCGATGAACGCGCCGTAGTGCGGCCCGCCACGCGAGATATCGAGGCCGTCGAGTTGGGCATTGATCAGCTCCGACATCGGCCGGAAACCGCCCTCGTGATGCTCCTGGCTGGGGAGCGCGGCACCGGCCCGCTGTTCACTCATGTAGAACAAGTTATCGGTTGCCCGGGGAATGCTCGCGCTCGGCTCCCATCGTTTCGGTCACAGTCCGCGGGCGGTGGCTATCGGCGGGTCGACGCTCGCCGCGCCCGAAACCGGCCGGATGTGCCGAGGTGCGCTGGGCGGCGGCGGATGCGGTGGCCTACGCTGGGTACCCGTTCATCCATCAGGTCTTGCGAATACCACCGCGGTGCCCGTGACCGGCCCGGCTCATCAGGCCGGGTGAACGGCGCCCGTGGCCGGCGAAAGGCGTTATACCGATGCGTATTACGGCAGTCGTCTTCGATATGGACGGCGTTCTGATCGATTCCGAGCCGGTGTGGGAGCGGGTGCGCCGCGACTACGTCGCCGAAAAGGGCGGGCGGTGGCTACCGGATACGCAGAAGCGGCTGATGGGGATGAGCACGGGGGAGTGGTCGGAGTACCTCAGCGGTGAGCTCGGGGTCGGGGAGACGCCGGATACGGTGGCCGACGAGGTGATCGAGCGGATGGCGGACCACTACGACCGGTCGGTGCCGTTATTGCCGGGCGCGGTCGAAGCGGTGCAGCGGATGAGCGAGAGCTGGCCGCTGGGGGTCGCGAGCTCGTCGCCGCGCACCCTGATCAACACCGTGCTCGGCCGCACCGGATTGATCGAGTTCTTCGACGTCACCTTCTCCACCGAGGAGGTCGACCGCGGTAAACCCGCCCCGGACGTCTACGTGGCGGTGGCCGCCTTCCTCCGCAAGAAATCGACGGATTGTGCGGCGGTGGAGGATTCGAGCAACGGGCTGCGGGCCGCACATGCGGCGGGTATGCGGGTCATCGCCGCACCCCGCCCGGAGTACCCGCTCGATCCGGACGCCAGGGCGCTCGCCGCCCATGTCATCGATGGACTCGACGAGTTGACGCCCGCATTGGTCGTCGACGGGAACTGACGGGGCCGTTCAGGCCCGATACGACTCGAGCAGGGTGCGGGTGGCAGCCGCCAGGTCGGCGTCGAGCCAGTCCGGCAGGGCCGATGCGTGCGCATGCCTGCGCAGGGCCGCGTAGGGCAGGTCGACCACGGCACGGCTGACGGCATCGATCTCGCGGTCGGTGTCGCGACCGAACAGGTCGTGCGCGATGCGGTGCAGCTGGTCGATCAGTGGCGCGTTCATGCGGGCGCGGCGGGCCTGGAATTCGTCGTCGGGTCCGCCGTCGAGCAGATCGCTCGGGCGCAGGTTCAGCAAAAGCTTTGCGTCCTCTGGTAATTCGCGCCCGAAGCCGATGCACGCCGATGCCATGGCGACTCCCGCGTCGACGGGATCCGGCCGGTCGGCGGCCGCGAGGGTGCGTTCCTGGAAACGTTCGAGTGCGCGCAGCCAGGTCGCCATGAGTACGCCGTTGCGATTGCCGAACCGGTGGTAGAGCGTGCCCACCGGTGCGCCGCTGGCGGTGGCGATGGCCGCCACGCTGGCGGCGCGGGGCCCGTCGGTGAGCACCAGGGTGCGCGCTGCGTCGAGGATCACGTTGGTGTCGTGCTTGCGGGGTGGTGCCATGTACTAGTACGTTCCTTCTATATGGAGCGTTTATCCTATATCGATGAGCATGCCAGATCGGTCGACGCGAATCGGGATCGGACCTGGAAAGCGTTGCTCGAAGTCGTCTGCAAGGACCCCGCCGATCCGCGCACGGTTCCGACCGGCTTCGTGCTCGATTCGGCGGAGGAACCGAGCAGGCTGGCGCTGAAGGGCAGGCACTGGTTCTCCCGCTACGCGCTGGTCTTCGAACTCGATGACGAGGGGCCGAGTACCACCCGGGTGCGGGCGCGGAGCTGGGCGGACTTCCCCGGTCCGCACGGCCGCGTCTACAAGGCGCTGGTCATCGGCAGTGGCGGTCACAAGGTCGTGGTCCGGAATATGTTGCGACGAATCGCGGCCGCGGCATGATCCCGGGCCTGGTGTGGGGCGCCACCGAAGCCGAATGCGAGGACCCGCTGCCCTGCGACGCGCTGGAACCCGGTGGCGTGCAGGCTGATCGGGCCATCAGTATCGCCGCGCCGCCCACCGTGGTCTACGCCTGGCTGTGCCAATTGCGTATCGCGCCATACAGTTACGACCTCCTCGACAATCTGGGCCGTCGCAGTCCACACCGCCGCGATCCCAGCCTGACCGAACTCGAAGTCGGGCAACGATTCATGTTTGCCTTCGCCTTGGTGTCCTTCGTACTCGGTCGTCACCTCACCATGGTCTCCGGGAAGGTCTGTGTCACCTACGCCGTGCGACCCGAAGGCGCGGGCACCCGCCTGGTCGTCCGAGCTCGGTTCGGCATGCCCCGGATCATCGGCCGCGCATTGGCTTTCGGTGATGTGTTGATGATGCGTAAGCAGCTGCTGACGTTGAAGGAATTGGCCGAGCGAGAAGCCTCCGAACAGGATGCGAAGCGCCGGTAATGGACCCCGTGCGCCGGATATGGAGGGGCGGAGCATGATCGGCGCATGACGAATTATGTTCAGCTCGGCGATGTCCGAACCTGGTACGACGAGACGGGCGCGGGCGAGCCGGTGCTGCTGTTGCACGGTGGCTTCGTCGACTCCCGGTCCTTCGATGCCGCCGTCCCCGGCTTCGCCGAGCATTTCCACGTCTACCGGATGGACCGGCGCGGTCACGGCCGCACCCCGGATGTCGCGGGCCCGCTCTCCTACGACCTGATGGCGCGCGACACCATCGCATTCCTGGACAAGGTCGTCGGGGGCGCCGCGCACCTGGTCGGCTACAGCGACGGCGCGATCGTCGCCCTGATGGTCGCCATCCGGCGCCCGGATCTGGTCCGCAAACTGGTCTCGATCAGCGGTAACTTCCACCGCGACGGACTGCTCCCCGGTGTCCTCGACGGCTTCGGCCATGCGGAACCCATGGCCCGCCTCGCCGCCCGCTACGCCGAGGTCTCACCCGACGGCGCGGCGCATTTCCCCGTGGTCGCCGAAAAGGTGCTGCGTATGGCCCAGTCCGAACCGAATCTTGGCACCGACGACCTGGCCCGGATCACCAGCCGAACCCTGATCCTCGTCGCGGACGACGACGCCATGAGCCTCGAACACACCCTCGCCCTCTACCGCGCCATCCCGACCAGCGAACTCGCCATCATCCCCGGCACCTCCCATCTGCTTGTGGTCGAAAAACCCGCCGAGGTCTACCGCCAGGTCGGCGACTTTCTCACCTCGGAACCGCCACACACCTGGCAACCCATCCGCCGCGCCTGACCGCGGCGGCGCTCAGTGCGGTTCGGCCGATCGGCGCAGCGCCTCGTCCAGCCAATCGAGCGCTGCGCCCGACGTGGAGGTGGTGATGATTGCGCCGGTCGCCTTCCAGTACCGCTGGATGCGGCAATCGGTCCCGCTGAGCAGGAGGCGGCGTCGAAATTCGGGCGTATCGCGTTGGCCGCGAGCCGTAGCGTGCGCGTCCACGAATCGGTCGAGTTCGGATCCCGGATTCGGTGGAGTCCCCTCGAGTAGCCGGTGCCCGGCGGATTCGCAGGCCGCCGCGACATGGGTCAGTAGCGCGGCGCGGTCACGGATCAGGGCCGGTTCGGTACGCCATATCTGCTCCGACATCGCGGTGCGGAATCCGTCATCGGTAATGAGGGTGACGAGTTCGGCATAGGCCACGATCTGGCGTGGATCCGGTTCGGGCGGTAAGTCCGGGAGATTCATCGAGACAAAGCCGTCGAATATCTCCGGGCGCATGGGGGTGAGCATGCGCCGCCAGAACGTCTGGATTTCATCCTGGGCGTGTCGGCGATCGGTCACCGTGGCAAGCAATTCCAAGCGGCCGGAGCGCTCGGTCGGTGGCGCCTGCTCGACAGCGAGGAGCGCGGCGCGGCGCCAGGTCAGCCGCGCCAGTTCGGAATCCAGCGATGCGCGTTCGGCGGCGACGGCCTCCGCGATCGACACGGCGCCCGCGAGCACGTCGACGATCGCGGCGAGGCCGAGGCCGAGCGCGCGCAATCGCCGGATCAGTACGAGCCGGTCGACGGCCTCGTCGGCATCGAATACGCGGTGTCCGCCCGTGGTGCGCCGCGGCTCCAGAATTCCTTCGTCGCAATAGAACCGGATGGTGCGGACCGGAACGCCGGTAGATCGCGACAGCGCCCCGATGCTGAGAAGTCGCGGCGTGATGTGTTCTCCGTCACGATCGCTGGAACCTCCACCCCGGTGGAGTTCCTACCGTACTGGAACACCCCCGGAGAAGGAGAAACACCATGGCCGACGGCGCGATACTCACCACCGAGCAGATCTGGCGGGCGGTTGCCGCCGAGCGATCCGATCTGATCGATCTGCTCGAGCGGCTCCCCGAATCCGATTGGGATCACGAATCACTGTGTGAGGGATGGCGAGTCCGCGATGTCGTCGCCCACATCGTGCTCTCCACGCATACCAGCGTCGGCTCGATTCTGGTCAACCTCGTGCGTGCTCGCGGCGATCTCCACCGAATGATCCGGGATACGGCCATCCGGCGTGCCGAGCGCGACACCTCGGGCGAATTGCTCGCGCAGTTGCGCGCGACCATCGAGCTGCGCCGAACCGCGATCGGCACGACTCCCGCCGATCGGCTGATGGACCTGCTCGTGCACGGCCAGGACATCGCGGTGCCGCTCGGCATTGTCCGCGAAATGCCCCTCGCCGCTGCGGAATCGGCCCTCGACCGCGTGTGGACCATGGGTGCGCCGTTCCATGCCCGCCGACAATGGGCCGGATATCGTCTCGTGGCAACGGATGCCGCCTGGTCCGCCGGTGCGGGCCGCGTCATCGAAGGTCCCGCCGCCGGGCTGCTGTTGCTCGTCACCGGTCGTCATATCGGGCATACCCACCGAAACACCGATCACCTCCGAGTCGTGGAGAGGTCCGGTTAGCCGACGCGCGTCACGGCCAGTGCGGGACGGTCAGCCGATCGACGCGGGCGCGGGCGGTCCAATGGCCGCGATCGTGACCGACCTCGACCGGGTGATCGAAGGCCGCGCTGATGGTGGCGGCGGTGACCGTGGTGCGGGCGGGACCGCTGGCCACCGTGCGCCCGTCGGCGATCAGCAGGGCGTGCGTGGTGCTCGGAAGCTCCTCGAGGTGGTGGATGACCAGCACGGATGCGACGTTCGGGTGGGTTTCGTCGAGGGTGTCGATGGTCTCCAGGAGTTGTTCGCGAGCGGCGACGTCCAGGCCGGTGGTCGGCTCGTCGAAGAGCAGCGGGCGGGGCTCTGCGATCAGTGCCCTGGCGATCAGGGTGCGCCCGCGTTCTCCCTGCGACAGGGTGGGTCAAGTGGCGTCGGCTTTTGCCCTTCAGTCCGACGGTTTCGATCATCGCGTCGGCGCGCCGTGACTCGTCCGCGGTCGGGGTCCAGCGCATCGGGGTATCGGTGGTCGCGGTGATTCCGGTGCGGACGACCTCGCGCACGGTGAGCGGATAGCGCATGGGATGGCGGGGATTCACGTGACCGATGAAGTGCCGCAGCTGGGCCAGCTCGACCCGGCGATCATTCGAACGCCCCCTTCAGCGCGGTCAGATGCGATCTGCTGAATTCCGCCGCGGCGGTGGGATTTCGGTGGGCGATCGCATCGGTGAGGTGGATATGCGCGTCGTGGTCGGCCGATTCCGACTGCACCGGACGGATTTTCAGCATGTCGATCATGGCGGTGCGCAAGCGGGGAAGGAAGGCGTCGAACAGCTGGGTGAGTACGTCATTGTGTGCGGCGACGATGATCGCCCGATGGAACGCCATATCCGCGTCGACGTGTTCGGCGACCGATTCGCCGCGGGCTTCCCTCGCGGCCAGGGCGCGGCGGATCGCGCGCAGGTCGGCGGGGGTGCGGCGCTGCGCGGCCAAGGCGGCCGCCTCGGCTTCGATGGCGATACGCGCCTCGATGACGGAGGCGATGGTGGCGCGACGCAGCACCACATCCCAGTCCTCGGTCACATCCAGCGCGGTGACGAAGACGCCCGCGCCCTGGCGGCTGCTCAGCACGCCTTTCCCGGCCAGCTCGCGGATCGCCTCGCGCAGCGTGGAGCGGCCGACACCCAGCTGGGCCGCGAGTGTCGTCTCACCGGGAAGACGGTGGCCGAGTGGCCATTCACCCGCCCGGACGCGCGCCAGTAACAGCTCGGCGGCCTGCGCGGCCAGCGGGTGGCGGCGGACCTGGGCAACCATCGAAACCTCTCTACTTGTCTGAGGAGTTGTGTATAGTCTACCCATCATGACGCGCATGCTTCTGCTTAGCCGCCACGGCGGGGCCTGATCGACCGGCCGCCCGCCGTGGGGCTTCGTCGCGGCCGGTCACCGTTTATTGCGTCAGGCAGGAAGCACATCGTGAACATGCGCATGTTCCCGACCATCGACACACCGGCGGGCCCCACCTCCGGCCCGGACTGGAACCGCCAGCGGCACTCCCGAATGCCATCGCATCGCTACCGCGACATCTACGACCGCGTGGAAGTGCCGCTCACCCAGCGTGATTGGCCGAATGCACGGATATCGAAGGCCCCGCTCTGGGTGCCGGTCGACCTGCGAGACGGCAATCAGGCCCTCGCCGAACCGATGGATCCGGCCCGCAAACGGCGATTCTTCGAACTGCTGGTCGCCATGGGGTACAAGGAGATCGAGGTCGGCTACCCGTCGGCGTCGCAGTCCGACTTCGACTTCGTACGCCTGATCGCCGAGCAGGACATCGCCCCGGACGATGTCACCATCGTGGTGTTCACACCGGCCCGGCGCGATCTCATCGAACGCACGGTGCAGTCCGTCCGCGGCATCCGCAACGAGGTCGTCATCCATATGTACACCGCGACCGCCCCCGCCTGGCGAAATATGGTGCTGGACAAGGACCGAGCGCAATTGCGCGACCTGATCCTAGCGGGCGGCCGCGATGTGCTGGAGTTCACGGGCGACCTCCCCGCCGTGCGCTTCGAATTCTCGCCCGAGGTCTTCAACCTGACCGAACCCGACTTCGTGCTCGACCTCTGCGACAGCATGACCACCCTGTGGGACGCGACCCCGCAGCGCCCGGTCATCCTGAATCTGCCCGCCACGGTGGAGGTCGCGACGCCCAATGTCTACGCTGACCAGATCGAGTACATGCACCGCAATCTGGCTCGCCGCGACAGCGTGATCCTGTCGGTGCACCCGCACAACGACCGTGGCACCGGAATCGCCTGTGCCGAACTGGCCGTACTCGCGGGCGCCCAGCGGGTGGAGGGCTGCGTATTCGGCAACGGCGAGCGCACCGGCAATGTCGATATCGCCACGCTGGCACTGAATCTGCATGCCCAGGGCGTGGATCCGATGATCGATTTCTCCGATATCGACGAGATTCGCCGCACCGTCGAGTACTGCACCCGGCTGCCGATCCACGAAAGACATCCGTACGTGGGCGATCTCGTACATACCGCGTTCTCCGGCACGCACCAGGACGCCATCAAGAAGGGTCTGGCAGAGCACCGCGCTCGCGCCGCCGCGACCGGAGTGCCGGAGCGCCGACTGGACTGGCAGGTCCCGTATCTGCCCATCGACCCGGCCGATATCGGCCGGACCTACGAGGCGGTGATCCGGGTCAACTCCCAGTCCGGCAAGGGCGGCATCGCCTACCTGTTGGAGACCGAGTACGGCATGGACCTGCCACGCGAGGTACAAATCGACTTCGCCCGCCACGTTCAGGCCCATACCGACCGCACCGGCCGGGAGATCACCGCCGCCGAGCTGCGGGACCTGTTCGAGGCCACCTATCCGGGGGCCACACCCCGGGTTCAGTAGTCGAGTTCGGACCAGGGAATACGGATGGGGAACGGGAATTCGATCTCGATCCCCTCCGTGGTCGACGGCTTCCACTCGGCGGCGAGAATGTAGTTGGTGGGGTACAGCGGCTGGACCCCGTCGATGAGTTCCGCGGGACCGATTTCCAGCGCGTAGGCGCGCACAACCTCGATTCCACGCGGATCGCGAGCGAGTCTGACCTCCCAGTACCAGTGGATTCCGGCACGTGCGTAGCGGACCTTCTTGGCTTCGATGTCTGCCTGTGTGTTGGATGGCGACAATACTTCGCCGGCAAGCAGCACATCAGCGGCGCGAACATCCTGATAGTCGGATTCCAGGCAACGGAAGATCGAGAAGTCGGGCGTAACGAAGTCGGACTTTCCCGTGGAGCCGAAGAAGACATTCGTTTCGATGGCGACTCGCCAGCAGCGCTGCGGCTGGCCGGACATTACTTGTCGCGCACATCGCCGCAGGGAATTCCACAGTAGCCCGGTGTACTCCTGGTGCTCGAATGGTCCTCGTCGAACCCACACCACCCGCCCATCCCATAGTTCGATCTGGGACGCGATCTCCTCCGGGAGGCGCTCGAGCTCTTCCCACGTCATGTACTCGGGCAGATCGGGGCGTTGAACCTGCGGAGCGGCCATATCGGCAATGCTAGCTCGAACCCCGGTGCCGCCCGCGTTCATTCGGTGCCGCCCGCCCGTCCGAGCACCGCCGCCCACCTGCGGACATGATGTATGCGGAGAACATGTTCGGCAAAATGCCCGGCCGAGCGCCGGGACGTGGAAGGGTATTCGGCGTGGTGCGGCATGTGACAGGGAATCTTCCCGCTGAGGTGACGAGCTTCGTGGGCCGGGGTTCCGAGGTCGCGACCGCCAAGCGGCTGCTGTCCAGCACGCGCGTGCTCACCTTGACCGGTCCCGGCGGGGTCGGCAAGACCCGGTTGTCGCGGCGGGTGGGTGAGGCGGTGCGGCGCGCGTTCCCGGATGGGGTGTGGCTGGTCGAGGTGGCGCACGTGCACGACGGCGAGCTGGTCGCGTTGAGCGTGGCGCAGGCGCTGGGGTTGCGCGACGACACCAGTGTGCCGCTGGCCGGGCTCACCGAATTCCTGGCGGATAAGTCCCTGCTGCTGATCCTGGACAACTGCGAACACCTGATCGATGCCTGCGCCGGACTCGTGAGCCGCTTGATTCCCGCGACCACCGAGTTGCGCATCCTGGCGACCAGCCGGGAACCGCTCGGCGTGGACGGCGAACAGGTCATGCCGATCGCCCCGCTGCCGGTCCCGGTGGCCGACGACGATTCGGGCCACGTTGTCGCGGGCGCGGATAGTGAGGCACTGCGATTGCTCATCGATCGGGCTGCTGCCGCGAATCCGGAATTCCGGGTCACCGACGCGAACCGCGGCGCGCTCGCCGCCATCTGCCGCCGGCTCGAGGGCATCCCGCTGGCGCTGGAACTGGCGGCGCTTCGGCTGCGCATGTTCACCCCCGACCAGGTGCTCGGCAGGCTCGACAACGCCATGCGGCTGCTCACCACCGGGTTGCGTACCGCGCCGGAGCGGCAGCAGACGCTGGAGGCCGCGATTCGCTGGAGCTACGACCTGTGCACACCCGACGAGCAGCGGCTGTGGGAGCAACTGTCGGTTTTCGCGGGCGGATTCGATCTGGACGCGGCCGAGGCGGTGTGCGTCATCGAACCGCCGCACGCACTGCTCGACGCGCTCACCGGTCTGGTCGAGAAATCCGTGCTCGGGCATCGGCACGATACCGACGGCAGCGGCCGCTACACCATGTTGGAGCCACTGCGTCAGTTCGCGCTGGCCCGGCTGGCCGCGCACGGTGACGAACACGCCGTCCGCCTGCGGCACCGGAACCACTACTATCTGCTCGCCCGCCGCGGCCGCACGGCGTACTGGGGTAGTGAGGATGCCGCGTGGTTCCGGGATGTCACCCGCGAGCATGCGAATATGCGTGCGGCACTGCAATTTTCGCTCGCCGATCCGGGCGGAGCGCACCGGGCGCTTCAAATCGCGACCGAATTGCGCCCGTTCTGGGAGCACTACCGGTTCCTGTTGGAGGGCTACCGGTGGTTGATCGACGCGCTCGGCAAGGATCTGGTGCATACCGTCGACCGCGCGCGGGCGTTGGCCGCCGCGTCCGTCATCGCCGCCATGCTGTCGGATACCGCGGAGGCCAACCGCTACGTCCGCGAATGCGTCGAGATCGCGACCGAATTGGACGCGACCGAGGTGCTCGTCGAAGCGACTCTGCTCTCGGCCCTGCTGACCTTCGCGGATAACGATCCGGTTGGCGCGCTCGATATCGCGGAGTCGGCCGCTGATCGGGCCGGCGAGGTCGCCCACCACGGGGCGGAAATGGAGAGTCTGGCCTTCGCGTACGTGTGCGCCCTGGTGCTGGAGGACCCGCGCGCCGAGGCCATCGCGCAACGTTTCCTGGCGAAGTCCGCCACCACCGGCTCGCATCTGCTCGGTGGGCTCGCGTACTGGGCGGTGGGGACCGACCACTGGCGAAAAGGCGAGCAGGACAGAGCAATCGGCGACCTGCGCCGGTCGATCGAGCAATTCCGCCTGTTCGACCGCTGCGTGTGGACGGCCTCCGGATTCGACGGATTGGCCTGGGCGGCCGCCGCCCAGGGGGATCTGCCCCGGGCGGCACGGCTGATGGGTGCGGCGGCGACGGTGCGACGCGGCAGCACCCAGCGGCTGGCCCACGCCATGACCGAAGCCGTCGGCGATAAGGTGCGCGTCCAGGTCGTCGAGGCCATGGGCGACAAGGAATTTCGCGCGGCCTTCGACGCTGGAATGGCACTCGGCCTCGACGAGGCGGTCGATTTCGCGCTCGGCACCGAGCCTGTCGCCGCGGCATCCGCCGCCAAACCGGCCGTCGTCGACGTGCTGACCAGGCGGGAGAAGGATGTGGCCCGTCTGGTCGCGGCAGGCTACAGCAATAAGGGCATCGCCACCGAACTGGTGATCTCGGTCCGCACCGCCGAGAGCCACATCGACCACATCCTGACCAAACTGGGCTTCACCTCCCGCACCCAGATCGCGGGCTGGGTGAGCCAGAACCCGATCTGATTCCTACGCGGAACTCTCCGATGCCAGGGCGGCCAGCTTGCGCTCCAGCACCGCCCGCTGACGCTCGTTGCCACACAGTCCGATCGCGTATTCGAGCTCGGTGCGCGCCTCCTCCGTTCGGCCCAGCCGGGTGAGCAGTTCTCCACGAACACTCGGCAGCAGGTGTGAGTTCGCCAGCGACTCGGCGGCCACCAGTTCGTCCACGATCGGCAGCGCGGCGGCCGGGCCCTGCGCCATGGAGACCGCCACCGCCCGGTTGAGATCGACCACCGGTGACGGCGCGAGTCGACCGAGCGCCTCGTAGATGAGCACGATGCGGTCCCAGTTCGTCGCGTCGACCGACGGTGCGACGGCGTGGCATTCGGCGGTCGCGGCCTGCAAGCCGTAGGCGCCGAGGCCCCGGCCGACCTGTTCCGCGCGAGCCAGAGCGGCCCTGCCCCGGCCTATCGCGGCTCGATCCCAGCGGCGGCGGTCCTGGTACGCCAGCCGGACAGGCTCGCCGTCGGGTCCCGTTCGTGCCGGGAAGCGGGCCGCGGTCAGCTCGAGCCGTGCCAGTAGGCCGTGGATCTCGGGCTCGTTGGGCACCAGCCGGGCCAGCACCCGCGCGACGCACCGCCCCCAGGGTCTTCTTCGCGCGGGTGATCCGCGCCTGCACGGTCGCGGTCGGGACGAGAAACGCCTTGGCGATCTCGTCGCTGGTCAGACCGCCGACCACCCGCCGGGTGAGTGCCACCCGGGCTTCCGCGAGAGCACGGGGTGACAGGAGATGAACATCAACGCGAGTACGTCGTCGTCGATCTGGTCCGGATCCCACAGCACGTCCTCGGCGTCCCGGCCGGATCGGCGGGCGCGCTTCCCGACGCGGCACCGCCCTCGCCCAGGTCGCGGGCGAGAGCGGTGTACCTGTCATCGAGGGCGGAACGCCTGCGGAACGCGGCGGTCGATTAGGCTGATGCTCCTTATGGCTCTCAGCGCGACACTGCACACCTTCGCCATCCAAGTGGCCGACGTCGATCGCGGCGTCTACGAGGATCTGCAGTTGCGGTTGGCGCGTCACCCCTCCGAAACCGCCGAATTCATGGTGACGCGCCTACTCGCCTACTGCCTCGAATATCAGGAAGGCATCGCCTTCAGCGAGGGCGGTGTCTCGGCTACCGACGAGCCCGCGGTGCTGGTGCGTGATCTCACCGGACGCCTCACCGCCTGGATCGAAGTCGGCGCCCCCGATGCGGAACGCGTGCATCGAGGCAGCAAACTCGCCGGGCGGGCCGCCATCTACACCCATCGCGACCCGGCCAAGGTGCTCGCGCAGCTCGTCGGCAAGCGGATTCATCGCGCCGAGGAGATTCCCCTCTACAGCTTCGATCGCGCCTTCATTGATTCCGCCGCCGCCGCGGTCGAACGCCGCAACACCGCCACCCTGTCGATCACCGAGCGCCTGCTGTACCTGGACCTCAACGGTACGAGCCTGAGCGTGTCGGTCGAGGAGCACCGGCTCGGCTGACTTCCCCTGTCGGAGAACGACTCCTGATGCCCGATACGTAGGCGGTCGCCAGGCCGACCGGGCCCGCACCGACGATGAGGACCGGATACGTGTCGTCACCGAGCGATCAGGCACGACATGATCGAGGATTCACGGGTGCGCCGCCGGGACCGCGCTCATTCGGAATTCCGGGCGCATCAGCCACAGGTGCACCGCGACGATCAACACACCCGGCACGATGACGAGCAGCGTCGCCGCTCGCACCCACATCGGATGTGGCTCGGCCAGTAGTGTGGGTGCGGAAAGCGACCACGCGGCAGTCGGTTTGGCGGCGAGCATCAGCGCGATGAAGGCGAAGCGCAGCCCGGAGGTCACCAGGTGCAGTGCGTATTCATAGCTCGGCAGTCCACCGAGTGTGGCGCGACTGTTCTTCTCCGCCAACATATCCGCCACCTCGACCGCGAACCATCCGAGGACGACCGCGGTGGCCAGCCACAGGCCGAGACCGCCGAGGTTGACCAAGAACAGCAGGGTCACCGCGACCACCGCCATCGCGGCGTGCACGGTGTGCAGCTGATGTTCGTAGAAGGTTTCGGGCCGACTGTGCAGACGCAGTACGACCAGGTGGATGAGCACGACATCAATACCGCCGGTCACGGCGGACAGCAGGAGCAGGACGGTGGCGATGGCTACTGGATCAGGCAGCGTCGCACTCACGAGCGGTTCGGCCTTTCGTTTGCGAAATCAACCCCGGTTAGGACTATCACACACGATGTTTCGCGGTGCGTCGATTACGGTGACCGGAACGGGGATATCGAAAGGGGCGGTAAGTGGGTATTCGGGCCGGGCTGGACCGATTTCGCGTCGTCAATATCACCGAACTGCGCAAACACGGGGCCCGCTCCGCAGTACTCGTCGGGGTGATCGCGGTGTCGGCGGCATTGCTGGTGGCGGTGCTCGGGATCTACGGTTCGATGACCGGATCGGTCCAGCGGCTCGCGTCGGGCATCGCGGGCAATGCCGATCTCGAGGTGACCGCGGTCGCCGACAGCGGACTGAGCCGAGACCTGCTGCCGCGCATCGTCGCGACCCCGGGGGTCCGGGTCGCGGTGCCGACGGTGCGCGCCCAGCTCGGAGTGGGTGATGCCCGCGTTCTGGTGCTCGGTGTCGACGCATCCATCCTGAGTATCGATAGCGATCTGAAGCAGACGCTGCAACGGCAGCTGGCCGCGGGCGGACTGCCGATCGATGGCGTGCTGGCCGGTCCCGGTATGAACGCCGTGAAAGGTGCGCCGCTGGCACTCGGTCCCGAGCGCGCGACGGTGGCGCTCGTCATCGACGATCCGGCCGCGGCCCGACTCAACGGCGGCCGTTTCGTCGTCACCACCATCGCACAGGCGCAACGCATCGCCGAACGCCCCGATCGCCTCGATTCGATTCTGGTGCTTGCCGATCCGGACACCGATGTCGACGCGCTGCGCACCGACCTGGTGGCCGCCACCGGTGGTCAGGCGCTGGTAGCCGAACCGGGATTTCGCGCCGAACAGACCGCGAGCGCGACCGGGTTGACCCGTGACGCCACCCTCATGGTGGCCGCGATCGCGCTGGTGGTCGCCGCGTTCCTGGTGTTCAACTCGATGAATATGGCGGTGGCGCAACGCAAACCGACGGTGGCGATGCTGCGCGCCCTGGGTGGGCGGCGTTCGGCGCTGGTCCGGGATCTGCTGGTCGAGGCCGCCCTCATCGGACTGGTCGGGGCGACACTCGGGGTACCCGCGGGCATGGCCGCGGGCTGGTTCATCATCGGCATGCTGCCACCGTTCCTGGTGCAGGCGATCGACGCCAGGATCGAATATCTGTTGCCCTGGTATGCGATTCCCGCGACCCTGCTGGCCTGCGTGGTCGCATGTCTGGCCGCCTCGGCGCTGGCGGCGCGGACGGTGTTCGGGGTATCACCTGTGGAAGCGCTGGTCCCCGCGGAGGTCGTCACGCAGGAAGACGCGCGCCGGTCGTCCCGGCTGCTGGCTCCGGTGCTGTCCATCGGTGCGATCGCGGCATCCGTCGTCCTCGCGAGTACGGTCGAGGATCGGTGGGCGCTGGCCGCGGCCGGGCTGGGTACGGCGGGTGCGCTGGGGATCTGTTACGTGCTGATCGGCCCGATCAACCGGGCGTCCGGTGCGATCGCGCAGCGGTTCGGGGCGCCGGGCCGACTGGCCGCCACCGCCATCCATCGGGCGCCGCGCCGGGTCTGGGCGACCGCGATCACGGTGGCGATAGCGGTCGCGACGGGCATCGCGACCCAGGGTGCGCTCCGCGATATGGTCGACTCGTCCTCCGACACACTCGCCTCGCTGGCCGATGCGGATATGTACGTATCCGGCACCTCGAAGGACATGATTCCGACCAGCCCCATCCTGCCCTCCGGGTTGAGCGAGGCCGTGCGGGCGGTGCCGGGCGTGGCGAGTGTAATCCCGGTGCAATACGCCTACGTGACCGTCGGCAGCGCACGGGTTCTGATGGAGGGCGCGCCCGCGGAGTCGGCGACACCCGCGTTCCGGCTGATGTCACCGCAATTGCGTGAACGGGTCGGCCGCGGTGAAGGCGTTGTCATTTCGCGCCAGCTCACCAAGACCACCGGGCTGCGCGTGGGTGCGGTGCTCGAACTGCCCTCGCCGACCGGCGTGCGGCGCGCGCCGATCCTCGGCACGGTCGACTACCTCACCATGGACGCCGGGCTGATCGCGATCGGACTGCCCGCGATGCAGCAGTGGCTGGCCCGGGACGGGGCGACCTACCTGGAGATCGACTTCATGCCGCAGGCCGATCCCGCCGCCACCCAGACCGCGGTCCGGGCCGTGCTGCCCGAAACGGTGCTCGCCTATTCCGGAGCCGACGCATTGCACGGCGCCAGGGGGGCGATCGAGCAGAGCGGGATTCTGGCGATCGGCATCCAATGGGTGATCGCTCTGGTCACCGCGATCGCACTGCTGAACACCCTGATGCTGTCCGTACTCGCGCGTCGCCGGGAAATCGGGGTACTGCGGGCGATCGGCGCGTCCCGGCGGTTCATCACCCGGGCAGTGCTGGCCGAGGCCGGTGCGGTCGGAATCGTCGGCGGTGCAATAGGACTGGTGTTCGGGGCGAGTCTGCACTACCTCGGTACCATGATCCTGTCGGCGACCACGTCGATCCGAGTGACCTACACGGTGCATCCGTTGGCACTGGTGTACGCGGCCGTCGCCCTGGGGCTGTGCCTACTAGGCGCGATCCCGCCCGCCCGTCGGGCTGGACGAATCGGGATCGTCGAAGCGGTCAGCGCCGACTAGGTTCTGGTCTCCTGATGACGTGAATCGATCGGCCACATGTCCGGAGCCGGTCGTGCATCATGCCGTGGTGACCGCGATCGGTCATCCAACCGGGTTCTGGCCGACAAGCAGTGGGAGCTGCTGCCGAAGGCGTAAGGCCGTGTGGGCCGTAACTTCGCCCGAGCCTCTGGGGGTGTAGGGGATGTCAGGTACTGACCAACCTATCGCGAGGTTGAAGCCGGGCCCCAGTAGCTGGATGCTGGCCTCGACCAGTCCGCCGGGGTTGGTTCTTTACCCCCGGCGGGCCGCCAGGTTCTCGGTGAAATGGCACGGCGGGCAAAGGCTTCCAGGCTTGGCCCAGTCATACCGATCATCACCTGCGGACACGGCGTGCTGTCGGCTACCTCAACAGCAGGCAAGGTTCCGACACGTGGTCCGCTCGCGGGATTGCTTCGACCCTGGACCTATGGGTGGGTTACCTCGGTTGCCTGGAGGTTGCGCAGGATGCCGTCACCGGCCTCGTGCTGGGACGGGTAGAGCAGCTGCACGGCCACTGGCAGAGGCGTGCCGGGCTCGATGGTGTGGGTGTCGTCGGGCGTAGCGATGATGACGGATCCGTCGGTGCCGTCCTTGATCACCTTGTACCACTGAGTCTGCTGGGGATTGATACGGGTTCGCGGCGGTACGTCGAAGCGGATCTCCCACCACACCACCCGCTGCTCGTGGGCGGCCAGGGTGAGTTCGTAGCTGATCACCCACCCCTTCGCGTCCTCGGGCCACGTCTGGGCCCACTGCCCGACGATCTCGGGGGTGACTGTGACGGGAGGCCGTTCCACGTCGGTGGTGACCGAGCCGGAGTGCTGCTTGGCGGTATTGGCGCGTGACGGCGACGTGATCATGCTGGTGCAGGTGAGCCGGCCCTCGAACTGCGGATCGATAGTGCCGGACAGGGTGACCGTCGCCTTGCTGCCCTTGGGCAGGTCGATCGGCAAGTACAAGCCGTCCCGGACCGAACCGGTGCCGCAGACGGCCCCGTTCTCGGGCTGGCAGGTCAGCTCCAAATCGGTCAGTTCTGTCGGAATTGCTCCCTCCAACACAGCGTCAGGGGTGTCGTTGGGGCCGAGATTCTGCACGTTGATGGTGTAGGTGATCCGATGTCCCGACTTCGCCTTCTCCGGGCCGGTCATCTCCAGCGGCATGTCCGCGGGCAGGGTCACCGTAAGGTTCCTGATCCGGTGAGACGCGGTCGCGGCGCCCGTTCCGGCCGCCAACCCCAGCTTGAAGGTCTCGGGCACCGGTGCCTTACCGTTGGTGCTGACGAGATCGAAGTTGTCGATCAGCAGGGTGCCGTTCGGGTTTGCTTTGTCCGCGTGGCGTACGGTCAGTCGGCCGCCGATGATGGAAATCTGGATGTGGGCGCCGCGCTCCCATGCCGCGCGGAATCCGCCCGGCACCTGCACGCCGGTGAGCCAGCGGAACCCCTCCCGCAGACTGCCGGGTCCGCGTACCCCGACGGTGTTGGGCCGTTGTGTGCCGCCGCCCGTACCGGCGAGCGGCGTGGCGAAGTTTCCGTAATTGTCGAAGCCGACGCCCACGAACCCGGCCGTGACTCCCGGCGCGACGATTTGTTCCTGCGACGATTTCGTGAAGGAGTAGCCGAGTGCGGCGCCGATGCCGCCGGGCTGCGTCGTGTGCTCGCCGTCGATCACGTAGACGCTGAAGCCGTCGCCGAGCGTGGATCCTCCTTCGCAGGAGTAATCGAAGTCGATGGTGACGCCGAGCTTGGACGAGAACTCCTGATCGAGGAACGCCGTCCCGGCCTGGGAATTGGCGTTGGGGGTGAGCTCCAGGCTGCCGCCGTTCAGCCGAGCGCTGCCGAGCAACTGCCAGTGCGGGTTGGTCACGGCGTCCTGGGTGAACGATTCAACGATCGGGAACTGCGCCTGCTGGATGATGACTGGTGCGTACGTCGTCATAGTCGAATCCTCCTCGGGCCTGATGTGCCATGAGATGAGAGATTGCGCCATGTAGGTTTGACCAGTATTCCGCAATAAAGATAGCGCATTCGATCTCACCGGAAATACGGTTCTCACCAGAACGACTGTCCGCGGTCAGAAGCGCAAAGTAGGCTGGAATGCAACGTGATTGGTTTACCATGACCGCGTGGTTCAACGGCCGGTCGTCCGGTCTGTTACCCCTGGATGGAACGCGGGTCCTCGAAGCTTCTTCCATTGACGTGGGTATCCGCCGGCGTCGTTGTACCGGTCCCGGAGCCGCCGACATTGCATTTGGCCCGGGTCGGTTGGCTATCCCAAGGCCATGTATTGCCGCGGTAACCTCGGGCAGGTGTCTCCCATGCTGTCTGGTCGGCAGAGTTTTGGCCCATTGGCACAAGCGCGTCGGCATCGTTTCCCACCCCGGACCGCAGCGTGTTCGGCATTTCCAGGGCCGGTGACGGGCCGTCTCAATGCCTGGGTGCGAAATGCCCTTGGGTACCAATAAAACGTGTGTAGTCGGCATTGGTCGGAAATTGACTGTGACAGATCGCGGTATTCAGAAGACTATCGGCTTCGTCGTCCGAGAGAAGTGGAACGCCGACCTTTTTGCGCGCCGGGACAAGGCCCGCCGCAGTCGCAGACGACGACGCATCTTGCGGCCGAAAAGGTTTCGCCCCGAAATCGCAAGGCCGCGTGGGCCGTAGAGCCATCGGGTGCTCCCGCGGTGGGCTGACCACCAGAGTTCACCTGGCCACCGGCGGGCCGGTCGCGGGCTGGCCGTGCTGGTTACGCCGGGGCAACCAACGACTCGCTGCTGCTACCACCACTGCTGGACGCGGTCGCGGTGCCCCGCCTGGCCTGCGGGCCGCCGCGACGTAACCCGGACGTGGTGATCGCCGACCGCACCTACTCGGCGGCATCGAACCGGTCCCTGTTGCGGCGCAAACGGATCCACACCATGATTGCCGAACGTCGACACCCGGGCCGATTCCGAACGGCGCGGGTCAGCTTGCGCACCATCCCGACCAGCGTGTGACGTCGATGGCGATGATGGGTCCGATCAGCGGCTGCGTCGCGTAGGCGCTATAGCGTGCGGCCAAGTGGCGCTCGGCTGTTCGTGCCTCGTCGGCATCCGCGATACGGGCGGTGCCGTCGGCGCGAACCCACCACAGCTGGGTCCAGTCGTCACTGTAGTGGTCGGCCAGGAGGGCGACCGCGGGGTTGGCCGCGATGTTCGCGAGCCGTTGCAGGCTTGTCGTTGTTTTCGGCTTCGCGTCGATGCCGGTGTAGACGATATCGCCGACCACGGTGTAGACGATCGGGACGATATGGGGGAGCCCGCCCGGCGTTATCGTCGCCAGCCGGGCGACACGGCGAGCTGCGAACCGCTCGCGTGCCGCAGTCGATTCGAGTCTCATTCCCGGCCTCCCGCGGTCGTCGGTTCCGAACGTGATTCCTTGTCAACGTTTTCAGCACTCGAACGGTGATCGATCACGCATATGTCACCGGTGACCGATCGGCGTGGTTGTGGCGTGTTTCGCGGTCGGCTCCGGCCGCCTTGTTCGGTCGGCGTTATTGCGACTGCCGTCGGACTCGAGTACTGCCTCGGGCAGTGAGAACTGTCTTGGGCGAACATCGTGGTGCGAGTCGGGTCAGCGTATCGCCGGGTGTGGACTCCGTTGCGGGTGCCCCACACACGGCAGAGTTTCTGTTGAGATCGCCCTGGCCATAGGAGCCAACTTCGGTAGCGGTTCGCCCGGGCGATGTCGATGCGGGAGATACCGCGCAGCAGGGCCCCACCCGAGTAGCCTTCGGTCGGAAGGAGGACGCATGGCACTGGGGCGCGTACTGGTGATCGGTCTCGACCCCGCCAGGATCCCGGGCTGGGATCCCGAACCGGTTGAGGCAGCGATAATCCGCGGTCAGACCCGTTTCGGTGAATACGGCATCGAGGCCGACCTGTGCTTGGTCGCCCTCGACGAGAACGCCGAAGGAGCGATCGTGGAGGCGCTGACCGATAAGGACTACGCCTGCGTGGTGATCGGTGGCGGTATCCGCAAGCCCGAGCCGTTGCTCGAGTTCTTCGAGAAGGTGGTCAACCTGGTCCGGCAGCATGCGCCCGGCGCGGCCATCGCCTTCAACACCAGCCCCGAGGACAGCGCCGACGCCGCACGGCGGTGGCTGCGGTAGAGCCTCCCGTACGGTGAGGTCGTGGCGCAACGAGGGGAACCTGTCGACATGTCCGACGCGGTGCGACGATCCCGCCACAGCCGAGTCTCCACTGCGCTGGCATTGCTGAGCGATCAGCGACTGAACGCCGTGCTGAATTCGGCTACGCCCCAGAGGTGCGGGCGCAGGACTGCGAACCTCTGCATGGCCTGTTCTCGCTGTGCGTCGGACAAGCCGTTCAATCCCGTTGCCGCATCACCCGATTCGGGTGCCGTCCACCGCGTCGGTATCGGCCGCGTCCCCGGACGGCGCACTCGAATCGGGGCAACCAGCAGACACGGGCGGAAGCGAACGGCCGAATTGAGCTGCGACGTTGAACAAGGTGAGCTCCTGAGTGGTGGCCGAGTACTGTTCGGCACGCTCGCGGATCGCGCAGGTCGGGCCGATGCCCTGCGCGACCGACGCGGCTGATACCAGCCAGCCATGGCAGCGGCGACAGTGCGTGACGAGTTTGACCGTGGGCCTGTCGTCGGTATCGCCCATGTCGTTTCCTATCCCGCCGCGAGCAAATGACATCCGAAGTCTCACACCACAGACCGACAAATTTTCGAGCTTGGTCAGCTTGGACGGATGACTGCCGCGGCTGCTTTCACCTCGCCCTGGACCATGGCGAGACTGACGCCGACCTGCGGGCGATCTCGCGCAGTGATTGGCCCTCGGCGTGGCGGACGAGGATCGCGCGTCGCTTGTCGTCGTCGACGACGCGGGGCCAGCCCGCCCTTACGTCCCTGCCGGGCAGCGGATTCCAAGCCGTCGCGGGTCTTGCGGGCGATGGCGCGGCGGCGGTCCTCAGCCAGCGCGAGCGCCAAGTCGAACGCCTGCTCCTGCGGAAACACCCGGCCGGACTGTCGATGCTCGAAGCCGCGTTCAGCGATGTGCGGAGTGCTCTTCAGCAGGGTTGAAGCCTTGCTTCTGGCCGCCTGATGCTCGGTCGGAGGTAGGCAAGCGCACTGCAATGCCGAGTACAAGACATCGGCCTCGAAGGGTCGCGGGTCGAAGGCTGTCGGTGCCGGTCGGTAAGTTGCTGGTTTCATCGTGCATGGGGAGGCTCGGCAATGGAATTGGAGAAGCGCAGGGAAGCGTGGGCGCAGGTCGCTCGGTGTATCGCTCCGACTCGTGCCGCAGTAGTAAGTGCGGTTGTTGGCGGTACAAACGACGACCCGTTCGACGACCTGCGATGGGCGCTGAATGATGCGGGGCTCAGCGCGTACATCGACTGGCGGTCCGATCCGGACGAGATACGCAGCAGCCTGGAAGCGCTGAGGACGTTTCCGCGCAAGTTCGGATGGCGTTGGTTCAGGGGGTTCGTCGGAGACAACGCGGCCTGGGACACCGGTGACGACACCGTCTCGCTGCTCGAGGAGATCGGGGAGCGCTGCCTCGAATCCGGTTCTGCCCTGCTGTCGTTGGAGCTCGACGCCGACGGCTACAGCCTGACCGCCGTCGACGTCGAACACTTGGAACGACTCCTGCAGCTGAGTGCGCAGGCGGGACGGCAGTTTCGGGTGGTACGCGTGGGCGCTTGGACGACGAATGCGCAGCCCGAGTCCGGTGTGCGGCTGCGGACAGGACAAGAGCCCAGCAAGGCTGCAGCGTCCGCTCGGCTTCGAGCACGAGCGGGCAAGCGCGCCGCTGGCGCGGATCGCGTCTCGCGTTTGATGAACGAGACCACCGAGCGATTGACCACGGCCATGACCGAAGCGGGCTTCGAGACATCGGAGCCACTGGACGGGCGGCCTGCCGAGGTATTCCAGGGCAAGCATCTCAGCTTGCGGAACTCATGGTTCACCTTGCCGGACAGCGGGGTTGCGGGAATGACCGCAGCTGTCGTGGCCGAGTCGTCGCGGCAAGGTATGGGCTTTCGAGGGAAGGTGTGGCTAGGTTCGGCCGCGGCGGGTGAGATGGCGCGGTTGGTGTCTCAGCGAGGACTCAGTGGCGATGACCAGCTCCAACTGGTCACATTCGCTCACTTCGACAACCCGAACGATCCAAATCGTATGTTGTTCTTCTTCGACGAGAGTGACTACTACGTCGAGATGTTCATGCGGTACGTCCGCGGACCGGTAGCGGAGTGGCTTGCTGAGCGAGATTCGCTGGTAAAGCTGTTAGAACTCGCCAGGAGCGGCAATCCGATGCAGGTTCTCGACCAGGTCAACCCCGACGCGACGCGGCTGCGGGCCGTCGCTGTGCTAGGGATCGAGAACAACGAGCCGAACGCTGTTGCGGCGTTGATGCGCTGGTATCTGGGTCGCACAGAGTTCACCCCCACAGATTCGGTCGAGAGGGCAGCTGTTTTCGACGCGGCACTGGTGCAGAAGTATCCGGCATACGCTCGGGCTCGCGCGGCCATGTGATCTGAGGCGAGATGTCGCAGCCAGCTCCACATGGATGGGGCTGCAACAGTCGCTGGCTCATGGGCTGCGCTCAAATGGTCAGCGCATTACCGCTGTTCAGATGCTCAGCGTAGACCTCTGCGGGACTGCGGTAGCCGTGGATCTTGCGGGTCGGTGGTTGAGCTCGTCAGCGATAGTGTCGAGGTCGGCTTGACTGAATTGGCGTAGGTCGGCGTTTTTTGGCAGGTATTGACGCAGTGGGCGATTGGTGTTTTCGTTCGTGCCTCGCTGCCAGGGGCTGCGGGGCTTGCACAGCATCCGCTTGTTCGATGAGGACGAATCACCGGCCGCCAAACAACGTAGAAGATTTCCCGCCACCTACCGGTAAAGGTCACAAACACAGAGGATCGAAGAATTGCATACCCGCACAACGAAATCGACCGAACCTGCGCCATGATCGGCTTCGATCCGCCCGCCCCGCATCCCATCGGATCGTGCTGGAACCGCCCTGGTACCACCGCGTCTACGCGGTAGCGGGGAACGGACACACCCGTATACCGGAGCCAGCACGCGTTGCGTCCTGCGGCCGGTGCAAGTCGCCGCTGTGTCGGCTTCGTCGCGCGCACATCTGGGTACGTAGACTCCTCATGTGACCGATCTGGCGGACTTCGCGCGGCTGATCGCCGGCGACCACGGACTCTGCGTTGTCTCGACCCTGCGTGCGGATGGCACGATTCAGTCGTCACTGGTCAACGCGGGTGTGTTGCAGCACCCTGCGACCGGCGTGGATGTGGTGGGGGTGGTGGTGCGCGGTGGTACACGCAAGCTGGCCAACCTGCGGGCCCGAGCGCGGATGACCGTCGTGGTCCGTGTCGGTTGGGAGTGGGCCGCCGCCGAGGGGCCGGTGTGGATCGTCGGTCCGGACGATCCAGTCCCCGGCATCGATGCCGAGCGGCTGCGGCTACTGCTGCGCGAGGTGTTCACCGCGGCCGGTGGCACTCACGAGGACTGGGACGAGTACGACAGGGTCATGGCCGACGAGCGTCGTGCGGTCGTTCTGGTCGTGCCGGATCGCGTCTACGGCAACGGCTGACATTCGGTCGGACCGAGTCCGCGGGTTTCGGCTCGCACACGACCCTTCTCAGATCGGCCCGAACGCTCCGCTCAGTCCGAGCATGAAAAGCGCAGTCCCCGCAACGATCGCGACGAGATGCGGAAACATGACGTGAGTGAATGTCCAGGGCGAGCGACCCTTCTTCGGCTGCGGCCACGGTTGCGGCACCCGCGGATCGACCACACTGCCGGGGTGAACCCGCGGTCCCGCCGTGGTCCAACCCCAATCGATGAGCGGCGATGACGTCGGACCGTGTGGTGTCCAAACGACTCGACGCGATCTCTCGCTTCGTCCGGTCGGCAATCACCGCTGACCGCTCGGCGACTGTCCGATGACGTGGCGTGTCGGCGTGGTCGGCGCGAACCGAAGTCGTAGCGGGACTGTCGAACCTCGAAAAGTGCTATACCACAACGCTTTCGGCCATCGAACTTGCGGCCGACAGTCGATCCCGGGACACCGGTGGCAGACGAATTGGGGGCATTCGCGACCTACCGCTAGCCGGTAGCTTTCCGAACCGGGTATCCGGAGGAGATATCCGGCGAGGACGGGGCAAATAGATGAGCGACCAAGGCACCCCGCCGCATCCAGAGCTGGTGGAGCGGCTGGTACGGCATTTCAGTGTGGTCACGGCGACACAACTCGAGCCGGACGATGACTACTTCGGTATGGGCCTGGTGAATTCGCTGCGGGCACTGGAGATCGTCGCCTATCTCGAGCGCACGTTCGACTTCGAGATCGACATGGACGACCTGGATCTGGACAACTTCCGGACCGCGCGGCGGGCCGCCGCCTTCGTCACTCGTAAGTGCGGGCACACCGTCGACCTCGGTACGAGCAGGTGAGCGAGCTAGCGACATTGCTGCGCCGCGCCGGTGCGGCTGCGGCCGGTTGGGACAGCAAGGGGATGCCGCGCGAGGTGGTGGCCGCCGCCGCACAGGCCGGCGTGCTCGGCATGGACCGACCGACGCGCTACGGCGGTCGTGGAGCGGATGCGCTGGCAACCGGCCGGGTGGCCGCGGAGCTCGGCGCGGTGTGCACGTCGCTGCGCTCGCTGTTCACGGTGCAGGGCATGGTCGCCGCGACCGTCGATCGCTGGGGCACCGCCGAGCAGCGCATGCGCTGGCTGCCCGCGTTGACAGGCGGCGAGCTGGTCGCGAGTCTGGCGGCGACGGAGGCCGGGGCGGGCAGCGATCTTTCGGGAATCACCACCCGGTTCACCGGTTCTGGGCCCGAGCGCCGCGTGTCGGGTCGCAAGATCTGGGTCACCTTCGGGGCGCTGGCCGATGTCGTGTTGGTGGCGGGTCTATCCGAGGACGGTCCGGTCGCCGCGCTGGTGGAGACGGACCAGCCCGGCGTGGAGGTGGAACCGGTGACCGATCAGCTGGGCATGCGCGGTGCGCGCATCGCCCATCTGACTTTCGACGCGGCGCGCGTGCCCGCCGAGGACATCCTCGCCCGACCGGGTTTCGGCCTTTCGCACGTGCTGGGAACCGCACTCGACCACGGCCGCTACACGATCGCGTGGGGCTGCTCCGGTATGGCGCGGGCGTGCCTGACCGATGCCGCGGCGCACGCGCACGACCGGATACAGAGCGGCGTCCGGCTTTCCGACCACCATTCGGTGCGCGCCATGCTCGGGCGCGGCTGGGTGGACGTGGAGGCCGCGGACGCACTGTGCGCCCGCGCGGCCCGTGATCGCATCGATCGCGAACCGACCGCGCAGTTGACCACCATCGCGGCGAAATACGCCGCCGCAGCAGCCGCCGCGGCGACGAGTGAGCGCGCGGTGCAGATACTGGGAGCCGCGGGCTGTGCTCCTGGCAGCAGGGCGGGCCGCTTCTACCGCGACGCCAAGATCATGCAGATCATCGAAGG
Source organism: Nocardia sp. NPDC050710 (assembly GCF_040654375.1). Lineage (NCBI taxonomy): Bacteria > Bacillati > Actinomycetota > Actinomycetes > Mycobacteriales > Nocardiaceae > Nocardia > Nocardia sp. NPDC050710. Next base: position 219,869 of record NZ_JBFAHV010000003.1, on the reverse strand, counting down.
CGCTCGCGAGGTCGCCGAACAGGATCTGGGTGAGTTCGTCCTGCGGTCCGTCGGTGAGACACGCGCCGTGTCGGCTGTAGCGGTCGGGAGGTGATATCGATGCCCTCGATCACCTTGGGTCCGGTGTCGACCGCGTTTCCCGAATCCTCCGTCGCGATTGCCGATCTCGCCGAGCTATCGGAACTGCCCCCCGCGCGTCGTGCGCACGCACTGTCCCTCGGTATCGCCACCGTGCGCTGCGCCGAGGACGACGCCGAGCACGACCTCGCCGCCGAAGCGGCGCGCGATGCCCTCGATCGCGCGGGGCTGGCGGCAAGCGAACTCGATGCGATGCTGGTCGTCGGCGGGCGCGCCCCGCGCTACCTGCTCGCCTCCGAGGCCACGCGGCTTCAGCAGCGCCTCGGCGCGGATCGCGCGTTCGTCGCCGGTATCGGCGAGCTCGGATGTGTGTCGATCTCGGCCGCGTTCACGCTGGCGGCGGCACTGCTGCGCGGCGACGAACGTTGCCGCACAGTACTTATCGTGGCCGCGGCGACCGCGCCGACGCGGTTCCGCTATCGCGCGCCGATGACGATCCTCGGCGACGGAGCCGCCGCCGTGCTGCTCGGTACCGGGCGCGGCGGCCGGTATCAGCTGGTCGACCACGAGGTGCGCAGCGACGGACGCTACGCGGACCTGTTCCGGATCGACTACCGCGACGTGCCGTGGTCGCAATGGCGCGAGAGCTGCGCCGACGAGGCCACCTACAGCTTCCGGCTGGCGGTCGAGAGTCGCAACCGCCTCACGGCGATGAATACCGAGGTGCTGTCCCGCAACGGATTACGTCTCGCCGATATGGGTTCGGTCCTGATGCAGAACCTGTCGGCCGGTGCGTTCGCCTTCTGGGAGGAGGCGCTCGGCATCGGCATCGATCCGGTCTGTCACGGCAATCTCGCCGGATTCGGCCACCTCGGATCGGCGGACATGCTCGTCAACCTCGACCTCGCGGCGCAGACTCGTGCACCCGGGGATCACGTTCTCTTACTGAACAGCAGTCCGGTCGCGGCTTGGAGCACCAGCCTGCTGCGGCGGCTGCCGGACCGCGATCTCGGAGGGATGCCGTCATGAACACGGTTGTGAAATGCCTGGTCTGGGATCTGGACGACACCCTGTGGGACGGTGTCGTGCTGGAGGACGATGCCTGCGCGCCGCGTCAGGAAGCCCGCAGGGTGCTGCGACTGCTCGACGAACGCGGCATCGTGCACGCGATCGCGAGCCGCGGCGAGCCCGCTCCGGCTCTGGCGCATCTGTCGGCGCACGGGCTCGGGGAGATGTTCTGCGCGACGCAGATCGGCTGGGATGCCAAATCCGAGGCGGTGCGCCGGATCGCGGAGACATTGAATATCGGGCTGGATGCCATCGCCTTCGTCGACAACGATCCGGTCGAGCGCGCCGAGGTGGCGTCCGCGCTGCCGCAGGTCCGCTGCTATGCCGCCGAGGATCTGGCGGGGCTGCCCGATCTCGCGGACTTCAGCCCGGCGGTGATCACCCGGGATGCGCGCGACCGCAGGGAACGCTACCGCGCCGAGGCGCTTCGACGCACCAGCGAGCAGTCCTTCGCCGGGTCGAATGCCGAATTCCTCCTCGGTCTCGGGCTGGTGATGACCGTGCGACGGGCGCGCGAGGCGGATCTCGAACGCGCGCACGAACTCACAGTGCGCACCCATCAGCTCAATACGACCGGCCGCACCTTCGATATCGAGCAGTTGCGCGAGCTGAGCGCCTCCGCCTCGCACGAAGTGCTGATCGCGACCCTACGGGACCGGTTCGGTGAGTACGGCGCGATCGGGCTCGTGGTCAGTGAGTTCCGTGGTACGGATTCGGTATTGCTGCTGATGCTCATGTCCTGCCGGGTGATGTCGCGCGGGGTCGGCGGCGCGCTGCTGGCGCATCTGATCGACCGGGCGAGCGCACGCGGACAGCGCTGTGTCGCGGAATTCGTACCGACCAAGGTCAATCGGGTCATGCTCGTCACGCTGCGCTTCGCCGGATTCGTCGTGCTGGAGCCGGGTCCGGAGCGCGTGCTGCTCGGCCACGACGGACGGACCGCGGTGCCGAATACCGCTCATGTGCTTGTGCGTTCGGCCGATGCGCCGACGCCGCCGGGTGATCTGATCAGCGGTCTGCTCCGCCGAGCCGCGCAGTTCCCGGACCGGATCGCGCTGATCTCCGGCGACGACACTCTCACGTATCGCGAACTCGACATCCGCACAGCGGATCTCGCCGGACGATTGGTCGGGGCCGGTGTGCGTCCCGGCGAGGTGGTGTTGTGCCATCTGCGGCAGGACGCGTGGACGGTCGTAGCGATGCTGGCCGCGCTGCGCGCTGGGGCGGCGTGGTGCCTGGTCGAGCCGGGGCGGGCGGGGACACAGCTGAGCGCGCTGGTGGGCGATATACCGTGCACCGCAGTCATTTTCGATGAGTACGCGCCGCAGACCTCGATCGACGACGTGGAAGCATTGCTCGCTCCCACATCGAACCGACCCGCGCTGGTTCCGCTCGGCACGACCTCACCGACCGGCCCGTTGCCCGCACCGCCGCCTGCGACCGCGCCCGCCTACGTGATCACCACCTCCGGGTCGACCGGCGTTCCCAAGGCTGTCTTGGTCAGCCGCGCCAATCTCGCCGCGATGATTTCCGGACGCGACTATCCCTGCGCCGACGGCGAATTGGTCACCCTGTCGACTTGTCCGCTCACCGCGGACGCCGCACTGCTGTTCGGTCCGTGGGCGCTCACCCGGGGTGGCACCGTGGTGGTGCCGACCTATCGGGAACTGCCCGACGTCGCGGCGGTCGGCGCGCTCGCGGCCCGGTCGCGGGTCAGTCATCTCGTCGCTACACCGTCCTACTACCGGTTGCTGCTGCCCCGGCTGGCCGGAGCGCCCAGCGAGCCGACAGTGGTCGCCCTCGCGGGGGAGGCGTTATCCCCGTCGCTGGCGGCCCGGCATCGCGAACTGCTCCCCGACACCGTGCTGATGAACGAGTACGGTCCCACCGAGGCGACCGTGACCTGCGTGTGGCACGTCGTCACCGATAGCGGGGCAGTGCCGATCGGCAGACCGCTGCCGGGCAATACCGCGTGGGTGCTCGGGCCGGAGCTGACAGCCCTGACCGACGGTGATGTCGGTGAACTGTATGTCGGCGGGGATCAGATCACCCTCGGCTATGCCGCGCGTCCCGGGCTGACCGCCTCCCGTTTCGTCGCCGATCCGTTCGCCGCCGAACCCGGCGCACGGATGTATCGCACCGGCGATCTCGCGCGGCTCACCACCGCGGGCGACATCGACTACCTCGGCCGCGCCGACGGGCAGGTGCAGATCCGCGGCGCACGGGTGGAACGCTCTGCGGTGGAGGCGGCGCTGGAGACCCATCCCGCAGTCGCGCATGCCGTGACGGTGGTCCGCACCGGCCGCGACGAGATCGCCGAACTCATCGCGTTCATCGTGCCCTCCGCCGGCGCCGTGCCTCCCGGCCGCCGAGATCTGGCTCGGCATTGCGCCGAAGTGTTGTCGCCGCTGGAGGTGCCGAGCCGGTTCGTGCCGATCGACACGATTCCGATCGCCGCGGCGGGCAAGCTCGACGAAGCCGCCCTGCTGGTTCGAGCCGACGATCCGCCGCTGCCGGGTCCGTCGCGCCATGACTGGACACCCGGGCAACGCGAGATCGCCGAATTATGGTCCACCGCACTCGAAGACGACGACTTCGAGCTCGATGACTCGTTCTTCGAGGTCGGCGGCAACTCGCACCGGGTGGTCGTGCTGCATCTGCTGCTGGAGCAGCACAGGCCGGGCGCGGTGCGCGTCGGGCAGCTGTTCGATCTGCGCACGATCCGCGACCAGGCCGACGCGCTCGCGGCAAGCGCCGCCGTCCCCGCCGTGTCCACGGACCTCGCCGAATCTTCCGTATCCGTTTCCACTCGAACGTTCGAGCTGTGACCCCTCAGGAGCACACCTTGCCGGACTCCGGCACCCCCGACATCGCCTTCGCGCGTGAGACCGACATCGCGATCGTCGGTATCGGCGCGCGTTTCCCTGATGCCGCCGACCTCGCGGAATTCCGGGCCAACCTGGCCGCCGCTCGAGATTCGGTGGGGCCGATGCCGCCCGAACGGATCGCGGCCACCGGTCTGGACGACACCGTGACGTATCTGCCGATGGGACACCTCGCCGAGATCGACGGATTCGACTACCGCTTCTTCGATCTCTCCCGACGGGAGGCGTGTGTCATCGACCCGCAGCAGCGGCTCGCCCTGATGCTGGCACAGCGCGCGATCGAGGACGCCGGATACACCGCGGACCGGCTGGCTCGGGCGGTCACCGCCGTCGCGCTGAGCGCCGCGCAGTCGAGCTATCACTCCGCCGCGGTGGATCCGGGCCCGTTGAGTCTGCTCGGCAACGCCACCTTCGCGGGCCCGGCGCGGATCGCACATCGGTTCGGATTCACCGGAGCCTGCTTCGGCGTCGACAGCGGATGTAACAGCGCACTTGTCGCGGTGCACCAGGCCTGCCGCGAATTACGCAGCGGTGACGCCGATTACGCGCTGGCCGGAGGTGTGACCGTGCGAGTGCACGGCTCCCCGTCCTGGGGCGGGTCGATCTTCTCCGAGATCATGTCGCCCAGCGGCGTCTGCCGCGCCTTCGACGCCGATGCCGACGGCACCGTGAACGGTGAGGGCGGTGCGATACTGCTGCTCACCACGGTCGGCCGGGCACTGGCCGACCGCGCGCCGATCCACGCCGTGATCCGCGGCAGCGCGACCCGGCACAACGGTGCGGCCGCCGCCACCCTCAGCACACCCAGCGCCACCGCTCAGAGCGCCGTGATCGCGAAGGCTTGGGAGACAGCCGGACTCGACCCCCGAGAGGCGGGTTACCTCGAAACCCACGGGTCGGGTACACGACTCGGTGACGCGGTGGAACTGGAGTCGATCACCACCGTCTTCGGCGGCGGCCCAGGCGTGCCTATCGGCTCGGTGAAGACGAATATCGGTCATCTCGACCACGCCTCGGGTATCGCGGGTCTGGTCAAGGCGGTGCTGAGCGTGTCGGAGGCGCAGCTGTATCCGTCACTGCACTTCACCCGTCCGACCGGCGGCGTCGATCTGGCGGCCGCCGGTATCGAAGTGCTCACCGAGGCCCGTCCGTGGATCGGTGAGACGGTTCGCGCCGCCGGGGTGAGCTCGTTCAGTCTCGGTGGCAGTGTCGCGCACTGTGTGGTGGCGCAGGCTCCGCCCGTCCCCGCCGCGTCGCCATCGCACCGCGCCCGGCTGATCGGCGTCTCCGCGCGCTCGTCCGAGGCACTGAGCGAGCTGTGCGCCCGGCTCGCCGAAGCGGCGCGCGTCACCACCGCATCTCTGGACGAGGTGGCCGCGACGCTCGCGCTCGGCCGCGACCACTACGAGTACCGCGTCGCCGTGATCGCTTCCGACACAGCGCAACTCGCCGATGCGCTGGACAAGGCCGCCGTGCGCGTCCATCGCGCGCCGACCGCGCCGCGCGTGGTGCTGTTGTTATCTCCCGACGCCGTCCCGGTCGCGCCCGGCGCGGCACCGGCCGCACAGCCCACAGGACTACCCGCCCAGTTGCCCGCCACGGGCACGACGGCGACAGTGCTGGCCGGGCAGATCGCGGTGCACGAGCGGCTGACCGCCTCCGGAATCCCGCTCGCGGCGCTGCTGAGCGCGGGCTCGTCACGATTCGCCGCCCGATATCTGCTCGGCTCCCGCGACCGGGTCGACCCGGCCGAACTCGCGGCCGCGCCGCCCACGATCGACAGCGACCGACTCCTCGACGTGGTACGGACACTCATGGCCGAGGGGCCGGTGGTGTTCGTGGAACCGAGCCCGGACGGCAGGCTGGCCACGCTCATCGCCGATGCCGTGCCGGAAGCCGATATTGTTTCCGCCGCAACCGATACCGCCGATCTGGACGAACTGCTCGGCCGACTGTACGAATACGGTGTCGATATCGACTGGTCGGCCGTCGCGCCGGTCGATGCTCGGCGGGTTCGTCTGCCCGGGCATCCGATGCGCGAATCCCGTTGCTGGGTAGACCTGCCCCGCACTCCCGCTCCCGCGCTGGCGCGGGCGGCAGCGACCGCTATACCGCGCGACGACGCCGATCCGGTGCGCTGGCTGCGCCGAACCCTTGCCGAGTTGCTGTACACCGATGACGAGATCGGCGAGGACGCCGACTACTTCGCTCTCGGTGGCAATTCGCTGATCGCGGTTCAGCTGGTGGATCGAATCGAGGAGACCTACGGTTTCCGGCCGAAATTGCTCGATGTGTACGAGCGCCCGCGGCTGGCCGATTTCGCGGAACTTCTCACCACCGGCCGCGTCGGCGGCGCCGAGCGCGCACCGATCCCGGCGCTGGTCGCCCACGACGAACCGGTCATGTCCTCGGGGCAGGAACGGATGTGGTTCCACCACCAGTTCGATCCCCGGACGACGCTGTACAACTACCCGGTCGTCCAACTGCTGCGCGGACCGATCGACCTGGACGCGCTGCACGGCACCTTCGACGATCTCGTCCAGCGCCACGAGACCCTGCGGTACAACTTCGCCGAAGTGGACGGCGTCGCGGTGCTGCGCATCCGCGATCGGCTGGACGACTACGTCCGCCGTGTCGATGTCTCCGCCGAACCCGATCCGCTCGGCGCGGCCCGCGCCCTCGTGCACGCCGCGGCCAAGGAACCGTTCGATCTCGCCGAAGACTCCCTGTTGCGAGTACTGGTCATCACCGTGGGTCCGGATACCCATGTGCTGCAATTGACCTGCCATCACGCCGTCACCGACGGTGCGACGCCGGTGATCCTCAGTCGCGAACTGCCCGAACTATATGCCGCACGGCGCGAAGGCCGGCCACACCGCCTGCCGCCGCTGCCCATCCGTTACCGCGACTACGCGGCCTGGCATCGCGCGCTGCTGGGGAGTTCGGCACTGGACCACGAACTCGAATACTGGCGCGACACACTCGCCGCCGCCCCACTGCTGCGGCTGCCGACGGATTTCCCACGGCCCGACCGCAAAACCTATGTGGGCGATCTGCACCCGTTCACCATCCCAGCGGCGCTGCTTGCCGACCTACGGGCGCTGGCAGGCCGCGAATCGGTCTCGTTGTTCGTTGTCCTGCTCAGCGCCTTCTATCTGACCCTCGCGCGGTACAGCGGACAGCGCGACATTGTCGTCGGCACGCCGACCACCGGACGCGGCAGACGCGAATTCCAGGATCTGATCGGTTATTTCAACAGCACGGTCGCCTTGCGCACCGACTTCACCGACGATACGGCGTTGCCGGATCTGCTGGCTCGGGTGCGTTCGGTCGTCTTCGGCGCGCTCGAACACCAGGAGATCCCGTTCGACCGCGTGGTCAATGCTCTGGTGCCGCAACGTGATCTGTCGCGGACCCCGCTGTTCGATGTGCTCTACATCCACCAGGTCGCGCCCCGGATGGAACGCATCGACGAGGCCGGGGCGGAACTGTTCGACCTGGATCATGCGGCCGGTAACGAATTCGGCGGGCTGCCCACCGGCACCGCGAAATTCGACCTCACTCTGGTGACCTTCGAATACACCGACGACGTACCGCGCGATATCGGCGCGTGCCTCGAATTCAGCACCGAACTATTCACGACACAGACGGTGGCCGCGATCGGCGACGCCTTCCTGGAGATCCTGACGGCAATGGTGGCGGATGTGGGCGCGCCACCGGTCGAGGCGCTGATCGCCGGATCGCGGCGGTATGCGACGGCGATCCCCACCGACCGTCCACGCTCCGGAAACGTGGTCTACAACTACGAAACAATCACGCGCGCAGTTGATCTCGTAGATGCGCTCGCTGAGCGACGCGACGCTGCCGCGCCGAACCGCGCCCTGTCCGACACCGCTCCGCTCGGTACCGCCGAGTTCGATGCGCAGGTCGACGCCGCGCTGTTCGACGCCTACGCGGTGCTGCTCACCTGGTACAGCGGTGGCGATCGGCTGCGCATCGGCCTGCCCGATTCTCCCGAGGGCGGGCACCGGGACGGCATCGTGACCATCCGGCCGGACACTACGTGGCGGAGGTTGCGCGACAACCCGCCAACCTCGGTGCCGGGCGACGGCGCGGCGCCACTGCGCTACCTCGGCCGCACATCGGATTCGGGGCCCTCCGTAGGGGATACCGCGACCGAACTCGCGCTCTCGTGGACGCGGCACCCCGCCGAGCTACATCTGCGCTACGCGACCGAATTGTTCCACCGGTCCTCGGCCGAGGCCATCGCCGACGAACTCGTCGCACTGGCGGCGCTCGGCAGCCCGGACGAGCTGGTACACGACACCGTACTGGGCGTCGAATCCTTCATGGAAGAACAGGAGATCCACCCGTGACCGCACAATATCGGGTCGGCGTGGTCGGTGCGGGCACGATGGGCGCGGGCATCGCCCAGTGCGTGGCCGAGGCCGGGATGCCCGTGATCGTGGTCGACCCCGACCCCGCGGCCGCCGAACGCGCGCGACGGAGTATCCGCGTGTCGCTGCGGTCGAGCGTGCTGCTCGGCCGGGGTCCGCGCCCCGGCGAGATCGCCGAGATCATCGACCGTATCCGATGGTCGCAGCGCGTCGAGGATCTGCGCGATGCCACCTTCGTCATCGAATCCGTCACGGAGCGAGTCGAACTCAAGTACCGCGTATTCGCCGAACTCGACCGGATGTGTCCACCGTCGGTCATATTCGCCTCGGGTACCTCGGCCATCCCCATCGCTGATCTGGCGGACCGCACCGGCAGGCCAGAGCGGATGCTGGGACTGCATTTCATGAATCCGGCGCCGCTGACCGAGGCGGTGGAGGTGATCACCACCGCACACACCGCGCCCGGCACCTTGACCACCGCGCTCGACTTCCTCGGCGCACTCGGCAAGCGCGGCATCGTGGTGGGCGACGGTCCCGGATTCGTCATCAACCGGGTGCTCATGCTCGCCATCGCCGAGGCCGCGGCGATCACCGAATCCGGTACCGACGCCGCCACTGTCGACGCATTGTTCGAGGGCTGTCTCGGACATCGGATGGGGCCATTACGTACCGCGGATCTGATCGGCCTCGACAATGTGGCCGACACACTCGCCGTCCTGCGGGATGCCACCGGCGACGGCCGCTACCGCGTGCCGGATGCGCTGGCCGGGCTGGTCCGGGACGGACATCTGGGTCGCAAGTCGGGACGGGGGTTCCATGCCTACCCGTGAGGCGAGCGCGTCCGAGTACGCGCTGGAGAAGACGCCCGGACTGGGTCCGCTGGCTCGGCGCAGCGGAGGCGGGACAGCGGCGGTCGTGCTGGCCGGGCTGGCGGTGTACACGCATCGCCGCACGGGCGCGGCCGAGGTGACCGTCGGTTACCGGTCCGGTACGAATACTGTCGAGATCCGCGTGACGGTGGCGGCGGGGCACGACTTCCGCGCGATCGTGGCACAGGTCGGGGCGCGATTGCGGCAGCGCACACCCGGTGGGGCGGGGGAGTGTCCGACCGCCGTTCAGCACGACGACGGCTGGCGGATCGGAGTGCCCGAGGCCGAGTTGCCCGTATTCACACGGTTGTTCACCCGGCTCGTCGCCGAACCCGCCACCCCGGTGGCCCGCGTCGATCTCACCACCGATGAGGAACGCGCGCGGATCCTGCGCCGTGGCGGCCCGGGACGTGATCGCGACGCGTACGCCACCACATTGACCGGTTTCGAGGCGGTCGCACGCCGGTCGCCCGAGGCGGTCGCGCTGGTGTGCGGCGCGGAGTCGGTCACCTACGGCGAGCTCGACATCCGCGCGAATCGCCTGGCGCGCGGTCTGATCCGTCACGGCGTGGCGCCCGACACCGTGGTTGGTGTGGCGATGGCGCGTTCGGTCGAGGCCATCGTCGCGGTGTACGCGGTGCTGAAGGCCGGTGGCGCCTATCTACCGTTGGAACCGGGCCACCCGGCCGAGCGGCTCGAGCGCATCCTGACGGTCGCCCGGCCGGTGTTGGTGTTGAGCACGCGGGACGACGGATTCACCAGCGACATGGTTCCCGTCCACTACCTCGGCGAACCGGGGGACGAGGACGGCGACGGCACACCATTGCGCGATGCCGAGCGACGCGCTCCACTGCGTCCCGGCAATATCGCCTATCTGATGTTCACCTCCGGGTCGACCGGCGTGCCCAAAGGCGTCGCGGTGCCCCACGCGGCGGTGGTGGATCACCTGGGGTGGATGAGCGAGCACATCGGCCTCGACGAGAGCGACACCGTCCTCCAGAAGACGCCGGTCACCTTCGACGTCTCCATCTGGGAGCTGTTCTGGCCGTTGGGTATCGGGGCGACGCTGGCCATCGCGCCGCCGTCGGCGCACACCGACCCGGCCGAACTGACCCGGGTGATCATCGCGCACGCGGTGAGCACCCTCCAGTTCGTGCCCTCGACACTGAGCAACCACCTCAATGTGGTCTCCGACTTCCCGGCCTGTGTTCGTCGCGTGCTGACCATCGGCGAAACCCTCACGCCTGCCCTGGCGCACCGGTTCGGTGCGGCCACCCCCGCGCGCCTGCACAACCTCTACGGACCGACCGAGGCCACCGGCGCGGTCACGGAATATCCGGTGAGCGTGCGGGATTCGGTGTCGATCCCGATCGGCTCGGTCGCATCCACTACGCGGGCGTACGTGCTCGACTCCCGGCTGCGCCCGGTGCCCGATGGCCTACCCGGCGAACTGTATCTGGCGGGCGCACAACTGGCGCGGTGCTATCAGAGCGATCCGGCACGCACGGCCGACCGCTTCGTCGCCGACCCCTTCGACCGCGGCGCGAGGCTGTACCGCACCGGCGATATCGTGCGCTGGAATGCGGCGACAGAACTGCTGGAATACCAGGGCAGAGCCGATTTCCAGGTCAAACGTCACGGCGTGCGCATCGAACTCGGTGAGGTGGAGGCCGCGCTGTCGGCCTGCGCCACGGTCGCTCAGGCGGTCGCGACGCTGCGTCCCGACGGCAGGCTCCTCGGTTACGTGGTCCCGGTAGCCGGAGCCACCTGCACCGCCGAGACACTGCGCACGGAGTTGTCCCGTGCTCTGCCCGCGGCCATGATCCCCGACGACATCGTCGTACTCGACGCGTTCCCCGCCACAGCGGCGGGCAAGGTGGACCGGGCGGCGCTGCCCGAACCGGTACAGCCGCATACGCCGTATCGTGCGCCGTCGACGCCGGTGGAACAGACGGTGGCCGAGGTGTTCGCGCAGGTACTCGGCCGGGAACGGGTCGGCGTCGACGAATCGTTCTTCGCACTGGGAGGCGACAGCGTCATGTCGATTCTCCTTGTATCCCGGGCGAAGTCGCGTGGCGTGTACTTCACCCCCGCGCAGGTCTTCGAACAGCGCACGGTCGCCGGACTGGCCGCGATCGCCACCACCGGAGCTCCCGATAGGGCCGTGCTCGCCGAACTTCCCGGCGGCGGCGTCGGGGAGATGCCGCCGACTCCGGCCGTGCTCGCGCTCGTCGAGCGCGCGGAATCCGGCGGTGTGCGGTTCGACCGGTACGCCCAGCATATGGTGCTCGACCTGCCCGTGGGCATCACCGAGATCACGCTGCGGCGGGTGATCGGTGCGGTGGCCGAACATCACGATATGCTGCGCGCCCGGCTGTATCGCGACGCGGGCGGCGAGTGGCGGCTGTTCGCCGATGCCCCCGAATCCTTCGACCCGGCTGCGGTACTCAGCCGCGTCTATATCTCGACCGCCGACGATGCCGAAGAGGCCGCGATCCTCGCGCGCGAGACGGAAGCCGCGATTGACCGCCTCGATCCCGCGAACGGCACTGTGCTGCACTGTGTCTGGCTCGATCGCGGTGCCGGAGAACGCGGTGGACGGCTCGTTGTCGTGATCCACCACATCGCGGTGGACGGCGTCTCGTGGCGCGTCCTCATACCGGACTTCGTCGCCGCGTGGGCGCAGCTGGAATCGGGCCGGTCGCCGCGGCTGCCCGCCGCGGGCACCTCCATGCGGCGGTGGGCGCACTCGCTGCGCGAACAGGCGGACGGCGCACAATGTCTCGCCGAGGTCGAACAGTGGCGAGCACTGCTGCGTGGGCCCGATCCGCTCTTCACCGATCGTCCACTCGACCCGCGCATCGACGTATCGTCCACGGTGCGGCGCATCACCGTCGAACTCGACGAGACGACAACCTCCGCGGTCGTGACCGCATTGCCGCCGCGCTACCGCACGGACACCAACACCATCCTGCTGACCGCGGTGACGGTGGCGATGGTCGCATGGCGCGGCCACAGCTCCTCGGCGGTACCCATCCGGATGGAAGGGCATGGCAGGCACCCCGATCTCGTCCCCGGCGCCGATCTCTCACGCACGGTCGGTTGGTTCACCGCGGCCTACCCGTGCCGCATCGACTTGGACGGAATCGACACCGTCGATGCGATCGCGGGTGGGCCCGCGCTGGCCGATGCGGTGAAAACCGTGAAGGAACAAGTACTTTCGGTGCCGGGAGCCGGGATCGGCTACGGATTGCTGCGCTATTTCGGTACCGACGCCGCGTCCGAGCTGCCCGCCGAGACCACACAACTGTCCTTCACCTATCTGGGCGCGATATCGGCGGCGAACGGTCCCTGGCTGCCCGCCGCACTCACGAATACGCCGCATCCGGTCGATTCCGGATTTCCCGCCGACGCGTCCATCGCCATCGATACCGCGGTGATCGGTGATCGGCTCACGGCGGGTTTCTCCTTCCCCGACACCCTGATCGGACACGAGCGTGTCCGTGCCTTCGCCGACCTCTTCGGGACGGTTCTGCGCACCCTCGGGCGCCACGCCGCCGATCCCGCCGCGGGCGGGTGGACGCCGTCGGATTTCGCGCCCACCGGCTTGGGTCAGTCCGAGATCGACCGCTGGGAGCGCCGATACGGCCGGTTGAGCGATATCCGGGCGCTCACACCGATCCAGGAGAAGTTCGCCGAACTCGCGCCCACCGACCCGGGTGCCGCCGAGATCCACACCCTCCAGGTGGTGCTGACCTGCACCGGAACTCCTGATCTCGCGCGGCTGCGCGCCGCCGCCCAGTACGTCGTCGACCGGCACTCCTCGCTGCGGGCCGCATTCGTCCGCGACGGTGGCGGCCGGTGGCGTCAGCTCGTCACCGCGACAGCGCCGATCGAGGTCCGCGAAGTCGACCTGCGCGAGCGCGGAACGGAATTCGACGACATCCTGGCCGAGGAACAGGTGCGCCCGTTCGACCTGGAGACGCCGCCGCTGATCCGGTTCCTGCTGATCCGGATGGAGGATCGCCGATGGGTGCTGTCGATTACCAACCATCGGCTCCTGTTGGACGGCTGGTCCGCGCCGATCCTGATGCGGAATCTGTTGAGCGCCTTCGCGCTCGGCACGGACGCACCCAGCGAGGTGGACGACGGATTCGCCACCTTCCTGCGCTGGCGGGCCGGGCAAGACCGCGAACCCGCCGCCGTGGCATGGCGGGCTGCCCTGCACGATCTCGCCACGCCGACCCTCGTCGCCGCGCCGGGCGCCGTACCGCGCGATCCGGTGCGTTCCCACGCCGAACACGTGATAACGCTGACGGCCGAACGGAGCGGTGCGCTGTCCCGCTTCGCCGCCGAATCGGGCGTCACCTTGAACACCGTCCTGCAATACGTATGGGCGTCCGTACTGGGTGATCTGACCGGCAACGACGACATCGTGTTCGGCACGGTCGTTTCCGGGCGGCCCGCGAGCATCCCCGGCATCGACACCATGGTGGGGTCGTTCATCAACACCGTCCCGGTGCGGGTGCGCCGCCACCGCGACCATCCGATCGGCGCGCGAGTACGCGCGGTGCAGGCCGAACAGGCGGCGCTGCTCGACCACCACCATCTCGGCCTTGCCGAGATCGAGGACGCGACAGGCGTTGGCGTGCGCGGCTACTTCGACACCCTGCTGGTCTTCGAGTCGTATCCGGTCGACATCGCGCCGACCCCGGTCACGGTGGGCGAACTGGTGCTGACCGATCTGTGGTCGCGGGAGATCACCCTGTTTCCGCTCACCGCGACGGTGTGGCCACGCGAACAACTGACGGTGGCACTGAACTGGCACCGCGATCTGATCGACGACGATCTCCTGCGCCGGGTGGTCACCCGGCTGGAAGCCGAACTCGAATTGCTCGCGACCCTGCCCGCCGACGGCGCGGGCGCGAATGGAGTGTGAGGATATGACGGAGATGCCACATCAGCCGACCCGCTGGCCGCTGACCGTCGCCCAGCAGGAGATCTGGGCCTACAGCACCCTGTACGGAACCGACCATCGCTATCTCATCGACGGTTACGTCCACCTGCGCGGCCGAATCGATCCGGGTCTGTTCGAACGCGCGCTGCGTGGTGTCGTCGCCGCCACCGAGACCATACGCGTCCGGCTCGACACCGACGGCCCCGAACCACGGCAGGTAGTCGAAGAGTGTGCCGAATGGCCTTTGTACCGAGGCTATTTCGGTGACGAATCCGATCCGGTCGCCGCCGCGCTCGCGCATCTGCGCGCCACCTCGCGCAGCTACGACCTGAACGTCGCACCACTTTTCGACCACCATCTGCTCGATCTCGGTGCGTCGGGCTATCTCTGGGGCATACGAGCCCACCACATCGTCTTCGACGGCGGTGCGTCGCTGGCGTTCATCCGGGCGGTGGCGCGCGCCTATACCGCGTTGCTCACCGGCGAGCCCGCGCCGGAATTGTCCGATACCGTCGCCGGATACATCGACGAGGACCTGCGGTATCGCGCCTCTGGCCGATTCGCCGACGACCGCGCGTTCTGGTCCGGACGGCTGGCCGGACTGCCCGACGCCCCGATGTTCGCCCATCCGCCCGTCGCCACGAGTGCGTCCGGGCCCATCCGGCACTCCGGTCGTCCCGGCGACGACGACTGGCAGGACTTCCTTTGCGCCGCAGAAAGATTCGGCGTCGAATGGCCCGCGTTGCTGGCCGCGACCACGGCGCTGCTGTTGCACGCGGACTCCGGTGCGCGGACCGTGGTCCTGGGACTGCCGGTTCCGGCCAAACGATCCTGGCGTGCGCTCGGCATGACCTCGAATGTCGTCGGACTGCGACTCGAGGTCGATCCCGGCGCTTCGATCGGCACACTCGCGAGGCAGGCGCAGGCGGAGATGCGAACGGTGCTGCGCCATCAGCACTATCGGCGCTTCGATCTGCTCGCGGACGGCACATCCCCCGGTGGCGAGCACCGGATCACCGGTCCGATGCTCAATATCCTGCCGATTCCCGCGGATATCCATTTCGGCGACGTACCCGCGAGGCCGATCCCGGAATCCACCGGGAACACCGAGGTATTCGGCATCGGCGTCTACCTCGGGGACGGTGCGCCGCGCATCGATATGGACACCGATGCCGAACGGTGCGATGCCGCGTCCCTGGCCGGTCTGCACACCCGATTCCTGACCGCCTTGAACGAGGTGGCCGCGGCCGCGTCCGACACCCCCGCCGGACGGCTCACGCCCGTGGCCGTCTCCGAGTCGCGCAGCCCGCACGAGGATCCGACGGGCGCCACCGATCGCGGTATCGCCGAGGTCTTTCGTTCGGTCGCTCGCCGGTTCCCCGAACGTCATGCGCTCTGGTACGAGGGTGAGCACATCACCTACCGCGAATTGGAGGTCCGCGCCGAACGATTCGCCTACCACCTCGCCCACCGGCACGGCGTCCGCCTCGGCACACCGGTCGGTGTGCGATTGCCGCGCACACCGGATATGGTCGTCGCGGCGCTGGCGCTGATGCGGCTCGGCGCGATCTGCGTCCCGCTGCACGAACAGGATCCGCCCGAGCGAGTCGCCTGGATGCTGGCACACACCGGCACCGAACTCGTTCTCGACGATATCGCGCAGGTGCGCGCCGTCGCGTATTCCGACGGACCGGTCCTGACGACACCGGACTCGGTGCCCGCCGACGCGACGGCATGGCTGATGTTCACCTCGGGGTCGACCGGCGCACCCAAGGGCGTGCTCGCCACGCACCGCGCGATGGTGACGCGCGCGATCGACCGGATCGCCGCGGGCCCGGAATACGCACGGATGCTGATGCATTCGCCGTATGCCTGGGACATGGTCGTCTGGGAGCTGTGGATGCCGCTGTTGCAGGGACACACCGCGGTGATCGCGACACCGGACCGGCTCGGGGCCGAGGATTTCCGCCACGTATTGCGGGCGGGCGAGGTCACCGCGATGCTGTTGGCGGCCGGACTGTTCCAGGTGCTGGTCGAGGACATTCCGGATAGCCTTGCGCAGCTGCGCACGCTCTCGAGTGCCGGTGACATCCTGGCTCCCGATACCGTGCGGGCGATGCGCGCGGCGGCGCCCGGAATCTCCATCGTCAATATCTACGGGCCGGTGGAGGCGACCGCGTACGCCACCGCCTATTCGATTCCGACCGGACCGCGCCCGGACGAGGCGATTCCGGTGGGCCGGGCGGTCGACCACACCGAGGTACTCGTCCTCGACGCGCTGCTACGCCCGGTGCCGCCGGGCATGGTCGGCGAAATCTATATGACCGGAGCCGGGCTGGCGCAGGGATATCACCGGATGCCCGGCCGGACCGCGACGGCTTTCACCGCCAACCCCTTCGGCGCACCGGGATCACGGATGTATCGCACCGGCGATCACGGCAGCTGGGGCGCCGACGGCATTTTGCGGTTCCTCGGCCGCGGTGACCGGCAGGTCAAGGTCAACGGCATCCGCGTGGAACCCGGCGAGATCGAACACGCGATCCGCGGTATGCCCGGAGTCACCGCGGCGGTCGTCACGGCGCATCGGATGGCCGCGGGCAAAACCTTGGTCGCGCACTTGGTCGCCGACGAGCAGATCGATACGGCGGTCATGCGGACGCGGCTGGCGCGGATCCTGCCTGCCTACCTGGTGCCCGCCGTGCTCGTGCAGATTCCCGCGCTGCCGCTCACCGTCAACGGCAAGATCGATCGGAAAGCGCTGACCGTACCAGCTTCCGCGGCCGCGCATCCGCCGCGGACACCGCGCCAGCAGATTCTGGCCGGACTGTTCGCGGAGGCCATCGGACAGCAGCGGGTCGGCGTGGAAGACGATTTCTTCCGTATCGGCGGGAATTCGCTGGCCGCGATCCGGCTCACGGCGTCGGCGAGCCGGACCTTCGGTATCGCGGTGACCCTGCGCGATCTGCTCGACGCACCCACCGTCGCCGCGCTGGAACAGCGCATCGCCGGTCGGGGCGGTCACGGCGACAGTGCCGCCGTCGGCCGTGAACAGCTGGGCATCTCGCACCGCGACAGCGACGGAAACGCCTCCCTGCCGGATGACGGGATTCCGCTCGCTCCGAGCCAGCAGCGACTGTGGACGGTCAACTATCTGAGCGAGGGCGAGGCCGACTATCTGATGCCCGCCGCCGTGGACCTGACCGGCCCACTCGACGCCGCGGCCGTGCGGTCGGCGGTCGGCGATGTCGTGCGCAGGCACGAGATATTGCGGACCACATTGCCTTTCACCGCCGCTGGACCGGTACAGCGCATTGCGGCATTCGACCTGGACGCCGTCGACTACCGGGAGGTCACCGACGCCGAGGATCTGAACTGGTCGCTGGAACAAGAGATCGCCCGCGGTTTCACACTGCTCACCGAAGCGCCGATTCGGGTGCGGCTGTACCGGCTGACACCCGAACATCATGTGCTGCTGGTGGTTCTGCATCACTGCGCGGGCGATGCCGAGTCGCTGGCGATGCTGCTGCGCGACCTCGAATTCGCCTATCTGGCACGCGCCGAGGGCGCGGAACCTCGCTGGCCGACACCCCCGGTCCAGTTCGCCGATTACGCCCGATGGCTGCGCGACCACGTCGGTGATCCCGCCGATGACCGGTCCGCACAGGCGCGCTACTGGCGTGACGCGCTGGCCGGATTGGAATACACCCCGCCGCTGGCCGTCGACCATACGCGGTCGGCCACCGGTGGATATCCGACGGCGGCACTGCCGTTCACGCTCGACGCGGACGCCCACGCAGGTCTGCTGGACACTGCCCGCCGGTGCGGTGCGACCACCTACGCCGTCCTGCACGCGGCGCTGGTGTGCGCGCTCACCGGCCTGGGCGCCGGGCCCGACCTGGTCATCGGCACCGCGCTGAGCGGACGCGATCGCCCAGAACTCGACACAATGCTCGGTTGCGCCGCCGATATCGTGCTGATCCGTACCGACCTCACCGCCGCACCGACCGCTCGGCAACTGATTCGTCAGATCCGCGATCGGGTTCTGGAGGCTCATGAGAACAAGCGGTTTTCGTTCGAGCGGTCAATCGCCGCGCACACCGGACCGGATCGGCCGCTGCCGCAGATCGTTACCACGTTCTTCCGCGATATCCCGGTGACGGGAGTCGTCGGCGATATCGAGGTCCGGATGCGCGAATTGCCGCCCCAGCGCGCCGAATTCGAGATGCTGATCCAGCTCAGGGAGACCATCGGAACCGGCGGCGAACCGGACGGCATCCACGGCGAGATCCGCTACGCCGCACCGCTGTGGGATCCCGCGACGATCACCGCGCTCGCATACGGCGTGAAATCCGCTATCACATCGCTGTGCACCGACCTCGAAGCCGACCCGACCGATCAGGCGGTGCCCGCGCGCACCTGAGTGTTGCCGCAGGACGAGTCTCGGGAGGCGCAGACGAAGGCCGTTGATCCGGTCGAGGTCGAAGCCGCCCTGCCTCGCGGCGGAGGCAGGGCGTCGGCAAACACCTCGGCGCTCGCCGAGCCGGATCGGCGGCGGTACCGGGTCGACCCGCGCGGGCCCGATCACGGTGCGGGTGGACGCGGCCTGCACGGATGGCCGACCATAGGCTGATGTTGCTGAGTACGCACGAGGCCGATCTGTTCGAGGCATGCAGGGGCCGCTTGGAGGCGATTGCCTACCGGCTGCTGGGGTCGGCCGGCGATGCCGAGGACGCGGTGCAGGATACGTTTCTGCGATGGCATGCGGCGGACCGGGAACGGATCGAGACGCCCGAGGCGTGGCTGACGAAGGTGCTCACCAATATCTGCCTCAATCAGCTCACCTCGGCGCGGGCCAAGCGGGAAACCTATGTGGGGCAGTGGCTCCCGGAGCCGGTCCTGGCCGGAGACCCGATGCTCGGCCCGGCGGACACCGTCGAGCAGCGCGAGTCGATCTCCATCGCGATGCTCACGGTCATGGAGCGGCTATCGCCCAATGAACGCGTGGTGTACGTGCTGCGCGAGGCATTCGGGTACTCGCACCGCGAGATCGCGGAAATCCTCGACCTCACCGAGTCGAACTGCCAGCAGATCTACCGCCGTGCCAAGCAGCACGTCACCACAGACCGGTCCCGCACCGAGGTCGACGCGGTCGCCGCGCGCAAAATCGTCGAGGAATTTCTCGCCGCGGCCCTCAGCGGTGACACCGAGCCGCTGATCCGGCTGCTGACCGACGACGCGGTCAGCATTGCCGACGGCGGTGGCCGGATGCATGCCCGCAAGACCCCGATCGTCGGTGCGCTCGATATCGCGCGATACCTGCGTGGCCTGTTCCGGCCGACCGACGCCAAGCGAGCCATCGCCGGTGGCAATGCCGCCTTGTATGCCGTCGTCGTCAACGGCGGTCCCGCCCTGCTGATCCAAGGCGCCGAGCGGGTCTACGGCATCATCTGCCTCGATGCGACCCCCGACGGCGTCACGGCGATCCATCTCCAGGTCAACCCCGACAAATTGGAACGCATCACGCGCCGGTGGGCGGCGGCCGGACCCCATCGCCCCCTCGTCGAGAGCTGGTGACCCACATCGCAGTCCTTTCCTGCGTCCTTTCTGCGCAACCCCTGGTGGCGCGTCAGGTGGGCGCGGGGTACCTTCGGGTCGTGAGCAACAAGGGGGCGGCGCGCGCAGCAGAGGGTTCGTCGACCACCTCTCGGCTACGTGAGGTGCTCGACCGTGCGGCGTCCGTCGTGATTGTCGAGGGGGCCCCCGACGAAGTCGATGCCACCGACCGGAGACGAATCGTGGTGACCGGCATCGAGATCGCGGACTTGGCCCAGCGGCTGGCCATCGTGGACGGCCGAACCGGCAGCCATTGCCTGTGCCCGGGCTGGCCGACCATCCTGGTGCACGACTCGCACGGTGACCTGATCGCCCGCTGGACACTGCATCACCAGTCCGCTCTGCGGGGCGTCGGCGACTGCGACGCCGATCTGCGGGATGGGCCCGGCCTGACCGAATGGCTGGCGCAGCACGGTCTTACCGGACCGCAAAAGGTTCAGACGGAACTGGCTGCTCAGGAGGTCAAAGCCGAGCAGCGGCGGATGCGGTGGCGCCAGGCCGCGCCGGTGGGACTGGCCGGTGTCGCCGCAGACGTAGCCGAACCGTCGAGTCGTGACGACATCGGCTGGTCGAATCGACTGCAAGAAGCTCAGCAGCGGCTCGCTGCCCTTGTCCGGCAGCGCTATGCCGACGAGATCGACCGCGTGCGCATCCTGCTGGCATGGGCGGGGATCCCGTCGCGGGAGGCCAGCGGGGGTCTGATGTGGTACGACCTGGCGGTGCAGCGTCTGCTCTTGGCCGAGGCCCCCGACACCGTTCTCACCGCGCTCACCGTGCAGGTGCCGACTGCGGCTCAGCTCGACGGAGCGGCGGGGCTGTTCACCTCCTACGAATGGGTAACAGCGCACGGCAGGCAGTTGCCCGAACCGGTGCGGTCGATCCTGATCGACCACATTCACGCCGACGGCACCGACCAGATGCGGTTTCAGTTGCGCCACGGCTACTTCGGAGGCGAACGATCCGCCTGATGGCATGGCGGGCGTCGCCCCCGCTCTCCCGCGCGGGCACCAGCGACGATGGACAACGCCACCCGGGTGACGTCGATCGGCGCGGCTTTCACATAGCTGGTGGGCGTGATCCTGCGCAGGACCTGGTACGCGAATAAGCCACGGACGGCAGCGTGTTGCCGCGTAGGACGCGGCCAGACGAATGACCGTCTCGTCGCGGACGCACCGTCGGACGCGTGGAAGCGTTTGAGCTGTGGCGATGGCGCGAAAGGCCCAAGGTTGTTCGATTGGGCGGTCGCCACGTTGCCCGGAAGTAGGGCTCGACCAGTACCAAGTCCGCCGCTACGACGCCTGGTACCGCCACATCACCTTGGCCATGCTCGCCCACACCTACCTCGCCGTCACCGCCGCGATTTTCCCAAAAGTATTGGCAGCAACCTCATTCCACTCACGCTCGGTGAAATCAAGCGTCTCCTGGCACACCTGATCACCCCCGATCCCGAACCTCACCACCGTGCGCCGCTGGTCGACCTGGCGACGAAGACATCAACACCGCGCCAAACAGGCCCACTACCAGCGAAGACAGATGCAACATCACAAACTGCGGCTGGAGTATTTGTACTGCAACGGCACTCCGGTGGTGGACGAGGTGGGCAGTTTGCAGCATCTGCTCGCGGTTCCAGGGCACATTCGGGCCGAGTGAAGCCCCACGTCACAGACTCTGCGAGTGTGGACGAGTCATCACACCGAAGCCATCCACCGGTGGGGACACTTTGACCGCCGGACTTCCTCTGGCCGACTACGGTCCACGCCGGAACACGCGAACAAGGAGTGACGGCGTGCAGGTGCTTTTGTCGACGAGCGGGACGCGCGGCGATATCGAGCCGGCCTTGGGGCTCGCGCTGCAGCTGAGGGAGCTCGGAGCCCAGGTGCGGGTGTGCGCGCCGCCGAACTTCGAGAGGCGCTTCACCGAGCTGGGCGTGCCGCTGGTGCCGTTGGGGCCGCCGATACCGGGTTCGCATCGCGCAAAAGCCTCGATGGCGGATCTGCTGGACTACGCGGACCAGTGGCCCGCGGTTCAGTTCGACACGATCCCCACAGCAGCCGCAGGATGCGATGCGGTAATAGCAACCGGCATTACGGAGATCGCCGCCCGGTCGGTCGCTGAGAAGCTGGGAATCCACTACCAGTACGCGAGCTACCAGCCGACCAGCCTGCCCTCGCCGCATCACCCGCCGATGCCGCGGAGGCCGGGCGAGCGGCCCGCGCCGGAGGCGATCGGCAACCAATTGCAGTGGGAGATCGACGCCCAGGGTTGGAACGCGGAGTACGGCGAGGCGCTGGATACCCGCCGGGCGGCGCTCGGGCTGCCATCGGTGGGCAATGTGCGCGACCATGTCATCACCGACCGCCCGTGGTTGGCAGCGGATCCGGTTCTGGGGCCATGGCCGGAATCACCCGGTCTGGACGTCGTACAGACCGGTGCCTGGATCGTTCCCGACGAACGTCCCCTCCCCGCCGAGTTGGAGGCGTTCTTGGACGCGGGTACACCCCCGGTATATATCGGCTTCGGCAGCATGCCGGTGCGCAACCACATCGCCCGGGTCGCGATCGAAGCAATCCGCGCGCACAACCGCCGTGCGCTCCTCTTCCGGGGCTGGGCCGAGTTGGCCTTGATCGACGACCTCTCCGACTGCATGGCGGTTGGCGAGGTCAACCATCAGGCGCTTTTCACCCGGGTCGCTGCCGTCATCCACCACGGCGGTGCGGGCACGACAACGACCGCGGCCCGGGCCGGCGTACCTCAAGTGGTGGTACCCCAGATGATGGACCAGTCGTACTGGGCGAGCCGAGTGGCCGGTCTCGGCATTGGCACGGCGTGTGAAGACACCGTTCCTGACCAAGCGTCATTGTCGGCCGCTCTCGACATGGCATTGACGTCTACCACCCGAGCGCGTGCGCGCGAAGTGGCCGGCATGATCCGCGCCGACGGGGCAACGGTGGCAGCGAAGTTGTTGATCGACGCGATCGGATAAGCGTCGGCCTATCCCGCCGCGATCGCCGCCGCCCACCGATAGTCCGCTTTGCCCGCGGGCGTGCGCTTGACTTCGTCCACCACGACCATCGAGCGCGGAATCTTGTAACCGGCCAGCGACTTTCGGCAGTGCTGTTGGACTTCGTCCAGTTCCAGCACCGGCGCATTCGGATAGGTCGCGATGACGGCGGCGACCTGCTGACCCATGCGCTCGTCGGGCACGGGGACCACGAGGGCGTCGGCGATCGACGGGTGGGCGTGCAGGGCGGCCTCGACCTCCTCGGCGAAGACCTTCTCACCGCCGGTATTGATGCACTGCGAGCCGCGTCCGAGAAATACGATGGTGCCGTCCGCCTCGACGCGCCCCATATCGCCGAGCACCGACATGCGCGTGCCGTCGGCGCGGGTGCGGAAGGTGCGGGCGGACTTCTCCTCGTCCTTGTAGTACCCGAGTGGGACGTTGCCGACACGGGCGATGTACCCGATCTGTTCGCTGCCCGGAGGGATGTCATCGAGGTTCTCGTCGACGAGCAGCATGGTGGGGGAGGGTGGCATGCGCAGATTGCCGTGCTCGTCGACGGTGAAGGCGCCGTCGTTGCCGGACTCCGAGGCGCCGAAATTGTCCCGCAGCAGCAGATCCGGCTTGATCGCGAGCATGCGTTCGCGCACCCCGACCGACCAGATCGCGCCGCCCGAGGTGATCGAGAACAGCGAGCTGAAGTCGATCTCGCCTCGGCGTCGCTCCATCTCGTCGACCAGCGGAAGCCCCATGCCGTCGCCGACGATCAGGATCACTTGCAGTTTCTCCTGTTCGATCGCCTCGACGACGTGCCGCGAGTCGAAGTCGCGCATCAGTACGACACGCGCGCCGAGGGTGAAGAAGGTGAACAGTGAGTACAGCGCGGCTCCGTGCATCAACGGCGCGGCGATCAGGAAGGAGAGTTCGGGGAACTCTTTTGCGGCGGAGGCGATTTCGGCGAGATCCTGGCGGGCATTGTCACCGTAGGGGTTGCCGCCGGAGAGGGGCTTGCGGAAGAAATCGTCGTGCCGCCACATCACACCCTTCGGGTATCCGGTGGTGCCACCGGTGTAGAGCACATACAGCTCGTCTCCCGTGCGGGGCGCGAACTCCACTGCGGGAGGCAATGTTTCGGCATCGGCGAATGGCACAACAGTGATCGAGCGAGCCGCCGCGGCGGAGCGCAGTTCGCCGTCGATCTCGCCGACCACGAGGACGGTCCGCACCCGCGGGCACGCCTCGAGGAGACCGGCCAGCGTCCGCTGGTGATCGGGCAGCTCGACGACGACGGCGGCGGAGTCCGAATTGGTGAAGATGTATTCGAGCTCGGCGGGGGTGTACCGGTAGTTGATGTTGATCGGCACCGCGCGGATCTTGATCAGGCCGAGGAGGGAAGTGACGTGCTCGACGCTGTTCTTCAGGAACAACGACACGTGTTCCCCCGCGCCGATACCCGCCTGCGACAACAGTCGCGCAACCTTGTCGGCTTCGGTATGGAGTCGGGCGTAGGTGATGTGCTCGCCCTCGTAGGTCAGTGCGATGCGGTCGGGGACCGCGGCCGCGACCGTCTCGAAGACATCGGCCAGGTTGAACTGCACATGCACTCCTCGTAGGACCGGGTCGGCGCGGCCCGCGCGTGGGTCCGGGATCACCGTGCCGACGTCCTGCGACTGTAGAACATGTTCTAGAAGTTGGGGGGTCTTTCGACGGACCGACACCGGCCGCCAGGTTCGGCCGATGTCGGGTCTCGAGCCGTGGCGGTCAGTCTCTGGAGAACGCCGCGGCGAGCTCACGCTCGACGTCGATGTACGGGGTACCCGACGTGTCGACGATGACCTTTTCGACGGCGCCACCGGTGAACGGGTACGGCGCCGAGTACGCGCTCGACACCGATTGTCCGCCGTTGCGCCCCACCGCGATTCCGCCGCCTGCTAGCCCGAAGGTACCCGGATGGGTGCGCAGGTCGTGGCGAGACGCGACGACGGCTTCGTCGACGTAGAGCGAGAGGTCGCCGAGCGGGGTGTGGCTGCCGTCGACAGTGCCCGTGCGGTCGTAGCGGACGCCGAACAGGTGGCTGCCCAGCGGGAGGGGGTCCGGCGCGGACACCCGCTGCTCGTCCTCTCCCATGAAGTTGTAGATGTAGTGCAGCCGGCCGCCCTGGACGAACAGGACGTGCCCGCCGTGGCCCGCGCCCTGTTTGAACAGCACGCCCTCGGCGGTCGGGGACTGGATGGAGACCTCGGCCAGCACCGAATAGGACTGGCCGCGGATCTCGACCCCAGCCCCGATGCCGACCTCGGCGGTGTCCGGGTAGTACGTGAAGTTCGTCCGGTCCACCACCAGGTAGGGCCGCCAGCGGTCCAGCATCTCCAGAATGTTGAGATCGGCCAGCGGCAGACCGTTGTACTTCGCGGCCTCGGAGAACCACAATGCCTTCAGTTCCTCGAGTTTCTCCGGATGGTCGGCGGCCACATCGCGGTTCTGGCTGCGGTCCTGCTCGATGTGGTACAGCTCCCAGCGGTCCTGGTCGAAGTGGCTCCAGCCGGACGGCGTTGCGGCGTGCACGGTGTTGGCGAACCAGCCGCGATGCCAGATGCCGCGGGTGCCGAGCATCGTGTAGAACTGCGTGTCCTTACCGGTCTCGGCCGTCGGATCGGTAAGCGCCGCCGCGAAACTCACGCCTTCCAGCGGCTGCTGTGGTATGCCCTTGACGGTGTCGGGCGGAGTGATGCCCAACAGGTCGTAGACGGTCGGGGTCACATCGCAGACATTGATGTAGGTGTCGCACACCGTGCCGTGCGCGCGAATTTGCTTGGGCCAGGAGATGATCGCGGGGTCGGCGATGCCGCCCTCATGGGAGGCGTACCGCTTGTAGAGCTTGTAGGGCGTGTTGAATGCCATCGCCCAGCCGATCGGATAGTGGTTGTAGGTCTGCGGGCCGCCGAGTTGGTCGTAGAACCGCATGCTCTCTTCGACGGTGTCGATGTAGCCGTTGAAGAACTTGACCTCGTTGACCGAGCCGTTGGGTCCGCCTTCTCCGCTGGCGCCGTTGTCGGAGATCACCACGACAATGGTGTTGTCGAGCTGGCCCGACTCCTCGAGATAGTCCAGTATCCGGCCGATCTGGTCGTCGGTGTAGCTCTGGAATCCCGCGAACACCTCGGCCATTCGGGTGAACAGCCGCTTCTCGTCCGCGTTCAGCGAGTCCCACGGGCGCACGGTGTCCAGCAACGGCCACGGTTCGCCGTTGGGGCCTTTGGCGTCGAGATACGGGTTCACCGGAGACATCTCGGTGTCGGCGGGGACGATGCCCATCTGTTTCTGGTTTTCCAGGACGATGTCGCGGTACGCCTCGTAGCCCATGTCGAAGCGGCCCGCGTAGCGGTCGGCCCACTCGGCGAACACGTGGTGCGGGGCATGGCCCGCACCCGGGCACACGTAGGAGAACCACGGCTTGTCGGGCGCGATGACCTTGGCGTCGCGGATGAACTCGATGGTCTTGTCCGCGATGTCCTTCGACAGGTGGTAGCCGTCCTCGGGGGTGCCGGGTGGCGCGACGGAGTGGTTGTCGTAGACCAGTTCCGGGTACCACTGGTCGGTCTCGCCGCCCATGAATCCGTAGAAACGTTCGAAGCCGCGGCTCAGCGGCCAATGTCGTTTGGTGGACGCCAGATTCGACTCCTCCAGCGGCGTCAGATGCCACTTGCCGACGCAATAGGTGTTCCAGCCCCGTTCGGCGAGCACCTCCGAGAGCAGCGCGGTCTCGAACGGAATCCGGCCGCTGCAATTGGGGAAGCCGTCGGTGAATTCCTCGATCGTCGCCATGCCGACGGAGGTGGCGTTGCGTCCGGTGAGCAGCGACGCGCGCGTGGGCGAACACAGCGCGGTGGTGTGGAACTGCGACAACCGCACGCCGCGGTCGGCGATCCGCGTCATATTCGGCATCTCGACCAGACCGCCGAAGCAGTCCCAGGTCGCGATGCCGACGTCGTCCCAGACGATGTAGAGCACATTGGGTGCCCCCTCCGGCGCGGTCGGGGCCGCGTATGGGCCCCAATCCGGTGTGGAGTCGCGGATGTCCAGCTCGATCTTGCCCTTGAAATCGGTCGCCATAGCGCACCTCGATCGTGGTTGAGATTGCTGTCCATGTGCTGGATGGAGAATAACTCGCGCTATCGCGCGCTCGCAGCGGAAAAATGCGACTCGATCGAGGAATCGGCAACTATTCAGTTACGGACTCGTGTGTCGCGACGCCGAGCGGCGCTGCCGCCCGATGACGATGGCGTAGCCGATCACCGCGGCGAGCAGCGCCGCGAAGGCTGTCACCAAGGCGGGCATGGCGAACTCCTGGGCTTCGTTCAGATACTCGGGCGTCGCGCTGTTGTATCCGTCCGCCCCGAGCACCCGTCCGGCCGGTGATTGCCAATCGTCGGCATCCCCGCCGTCCGACATGAACCAGCAGAAGATCGTCAGACCCACCAGGTACGCCCACAGCAACCCCAGCACGATCATCCGATGCGCCTTAGGCGCTGCCGCGAAAGCGCTATCCGCAGAGAGCATGTCGGACGCTATCCAGACCAGCGCGACGAAGCTGAGCAGCCACACCGGCGCACCCAGAAGGAACACGAAGGCGAAGATCCATCCCGGTGTCGCCAGGGACCTTGCCGCCACATCCACCGCTGGAATCATCAGAAGCGCGACCCCTGTGATCCTCGTCCACATCCTCGCCCCACCCATTGCTGCGCCCTCTCGCGCTCGGATCCTCATTTCCGGCTCCGAGTGTTCTCCGATCGGGCGATCGGATCATGAGTACTCCTACGCGGACGCGCACGGTGCTTTTGCCGCGCGCCCCCGCGAGGTCCTCGGCCAGGCGTCGACCTAGTCCGCGTAGACCGGTGTGTTCGGTGCACTGCGCCAGCTGTCGGCAAGCGTTCCGATATCCACCGCGTCATAGCCGAGGAGGTCCAGCGGCCGGACAACCTCCGCCTTGGCCTGCGCGTCGTCGCCTGAGATGGGCAAGGCGCTGCGGTCCGGCGCGTCCGCGGGCCGGGCGGGGGAGAACAGCTGGTGCGGGGTGATGTTGTTGAATGCCTTGACCACCTGCGAGTCCGGGAGGTGACGTTGCAGCAGGGCGCTGGAGGTGAGTTCACCGCATTCAGTTCGGCCAGGTGACCGTCCCGCTCGGGGTAGTAGTTCGCCGTGTCCAGCACCGTCTTGTCGGCCAGAGCGCCAGTCGGCAGCTGTTCGTAGGCCTTCAGCGGAATAGCCGCCACCACAAGGTCTCCGGCGCGTGCCGCGTCGACCGGTGTGGCCGCTCGGGCGCGCCCGCCCAGGTCGGTGACAAGATCGGCGAGTACCTCATGGCCTCGTGAATTGCTGAGGACAACCTCCAGACCTGCCGCGACGGCCAAGCGGGCAACAGAAGAACCGAGCCGCCCTCACTCACTAATAGAGTACGTGCTAGGCGGACAGCATCCGAACACCGTGCCAGGACGTACCTTTCATCAGGTTGACGCCGAGTTCAGGGTCATCACCGGTCAATTCGATGAGTTCGCTGGCCGTCGGGTATCTCGAGTTGGCCCCCTTGAACCGTCTCATGATCTCGTTGAGTTGTTTTCGGTCGGCTGGTGAGCAATCGGGATAGATCGCGGCGGCTCGTTCTTTGATGCTGGACACCGCCCGCGCCAGCTTTTCCGGATCCCGGTCGAAGTCGAAACCCGCTCGCGCCCAAGCGACGGAGCCGTCTTGAACGGCGAAGATCTTGATCCGGTCGACGCCCGAGCGGCGGTAGTAGTCGTTTATCGCAGCAGTGAAGGCGCTCGAAAAACCCTTGCCGCGAGCTGGCTGTTCCAAGCGCATATGTGCGTTGAATGCGACTGTCCGGCCATGCTCTGTGTAGATATGCCGTTCGAGTCTGCCGACACGCTTCCCGGCACCATCAATGATCTCACCGTTGAACCTGAAGCCGCTGACCGCAGGCCCCGCCCCAGAACCCGTGGGGCCGAAGTAGGCTGCGTCGGTGAGCCGCAGGCGATAGGGGCCGTATTGCTGTTCCAATCCGGACAGCTGCTCACGAAGCCGTCGGTTGTCCAAGGTTGTGACGCGCAGCAGTTCGTCCACGCCCGGTACCGACGATAGATCGGGTCCAGCGGTCCGTGAACGGCCATCCGGTTCGATCCGGCCCAGTTCACGATCCGCCTTATTACCCATACGGTCTATCGTCTTCGCGATCTGATCGTCCTTTCCCTCGATTGTCCTGGCATATCTGGAGAGTTCGTCGGCAGGGCGCCGAACCGAGGACGAGTCATGCTCCGCAAAATGTCCGAACGCTCGGGCTACACGACGCGCGCCGTCACACAGCAGCTCGGAAACCCTGGACATCGTTCCACGCTATAGCAACAACGACACCTCCCGTCTCCACGGTCGATGCGGTAATCACGGGGCGCAACGATGCCAGTGAGCGGCAGTTGGCATCAATTGGGTGGCAAGCCCCGGAGGGGCGCGGCAGTGCCGCAGGACCGGTGTTGACGTGCGTTCACGCCAACGGCTTCGGGTGCGATTGGGCGGCCCCGGTTCGGTCCCCCATCCTGGTTTTGCGCCGGGGTGCCCGCCCGGGAGCGGAGCGGTTCCCGACTCTTTCACTCCGTGGCGCACCTGCGCGTCCTGCTCGGACGGTATCGCGGGGACTCCGCGCTCGTGGCGTATGTCGATCACATTCGGGACCTGAACGCGGATTTCGCGCGGATGTGGGCGGAGCACCCGGCCACGCAGGTCCGGTCCCGGGCGTATTCGCTGCACCACCCGATCGTGGGCGAGCTGATCCTGCACGGGGCGGCGGCGTCGTCGCCAACCTGCGCTGATTCGGTATGCCAGAATTCGCGGGTGCGCAGTCCCGTGGTCGACGTTGCGGTGGGCAGCGATACCGGCAAACGCTATTCGGCAAACTTCGATGTCACTTACCTTCGTCGACAACCGTTGCTGGCGGTGCTGGCCGACGGCATGGGCGATGGACCGGGTAGTGCGGCCGCGGGGCGGACCGCCGTGGATGTCTTCGTCGACTACGTCACGCGTGCGCCGGAACCCGGGCCGGACATGTTGCGCGATGCGGTGGCGGCGGCCCATGCCCGGGTGAGCCGAATCGGCAACGAATTGCGGACACTGGCCGGGTGCACGCTGACTGCCATGGTCGCCGCGCCGCAGGGCTGCTGGCTCGTGCAGATCGGTGACTCCCGTGTGTACCGGCTGCGTGACGGGCTGCTCGAACTGTTGACGACCGACCACACCATGGCGTGGCTGGGGGCCGTACACGGCTGGTATCCGTTCGACTCGGCGCAGGCCGCGTCGGCGCGGTATCAGCTGACCCGTTACATCGGGCACGGGGGCGCACCGGAACCGGATGTGCTCAGCGTGACGATGAGACCGGGCGACCGGTACCTGCTGTGCACCGACGGTGTATCCGAGCAGGTCGATTACGGCGACCTCCATACCTTCCTCGGTCGTGATGCGCATCCACAGTCCGTCGTCAGCGACCTTCTGGCTGCCAGCGACGCGGCGGGTGGAAGCGATAACGCCACCGCCATCGTGATCCGCGTCGACTGAACACACGGGACGAGATCGGTTACCGGCCAGTCTCCCTCGCCCGCGGGCTGACCGGGCTTCCGGGCCGAGTCGGTAAGGTGGCGGGCATGCAGGTCGGACAACCGAGTAGAACTGCGATGGCGGTAGCGCGTGCGAGGGCCTACCATCAGGTCGCCGACGAGCCACGGGTGTTCACCGATTCTTTGGCCTTGCGGATCGTCGGCGAATCCGGTTCGCGGGCAAATGAATTCGATGAAGATCTCGATCAGGATCTGGCTCGTCGCCGACGGTTGTTCATCTCGGCGCGCAGCCGTTTCGCCGATGACACCGTGGCGGCCGCGGTCGCCCGCGGAACCGCTCAGGTAGTGATCCTCGGGGCGGGACTGGACACCACCGCCTACCGCAATACCCGCGCGGATGTGCGATTCTTCGAGGTGGATCACCCCGATACCCAGGAGTGGAAGCGGCGCCGACTATCCGACACCGGGATCGCGATACCGTCATCGCTGACCTTCGCCCCGATTGATTTCGAACAGTCCACCCTGGCAGCCGGGTTGGCGGAGGCAGGTCTCGACCGCACTCGCAGCGCCCTGTTCCTCTGGCTCGGCGTCACCATGTACCTGACCGAACCATCGGTCGACGACGCCCTTCGCTACATCGCGGGCCACGGCGAACCCTCGGAGGTGGTTTTCGACTACCTGTACCCGGTCTCCTCGACACGGCACGATCCCGCGGCCCAACAACAACAAGCACGTGTGGATGGCGTCGCCGCAGTGGGCGAACCATGGCTCAGTTTCTTCACCGTAGACGAAATCCGAAGCAAGTTACTGTCTTTCGGTTTCGATCAGGTTCAAGACCATTCCGCGACACAGCTGTTGGCCACCTACGGCATCCGAACAAATACTCGCCCAATGGATTCAGGACCGCACCTGATCCACGCCAGCACGTTGTAAGCAAACAGGGTCCCTTGTCCCTGCGGCGAGTTTCAGGCCACTCTCCAGCCAAGTTCCGGTCAGTCGCCGGTCTTTCCGTCGATGCGCTCGCGGAGGAGGTCGGCGTGTCCGTTGTGTCTGGCGTATTCCTCGATCATGTGTACGTAGACCCAGCGCAGGCTGTACTGCTGGTCGCGGAAGTGGAAGGTGTGGTCGGTCGGGAGTGGGGCGACGGCGGCATCGGCGGCTTCGATTTCGCGCAGGTAGGCGGTGAAGTCGGCTTCGGGGTCGGCGTCGGCGGTGTCGTCGAAGTCGCCGTTCCAGTTGGTTTCGGAGCAATAGAGATAGTCGAGGGGCTCGCCCGCCGCGGCGATGCGGAACCAGCCGCGCTCGCATTCCGTGAGGTGCCGGATGAGGCCGAGTAGGGAGAGGGTGGATGGTTCGACGGAACGCTGTTCGAGTTGATTTCCGTCGAGGCCCGCGCATTTCGTCAATAGGGTCTGCCGGTGTCGATCGAGCCAGCCCTGCAGCATGGAACGCTCGTCGGCCACGAGCGGCGCACGGACCCTGTCGATGTCGGGAGCAATCCACGTCATCGGCCCGACTGTACCGCGCTCCGCCGTGTCGATCGTCTCGATTTCCGGGTGTGGGGACATGGTCGCGGTTACGGCCGGGAAGGCCCCGCGACCATGTTCGTGCTACGCCGTCAGAGTCCGTCGGTGAGGAAGTCGGTGACGGCCCGCTCGAACGCGGCTTTGCGTTCGATCTGGACCCAGTGCCCGCAGCGGCCGAACAGGCGCAGGTCCGCGTTGGGGAGTTGGCGTGAGGGGAGGAGAGCGCCTTCGGCGGGGGTGACGCGGTCGTCGCGGCCCCAGAGCATGAGCACCTGGTTTCGCAGGGTGCGCAGCCGGGCCCACAGTGGAACCTGTTCGGCGAAAGCGGGATTCGCGAAGGTGGCGTAGGCGTCGCGTAGAGCGGCGATGGCGGCCGGGTCGCTTGCTGCCGCAAGCCGGTTGTCGATGAGTTCGTCGGTGAGGATCTGCTCGTCGAAGACCATGGTGCGCAGCCACGCGAGCACCCGTTCCCGGGTGGGTTCCACGGTGAAGTCCAGCAGGCGCCGAATCCCTTCGGACGGCTCTGGTCCCAGCGCATTCACACCGACGCCGCCGGGCGCCATCAACACCAGCCGGTCGACGCGCGCGCCGTGCTCCAGCGCGACGAGGGTGGCGACGGCGCCGCCCATCGAATTGCCGAGCAGATGCGCGCTGGGCAACTCG
The DNA here is from genome assembly GCF_040654375.1 of Nocardia sp. NPDC050710. NCBI lineage: Bacteria > Bacillati > Actinomycetota > Actinomycetes > Mycobacteriales > Nocardiaceae > Nocardia > Nocardia sp. NPDC050710. The sequence continues at coordinate 187,214 of NZ_JBFAHV010000003.1, read as the reverse complement.
AGCTGATCGAGCAGGCCGATCACCGCGTCGGCGGCGATGCGTAAGTAGTTGCGGTCGTAGACTTCCGGCCGTCCGCTGGCCCCGAATCCGGGCTGATCCAGGATGAGGCAGCGGAAGTGCTCGGCCAGCACCGGCAGGTTGGCGCCGAAGTTCGCCCAACCGGAGACGCCGGGACCGGAACCGTGCAGCAGTACCAGCGGTGGACCCGAACCGGCCTCGTGGTAGCGGAGTTTCAGCCCGTCGACGGTGACCCAGCGGGTGGTGGATTCGGCGGTGAGCTCGGCGCTCATCACACCATCCGGTCTTCGACGGACAGACCGAATTCGCCGCGGCCGAACATGGCCAGCGCGCGCTCCACATCGTTGATCACGTGCACGCTGCCCGCATGCGCATCGCGCCAATGCCGTTCGATCGGATTGGGTTTGCGGATCGAGTGCCCGCCGGAGTTGTCGAACAGCAGCTCGATCGCCTGGATCGCGCGTTCGGTGCCGCGCACCTGGTCGCGGCGGGTGCGTAGCCGCACCTCGTCCGGAATCTCCTGTCCTGCTTCGGCATAGCGCAGCTGCTCGGAGATATTGCGCTCCATCTGCAGGATCGCGGCGTCGATTTCGGAGGCCGCGCGAGCGACCCGCACATGCGCGAAACCGTCCTCGGCCACTTTCTGCCCGCCGTAGGACAGGCGCACCCGTTCGCGCATTCGCTCGATATGGGCCTCGTACGCGCCCTGGGCGGCGCCGATGATCGGCGCGGTGATGGTGTTGGAGAACACCCCGGCGAATGGGATCTTGTACAGCGCGGCGGGATTGGCTTCCTGGCCGGGTCCGCGCAGTTGGGACTGTTCGGTCGCGCTGTAGGCGCGGTGGTGCGGTACGAACGCCTTCTCGATGACGATGTCATTGCTGCCGGTGCCGGACAGGCCGACCACATGCCACACATCATCGATCAGGTAGTCGGCGCGCGGCACCAGAATTGTCAAGTAGTCCTTGGGATTACCGTTCTCGTCGGGAGCCAGCGCCCCGAGGAAGGCCCACTGCGCGTGATCGCATCCGGAGGAGAAGCTCCAGCGCCCGGTGACTTCGTATCCGCCCTCGACGGGGGTGAGCTTGCCGGTGGGCGCGTAGGAGGACGAGATGAGGGTGTCGGAATCGGCGCCCCACACCTCTTCCTGGGCTTGCAGCGGGAACAGCGCCAGCTGCCACGGGTGCACGCCGAGCACCGAGGAGACCCAGCCGGTGGAGGGGCAGGCCGAGGCGATGGCTCGGATCACCTCGTAGAAGGCGACCGGTGAGGTTTCGTCACCACCGAACCGGGACGGCTGCAGCATCCGGAACACCCCGGCTTCGGTCAGCTCCCGGATGCTCTCCACCGGGACCCGCCGTTGCCGGTCGGTCTCCGCGGCGCGTTCCCGGATCGCCGGCAGCAGATCCCGGACCCGATCGAGCACCTTATTGGTCATGACGGGTGTCCTCCTGTCTTCTCGGGGCCCGAGACCGCCGCGGTGCGGCTCTCCCATCGGCAACGCCCAGCGTGCCGACCCGACCCATACCTACGAAGCTAGGGCCGACGGCCCCAGCCGACCCGTTCCAATCCCGATGATCGGAACGGTTGGCGCGCCGGTGCGGGGAACGTCCGGCGCGTGACGATCACGTGCGGGCGGCGGCTCGCCCGGCCAGGCGGCCGAAGAAGGTGCCGTCACCGAGGGAGGTGCCGCTGATGTAGCCCTCGCCGTGCAGGCCGGAGGCGGCGCGTCCCGCGGCGTACAGGCGGGGGATGGGGTCACCGTTGAGGTCGAGCACTTCGCCATCGACCGTGGTGTGCAGGCCGCCGAGGGTGAATACCGAGGCTCCGGTGCCGCGGCGGTCACCGGACTCCGCGGGCGGGCGCACCCCGGCCTTGACATCGATCGCGGCCAGCGGCGCGGTGAGCGGGCGCAGCCAGCGTTCGGCCTTGTGGAAGTCGGGATCGATACCGCGCGAGGCGAATTCGTTGTAACGCGAGACGGTGGCCGTCAGAGCGCCGGGCGGCAGGCCCATGAGTTCGCCCAATTCATCGGCGGTTTCGGCGACGTGTGTGGGTCGCACACCCCAGCGCTGCGGCTCCGGCACCGCCTCGTAGCCCTCCTCGTCGAGCACCACCCAGACATTCATCTCCTGTCGGAACAGCGCGGCCTGGCCGATGCGGCCCGGATAGGTGTCCTCGTTGACGAAGCGTTGTCCCCGGTCGTTGACGACCATGCCGCGGGCGGCGAAGCCCGGGATCAGTGAGATGCCGACCTGACCCGCCGACATATGCCGGACCGCGGCGCCGAGCGCCTGCGCCATCCGGATGCCGCTGCCGTCGTCGGTGCCCGCGCTGACCTTGGTGTGCCCGCGGAGGCGGGGCGCGTGCGCGGCCAGCATGGCGTCGTTGTCCACGAATCCGCCGGTGGTCAGGACGACGCCGCGGCGGGCCAGGATGGTCTGTTCGCGGCCGTAGCGGCGGGCGGCCACACCCACCACCGTGCCGTCCTCGGCAACAAGGAGATTCGTCGCCGTGGTGTCGAAATGCGCCATCGCGCCAGCGGTTTCGGCGGCCGCGACCAGCACCTCCATCAGCAGTTTGCCGCCGAAATCATGGGCGGTGGGCCGATGTCCGCGCGGCGCGGGGGCGGCGATCTCGGTGAACGGCCTGCTGCTCTCGCCCAACCACATCAACCCATCGTCGGTGGGGGGCACCCAGGCGGGGGCGTCCCACAGACTCGGCTTGAACGGGACGCCTCGTGCGACCAGCCAGTGATAGTGCTCGACGCTGTCCGCGCAGTAGCGTGCGATCTTCTCCGCGTCCGCGCCGGGACCCAGCGCGGATCGCAGGAACGCGGCCATCTGCTCGGGGCTGTCCTCGAATCCGCACGCCCGCTGGATCGGGGTGCCGCCGCCGAGGTAGATCTCGCCGCCGGACATGGCGGAGGCGCCGCCGGGACCGCTCGTCCGATCCAGGACGACCACCTCGGCCCCGGTCGTGGCCGCCTCGAACGCCGCCGCGGCTCCCGCGCAGCCGTAGCCGACGATCACCACATCGGTCTCGAGGTCGTACTGCCGGATCTCGGTTGCCGAGCGTGGAGTGACCGATCTACCGGTCGAAGGAATTCCGGTCATGGTACGAGATTCGCCGATAGCGGCAATGCACCGGTACGTGCCATCTCGCTGGCCGATTGCGGGCTCCCGCTGAGTGGGACTGGAGCGGATCGCCACCCGACGCACTGGTGAAGGTGTGTGAACGGCGTCACTACCGATAGAGCATCGGCGCCAGCGAGGAGAGGATATCGATGCGGGTCCTGATCACCGGAATCACCGAACCTAGCGGCCGCGCGGTAGCGCGCATGCTGTTGGCCGCCGGGCACGATGTGGATGGGCTGGACCACCGGTGGCATCGCTTCGTCGACCCGCGCGTGCAGTTCACGGCGGGCGATCCCACCGACGCCGCCGCCTGCGCGCGCGCCGTCGTCGGCTGCTCCACCGTCCTGCACCTGGCGGGCGCCGGGGTCGCGGCCATCGCAGAGGCCGCGCGCAGCGCCGACGCGCGCCTCGTCGTTCCGGTGATCGCCGGGGCCCGATCCGCCGGGGTGAGCGAGGCCGAGATCTCGCGGGAACTGCAGGACTCGGGTGCGGACCATCTACTGGTGCGCACCGCGCTGGTGGTCGGGAGACGCATCGGTCCGGAGACCCGCCGCGCCCTCGAACCCATTCTCGGCACCCGCTCCGCCGACGGGTTCCAGGTGCTGCACAGCGACGATCTGGATCGTTTCCTGGTCATGGCCGTGACGTCGCCGCGCGTCGGTGTCGTCGAACTCGCCGCGCCCGGTGTCGTCACCGCCGATCAGATGAAGGGCATGCTGCGCGGCGCGGGCGTCCGCTACTCGGCGTGGGTGCCCGGCTGGTCGTCGCGCAGGCCGCTGCTGGATCCGACTGTGGTGCAGCAGGAATGGGGTTTCCGATGCGGGTGGACCGCATCGGAGGCGGCCGCTGATCTGGTGCGCGGGCTCGTCGGCCGCAAGCCCGACGGCGGTGGCTTCCGTACTCGCCGCGGCGCGATCCCGCTGCCGTCCCACGTGATTCCGGCCCGGGCCGCCACCTCCGATAACCATCGGCTGGCCGACGTCGCGCCCGCGGGATTGGAGGGCGAGTTCGACGACCGCGTCGATCCGCGCTATCCGGTGCACACCGCGACGAATACCTCCGAAGCGCTGCCTGGCCCGCTGACTCCGCTCACCATCGACCTGCACGCGGGCGCCATCCGCCTGGCCAACGAGGCGATGGGCACCATGATCGCGCTGGACGGAATCGCGTTGGAGCACTGGACGAGTCGCGTGACCACCGTGCTCGGCCACCACATCTATATCAACGCCTCGATCGGTGTGCTGGCCGCGGAGAATATGCCCGGCTGGGACGAGGAGAGTATTCGCCGTGACGCCTACGGCAATATTCCGGACGAGATCGCGTTGCAGCCGCACGGCAAGCCGCCAATGCCGACCGGTGCGGCCAGCACGGTGGCGACCTGGCGCGCCACCTCCCGGGTGATCGCCACCGCCCGCCGGTTCCGCGAGTCCGCGGAGCTGGTCAACGCGGCGGCCAAGGCGGAAGCGTTGAGCGCGAACGAGATTCGCGCGCTGTCCGACGAGCAACTGCACGTGCGCGCGCTGCTCTGGCGTGACCGGCTCCACCAGGCCTGGCAGACCGCCTCCATCGGCGTGATGATGACCGGCGCCGCCACCGCGATCCACGCGCGCGGCAAGGATGCGGTCGACGTACCCATCGACCTGACCCGCCTGGAATCGGCGAAGCCGATGCTCGCGGTGGAACGCCTGGCCGCGATCTGCCGGGCGGATCCGGATCTCTACGAAGTCGCCCGCGCGGGCGATGTCGGTGCCGCACGCGCGGCTTCGCCTGCCTTCGTGGCGGCGCTGGACGAGGAACTGGCGAGGATCGGGCACCGCGGTCCCGGCGAATGCGAGGTGATCAATCCGACCTTCGCCGATCGCCCCGCGCTTTTGGTGACGGCGGCCGCTCGCGCCGCGCAAATGCCAGCCCCCGAGCGGGAATCCGTCGACCCCGCACCGGGTCGCACCGCGCGGATGGCCGCGGGCGCGACCGTCGCCAGGGAACGCGCCCGCGACGCGGTGGTACGCATCAACCACTGCCTGCGGATGACGGTTCGGGAGCGGGCCGACCGGCTGATCCAGGCCGGGTGGCTGCGCGACATCGACGATGTCTGCTTCCTGACCCTGGACGAAATCTTCTGTTTGCCCGCCGATGCGGCCGCGAAGGTAGCCCGCAGACGGGCCGAACGCATCCGCTTGCGGGAGATCAGGATGCCGGATGTCATTGCGGGACAGTGGGAACCGGTACCCGATGCGGGTGCGCTGGCGGCCGAGGAGAGCCTGACCGGTATCGGCGTCTGCCCCGGCGTGGTGGAAGGCCGTGTGAAACTGGTGCTTTCGCTGGACGACGACATCGAACCGGGCGACATCCTGGTGGCGTCGGTCACCGATACCGGGCATACCGCGATGTTCGCCTATGCCGCCGCCGTGGTCACCGATATCGGCGGCTCCGCCTCACATGCCGCCATCGTGGCGCGCGAATTCGGCATCCCGTGCGTCGTCGACACCAAATCCGCCACCACCAGTCTGTCCGACGGACAGCTGATCCGAGTGGACGGCGCCGCGGGCACGGTCACACTGCTGGCCACCGCCGACGCCTGACGAGCTGCGCGCCGTGTATCGGTGCGGGCGAGGAACTTTCGGTCCGGAACAGGATCCGGACCGACCAGAGACGCGGGCGCGACCATCCACCCCGATGTCTCGACCGAACTCGGGCCGGACCCATTCGAATTCCCTGGCCCACCAGGAAAGGAACACCCAGTGACCTTCTCGCGCGCACTTCGCGGTGCCATAGCGGCCTCGGCAGCCATCTGCCTCGGCGTCCTGCCTCTCACCTCCGCCCCGGCGCTCGCCGGGCCGGCGGCGCCCGTTCTCCAGGCACCGGGCAAGGCCGACCGGCCGATGGGCCTGCCGCACGTGCCCAATGCCCGCGATATCGGCGGCTATCGGGCGCACGGCGGCAAGGTCGAATTCGGTCAGGTCTACCGTGCCGACGCGCTCGATCAGCTCGATGCCGGTGAGCAGCAGCAGCTGGTCTCGCACAACATCGGCGCGGTGATCGACTTCCGCAGCCCGACCGAATCGCGGCAGGCGCCGGATAAGGTGCCCGCCTCGATTCCGGTCACCGCGCTGCCGGTCTACGATCCGGCCAACGACTTCTTCATCATGATCTCCCAGGTGATCGGCGGCGGCCCGGCCAAGCAGCAGGAAGTGCTCGGCGACGGCAAGGGCGCCGAGATCATGCGGACCTACTACCGCTGGTTCGTCACCGATCCGGCCGCGCGCGATCAGTTCGGGACGGCCTTGCGCGCCATCGCCACCGCGCCCGGACCGGTGCTGTACCACTGCACCGCGGGTAAGGACCGCACCGGCTGGATGACCGCCATCATCATGGAGGCGCTCGGCGTCGCCAAGGGACAGATCTACAAGGACTTCCTGCAGTCCAACGACAACCTGGCGGCGAAGAACGAGGCCACGCTGGCCGGGCTCGAGTCGCGCGGTCTCATTACCGACCGGGCGCTGTTCGCGCCGATCCTCGGGGTGCAGCGCGACTACCTGAAGGCCGCGTTCGATCAGGTGCAGCAGTCCTATGGTTCGTTCGAGCGGTTCGTCAGCGAGGGGCTCGGCGTGGACAGCGGAACGCTGGAGGCGCTGCGGAGCAAGCTGCTGAACAAGCGCTGAGACCGTTGTTCGGAGGGCGGCGGTGTCCCAGTGGGGCGCCGCCGCGCGTTCGCGTCCCTTCGAAGCCACCGCGCGGCGGCATCGACGGGACCATCACCCTGTTGAGTGCCATCATCGCGACGGTGGGGCCGGGCCTGCCATCGTGAATCGGCAGGGGGCGGGGATGCCTAGGTTGTCGCATATCGGTCTCACCGATGTCCGTGAATTCACCCGTGCCACCGCAGAACCCGTCGACCACGGCTATTGGCCGACCCGCACGGGAGAACATCCGCGGATCGACGACCGGCCGTATCCGGAGGCTGCCGTACCGCACCGGCCGGGTTTTCACCGATCGGCGCCAGGCGGCGCGGGTACTGAACCCCGCACCGCCTCGCGAGTTCCTACTTGGCGGAACCGCTGGCCGACAGCGACTCCAGCAGGCAGCCCCAGTGCGGTGCGCCGCCGGGGCAGCCGGGGCTGGCGACCGGCTCCGACTTCTCGACGGGTTCGGCAGGCTGCAGCGGAATGGCAGACGCGGGTACGGCTGCGGCCAAGGGAGCCAGCATGATCGTGCCGGCGAGGATTCCGGCACGGAGGTGGTTACGCATCCTGTTTCCTTTCGCGCGGCGAGGGGTGCCGCAGCCGGAGACGGTATCGGGCCGCGGCAGCGGGCGAACAGACCTCGGAAGGCGGGCCACCCGAACTGGGGCCCCACCGAGGCGCCCGCGGCTCAGTCGCCGTACAGGAGTTCTTGTGCCCGTTGATATTCGGCGCGGATTCCGCGGCCGACCGCATGGTCCGGTGCGGGGGTGATTTCGGCGGCGGTGCGGGCGGGCCATCGCGGTGGATGAGGCGTGCCGGTGAGCGCCCATGCGGCTTGGCGGGCGGCGCCGATCGCGACGTATTCGTCCGGCTCGGGGACGGTGACGGTGGTGTCGAAGATCTGGGCGGCGAGGGTGCGGACCAGCGCGGAACGGGCGGCTCCGCCGATGAGCAGGACCCGGCGGGTCGGTACGCCGGTGGAGCGTAGCCGATCGAGCGCGTCCGCCATATTGCAGAGCATGCCTTCGAAGGTGGCCCGGGCGAGGTGACCGGGGCGCATGGTTTCCGCGCGGAGACCGTGCAGGCTACCCGTCGCATGGGGCAGGTTGGGGGTGCGCTCACCGGCCAGGTAGGGGAGCAGGACCAGACCGTCGGCGCCCGGAGGCGCCTGCGCGGCAAGGGATTCGAACTCATCCATGGTGATGCCGAGCAGATCCGCGGCGTGATTCAGGACCCGCGCGGCGTTGAGCGTGCAGACCAGCGGGAGGAACGCGCCCGTCGCGTCGGCGAAGCCCGCCACCGCGCCGGTGTCGTCGGCACTGGATGTCGTGGACCGGGCAAAGGCGGTGCCGCTGGTACCGAGTGAGATCACCGCGTCGCCGGGTTCGAGACCGAGTCCCAGTGCGGCCCCGGCATTGTCGCCGGTGCCCGCCGCGACGAGTACGCCCGCGGATGTGTGACCGGCGGGCTCCGCGGGAGCGAGGACACGCGGCAGCCGCGGAATTCGGTCCCGGAAGGCAAGTGCCAGGAGATCGTTCCGATATTCCCCGGTGACCGGGGACCAGTATCCGGTCCCCGACGCGTCACCGCGGTCGGTGGTCGGCTCGGTGTCGCCACCACCCCGCAGCCGCCAGGTCAGGTAGTCGTGCGGAAGCAGCACCCGGTCCGTCCGATCGGCATTCTCGGGTTCGTGATCGGCCAGCCAGCGCAGCTTCGCGACGGTGAAGGCGGCCACCGGGACACTACCGACGGCCTCTGCCCAGGCCAGTGGGGAACCGAGCTCGGCGATCAACTCCTCGGCTGCCCCGGCCGATCGAATATCGTTCCACAGCAGGGCATCCCGAACCGGACGACCATCGCGGTCGAGTGTGACCAGCCCGTGCTGCTGTCCCGCCACCGCGATCGCGTCCACCCGATCCAGCAGGCCGTCACCCGCCGCGCACAGCGCTGCCCACCAGGCCTCGGCCGGAACTTCCGTGCCGTCGGGGTGCGGTGCCCGCGCGCGCTCGAGGATTGTGCCCGTCTCCGCATCGCAGACGACGATCTTGCAGGTCTGGGTGGAACTGTCCACCCCGGCGACCCGGGTCATCGGACCGCGCTCGGACGGCTCGTGGTACCGAGGACCTGGTTCATGTCAGCTCACCGGGCCGGATCTGGATCTTGCGCCCGCTGCCGTCGCGGAAGGTCCGTAGGGCATCGGCGAATTGGTCGAGCCCGAAGCCGTGAGTGATCATCGTGTCGGCGTCGATCACACCCTTGCCCATGAGTTCCACCGCCCGGCCGAAGGAATGCAGGACGGCCATGGACCCGACAATGGTGATTTCGTCGTTGTAGACGCGAAACGGTGAGATGGCCGCCGTCGCGGCGCCGGGGGCGACCCCGAACTGCTGGTAGACGCCGCCGCGGCGCACGCGGGTGAGGCCGTCCTCGATGGCGGCGATGGCGCCGGTGCAATCGATGACGATCTCCCAGCCCTGCGGTCGGTCGAACTCGTCGGCGTGGGCGGCGGTGGCGTCGGCGCCCAGTTTCGTGGCCACCTCGAGGCGGGCGGCATTGATGTCGACCACCGAGATCGACGCCGCCCCCGCCGAGCGGGCCAACTGGAGCATGAGCAGGCCCATGGTGCCCGCACCGTAGAGCAGGTAGTGCGCGCCGAGGGCCCGAGGCAGCACATCGAATGCGTGCACGGCACACGACAGCGGCTCCACCAGCGCGCCGTGCGGGGTGGACAGCGTGTCGGGCAGCCGGTAGCAGTTGGCCGCGGGCACCGCGACGTATTCGGCCATGGCCCCGTCGACGGTGTCGCCGATCGCGCCCCAGCGCTCGCAGAGATTGCCCCGCCCGATCGCGCAGTAGTGACAGGCGCCGCAGAACAAGGACGGATCCACCGCGACCCGGTCGCCGACCGTGAGCTCACCACCGTGGGCTGCCACGATCTCGCCCGCGAATTCGTGCCCGGGCACGATCGGGTACGGCGTCGGCGGGAACTCGCCGTCCACGATGTGGACATCGGTGCCGCAGATCCCCACGGCATCCACCCGCAGCACCACCTCCCCGGCCTTCGGCACCGGATCCGGCACCTCCTGCACAGAGAACCGACCGGGCGTCTCGATGAGCACCGCGCGCATACGTCTACCTTGCACCCGCACCCGGGTCTTCCGGCGCATTTTCGACGGCGGGCGGGGCGGCGCGGCGCGGCATCGGGCACACTGGCGCGGTGAGCGAAGACCCGGACGAGGAATCCGGCATCCGCATCCGCACCGGCGATGGGGCCACCGTGCCCGCGCTGACGGATCCGGTGCTGGACGGCCTCATGGGCGGCCCGGCCCATGCCGAACGCCCCTTCCTCGAGGTCGCCCGCGGCGAGCACGAGTGGATACGGGCACGCTACCTACCGGATCAGGCGTACCAGCTGACCCACCGAACCGATTCCGTCGCCGACGTATTCGAGCTGTACACCACCGACCCGGTGCTGATTCGCGACATCGTGTTCGCGTGGATCGACGACAACCCGTGGTGGTCCGACAGTGTCGCGTGGTCGCGCGTCGATCCCGCCATCGAGGAACTGGAATCCGTCCGCAGTGAACTGACGGGCCTGCTGGACGGTTTCACCGTGCTCGACGCGATCACCGGCACCATGGACGACGCCCTCGCGCGCGCCGACGAGTTGCTGGCCATGGATCCGGACGCGGTCGCCGACGGGATCGAAGGCGGCGCCGAGATATCGTTCGGTGGAACGGACCGGGGAACCACCGGATTCGCGCCGATCGATATGGGAGCCGCGTTCGATCTCGATGCGGCCTTGGATGATCCGTTCGCGCGGGTCGAGGAACTGCTCGCGATGGATCTGGACGCATTCGCCGACGCGGAGGGTCCGACGGCGCCGCACCCTGCCGCACCGGTGTCGGGCGGAGACCGGGACGCAACCGAGTCGGACTCGCTCGACGTGGGTGCGGCGCACGGTGTCGGAACCGCTCCCGCGGATCCGGATTCCGCTGGCGGCGGCTCGTTCTACACTGTTGGCCCGCGCGATCAGGATTCCCCGCGTCGCTGACCGATCAGCGCTGATACCACCACGCGGTGGTCGCGATATCGGCGCGCTCCAGCGGCAGATACGTTTCGGGGTCGCCCCAGCCGAGCGCCTGAATGCTGACGCGCAGGTTCTGCTGGAAGCAGATCGGGTCGCGCACATGCCACCGGTACATGCCGAAGCGCTGATGCGCCCGGTAGATCTCGTCGGCCGGAAGTACCTGATGCATCCCGAGATACGGCGTGGAGTAGGTCCGGTACGTCCCGTCGAGGTCGAAATTCCACGCGCCGCCGAAGTAGTCCTCGGTGCCGGTGCCGCAGAGCGTCGGGTAGTCGGTATCGCCGTCGAGGTAGAACTTCAGTTCGCCCTCGCCCCACCAACCCGGGTCGCCCGGTTGAATCGCGAGGTAGGTGCCGACATAGCGGCCCGGCCCGGCCGTCTCGTCCAGGATCGTGTGCACGGCAGGGTCGCCGAGCGGATTGCTGCGCCGCCACTGGGTGTGCAGATACCCCGCGTCGTGCGGAACCTGCTCTTCGGTATAGGTGATCTGGTAATACACCGGGACCGCGCTGTCGCCGCCATTGTGCAGGGTGATTCGCGCCCCGTGGCGAAAAGGCATGGGCCAGTAGCTGTTCAGGCCGCCCGCGGGTGCGACCACGACCATCTCGGAGTCCACCAGCGCCATCTCATCCCAGCCGTTGCAGAAGAAGTCGCCGAGCGGCAGTTCGATCGCGGGATCCGGTCCGGCGTCCCAGTACACGCGCAACATCAGTCGGCGCAGCACGGTGCGATCGGTGGTGAGCCAACAGTGCCGGATCACACCGGGACCGGAAATATCTGCCAGCGTGGCGGTTTCACCGGAGGCGAGCTGGATCGAGGGTGAGATCTTCCACCCCGCGCCCAGGTGCCGGGCCGCATATGCGCCGGTGCCCTCGAGCGCCCGTGCGCCCGCGCCGCGCGCACCGGTGGGATTCTCCGCGCTGATGGATCGGGTGCGCGCGGCGTCGAGCCGCCAGAGGTCCGGCGCGGAGCCCGTCACAGCCCGGGCCAGCCGTACCGGGCGGGCCCGGCCGCCGGGCCGGCGAGCCGCTGCCCGGCGGCGGTGGAGGTCCCGGAGGAGGCGGCGACGGCCTTCTCGGCCGCCGCGGCTTCGGCGCGCATCGCGTCCATGTCGAGCCACCGGACCTGCTGCACAACCTCTTCCAGTGCGGCCGGAGGCAAGAATCCGGGCTGAGAGAACACCAGCAGACCTTCGCGGAAGGCCATGAGGGTCGGGAAGCGGTCGACCTTCGCCATGGCGGTCAATTCCTGTTCGGCCTCGGTATCGACCTTGCCGTGCACGATTTCCGGATGCTCGTCCGAGGAGACTTCGTAGACCGGCGCGAATTGCCGACAGGGGCCGCACCAGCCCGCCCACCAGTCGACCAGCACGATGTTATTACCGGTGACGACGCTCTGGAAGTTGTGCTGGGTCAGGGTCACTGTCGGCATGGGGTCCTCCCGGGCGTTTCGGTTCGCGGGAGCCGAATCGCCGCATGCAATCTCTGGGCTTTTCCGAACAACCCCGAATCTTCGCACGCTGTGGCCGGTTCAGGAAGGAGGTTCGGCCCGGCGCTGTGCGTCCGCGAGGAAATGTGCGGTGGCCTCGGTGCTGCGATACAACTCGCGGTAATGCCGATAGTAGGGCGCATAGCGCGCGGACCGCTCGGCATCGGGTTCGACTGTGTCGACCACGGGATTCCAGTTGGAGGTATCGACACCCGCGGCGGTGGCGGCCAGCAGCGCATCGCCCAGACAGGCGCCGATGGTCTCGGCCGGAAGCTGCTGGGGCAGTCCGGTCACGTCGGAGACGATCCGGGTCCACAGCCCGCCCTTGGTGCCGCCGCCGACCGCGACCAGGCGGCGCGCCTGCCCGCCTGCCTCGGTCATCGCCTCCAGATTGTGCCGGACCCCGTAGGCGATGCCCTCGAGCGCGGCTCGGTACAGCTCGGCGCGCCCGTGCCCGAGGGTGAGACCGGCGATCATGCCGCGCGCGTCCGGGTCGAACAGCGGGGTGCGTTCCCCCGCGAAGTACGGGAGCAGCAGCAATCCGCGGCTGCCCGCGGGTACCTCGGCGGCCGCGTCGACCAGCTCCGCGAAATCACCGCCCACCAGCTTGCGCAGCCAGTCGGTGACCGCGCCGGACGTGGCCATGCCCGCGGCCAGGGTGTATGTCCCTGGCCAGGTTCCGCAGGTGCCCCAGAGCCCGGGATGCGGACGCGGATCGGTGAGCACCTGCACCAGGAACATGGTGGTGCCGTACATGACCATCGCGTCGCCGGGCTCGCGGACGCCGACGCTCGCGGCCTCGGCCCAGGCGTCGATGGTTCCGGTGGTGACCGGCAGGCCCGCGGGCAATCCGGTTGCGGCGGCGGCTTGTTCGGTGATCCGGCCGATCGTCTCGGTGGGCCAGGCCAGTTCGGGCAATGGCAGACCGGGCGCGACGGTCGCGGCCCAGTCCGCCGCCCACGCGCGCCGGTGCAGGTCGTACAGCGGCACACATTGGCTCGCCGATTGATGGTCCAGCACGTAGCGGCCGGTCAGCCGGTACACCAGGAATGAACTCGCCATCAACAGCATGGCCGTGCGGTCGGCGATATGCGGTTCGTGCCGAGCCAGCCAGCGTAGTTTCGGTCCGACGGCCTGGCTGGTCAGCGGGGCTCCGGCGCGGGCGAGTACCGCGTCGGGGCCGAATTCGGCGTTCAGTTCAGCGATTTCGGTCGTCGCCCGGGTGTCGACGCCGTAGAGAATGGCCGGGCGCAGCGCGGCGCCCGTGGCGTCGGCGGGCAGCAGACACGGGCCGATGCCGGAGACCGCGAGGCCGTCGAGCGCCGTGCCCGCGGCCGCATCGAGCAGCTCGCGGGTGATCGCGAGAAAGTCGGCCCACCAGATGGACTCGGCATCGTGTTCGACCCAGCCGGGGTGCGGCGTGGAGACACCGTGCGCGCGTTCGGCTCTGGCGACGATGACGCCGTCCGCCCGGGTGAGTACGCCTTTGGAGCTCGCGGTTCCGATATCGATGCCGAGGAACATGGTTCACCTACCGCCCCGAATGTGGTTGTGCCGGTGACTCTGTGATGCGGATTCGATCACCGGTCGCGAGTGAATTCGTCGAGCGAGATCCCGAGCAACTCGCATGCCGTCCGTACGGTCGCGCGGTGATCGCCGGGCACGGCGTGGATGTGGTTGGCCCCGAAGCGGGTGAGGAAATCCTCGGCGCGGGCGTCGAGCCGGGCGAAGGCGTGCGGCCACTCCCTGGTCGACTGCTTCATGAGCGATTCATTGGTCTGCTCGTCGTAGTTCTCGAAGTCGCCGAGCATCAGCTGCATTCGGTAGTCGCCGTCCTTGCGGGTGAGGCGGGCCAGCGTCATCGTGCCCGGTGCGGCGAGGTGGTGCACCGAGGCTCCGCCCGCGGGGAAGAAGAACACCTCCGGGTACAGGTGTACCTTGGCCAGATTCTCCGCCGGGTCGTCGCTGCGTGCGGCGAACCAGGTCGCGTGCTGCCCCGAATTGCACAGGTCCCAGATATCGCGATCGGCGTGATAGTGACGCACATCGGCGAAAAGCACCGGGGTGTCGGCGATGTGCTTGAGCAATTGCATGGTGAGCGCGCCGTCCATATCGGCTTCGGTGGCGCATACATGTGGCTGTTTGGGGCCGTTCCAGTCGTAGGGATCGTTGAGGAAGGCCTCGGTGATATCCATGGTGGCGAAGTATTGGGTCAGTTCCGGCTGGCCCTTGATGCCGGAGAAGTCCAGCCGCCACTCGGCGATCAGCTCCCGCACCGCGAGATATGAGCGAATCTGACGCTCCAGTAGCTCCGGGGTCAGCTTGGATCCGTCATAGTGGACGGTGGCGTTGCGCTCCAACCACTCTCGCGCCGCCGTCGCCTCGCCCGGATCGGCCCGTTCGGCGCGCCGGACGATCTCCCATTGGTCGATCTCCTCGACGTCGATCCCGAAAAGGCGTTGCCACTGATCGGTATTGGCTACCGCGGTGTTCATACCCATCGGCCGCCCGCCGAAGCGTCCGAAAGTGCTGCCGCGCAGCCCGGATACGGCCGCCGCAGCGGTGGCGCGCGCCCCGATCGCCTCGATCAGCGCCGGATCGGCCGGATCGCCCCATAGCCGGGCGTGCGCGCGGCCGATCTGATCCAGTGCGCCGCCCGCGGCGAGCATCCCGACCATCCCGGGCTGCACCGGATCGATATTCGACAACAGCAACAGCGGTCCGGGTGTGGCACCCGCGGCCAGCATGGTGAAATGCGGGAACGCCCACACCGCGTAGTGCAGGACCGTCAGATCGACCCCGGCCGCGGCGACCTCGCGGGCCACCGATCCGGCCAGCGCGTTATCGCTGATCGTGTCGCTGCCCCGCACCACCCGGTGTCCCGCGGCCGTCAACGCGGCAACCAGGTGGTCCTCGGTGCCCCTGATGAAGTCCGCGATACCCGCGTGCACATAGTCGCGGCCGTCGGAGACGCTGATAACGCCGATACGTGCCATGCCGGTCCTCCCCGTCGCTGGGTTGGTCGGATCCTCGACTCGAACAACAGATACCAGGCGGCTCGGCGCCGGGTGGTGCGATTCGCCGAAACGTCGGCGAGTCGCCGCATCGTCGGACCGCGGGGTCCGCGACGAGGCGGCGGTGGACGCGTCGATGCGCGCCCGGTCGGGCGATCGAAATCCTTGCCGGACAGCGCAAGTGGCGTGCAAGTCACCGGGGAACGCCGGTGATGCTACGTGGGCGAGGGAAGGTGAGGGGCGCCAGATGTACCCCGCCCTGTCCCCACCCGGCGTGGGTGATCCACCAGCGCTGCCCGTCGTGCACGAGTTCGGCGGCATGCGCGGCGATATGGCCGACCTTGTCCCCGATGCGGAAGCGGAAGGGGCTGTCACTGCGGAAGACATCGGTGCCGACATATCCGGGGCGGGGTCCGATGAACAGGTACCAGGAACCGTTGTGCCGCATCACGAAGGGGGATTCGGTGTTGCCCGCGTCGGTGCCGACGGTGGGGTCGGTGTAGGCGATGTGCCGTTCACCCCAATGGTGCAGATCGGTGCTGAGCCGGTAGGCGACGACGTGGTGACCGCCCTGCGGTGCGCTGGTAGCGCAGTAGTAGAGGACCCACTTCTCGCCGATGCGCAGCACCATGGGATCGCGGGCGTCGTAGCCGTCGCGGAACAGCGGGCCCGAGGGGGAGCGGGTCCATCTGAACAGGTCCGGCGACGTCGCCAGGTTGATCGCGGCGCGGGTGCGGTCCGGGCCGCCTCCCGCGTAGAACATGAAATACCGTCCGCCGGAATAGATCACGTGCGGCGCCCAGAGGTGCGTTTCGCCGTATGCGGCAGCTACCGTGAGGGCCGGAGCGCGTTTGGTCCACCGTCCCCGCAACTCCTGCGCGGTGGCGTGGGCGAATTCGACCTCGTGAAATGGATCGGCGGGTTCGGGATGGGTTATCCCGAACAGATGCCACCGCCCGGTATCGTCGCGAACAACGGTGTGATCGTTGATGTACCAAGGCCGGTCCGCGCCGACCGTAGGGTCGTAGATTCGCGTGAACGCCCCCGCTCGCACCTCTTCGCGCGTCACCATGGTCACCATGATCCCGCCGTGCGCCCAGCGGCGGGTCCGACCCGGAATTCCGGCGCGCCCTCGGTTCGTCCTCCGAACTGTCGCGGGCATGGTGATCGGATCGCGGCGCTGTCGGTCGGCGGCGTATCGCCGTTGCCGGGGTGCCGCGGGTGAGTACCGCGGCCCCCGACGCGCCACTTCGGCCACGCCGGGTTAGTTGCCGGGGCCGCCCCAAGGGGTCTGGCCGCCCTGGTCGGGGTTGCCCGGGGCCGGGTTGCCGGGCGCGGGGTGGTCGGGAATGGTATGGCCGGGTGCGGGTACGCCGAGTGGGCCGTTGCTCGGTGTAGCGGGGCCGGGTGGGAAGTGTCCAGGGTGACCGGGCCCGGGTGGGAAGTGGCCCTCGGGGGCTCCCGGCGGCGGGCCACCCGGCCCGGGGAGCGGTCCGGCGGGACGCGTTCGGCGTCGTGCCACCTGGCCGAATCGGGCGCCGGTGAAATGCGAGCCGTAGACGCCGAGACCGAGGATGCCCGCGATCAATACAACGACGCCCGCAACCCAGTCGATATGCCAGAACGCCGCGATCACACCGGCCACCGAGCTCAGCAGCGCCACCACCCTGGCGGCCTCATCGGTGAGGTTGGGTGCGGCGGCCTGTTCGCCGTGCAGTTCACCGATCATGATGAGCACCGCGAGCAGCGGTAGGGCGATGGCGAAGCCGATGACGGAGATCTTGCCGGATACGCCGAGCGCATCCGCGGTGAGGAAGCCCTGCAGGATCACCACCCCGATGGCGATGAGCCCGCCGTACACGAGGTTGTTCCGCGTGGCCCAGGTCTGCCTTTCCGCAGGTGTAGCCACTTTGTTGGCATCGTCCACGTCAAGCACCCTACTCCCGTTACCGGGGCCTTGCCGTGGCTGCGAATACCCGTCAGGCGGGTTCGACCAGGATCTCCCGCAGACGTCGGAGTTCGGATTCGGTGAGGCCGTTGGCCAGCAGCCACCGGGCGGCGCCTCCGTGCTCGGTCGCGAGACCGTCCAGAAAGGCGGACATCACCTCGGGATCGACGGCCAGGATGCCGGTGCGCACCGGCGGTAGACCGTGATAAGAGGGCAGCGCGTCCAGCCGGGCCCTGATGCGTTCGAGACGTTCGCCGGTGAGTGCGTAGTCGGCCGCGATCTCCGCGGCGGGTACCCCCACCGCGTCGAGCAGTACGGCGGCGAGCAGGCCGGTGCGGTCCTTGCCCGCGGCGCAGTGGAAGACGACCGAATGCCGTGCGCTGTCGGCAACCAGCCGCACCGCGGAAACTACGGATTCACTACTGCCGGAAAGCAGTTCGCGATACAGCTGAACCAGGTCGTAATGCCTGCCGTCGGGGACCAGGTCGGCGGGGGTCGCCGCGGTCCGGGTGGCCTTGCGGACCGGGAGGTTGACCTTGTCGATCGCGGCCGCGCCCAGTCTGCCGTAGCCCTCACGTTCGATCTCGTCGGGATTGCGCAGGTCGATCAGTGTCCGCAGGCCGACGGGGCCGATCAGCAGGCCGAGGTCGGCGTCGGTCAGGTGCTGCGGGGTGCTGGCGCGGTAGACGACACCGAAGCGCGTGGTGCCGCCGCCCGCCACGGGTAGTCCGCCCAGGTCACGGACATTGTCGATCTCGGCGAATTCCACCCATCGCCGTGGGGCGCTGTCGGTACGCATGGTCTCAGTGCGCCCGTCCCGCCGCGGCCTCTTCGGCTCGGCTCAGGCCGCACAGCCCGATGAGGTCTTCGTGCAGTTCGAACCACACGGTGTGGTAGCTGTCCATGATGGGGCGGGCCACCCAGAGGTGGTCGCCCTCGTCGATCCGCGCGACCGCGTGATCGAGCCGGGCGGCGTAGCGGGACAGTCGCGGCGCGAGGCCGCCGATGTGCCGGACCAGCGGCACGACCCTCCGGTGCAGATCCGTGAGACGCGTCAGGACCGTGCCGTCGTATTCGGCGTCCGCGTGATCATTCACGGTCGCAGCGTCTTTCATCTGCCAAGCCGTGATGACATCCTTCAATTCGCCGTTGAACCCGCAGAATTCGTCGTAGGCGGCGGCGATGACGGTGGAATCGACCCCGCCGCGTTCCTCCTCGAGTAGTCGGGTGAGGTGGTCGCGGCCGCTCGGTGTCAGGCGCACCCCGGCCGGGGTGTTCGCGCAGAGTTCGCGCGCGACGAGATCATCACAGCGACCGGTTGTTTCGGTGACGGGGACGGCGAGGCTGATGGCGAGCGCGTCCGGCTGCACCCGGCCCTTGATGCCGATGAGCCGGAGCAGATCCAGGTCGGACAGCGGGTGTGCCGCGGTTGCGGACTCGGTGCCGGTGCGGCCGTCGGCGGGGGTGTGCGGCTGCGTCTGGCTGTCGTGCGGGGTGAGGCGCGGCAGAGCGATATCAGGCGCAGGCGGGGTTCCTGCATACATCAGTCCATTGTCGGCCGATACCGTTGCCGATGAATGGCTTTCGTCGATCGCGCGGTCGCGAGCGGCGAAGGTATCCGCGAGGTCGGCGGCATCGACCCCGGCCCAGTTCGCGAGTTGCCGCACGTCCTCGATTACGGATGGGTCCACCGGCTTTCCGGTGATTTCACCGAGGAATACCGCGCCCGCGCCGCCGTCCACCGTCACGGTGTGTCCGGCCAGCGCCTCCACCACACCCGGCCCGCACCCGACCACGCAGGGGCGGCCGAGTTCGCGGCTGACCAGCGCGGCATGCGAAGTGGCGCCGCCGAGTTCGGTGACGATGGCGCGGGCGGCGATCATGCCGTGCAGATCGTCGGGGCTGGTGGTCGGCCGGGCAAGGATCACATGTTCACCCGCCGCGGCTCGTGTTTCGGCCTCGTCCGGATCGGTGACGACGACACCGGAAGCCAGCCCGGGACAAGCGGATTCGCCTCGCGCGAGCGGTGGCTGCCCGCTGTCGTCGCCGGAAGCGGGACGCAGGACGGTCACCAACTGATCGGCGTCGACCCGGCGCAGCGCGGTATCCGCATCGATCAGACCCTCGTCGACCATGGCCACCGCGGCCCGGACCGCCGCGCGCGCCGAACGTTTCGCGGGCCGCGCCTGCAGCAGCCAGAGCCTGCCGGATTCGACGGTGAATTCGATGTCCTGGATATCGCGGCCGTCGCGTTCCAGTAGTTCGGCCGCGTCGATGAGTTGGCGGTGCAGATCGGGCAGCGTGGTGGCGAGATCGTTCAGCGGCCGGGGCGTGGTACGCCCGGATACGACATCCTCGCCCTGTCCGCCGATCAGCCATTCGCCGAAGACCGGTCCCGCACCGGTATTCGGGTTGCGGCTGAACAGCACGCCGGTGCCGGAGAGCGCATCCAGATTGCCGAACACCATGGCCTGCACCGTGACCGCGGTGCCGAGGGCATCGGAAACGCCGCGACTGCGCCGATAGGTCTTGGCGCGGGCGGAATCCCAGGAGCGGAACACCGCGGTGGTCGCGCCCCGCAGTTGCTCCCAGGGATCCTCCGGCACCACGCCGTTCGAATCGTCGAGCACGATGTCGCGGTACTGCTCCAGGAAGCGGCGATGGGTGTCGCGGGCGTAGCCGGGGCTGCGGGTTTCGGCGATCAGCGCCCGCTCGACCTCGGCGTTCATCCCGAGATTGAGGACCGTGTCCATCATGCCCGGCATGCTCACCGCCGCGCCGGAGCGCACCGAGACCAGCAGCGGGTGGGTACTCGACCCGAACCGCCTACCGGTGCCGTGCTCCAGCGCCCTGATCCCGGCCCGCACCCCCGCCCAGATCTGCTCGTCCAGCATCCCGCCGTTAGCGCCGAATTCGGCCCAGGCCTCGGTGGTCAGCGCGAAGGCGGGCGGTACCGGAAGACCGAGGGCGCGCATGTGGTTCACGCTCCACGCCTTACCGCCGATGCGCTCCCGGGTCAGTGTGCAGGTGCCGTCGAGTTCGGCAACGTGCGGTGCGGTGCTCTCCAGGGCGGCGCGATCCGGTCGCTCCACAGGCTCCACTCCGGTCGTCATGTCACTCCTTCGTTGTCACGTTGTCGAACGGCCACCTCGCGCACGGCGGGATGACGGGGGCTGATCGCCGATCTGCCGGTCGCAGACCCCGGCATTCGATCGCCCTGACGAATGGCGCAGCTTCGGCGCGGATTCCAGACTGCCCGGGTATGCCGCGACGGAGTACCCGACGTCCCGGTCAGCAGGATGTACGCGCCGTCGTGCCGGTACGACCGGAGCGTTGCGTACGCGGGGTTATCCGTGCTCAGGCGTACGGGTCGGTGAGCTCGCGGAGTTCGGTGTGCGCGCGGTGGAGCTGGCCGTGGTGGTCAGCCCACTCGGTCGGAACCTGGACGGCGGTTTCGTTGGCGTGTGCGGTGGTGTCGCGGCCGCGTGCGGTCGGACGGATAGGCGGGCGCGACCGTCTGCCGGATCGGGTACACGCTCGATGTAGCCCGCTCACTCCAGCTGGTCGCTCAGGAAACCCGTGATCTGCTTGGTGACCTGGGCTTGTTAGGCGAGATCGGTGAGCCGGGTCCACCCGGGCCGATCCGCTGCACCCTGCGCGACCCGCGATATCGGCGTATCCGGACTCCGCCAGCGTCCGGAAGACCCGCCGTTCCATGCTAGGGGATGAACAGCAGCACCTTGATGTCGAGCTCCTCGTCGGCAGCCCGCGCCATTGCGCTACCTCCCGACGCTGCGGTGGTCGCCGCGACTCACGTGTGGACATATGGGCTGGCCCGTCTGGGCGAAACGCCGCCTGAAGTGCTTTTACCTGGTTGCCATCGATGTCGATGGGGCGGTTGGCGCAGGCCCCGACATCACCGGCCGCATCGCGCTTCTACTGTTGATCACCGGCAGGGTTCGTGGTCATCCCACGCCTGACCGGCCCCGGGGTGGAAGGAGTTCGCGACCGGTCTGCGCGGACATCATTCGGCCCGAATCGCCGGAACCCGCCGGAAAGTCACGAAGAATGTCCGCTCACACCATGTCGCTACTATTACTCCGCGGTCAGCGAGCCCGGATCCGCGAGCATGGTCGCCGGTGTACCGGTGAAAACGATGTCGCCGCTGTGCTTTCCGACGTCGCGCCCGAGATCGATGATCCAGTCGGCACGGTTTATCACCTCTAGGTCGTGCTCGATGGCGATCACCGTGTTACCCGCTGCGGGCAGGAGTATCAGCGTGCTCTTACCGGAGCCCGCTACGACGGTGAGTACGCCGGTCGGGAACCGGGCGGTGACGTCGCGCAGGTTGTGCCGAGTGCCGCGAATGGTGAGCCAGCCGGTGGGTGTGCGAGCCTTGACCGGCCGCGCCCGGCGCAGGTTCACAATGGTGAGTGTGCCCGAGGTGCGCAGCTTTTCGATGCAGCCCTGGAGGACCACCCGCCCGCCGTCGATGCCGGGACCTATATCCACGATATGGTCGGCGATGGCGATGACATCGGAGGAGTGTTCTACCACCAGCACCGAATTGTCCCGGTCCCGCGACTGGATCAGCAGGTTGTTCAGTCTGCCGACACCGCGGATGCATGCCGACGCTGGGCTCGTCGAAGATATGGGTGATGCCGGTCAGGCTGGAGCCGAGGTGTCGAACAACCTCGAGGCGCTGCGCTTCTCCGCCGGAGAGCGTCGACGTCTCGTGATCCATCGACAGCTATCCGAGCCCGACCTCCTCGATCCGTCGCAGCCGGTCCACCGCCGACGGGGCGATCGGTGCGGCCACCGGATCATCCAGTGCGGCAAGCACGTCGATTAGTTCGGCGACCTCCATCCGCCCGCAGTCGGCGATGCCGAGTCCATCGATGCGGCTTGCCGGCGCCGCCGCATCGAGGCCCGCGCCGCCGCACGCCGGGCAGATCTGTGCGCTGACCACCGCCTTCGCCGCCGCCCGGTTCTTCTCCAACAGGCCGCCGAGATCCCGTTTGATGTACAGCCGGTCTAACCGCGGGAGCAGTCCGTCGTAGGCGTTATGCCCCGTCGAATCGGTGCGGTTCAGTCGAATAGCCCGAAATCCGTTGCCGCTCAGAAGCAGCCGCCATTCATCGGGTGTGTAGTCCCGTACTGGATTGTCCGGGTCGAAGAGTCCGGATTCGGCGAAGAGCTGCCACTGAAATGCGCCGTGCGCGAGCTCTGAGATCCGGTGCGTGCGGGTCTCGGCTCGGTCGGCGGTTACCGGCTGGAGGCGGGTACCGCCCTGCCGCCGTTGCTGTTCGACGACGAGGAAGTCCTCGGGCTGCGTGGCGCGGCCCAGGGAGCCATCGCGGGAGTCGAGGAGTCCGTCGCCCGTGCCCTCGGTGGAACTCCGGCAAGTCTTGCCGTCCCGGCTGCGCGGCGCCGCGGGCTGGTCATACCAGCGACCGGTCGCGGGTTTCGGGTCAGGCGACCTCGTTCTTCATCTGGGCGGTGATGATCTTCTGATAGCCGGAGCCGAACAGGCGGGGGAGTAGGTCGATGACGCGGGCGTCGGTGCCGATGAGGATCTTGGCCTTGTCCTTGCGGATGCCCTTGAGAATGGTGGTGGCGGCGCTTTCGGGGGTGGTCTTGGCGAGACGGTCGAAGTTGGCTGCGAGGGCGTCGCGGTCACGGTCACCACCCGCGCGGGCCTTCCAGGCGATCTCGGTTTTGACCATGCCGGGATGCACGCTGCTGACGCCGACGGGGTGGCCCGCGATCTTCATTTCCTGGCGAAGGGCGTCGGTGAAGCCGCGGATGGCGAATTTGGTGGCGTTGTAGGCGCCTTGGCTGGGGCAGGCGGCCAGGCCGAACATACTGGAGACATTGGCGATATGGCCGTCACCGGAGGCGATGACCTGCGGCAGGAACGCCTTGGTGCCGTGCATGACGCCCCAGAAGTTGATATTCACGATCCACTCGAAGTCCTCCCAGGTGAGTTCTTCGACGGTGGCCGTGAGTGAGACGCCCGCATTGTTGACCACGAGATTCGCCGGGCCCAAATCGGATCGGACCTCCTCCGCGTGCGCGTAGACGGCATCGCGATCGGTGACGTCGAGCCTGTAGGCGCGGGCCTTGGCACCCTGCTGCTCGCACAGCGCGGCGGTCTCACTCACATTGGCCAGATTTCGACCGGACAATGCCAAACGCGCTCCATTGTGTGCCAATTCGATGGCAAGCGCGCGTCCGATGCCCGCACCCGCGCCGGTGATGACGGCGACCTTG
Organism: Nocardia sp. NPDC050710; assembly: GCF_040654375.1. Taxonomy (NCBI): domain Bacteria; kingdom Bacillati; phylum Actinomycetota; class Actinomycetes; order Mycobacteriales; family Nocardiaceae; genus Nocardia; species Nocardia sp. NPDC050710. The sequence continues at coordinate 163,563 of NZ_JBFAHV010000003.1, read as the reverse complement.
TCCTGGAAGTTCTTCACAGCAGTAGTCCTCTATTTGGTGGTGTAGCCGCCGTCGGCGACGAACTCGGAGCCGGTACAGAAACTCGACTCATCGGAGATCAGGAACAGCACGACATTGGCCAGTTCGTCCGGCGTGGCCGCCCGCGGCAGCGGCTGGTCGTGCACCATCGAGTTCGAACGCTCGGACTCGGAGGTCATTTCGGTGGCGACCACCCCGGGATGCACCGAGTTGACCCGGATGCCGTCGGCGCCGAACTCCTGGGCGGCGGCTTTGGTCATGCCGCGCACCGCCCACTTGGAGGCGACATAGCCGAGGATATTGCTGAAGGCGATGATGCCGCCGATCGAGGAGATATTGACGATCGACCCGTTGCCCGCTGTACGCATCGACGGCACAACGGCTTTCATCCCGAGGAACACCCCGACCTGGTTGACGTCGATGACCTTGCGGTAGTCGGCCTCGGCCAGCCGCTCGATCGGGTCGACGTGCACGATGCCCGCATTGTTGACCAGCCCGGAGACCGGTCCGAAGGCGCGTTCGGTCTCCGCGACCACGGTGGCCCACGCGGTTTCGTCGGTGACGTCGAGTGGCAGGAACATGGCCCGCGCACCGAGTTCGGCCGCGACCGCCTTGCCTTCGTCGACGAGCACATCCGTGATGACCACCGACGCGCCCTCGGCGATCAGCCTGCGGGCGAACGCCGCCCCCATGCCGCGGGCACCGCCGGTGACGATGACGGTCTTACCGTTGACTCTGCTCACGCCCTGCTCCTTCATTCGGCGGCCCGATCCAGGTCCGCGAGGTGATTGGCGGCGATATAGCCGAAGACCATCGCGGGTCCGATGGTCGCGCCCGCGCCCGCGTAGCTATTGCCCATGACGGCGGCCGAATTATTGCCTGCCGCATAGAGTCCCGCGATCGCCGAGCCGTCGGCGCGCAGCACCCTGGAATTCTCGTCGGTGACCAGACCGCCCTTGGTGCCGAGATCGCCCGGCACCATCTCCACGGCGTAGAAGGGGCCCTGATCGATCGGGGCCAGACAGGGATTGGGCTGTACCGTCGGATCACCGTAGTAGCGGTCGTAGGCGGATTTGCCGCGGTGGAAGTCTGCATCGCGGCCCGCGCGGGCGAATCCGTTGAACCGCTGAACCGTTGCCGTGAGCGCATCGGCGGGTACGCCGATCTTCGCCGCCAGTTCGGCGAGCGTATCCGCCTTCTTGATGATTCCGGCCTCGTAGTACTTCTCCGGGATCGGCCGCTTCGGGAAGGTGCCGAGGAACAGGTACCGGTCCCGGAAGCGCTGATCCATGATGAAGTGCGCGGGCACGTGGCCGATCCCGGACGCGTTTCGCTCGTACATGGTGTGCACCACGTCCACGTAGCTGGCGGATTCGTTGGTGAATCGCTCACCGGCGTCGTTGACCATGATGCCGCCCGGCTGCGAACGCTCGGCCAGGCAGAAGAAGGGCGGGCCGTCGGGGTTGCGCACCGACGGCCCCCACCAGGCGTCGTCCATGAGATCGAGTGCGGCGCCGATACTCTCGCCCGCGCGAATGCCGTCGCCGACATTCTCGGTCGCGCCGACGGTCCACTCCGTACTCACCGGCTCGGCGAAGAACTGTTGCCGCATCTGGAGGTTGTGCTCGAATCCGCCCGCGGCAAGCACCACGCCGCGGCGGGCCCGGATGGTGATCGGACGGCCGTCGCGCTCGGCACGCACACCGATTACCACGCCGTCGGCGGTGATCAGTTCGGTCAGTGGGGTATTCAGCCATACCGGCACCCCCGCGTCGCGCAGTGCCAGCCACAATCGCGCCACCAGCGCCTTGCCCAGGCTCAGCGGCAGTCGTCCGCGCAGCTTGTTCATGACCGCCTTGGCGCCGACCTTCATCGCGGTGCGCTTACCCTTCCAGGTGCGCGCGATCATATTGAGATCGTGGAAGTCGCTGACGGTGAACGCGATTCCCTTCGGACCGGACATGGTGGGCTGATTGATCAGCGCCAGGTCCGCACCCAGCAGCCTGCCGTCGACGATCGCGGGCTCGATGCTGCGGCCCTGGGCCAATCCGCCGGGGAGTTCCGGGTGATAGTCGGAGTAGCCGCGGTCGTAGACGAATTCGAGGTGCGGGGTGCGCTTGCTCAGATAGGCCATCATGCAGGGCCCGTTGTCCAGGAACGCGTCCTGTTTGGTCTGCGGAACCCGGTCACCGACAACGGATTTCAGGTATACCCGGGCGAGATCCGGGTTGTCGGGCACACCCTCGCGCACCAGGACCGGATTGTTCGGAATCCACACCCCGCCGCCGGAGCGCGCGGTGGATCCGCCGAAGCTGCGACTCTTTTCGATCAGCACCACCGACATCCCGCGGTAGGCGGCGGTCAGCGCCGCGGTCATCCCGGCGGCGCCGGAGCCGACGACTACGACGTCGTACGTGTGTTCCTGCGACATCTCTGCCCTCTCGTTCACGAATGATCAGTAACCGGCGCCGGTCAGCATGCCGCCGTCGACGACAACCTCGGTGCCGGTGCAATAGCTCGCGGCATCCGAGGCCAGGAACACCACCGCCTCGGTGACCTCGGCGGGCTGTCCCCAGCGCGGAATCGGCAGTGCGGCAAAGAAGGTGTTGCCGTCGACGCCGGAACCCGCGGACGCGGTCATGGGCGTGGCGATACCGCCCGGATGGACCGAATTGACCCGGATGCCGTCCGCGCCGAGCTCGCGGGCGGCCGACTTCGTGAGACCGCGCAGGGCGAATTTGCTTGCGGCATAGGCGGAAAGTCCGGCGGCTCCGATGAAGCCCTCCACCGAGGAGATATTCACGATGGATCCGCCGCCCGCGGCGTTGAGCGCGGGCGCGGCGGTCTTGATGCCGAGCCAGGCGCCGGTGACATTGACGGTCATGATGGCCGTGAAATCCTCCACCGACATATCGGCGATGCGTCGGAAGCGGAGGATGCCCGCGTTGTTGACCAGCACATCGAGTCTGCCGTAGTACGTCTGGGCCGCCGCGACGGCGGCCGCCCAGTCCGACTCTCTCGTGACGTCGTGGTGCACGTAGTGGCAGTCCGCGCCGAGTTCGGCGGCCAGTTGCTTGCCCTCCTCGTCGAGCACATCGCCGAACACCACCCGCGCGCCCTCGGCGACGAAACGCCGCACGTGCTCGGCGCCCATCCCGCGTGCCCCACCGGTGACCAGCGCGACCTTGCCTTCGAGTCGACCCACTGACTCCATCCTTTCCTCCAGCGTCCCTTCGAACGCTAGGGGCGCGGTCGGAGCGTGAGCGGGAATAGTCCCATCCACCGAGACAAGCACCTGACCTCCACGGAAGCATCGGAAATATTTCTACTAGGCATATCGAACGTGGGGGATGGCAGCCGGCGAAGCCGGAGGGGTGGGATGAACACAGTGGAGGCAATGCATGAAGTTCTCGATGATCTTCGAGGCACAGATGACCAATCCGTCCGCCGATCACGAACAGCAGGTGCTGCGTGACTGCGTCGAGCAGGCGGTACTGGCCGAGGAGATGGGCTTCGACACCGTATGGGCGGTCGAGCACCACGGCCTGAAGTGGTACGCGCATATGAGCGCCCCGGAGATCTTCCTGACCTGGGTCGCCGCGCGCACCGAGCGTATCCGCATCGGCCACGGTGTGGTGTGCATGCCCTTCAACTTCAACCACCCGGTCCGCGCGGCCGAACGCGCGGCCATGTTGGACGTGCTCTCCGGCGGCCGGGTGAACCTGGGCGCGGGCCGCGGCGCGACCCCGCAGGAGACCTCCATGTGCGGCGTCGATCCGGACCGCACCTATCAGGAGGTCGAGGAGTCGCTGCGCATCATCGGCAAGGCATGGCAGGACCCGGAGGGCGAATTCGAATGGCACGGTGAGTTGCTCGATATCGACCCGCATCCGATGCTGCCGCGCCCGATCCAGTTGCCGCACCCGCCCCTGTTCATGGCGTGCACCAAGAAGGACACCCTGAAGCTGGCCGCCGACTACGGTATCGGCGCGCTGGTCCTGGGTTTCGCGGGTGTGGAGGAGATCGCCGAGCTGCGCCGCACCTATGACGCGGCCATCGCCGAGCGCACCGGAGAGAAGTTCGTCTCCACCGTTGTCAACGATCATTTCGCCGCGCTGTGCCCGACCATCGTGTTGGAAGATCGGGAGAAGGCCCAGCAGATCGGTGCTCGTGGGCAGCGCTTCTTCGCCCAATCCATCAAGCACTGGTATGGCGCGGGCCCGGTGCCGGATGAGGCCGTCGACCCGAATGCCGACGAGGTCGCGAAGATCAAATCCGCCGCCGAGGAGCACGTGGCCTACCTGCACGAGGCGAAGATTCCGGTGAAAGCCGGCGCCACCTCGGTCTTCAATGTCGAGCACGCCTATGGCAGCCCCGAGGACGCCATCGCCTATGTCGAGCGGCTGAAGGCGGCGGGCGCGGACGAGATCCTGTGCCTGATCCAGATGGGCACCGTGCCGCAGGAGGCCTGCCTGGAAACCATCCGGCACTGGGGCGAGACGGTGATCCCGCACTTCCGGTCGAGCGCAGCGAGCCGGAACGGACATTACAGCCGGAAGAACGAGGCCTGAGATGACCGATCTGAACGGCAAAGTCGCACTCATCACCGGCGCGGCCCGCGGACAGGGCGCCGCCGAGGCTCGCCTGTTCGCGAAACTCGGTGCGCGCGTGGTACTCACCGACGTACTCGAGTCCGACGGCAAGGCGGTGGCCGAATCCATCGGTGCGTCGGCGCGTTTTGTCCGGCACGACGTGAGCAGTGCCGAGGAGTGGGCGGCCGCGGTGCGGACCGCGGTGGACGAGTTCGGCGGCCTCGATGTGCTGGTGAACAATGCGGCGATCTACACCGCCAAGCCGTTGACCGAGACGAGCGCCGAAGAGCTGGAACGGATCCTGCGCGTCAATCTGGTCGGCTCTTTTCTCGGCATCCAGGCAGTGGTCGCGCCGATGGTGGCCGCGGGCGGTGGATCCATCGTGAATATCTCGTCCCAGGCCGGTTTGCAGGGACTGCCGGGTCACGCGGCGTACGGCGCGTCCAAATGGGCGCTGCGCGGTCTCACCAAGACCGCCGCGTTGGAGTTGGGTCCGGTCGGCATCCGCGTGAACTCGGTGCACCCCGGGCCGATCGACACCCCGATGATCGGACACCTCGGCCTCGGCCACGGCGCGGGTAGCTTCCCGACGCTGCCGCTGGGCCGGGTCGGGCTACCCGACGAGGTCGGCAGCCTGGTCGCCTTCCTCGCCTCGGATGCGGCCGGGTTCATCACGGGTGCGGAACTCGCCGTGGACGGCGGACTTTCGGCGGGCCCGTTCGTCCCGCCCGGCGCACCGTAGGGATTTGCCGATGCGGACGAATATCGCACCGCGCGTGGCTATTTCGTCCGCGCCGGTGCTCACTATCACCGAGCGGAGGAGCCCGCGATGCCGTTGAAGCCCGAAGCGCAGGCGATTGTCGACGCGGCATCCGCGGCATTTCCGAAGCTGGGCACCGAGGTATTGGATGCCACGGAGGCCCGCCGAATGCTCGCGGCCCGTCCCGCGGCGCCGATCGACCCGATCCCGGTCGGCCGGGTGGAGGAGTTGTCGGTACCCGGTCCCGCGGGTGCGCCCGAGGTGCGGGTCCGGGTGTACCGGCCCGACTCCATCGATGCGCTCCCGGTTGTGATGTTCTGCCACGGTGGTGGTTTCACCATCTGCGGGCTGGACAGCCACGATCAGCTGTGCCGGACATTGGCCGACGGCGCTGGTGCGGTCGTGGTGTCGGTCGACTATCGGCAGGCGCCGGAGCACCGCTTCCCGGCCGCCGCGGACGACGCCTACGCGGTGCTGTGCTGGATCGCCGAGAATGCCGACGCGTTCGGCGGCGACCCGCGCCGAATCGCCGTGGCCGGGGATAGTTCCGGCGGCAACCTGGCCGCGGTCACCAGCCTCATGGCCCGTGACCGCAATGGCCCCGGCATCTCGGGACAGGCGCTCATCTACCCGATGCTCGACCCCGCCCGCGATACCGTCTCATACCGGGAGAACGCGCGGGGATACTTCGTCACCGATGATCACCTGCGGTGGTATTGGGAGCAGTACCTGGGCCCCGACGGCGACGAGGACAACCCGTATGCCGCCCCGCCGCGCACGGCGGATCTCACCGATCTGCCGCCCGCCCATATCGTCACCGCCGAATTCGACCCGTTGCGCGATGAAGGGGAGGCATACGGTGAGCGATTGCGCGCCTCGGGTGTCGAGACCGAGGTGATCCGCTATGACGGGCAGTTCCACGGCTTCGTCAGCATGGCCGATCAGCTGGCGGATGCGAAGGCCGCATGTGCCGAGATATGTTCCGCGCTGCGCCGATTCCTGGGGGTCGCGCGGTGAGCGTGGAACGTATCGGCACCATCCTGCCCGCCGACAATGTGCCTGCCGCCGTCGACTTCCTCACGGCGGTGCTCAGGACCCCCGCGACCTTCGTCGACGGCGACCGGTGGGCGCAATTCGATATCGGACCCGTCAGGGTGAGCGTTGCGGGTACCGATCGTGAGGGGGAGGCCGCCGCCCTTTCGGTAAAGGTGACCGATCTGGATGCGACACTGAATCGGCTCCGCGAGACGGGCTGCGCCGTCGCTGATCCCGTCATCGGTCCGCACGAACGCCGGGTATCGGTTCGTCTCGATCGTCAATCCCCCTGGACCGTAGTTCTTTACGAGCCGATGGGCTGAATCGCACGGGTTTTCGGCCGTCCCGGTCGATCTTCGGAGCAATACCGTTGATGGACATTTTTTCGCGATTCTTGCTGGTCAAGATCGTCGAAACGGGTAGAGACCCGTCGCGAACGCCCCGTCCGCGGACCCCGCACGCGATCGTGTGCGGGGCATCCGTCGGATGAATTCCATTGGGCGATAGGGGTATACGAGTTGATCACGGAAGCCGCCATGGTTACCCGTGCGGGGTTACGGTGAGCCCGTGGCGGAGTGGATCAGCGTGTACTGCGGGAGCCAGGTCGAACTCGACGTGGAGCAACTGCGTGACGAACTGGCGATGGCGGACCTGCTGACCCTGGCGGAGGCGGTCTACGACACCGACGAGGCGGCAGCCGACGCGGTCGCGATGGCGACGAAATACCTTCGGATCGAGCGATACGGCGCGGAGATCGAGGTGCACTGGAAATCCGTGGGCCGTCCGCTCCAGATCCGCGCTGTCTCCGGTTCCGCGGCCGAGAAAGATATCGCCGAGGTCCTCACCGACCGCCTCCCCGCCGCCACCGGCCCCGGCCCCGACCGGGTCCGCGCTCAACTCGCCCGAACCCGCCAGGTCGTCTACCTGGAAATGGGCGGCACCGACGCCAAGGGTATCGGCGCGGTACTCGGTGAAATCATCGCCTTCCGGCTGGCCGAGGCGGGTGACGGCCTGGTCTGGCTCTTCGACCGCGAATGGGCCGCACCGGATAATCGCGGTGCGGCCATCTGGAGCCATTCCTGACCGGTGACCGCGACCGCCGACTCCGCGCGCAATACCCTGTGTCATCGGGTGAGCGCGAAGGCCGCGCCGCGGTGCAGGGGAACGGGAGCGGTGTTCTGGGCGGCGTCGCGGCTGATGCCCTTGGCGGCCGAATTAGCCTGTTCCAGTTGAGTTTTGCGGTCGAATACGGTCTCGGTGAGGATGCAGGCGAGGTTCGCGTCGAGATCGTCGCGGACGAGCAGCACATTGGGGACGACGATGGTCCTGGCGTCGGCGGAAAGGCCGTAGGTCGCGGCCGGGATGGCGCCTTCCTCGTAGACCGGGCTCACGGTGCGCATGCGGGGCGTGAGGTCGGCGATGTCGAGGAAGCGGACCTTATCCCTGGCCGAGGTGAACAGGTCGGTAATGCCCGGGGTGGGCAGGCCGCCGGAGAAGAACATGGCATCGATGGAGCCGTCCTTCATACCGTCGACGGTCTTGGTGAGATCCAGTCGCTGGGCGGAGATATCGGACTCCGGATCGAGGCCCGCCGCCTGCAACACGCGGTGGGCGATGACCTCGGTGCCGGACTTGGGTGATCCGGTGGAGACGCGTTTGCCGCGCAGATCGGCAACCGAGTTGATATTCGCGCCGGTCCGCACCACGACCTGGGTGTAGTTGGGGTAGAGGCGGGTGAGTGCCTGCACCGGTTGTTTCTTGCCGTCGAAACTCCCGGTGCCGAGTACGGCGTCCGCCGCGGTGTCGGCGAGTGAGAAGGCGACCTGGTATGTGCCCGCCACCAACTGCTGGATATTCTGCACCGAGGCGCCGGTCTCGGCGGCGGTGGCCTTGACGGTGCCGTTGGTGGCCTGGGAGATCTGCTCGGCGTAGGCATTTCCGAGTGCGAAGTACACACCGGTCGCATTGCCGGTGGCGATCCCGACACGGGTCTCCTGCGACACCTCGCACGTCACCGCGCCACCCGCGTCGGTCTGCGGCGCATCGCGACGGCCGCCGCACCCGGCGAGCAGCCCGGCGGTCACCACGGTGGCGGTCAGTACCACCGCGAGACGCATCGGGCGACGCGATGGAGATACGGTACCGCCGCCGCGCTGCACCGAAACCCTTGCGACTCTTCTCATGTCTTCCTCCTTCGGGAGAGCAGAGTGACCCCGACGGCCGCGCCCAACACGACCAGCCCGGCGACGATCGCGCCCGGCTCCAGGTACAACAACACCAGCCCGCCTACCGCGGCGAGTACCCGCGCCGGGGTCCCGGCGCGGCCGATGCCGAGAATCCAGCCACCGGTCGCGGCGGCCAGCGCGGCCACGCCGAGACAGGCCACCGCGGTGGTCCACAGCACCCCGAGCGCGGGACCGCGTCCGAGCAGATATTCGCCCGGCTCGGTGAGTACGAAGACGACGGGCACCAGGAATGCGGGTAGCGCGTATTTGAGGGCCTGCCACATGGTCGGCACCGTGCGTCCGCCGGTAATGGCGGCCGCGCCCACCGCGGCCAGTGCGGTCGGCGGCGTCACCTCGGAGAGCACCGAGTAGTAGAAGACGAACATCGCGGCCGCCGGTGCGGACACCTCCAGCGCGAGCAGCGCGGGTCCGATAATGGCCCAGCCGATAATGAACGATGCCGTGACCGGTACCGCGAGTCCGAGCAGGGCCAATGCGATCGCCGCGAAAACCACTGTGCAGGCGAGTATTACGGTGTGATTGTCCGATAGTGCCCGCGCCGCGCGCACCAACAGTGCCGCCAGTTGCGCGCCGAGGCCGGTCTTGGTGGTCATCGCGGTGATCACCCCCGCCGAGGTGCAGACCGCGACCACCGGCAGCGCGGACCGCACCCCGCTGCCGAGCGTGCGGAATATCCGGCGCGGCGAGCGTGCCGCGGCGCGGGTGCGGGAATCGAAGAACGCCAGCACGAATGCGAGTGCTGTCGCGTAGACGACCGCCCGGGTCGCGCTGACGCCGAGCAGCAGCAGCACCACGATCGCGATGAGCGACAGGAAGTGGTAGCCGAACCGCGCCAGCAATCGCCACACGGAGGTGCTCGCGACCTCCACCGGCCGAGTGCCGAGCCTGCGCGCGTCGATTTCGACGGCGAGCAGAATGCCCAGGTAGTACAGGACCGTCGGAATGAGCGCCCAGCCGAGTACGCTCACATACGAGACGTCCAGATATTCGGCGACAATGAATGCCGCGACTCCGAGCGTCGGTGGTGACAGAATGGCGCCGACGCCCGCGGCCGCCAGCATGCCGCCCGCCTGCTCCGGTGGATACCCGGCCCGGCGCAGAATCGGCCAGGTCACCGCGCCCACGCTGACCGCCGTCGCGGTGCCCGAACCGGATACCGTACCGAGCAGAAATCCCGAAGCCACCGTGGTGCGTCCGGCCGCGGTGCGTGAACGGCGGAACGCGGCGACCGACAGATCGACGAAGAACTGTGCCGCCCCGGAGAATTCGAGGACCGCGCCGTACAGCGTGAAGAGCACGATATAGGTGGCCGCGACGTCCAGCGGGGTGCCGTAGAACCCGCTGCCCGAGTTGTACAGCGCATCGATGATCTGCGAAAAGTCCAGTCCCGCATGGGCAATGGTCCAGTGCTGCGGCAACAGCCCGCCGTAATACCCGTAGCCGAGGAATACCAGGCAGACCACCGGCAGCACCCACCCGGTGGTGCGGCGGCAGGCCTCGAGTACCAGTACCAGCAGCAGGGTGCCCATGGCGATATCGACCGGATTCAGTAGCCCTTGCCGATCCAGGAAGGCGTCGTATCCGCCACCGCCGGAACCGATCTGCATCGGCAGCACCGGATACAGACATGCGACCAGCGCCACGGCCGCGAGCGCCCAGTCCAGCGGCCCGGGTCCCGTGGCGCGATCCAGTCGCCGCACCCCGGACCGATAGGCCAGGAATATCAACGGCAGCGTCCCGGACAGGAACACCACCAGGTAGTACTGGCTGCCCTGCGGCAATGGCCGAAAGACTTGCCACAGCGCCAGAATCGCGACCGCGAAGGCCGCGGTCGCCACCACTCGCTCCGGCCACCCGGTCAGTTCCCGAGCCGGCCGCTCCTCGTCGTCGACCTCGAGTTTCTCCGGCACCACCGGATCCGCGAGGGGCTGCTCGAGATCCGGGTGAGCGCCCCACGTATCCGACATGGCGAGACGATACCAACGGGCCGGTCCAAGATCGGAGGCTTTGGCGACATGGGGGCCGACAAATTCCGCCGTCGCGGCGCCGGTGCGCCTAGTGCCCCGGTTTCGATGCGGCGGTGAGCGCGTTCGCGGCGTCGCGGACGGCGGCGATGTAGCCATCGCGTTCGTCCTTGGTCGTGCTCGCGCGCAGCGGGCCCAGTTGGACTTCGTAGGCGGCGGTGCCACTGGCGTCGAAAACCGGGGCCGCGAGGTAGCTCAGCGGGAGCACGGTGTCGGAGTCGAGTTCCGCCCTGGTGAAGGGCCGGGCCGTGAGCTCGGCCAGCTGGCGTAGGACGCGGGTGCGCAGATTCGATTGCAGCAGTTCGGTTCCCGCGGCGGTGAGGAGATCGGCGAGTAGATCGACCAGGCCCGTATCGTCGGCGCGGGGACGGAACAGCGCGACGCCGCGCTCCCTTACCAGGCTGAGCAGCGCACTGGCGGTGCGGCGTTCGACTTCGGGGGCGGCGGTGAGCCAGGTGTTCTGTTCGGCGGCGGACCGCCAGGGCATGACACTGGCGCCCGCCGGGAATTGCAGCGGGATGCGGTGACCGACGGGGATTCCGGGGACCACGCGGTCGGGGCCGTGGCGGACGTCGAGCACGGTGAGACGGTCGGGATCGATACGGCTCAGCGTTGCGCCGCAACCGGTTCGGGTGGTGAGCGCGGCCAGGATATCGCCGACGCCGTGCGGGAGCGGCGGATCGGTGAGACCGGTCAGCGCGGCGCCGATGCGGTATCCGCGCTGTGGGACCCGGACCACCCAGCCCGCCGAATCCAGTTCGGCCAGTACGGCGGTGGCGGTGGCGCGCGCGATGTCGAGGCGGTCGGCCAGGACCGCGACGGGGATCGGCTCCGGTTCGGTCGCCAGCAGCGAGACGATGTCGATGACTCGGCGCGTTGGCGGTGACGGCGACCGGTCGCGGTCGGCGGTCGCGCCGGGCGCGGTACTGCTCTGTTCCATCGGCGAACCCCTTGTGCGATCTCGGCGACCAACTCTACGATGACGAATATACGACACGTACTGTCGAATATTCGACAGTACGGGATGGGTGGAGCGCATGATTCTGGACAGATTCCGGATCGACGGCCAGGTCGCCGTCGTCACCGGGGCGGGTCGCGGACTGGGCCGGGCGATCGCCATCGCCTTCGCCGAGGCCGGCGCCGATGTCGTCATCGCGGCGCGCACCAAGAGCCAGCTGGACGAGGTGGCCGAACAGATCGCGGCGCTCGGACGGCGCGCGCATGTGGTGCCCGCCGATCTGAGCGATATCGAGGCCACGGCCGCACTCGCGGCGACGGCCGTCGAACGGTTCGGCAGGCTGGATATCGTGGTCAACAATGTCGGCGGCGCACTGCCCTGTCCGCTGCTCGACACCACGCCGGAGGCGTTGGTCGAGGCATTCAACTTCAACGTCACCAATGCGCACGCGCTGGTCCGCGCCGCGGTGCCGCGCATACTCGAAACCGCCGGTGGCGGATCGATTCTGAATATCACCTCGACCATGGGGCGGTTGCCCGGCCGCGCCTTCGCGGCCTACGGCACCGCGAAGGCGGCGCTGGCGCACTACACGAAACTGGCCGCGCTGGATCTGAATCCGCGCATCCGGGTGAACGCCATCGCACCCGGCTCCATCCTCACCTCGGCACTGGAGATCGTCGCGAGCAATGACGCCATGCGCAACGAACTGGAGTCGAAGACGCCGCTGCACACCATCGGGGATCCGGAAGATATCGCGGCCGCGGCGCTCTACCTGGTCTCCCCGGCGGGCAAATATCTCACCGGCAAGGTACTCGAACCCGACGGCGGATTGATCACCCCGAACCTCGACCTGCCGGTTCCGGATCTGTCATGACCTATCGCGTGGTGCAGTGGGGCACCGGGAATGTGGGCAGGCACGCGTTGGCGGGCATCATCGCCAACCCCGAGCTGGAACTGGCGGGTGTGTGGGTGTCCGGACCCGCGAAGGCCGGGCAGGACGCGGGAGTGCTCGCGGGACTGGATCATCCGGTCGGCGTCAGCGCGACGAACGACGCCGACGCCATTCTGTCGGCCGCGCCGGATTGCGTCGTCTACTGCTCGATGACCGACAACCGTCTCATGGAGGCCGTCGAGGACCTGCGCCGATTGCTCAGCGCGGGTATCAATGTCGTGGCCTGCGCGCCGGTCTTCTTCCAGTACCCCTACGGTGTGCTGCCCGAGGAACTGCTGCGGCCGATCGAAGAGGCGGCCCGCGAGGGCAATTCGTCGCTGTGGGTCAACGGCATCGATCCCGGATTCGCCAATGACCTACTGCCGCTGGCGCTCGCGGGCACCTGCCTGCGCATCGATCAGCTGCGCTGTCTCGAGATCGTCGACTACGCCAGCTACGACAATCGCACGGTCATGTTCGACATCATGGGATTCGGCAAACCGCTCGACGATACTCCGATGCTGCTGCAGCCGGGCGTGTTGTCGCTGGCCTGGGGCGGCACCGTGCGGCAGTTGGCCGCGGGTATCGGTGTGACACTGGACCGCGTGACCGAGGTCTACGAGCGGATCCCGGCTCCGGACTCGTTCGATATCGCGACCGGTCATATCGCCGAAGGTACCGCCGCCGCACTGCGTTTCGAGGTGCGCGGCATGGTCGGCGACGAAGCGGTGACGGTGCTGGAACATGTCACCCGGCTGCGCCCCGATCTGTGCCCGGACTGGCCGCAACCGGCGCACCGGGAGGGTTCCTACCGGATCGAGATCACCGGGGACCCGTGCTACGCCATGGATGTGGTGACATCGAGTCCGAATGGCGATCACAATCACGCCACGTTGCTCGCCACCGCCATGCGGATCGTCAACGCGGTTCCCGCCGTCGTCCGGGCCGAGCCGGGTATCCGGACGGCATTGGACCTGCCGCTGATCACCGCACCCGCCACCCGGCGATGATCGCCCGGTCCTACCGATCGGACAGGACCTCCAGCGCCCGGTCGGCATCGGCCGCGCTGTTGTAGAGGTGGAAGGCGAAGCGCAGTCCACCGGCCCGGACGGAGGCGATCACACCGGCCTGTTCCAATCGCGGCGCGGCGTCCCCCGCGCCGGGCACCGCGACGATCGCCGACGGCCCGGGCAGCGGCGCGTAGCCGAGATCGGTCAGTCCCGCGCGGAACCGGTCGGCGAGCTCGAGATTGTGGGCGTTGATCTTGTCGATGGTCAGCTCCTCGAGCAGCCGCAGCCCGGCGTGCGCGGCGATGACACCGAGCCAGTCCGGTGTCGCGTCGAACCGGCGGCCGGACTCGGCCAGCCCCACCGGGCGGTACAGCTCGGCCCATCGATCGGCGGCCGCGTACCAACCGGGTGAGACCGGTCGCACCTGCGCGGCGGCCTCCGGCGCCGCGGCGAAGAAGGCGACGCTGCGGGCGCCGATCAACCATTTGAAGGTGGCGCACACCCAATAATCGGCGTCGGCGAAGTGCAACGGATGCCACCCGGCGGCCTGGGTGGCATCCGCGAGCAGCCGCGCGCCGTTGGCCTTGGTGACGGCATGCAGGGTCGCCAGATCGGTGACCCGGCCGTCCGCGGACTGCACCACACTCACCGCGACCAACGCGGTCTGCGGTCGCACCGCCTCGGCCAATTGCTCCAGCGGCACGAACCGCACCGCGAGATCGCCCCGATGCAGGAACGGCAGAGAGACCGAGGAGAATTCGCCCTCCGCCAGCAGCACCTCGGCGCCGGGCGGCAGCGCGGTGACCACCGGACCGATCAAACCCGCGGCGGTGCTGCCCAATCCGATGTCATCGGGGGTGGCGCCGACCAGCAGCCGCGCGAAGGCGGCCCGCAGCTCCTCGACCGAACCCTCGTGCGTCATCGGGCCGCCCTGTCCGGCGGCCCACTGGGCATTGGCCTGCGCCACCGCGGTCAGGGCACGCGCGGACGGCAAACCGTAGGATGCGGTGTTGAGATAGACGGTCTCGGGGGCGAATTCCGCGGGTACGAGCGATGACATGGCTCCAGCATGCTGGCGACGGTTCTCCCGCGTCCAGCGCCACCGATCCGAAACTGGACCGATATCGCTGCCCGCGAGGGGTTCCGGCGGCAGTGGCGGGAGGGGGTGGGCTCAGCGCAGGAACGCGCCGAACCCGGGGCTCGAGCCCATGCCGATCGGCGAACCGGCCGGATGGAAGTCATCGGCGGTGTAGGGGACCAGTGCGCTGGGGTGGGCGTTGGCCTGGAGGAAGGTGGACAGCACCGAGGTCGACTCGAAACCGGCGACCGGCGTGGCGAACAGGGGCCGAGCCTGCGGGCCGAGGCTGCCGACATACATCTTCGCGCCGTCGGCGGTGAAGCCGACCGACAGCGGTGCGTCGACGGGTACCGTCCCGACCACCCGATCGGTGGCGATATCGATCATCTGCACGGCGTCGGCGCCCAGTGTCGCGACCATGAGTTTGGTGCCGTCCGGGCTGACCGCGCCCGAAACCGGGGCGCTGCCCGCGCCGAATGGGATCGCGCCGGTGCGTTGCCAACTCGCCGTATCGATGACGGAGACATTGTCGCCGAGCACATTCATCGAATACAGCTTGCGGCCGTCGGGGGAGACCGCGGCGGAGAAGGGCAGCGAGCCGTCGATCTGAATCCGTTGTCCCAATTGGAATCCGGACTCGGGGTCGAAGGCCGCGGCGGTGGAGTCGGCGAAGACGCTGTAGATGCGTCCGCCGTCGGGTGCGATCGCGGCCGCGAGCGGGATGGACGGCAACGGCATCGAGCGCACCAGCGTATTCGTCACCGTATTCAGGACATCGATCGACGGTCGCGCGGTGAAGACGTACATCTGATCGCGGACCGGGTCGGAGATGAGTTGGGTGACCCCGTCGGTGCCGGTGATCGGGATGCGGGTGGTAACGGCATGCGATTCACGGTCGATGACAGCTATATCGTCGGGGCCGATGAACGGCGGATTGAAGGCCTGGACGTAGAGGCGGCGCCCGTCGCGTGACGCGGCCACCGAGGAGGCGTGTATGCCCGCACCGTCGATCCGGTCCACCACTCGGTCGGCGGCCGTATCGACGACGAGTACCGCGCCCTCACCCGACACCGGGATGTAGGCGAGCGGACCGGTCCGGTCGGCCGCCGCGCTCGGCGCGAATATGGTGAGCCCGACCGCGGCCAGTACGGCCGCGATAGACCTGAATGCCATTCCAGGACCTTTCCGTGTGCAAGCGCAAGTGGCCACTATTGCGCGGAATCGTTACGGACGCAACAGGTCGCGGTGGCGAATGACATATCTCCCAACCCTCGGCGCCCATGCCTGTGCCACCCATCGCGCTCGGAACAGCCACCGCCGCATCGGTTTTCGACCAGGATGGACATCTCCGCGCGGTGGCGGCCTACCGGGTCGGCGAGGCCCACATATTGGACAGAAGTTGGTAGCTCGGCGTATCGGCGAGTGCCTGGGACGACTCGTAGATGCGCTGATACCGGGTCGCGGTGATACGCCAGCGACCGTCGGCGTCCAGTCGGTAGCTGTCGGTGTAGTACCCGGCGCCGCGGATCAGCACCCCGTACTCGGTGGCGATCACGGTGTCTTCGAAGGCCCACGAGCCGGTGGCCGTCGCGCCCGCCACCGTGATCTCCGGGTGGTTCGCGATATGCGTGGTGACGATCGAGGGCCCCAGGTTCTCTCGCATGAACGCGGTGATGGCCTCGCGACCGTCCAGCACCAATGGCTCACCGAGCGCATGCGTGCCGTACCGGCCCTCCGCGTCCACCGCGAGCGTATCCGCGAATTCATCCCACTGTTTGAGGTCGAGGGTGCGGAAGTAGCGGTATTTGAGCTGGCGGATGGCTTCGAGGGCGGCGAGGTCCATTCGCTCAGCGTCGCACGCGCCGGACAACCGCACAAGAACGTGTTCTATTTCTGTGGCTCGCCGATATTCGTGCCGATCGAAACCGCCCGAGTGGGTACCCCACGGGAGGGTGCGGATCCCCACCGCACCCGAGCAGCTATCCGGCACGTTGAGGAGCCCACCTTGACCGAGAGCCCGGTACACGGCCATCAATCCCGGGAACCGTCCCTGGATCAGCAGGTCGCGCTGCGCGCCGCGGCCGCTCGGTTGGCGCAGGAGTTCGATGGCGTCGCCGATGACGCCGCCATCGAGGGCCTGCTGCACGCCGCCTACGACCACGTCGCCGACCACGCGAATCTCGACCACTTCCTGCCGCTGCTCGCCGAGCGCTACACCCGGGAGTGGCTACGCGCCGCGGCCGAGGAACAGAAACGGCCCGGCTAACGGTCCGGCCGGACCAGAATCTGGATGTGGTCATCCGGGTGACGCAGCGCGTCGATGGCGCCCGCCACCCCGTCGAGTCCGACCTGGTCGGTGATGAGCGAGGCCGCGTCGACGGTGCCGTCCGCGATGCGCCCGAGGGTCCGCGCGTATTCCTCGTGCGGGTACACCATGCACATCTGTAGCGAGATGTCCTTGTAGATGCCGACGATCGGGCGGATCACATCCTCGGTCATCACCGCGCCCACCTGAAGAATGGTGGTCTGGCGGGGCACCTTGTGCATGAGGTCGTTGATCATCCCCGGCACCGCCGCACAGACCCACACGTGCAGCAACTGCCCGGATGACGCGGCCTCGCGCCAGACCTCGACGGGGTCCTGGACCGCCGGATCCACCACGCGGTGCGCGCCGAGCCGCAATGCCGTCTCGCGTCGCAGCTTCGACGGATCCGAGGCGATGATCGGCGCGACGCCGCGCTCGGCGAGTGCGGCGACCGCACCCAGACCGACCGGACCGCAACCGATCACGATCCCGGTACCGCCGGGCCCGATCCCGGTGCGCGCCACATTGCCGAAGCCGACCGCCAAGGGTTCGGTGAGGGCGGCGACGTGCGGCGGTACATGGTTCGGAATGGGCTCCAGGGCCATGGCCTGCAATACCATTCGCTCGCCGTAGCCGCCGGGGAATTCGTTGGAGAAGCCGACGCCGTGGATCTGTCCCGCATGATCCACCGCCCATGGCAGCGCCACCACCAGCTGACCCTCGATATGCGGGGTGTCCGGACCGGCCGAGACGACCCGGGCGGCGATCTCGTGGCCCATCACGACATCGCGATGTGGATCGAATTCGAAGGTCGGCACCCCGCTGTCGCGGGAGGCCCGCAGGAAGTCGTCGGTGTAGTCGAGTGCCTGCTTATCGGATCCGCAGATCCCGCAGGCCACGGTCTCGACCAGGACCTGACCGGGACCGGGTACCGGCTCGGGCACCTCGTCGACGACCAATCCGCCGTTGCGCATCACCACCGCGCGCATCAGTTCGCCTCCTCGTTCGCGCCCAGCGCCTCGGCGAGGGTCCGGCCGTGTTTGTTGAACGCGCTCTGGATGCCCGCGGTCAGTCCGCCGATCATGCGCGCGCTATTGGCGTGCGCCCACTCCAGCGAAGCGACCCGATTGCGGTTGGCCCCGGTGAAGTGCGGGATCACGTATTCGGCGAACAGGCGCGCTGAGTTCTGGGTGGCCTCCCAGTTCGCGATATTGAGGCCGAGCAGCAGGAAGGTGCCGAAGCCGCCGGATTGTTCTGCGAGCTTCTCGATGGTGGCGATGGCGTCATCGGGGGTGCCGATGGTGGCGCGGCCGAAGGCCGGGAAACCCTCGCCGACCCACTGTTCGACGGCGGCGCGGGCGGAGGAGTTCCACGGCGCGTCGCGGCCGCTGAGCTTCTCGATGTAGTCGACGAGATGTCCGACGCCCCATTCGGCTTCGCGCATGGCCTGTTCTCGGGTCTCGGCGAGATGCATCGGCGCGACCAGCCGCCACCGCGAGCGGTCCACGGTGTGGCCGTGTTCGGCCATGGTCTTCTCGTAGACCTTCCAATTCGGCAGCAGCGCTTCGTATCCGCTCGGATCCGAGGCGGCCAGCGAGAGCAGGCCCGCACCGTGCCGCCCGGCCAGTACCGCGCCGGACGGCGAAATCGTCGATGCCACCGCCATCTCCAGGCCGTCCCGCTGGTACGGCAGCAGCTGCAGCCGGGCCTCGCTCAGGTGGTACCAGTCCGATTCCGCGGTCACCGTCTCGCCGCGCAGCAAGCGCACCAGCACGCCCATGGATTCGTGCATCATGTCGCGCTGGCGCACCGGGTCGATGCCCATCATGGCGGCGTCGGTGGCGAGCTGGCCGGGGCCGACACCCATCATGGTGCGACCCATGGTCAGGTGGTCGAGCAGGCACAACCGATCGGCCAGCATCATCGGCTGGTGGTACGGGAGCGAATTCACGCCGGTACCGAGCCGGATGCGCCGGGTGCGCTGTGCGGCGGCGGCCAGGAAGACCTCGGGCGCCGCGATGATCTCCAAACCGGCCGAATGATGTTCGCCGATCCAGGCTTCCGCGTAGCCGAGCTGATCGGCGAGTTCCACCAGGGCCAGATCACGGTGCAGCTGGAGGGTGGGGTTGCCGGTGAGCGGGTGGTAGGGCGCGATGAAGAATCCGAACCGGGACGGCCCGTACTGCTCGTTATCGCTCAATTCAGTTGTCCTCACTGTGGTGCTGGGCCCCGGCGCGGGTTCGGCCGGTGGGTGGGTGCGGGCGGCGATCACCCCACCGGCGCGACGTGTGCCGCGGCCCAGTGGTGCGCTGCGAACCGGCGTCCGCAGCGAATCCCGGGTGTGCCGGGACGACTGGGGTCGGCTCAGCGGGACCAGTCGTGGCCCCAGTAGCTGTCGGCCGTGATCTCCTCCGCGGTGTAGGAGGATTCGTCCACCAGCAGACCCTCGGTGCCGAATTCGAGATCCCAGCCGCCCGGGGTGCGGACGTAGAAGGAGATCATCTTGTCGTTGGTATGCCTGCCCAGCGTCGAGGAGAGGTGATAGCCCACCTTCCCGACCCGGTCCAGCGCCCGGCCCACATCGTCGAGGCTGTCCACCTCGACCATGATGTGCACCAGCCCGGAGCCTTCCTTGCCGCCGGACGGAATGAGCGCGAGGCTGTGGTGGCGCCGGTTGACGCCGAGGAAGCGCACTCGCATCGGACCGTATTCGGGCGGGGTCGGAATCCGGAAGGCGCCGCGCGGCAGGAAGCCGAGCACCTCGGTGTAGAAGCGGAAAGCGACATCCAGGTCCGGTACCGGCAGCACCGCGTGACCGAGGCCGAGACCGTCGGTGACGAACCGGTTTCCGTGCTGCGAGACGACCGGGCTGTGGTCGAGTACCGGGCCGTGGAAGACCTCGACCGTGGTGCCGGCGGGGTCGACGAAGGTGATGGCCTCCTCGACGGCCCTGGCGTCCGCCTCCTCGAGCGACAGCGTGGTGACGGCGATTCCGTGCTGTTCGACGGCGTCGCGCACCGCGGCCAGCGCGCGATAGTCACGCACCTCCCAGCCGATGGCCAGCACCTTGTCGGCCGCACCCGGCACCAGGACCAGCCGGGCCGCGCGTTCGTCCATCCGCAGGTAGATCGCGTCGGGATCGGGTCCACTGCCCTGGGCGAAGCCCATGACATCGAAGGCGAAGGTGCGCCAGGCCTGCGGGTCGGCGACAGCGACCTTCACATATCCGAGCGAGCTGATGACGGGCATAGGATGGTTCTCCTCAGTCATAGGTGATCCGGACCGTGTCGGTGACCGGCACCGCCTGGCAGGCCAGCACATAGCCGTCGGCCAGGTCTTCCTTCTCCAGTACGTCATTGCGCAGCAGCTTCACCTCGCCCGTGGCGACCCGGCAGACGCAGGCGCTACAGGCGCCCTCGCGGCAGGAGTACGGTGCCTCGATGCCGCGCGCCAGCAGTGCGTCCAGCAGGACGGTCTCGCGCGGCCAGGCGAATTCGTGGGTGGCGCCGTCGAATTCGACCGTGACGGCCGCGCCGTCGGCCGTTTCCGGCGGTGCGGCCGCGACCGGGGCGAACGGATCGCCGGACAGCGAGAGGAACTTCTCGGAGTGCACCCGCGTCCGTTCGATGCCGAGCGCGTCTGCGGCTGCTTCCACCGCGTCCATGAAAGGTACTGGGCCGCACACGAAGATCTCGCGCTGCGACCACGGCCGGATGAGCGCCGCCAGCTGCCGGGCCGTGGGCAGGCCCTGCACGGCTTGCAGCCAGTGCACCACCGTCAGCCGATCCGGGTGCGCCGCCGCCAGTTCCGCGAGTGTGTCCGCGAAGATCACCGACCGCTCGTCCCGGTTGGCATAGATCAGTGTGCAGTGGCCGGTACCACGGGCCAGCACCGATTTCACGATGGACAGCACCGGGGTGATGCCGCTGCCCGCCGCGCACAGCAGCAGGTCGGCGTCGAGCGAACCCGGGGTGAAGATGCCCGCGGGCGGCAGGCTGTCGATGATCATTTCTTCGGTGGCGTTGTCGCACAACCAGTTCGAGCCGTAACCGGCCACCGTGCGTTTGACGGTGACCTGCAACGGGCCGTCCTCGTGTGGCGCGCTCGACAGCGAATACGAGCGCGCCACCGAACCGGTGCGGTCGCTGGGGATCCGCAGGGTCAGGAACTGGCCGGGCCGGTAGGCGACAGGTTGCCCCGAGTCGGCGACCAGCCGGATCGAGACGGCGTCGGCGGTTTCGGCGATCACGCCGACCACCCGCAGGGGGATGCCCGGGTTCACAGCAGATCCTGCTCTCGCGTGCTGAGCCGGAGCGCCCCCGCGGTGACGGCGTTGTCGATGCTGCGGCGCAATGCGAGACATCCGCGAGTAGGTCCGCCGCCGTCACCACACAGCTCGGCACAGTGCCGCGCGGCGTCCGCGGTCCACTGCACGCTGGTGTGCGCGGGACTGAATTTGACTACCGCGACGCGGTTTCCGCAGTCCTGGCAGAGCACGGCATCCATGGCGGTCCCGCTCAGGCGTCCGCGCGCTGGGCGGCCAGATTCTCGGCGACTTCGGCCTCCCACGCGGTGACCGCGCGGGTGGTGTCGACCTCGAATTCGAAACGGGCGGTCATCTTTTCGTCGACCTCGGCGACATCGGTGTAGAACTGCTCGTACCAGCGCCGCAGCTGGTACACCGGCCCGTCCTCCTCGCACAGCAGCGGATTGTCGATGCGGGTCTTGCGTTCCCAGATCGCCACATCCTGCTCGAAGCCGCGGCCGAGACTGCCCGCGAACTTCACCGCCATATCGTTGGCGTCCTGCGGCGACAGTCCGGGCAGCTTCTTGACGATCGCGCCGTATTGCAGCACGAATTCGGTCGGCGTCACCGGGTAGTGGCAGTTGATCAATACGGCCTCGACGCGCTGTCCGCCCGCCTCGCTGACGATGTTGTCGATCATGTAGGAGGGACCGAAATAATGCGCCTCGGAGTTCAGGACGTTCTTGCCGCCCACCTCCTTCGCCGTCTCGCCTTGCACATCGTCGCGGCCGACCGAGGTCATGTACTGGCTGGCGACGTGGCCCTCGAAGACATTCTTGAAGTAGGTGGGGAAGGCGAAATGCACGTAGAAGAAGTGCGCCATATCGACCACGTTGTCGATGACCTCGCGACAGTTCGCGCCCTCGATGACGATCTGGTTCCAGGTCCAGTCGCTCCACTCGTCGCTGAACGCGCCGTCGATGCGCGGGATGGTGATCTCCTCGGGCGGCGGATTGCCTTCCGGGTCGTTCCAGACGAACAGCTGCTTGTTCTGCTCCAGGGTGGTCCAGGCCCGGGTACGGGCCAGCGGCGGCACCCGGCGGCCGTAGGGGATCGCGGCACAACGGCCATTGCCCTTCCATCGCCAGTCGTGGAACGGGCAGGCGAGGGTATCGCCCTTGATGGTGCCGTCGCCGAGGTTGCCGCCCATATGCCTGCAGTAGGCGTCGAGCACGTTGAGGGTGCCGTCGGCACTGGCGAAGACTACGAGTTCGGTGCCGAACACGGTGATGGTGTGCGGTTTCCCGTCCCGGAAGCTATCGGCAAGGCCGACGCAGTGCCACCCGCGCGCATAGCGGGCGGGCGGGGCGCCGGTGTCGATCACGCGCACCTGGTCGTCGGTGTTCGCCGGGCTCATGATGTCGGTTCCTCCACGTTCGGGGTATATCGCTCAGGGCTATTTCGGTCAGGCGTATTACGTGCGGGGCTATGTCGATGCTGAGTCGGCGGGTCGACGCCGGAAAGGTGACGTCCCACTGATCGGGAGACGCGGGTCACACCACCGCGAGGCGTTCGTAGGCGGAGCGGTAGAACAGCAGCGGCGGCGCGTCGCGCTGCTCGCCGAGCCCGCTGACGTGCGCGACCACGATGGTGTGGTCACCGCCGTCCACCTCGCGCTCGAGTGTGCAGTCGATCCAGGCGATGGCCCCGGCCAGCAATGGCGAGCCGTTGGGGGAGCGGTCCCAGCCGAGGTCGGCGAATTTGTCCGGTCCGCTGCGACCGAGTTGTCGGCAGACATCCTCTTGATCGGCGGCCAGGATGTTCACGCAGAACCGGCCGACCTCGCGGATGCGCGGCCAGGTGGTGGAGGTCCGGGCCGGGAACAGGGCGACCGCGGGCGGGTCCAGCGACAGTGCGGAGAAGGACTGGCAGGCGAAGCCGAGCGGTTGATCGTCCGCCAGCGCGGTGACCGCGGTGATTCCGGTGCAGAACCGGCCGAGGACGGCCTTGAAGTCGAGATCGACGGCCATGACGCTCCTAGTTTCTACTAGAAATATTCCGTTTCGCCATGACGGTAAGCGGTGCTGTCGAGGGGGTGTCAAGGATGGATTCCGGCTACCGAGAAGATCCGTAGCGATCTACGTAGTTTCCGGGATTCGGGCTCGACGCGGCGACGGCACTGTGATTGGTGACACAAGCATGCGTGCCGAAATGGCGCATGCCTAATCGAAATACTCTTAAGCTGGATGCGCTACACAATGGAGGTGAGCCATGACGGTCGAGGTGCTGACCCATCCCGAGTCCGGAGAGTTGTGGACGGGGACGGGTCGAGCGGCCGCCAGGCCGGCCCAGCCGCCGGTGTCCATGATCGAGCGAATGACATTGATCCTGGATGCCTTCGACGGCGCGACGCCGACTCTGACCCTGCTCGGCTTGGCCGAGCGCACGGGTCTGCCGCGCTCCACGGTGCATCGCATCCTGGACCAGATGATCCGCCTACGGTGGCTGGCACACGCCCCGGGCGGTTACCGGCTCGGGCTGCGGACCCTCGAATTGGGCGGACTCGCGGCTGACCACAACGAGATTCGCGATGTGGTGAGCCCGCTGCTGCACGATCTGAGCCAGCGCACCGGCATGGTCGGACATCTCGGCGTGCTCGACGGCCGCGAGGTGCTGTACCTGGACAAGGCGGGCGGCCGCTGTACCGTGCACGTCCCGACCCGCCTCGGCGGCCGGATGCCCGCGCACAGCACCGCGCTCGGCAAGGCGCTGCTCGCCTCGCTCGAACCGAGCATTGTCGAGGCGTCCTTCCGCGACCGGCTACCGCAGCTGACACCCCGAACCATTTGCGACAGAGCGGAATTGCATCGCGAGCTGGCTCGAATCCGGCACCGGCAGGGTATCGCGGTGGATAACGAGGAGTCGGTGACCGGCATCGCCTGCGTCGCGGTGCCCGTCCGCGGTCGCGGTGCGGCGGTCGCCGCACTGTCGCTGTCCGGTCAGATCACCGGCGAGCGCCCCGCATTGGACACCGCTCGTTTGGCGCGCGTGCTCGTCGAGGTCGCTCACGAAGCGGGTCGCGCGCTGTTCCCCCGTCACGCCCGCTGGCGCTGAATTCGCCCGGTAATCGCCTCCGCGGGTCTCGCACCCGCGGTCGGCCCGGATCAGTGCGGAATGGAGTCGATGAGTCCGCGTGCGCCCTGGCGCAGCAGATCGGCCCCGACGAAGAAGCCGAGGGCCTGGGGGTCTTCGGGGACGCCCCAGTGCTGGGCATCCAGCCACCGGGTGCCGTCGAGGTTGAAGACCTTGCCGTGCAAGGTGAGTCGGCCGGTGGCGTCGGTGGTGGCGTAGCCGGCGATGGGGGAATTGCAGTGGCCCTGTAGGGCGTGCAGCATCGCGCGTTCGGCGTCGGCGTGCCGATGCGTCTCGGCGTGATCGAGTTGCGCGCCGAGATCCAGGAGCTGGGTATCGGACGCGCGGCACTGTAGCGCGATGACACCGGCGCCGATCGGCGGGAGCATGGTCTCGAGGTCGAGGGTTTCGGTGATGCGGTGCGCCTGGTCGACCCGGTGCAGACCGGAGACCGCGGCGATGAGCACGTCGACATGGCCCTCTTCGAGGCGTGCCAGCCGGGTGTTCACGTTGCCGCGCAATGGTTTCACCGCCAGGTGCGGGTGGTGCAGCCGCAGCTGGGCGGTGCGCCGCACCGAGCTGGTGCCGACCACCGTGCCCGCAGGTAGTTCGGCCAGCGGTGCGCCGGTGCGGGTGATCACCGCGTCGTGCACGTCCTCGCGGGCCAGATACCCGGCGAACGCCAGGCCCTCCGGCACCGGGATATCCCCGGGAATGTCCTTGAGGCAGTGCACGGCGAGATCGGCCTCGTCGGCGAGCAGCGCGAGATCGATTTCCTTGACGAAGGCGCCCTTACCGCCGAGCTTCGACAGATCACCCATCCACCGATCCCCGGCGGTGGTCACCTTGACGAGCTCGCTGCCCACCCCGAGCCCCGCGAGTAGATCGGCGACGTGCTCGGCCTGAGCCAGGGCCATCGGGCTGGAACGGGTAGCGATGCGAATGATGCGCGTACGCGACATGGCGGCGACATTACTCGCACCGCCATTCGGCGCGGCATCGGGTGCGCGGCACGCGACGGCGGGCCGGTGCGATGTGGTCACCGGCCCGCTCCGGGTCAGTGGGCGGTGCCACCGGTGGCCGGTGTGCGACCGTGGCGCATGGCCAGGGCTATGAGCAGGGCGAGGACAGAGGCGCCCGCCGCGAACCAGAAGCCCATTTCGTAGCCGTGATCGCCGAAGATTCCGGGCACGGGCGCGGGTTGGGCCGGTTGGCCCGCGACGCTGACGAGTGCGGACATCGGGTTGGCGGTGAGGAAGGCGGTCACGATGGCGAGGCCGACGGCGACGCCCATGGATTGCATGACACCGAGCATGCCGAGGCTGATGCCCTGCTGTTCCTGCGGTACCGCCTCGACCATGAGGATGGGCATGGAGGCGTAGTAGAAGCCGAAGCCGATGCCGAAAATGGCGCTCACCCAGAGGAATACGGCCGAGGTGTGCGGGAGGACGGCGTAGCAGACACCGGCGGCGGCGAATAGCGTCAGCGCGGAGACCAGCGGGAGGCGGGCGCCGATCCGGCGAGCCAGGACGCCGGCCAGTGCGCCGCAGATCATGGCGAGGACCGCCTGCAGTAGCGCGATGCGGATCGCGAATTCGAGCAGGGTGTAACCGTTTCCGTAGGTGTAGCCCGGATCGAGTGTCACCTGGACCGCCTCCGGTGGCAGCGGCTGACCGGTCTGCGCTTGGAGCTGGACCAGTGTGCCCTCGTGTACCTTGCCCGCGATGGTCGCCTCGTCGGGCGTCTGGGTCATATAGCCCATGGCGTAGGACTGGACGCCGATGAGGAAGGAGGCGAACAGCGCGCCCGCCAAAACCAGCGCGACCCGGGGGTGGAAGAGCAGTTTCATATCCATGATCGGCCGCGAGACCCTGGTCTCCACCACCACGAACAGGACGAGCAGTGCGAAGCCGCCGATCAGCCAGATCAACGTCCCCGGCCTGCTCCAGCCCCAGTCCTGGCCCTTGTCCAGATAGATCAGGGTGAGCGCGGCGCCCGCGGACAGCAGGACGGCGCCGATCACGTCGATGCGTTCGGGAACGCGCAGCTTGGACTCCGGGACCACGATCGCCACCAGCGGCAGCATCAGCAGGGTGAATCCGGCCAGGCACCAGAAGATGGCGCGCCAGCTGTAGTTGTCGACCAGATATCCGCCCAGCAGCGGACCCGCCACCGCGGACAGTCCGAGGCCGGTGGCCGTGATGCCGAGGCCGAGCGGGACATATTTGCGCG
The DNA here is from genome assembly GCF_040654375.1 of Nocardia sp. NPDC050710. NCBI lineage: Bacteria > Bacillati > Actinomycetota > Actinomycetes > Mycobacteriales > Nocardiaceae > Nocardia > Nocardia sp. NPDC050710. The sequence continues at coordinate 136,996 of NZ_JBFAHV010000003.1, read as the reverse complement.
GCATCAGATCTCGGATCAGGCCGTAGGCGATGACCGCGGTGGCGATGGCGGTGGCCTGGAGCCCGCGGCCGATCAGGAAGATGGCCCAGTTCGAGGTGACCGCGTCGAGTACGCAGCCGAGCATGAAGAGGACGCCGCAGACCAGGAACATCCGCTTCTTGCCCCAGACATCGCTCATCTTGCCGATCAACGGCGAGGCGGCGGCGCCGATCAGGCCGAAGACGATGATGGCCCAGTTGATATTGGCGCCGACGCCGGGAAATGTCGGCGCGATCTTCTGCAGTGCGGCCGCGACGATCGTGTACTGCATCGGGGCGACCTCGGTGAACAGCACGATGACCGCGAGTACGGCGAAGATCCGGGCGCGCGACGCGCCGTCGAGGCGACCGGTGTCGTCGGCCGGTTCCGTTGCCGTGCCGGAACTCTCGGCCGTCACAGGGTCCTTGGGAATGGTGGACATTGCCACGCTCCGTTGATCGGGGAACTACGTTCGCGGTGTTCGGGAACTGCGTTCGGGGTGTTCGAGATGGTGTTGTGAAACCTGTCACAAAGGGGTGTGAATCGGACCGCGCCAATCTCACTCAACGGGACGTTGCGTTAGGTATATGCCTACCCGGTATATAGCCGGGTCTGCCCGCGCGACAGTCCCGCTGAGCGAGATTTTCTCTCCCGGAATATGCCTAGGCGATATAGTCCAACCGTGAGTGATGCGAAATCTGCCGCGGCGGGTAGCGGGGTACCCGACCTGCCGACCACGAGCTGGGCCGTGCTCGGAATGCTCTCGCACGCCGAGGAATTGTCCGGCTACGACCTGAAGAAGTGGGCGGACTGGAGCCTGCAGTTCTTCTACTGGAGCCCATCGTTCAGCCAGATCTACGCCGAGCTGAAGCGGCTGGAGAAGCACGGCTACGCCACCTCGCGCACCGTCCTGCAGGATGACGGCGTGCGCGGCAAGCGAATGTACGCGATTACCGCGAGCGGGCGTGCGGCGGCGGCGCAGTGGGTCAACCACGCTCCCGTCGAGGCTCCCGTGCTCAAGCACAGCGTGATGTTGCGGGCCTGGTTGGGTCATCTGGCCGAGCCGGACCGACTGCGGGAGATTCTGACCGAGCACATCGGGTATGCGGAGCGGATGCGCAAACTGGCCGAGGTGGATGCCGAGGGCGCCGACGAGAATCCGGACTGGGCCTATCCGGGCGCGGTGCTGCGCTGGTGTGTGCGCCACTACGAGGCCGAGCGCGATTTCGCAAGGGAACTGCTCGCCGATGTCGACAAGCTGGCGCGGGAGCAGCCGAAACGATCGCCGAAGGGTAAGGGTCGCCGCGCGTCCTGAGGCCTGTCCGCTGAGCGGGACTGCCGCTTCTTATTTCTATTAGAAGTATTTCTACTAGAAATATAGGAGGTGGTCATGCGTACCGAATTCGCGCAGCAGCGTTCGCTGGACACGATCGAGGCGGCGGTCGCCGCGATCGCGGCGGGCGGCATGGTTGTCGTCGTCGACGACGAGAACCGGGAGAACGAGGGCGATCTGGTGCTCGCCGCCTCGAAGGCGACACCGGAGACCATCGGCTTCATGGTCCGGCACACCAGCGGCGTGCTGTGCGCGCCGATGGCCGGCGAGGATCTGGACCGGCTGCGGCTGCCACCGATGACCCCGATCAACGAGGACCCGAAGGGCACCGCGTACACCGTCTCGGTGGATGCGGCGACCGGAATCAGCACCGGTATCTCGGCCGCCGATCGTGCCCGCACCGTACAGGTGCTGGCCGATCCGCGCACCGGTCCCGGCGAGCTGACCCGGCCCGGACACGTCTTCCCGTTGCGCGCCAACCCCGACGGGGTGCTCGGCCGGCCCGGCCACACCGAGGCGGCGGTCGATCTCGCCCGGCTCGCGGGACTGCGCCCCGCGGGCGTGATCGCCGAGATCGTGCGCGACGACGGGTCCATGGCGCGGCTGCCGGAATTGCTGGACTTCGCCCGCGCGCACGGGCTTCCGATCATTTCCATCGCCGACCTGATCGACTATCGGCGGCGGGTGGAGCGCACCGTGACCCGGGTGGTCGAGACCCGGCTTCCCACTCGATTCGGCGAGTTCCGGGTGGTCGGCTACCGCGATGAGGTCACCGGAACCGAAACCCTGGCACTGGTTTACGGACAGCTCGGTGCCGATGCCGTGCTGGCTCGATTGCATTCGGAGTGCCTCACCGGCGACGCGCTCGGCTCGCTGCGCTGTGATTGCGGTGATCAGCTGGACGCCGCGCTGCATGCGGTCGCCGAGGCGGGCAGCGGCGTTGTCGTGTATCTGCGCGGGCAGGAGGGGCGCGGGATCGGATTGCTGAACAAGTTGCGCGCCTACCAGCTTCAGGATCGCGGCGCCGACACCGTCGAGGCGAATCTCGCATTGGGTCTGCCGGTGGACGCCAGGCGGTACACCGCGGGTGCGCAGGTGCTGGCCGATCTCGGGGTCCGGTCGGTGCGGCTGCTGAGCAACAATCCCGCCAAACAGGCCGGGCTCGAGGAGCGCGGTATCGCGGTGGTGCAGCGGATCCCATTGCAGTCGACGCCGACCGAGCACAATATCCGGTACCTGCGTGCCAAGCGGGACCGGATGGACCATCAGCTGTCCGAGGTCGATGAGGTGCTGGAGCGCGTGTCGTCATAGCGGCCGGTCGGATCTTTTCCGGCGAACCCCGACCCGCTCCACGGCGAATGCGGGGTATTTGCCGCCGGATTGCCGAAGATTGACTGTTTCACTGCGGAGAATTTTCGTTCACGGCATGGGCGCGCACTTCTGCTGCTTTCCTGAGAGGGTCAGGATGGAGAGTCCGCGAGTTGGGTGAGCCGGAAGTCGGGGTTTGCGGTGCACCGAATACCGATGCAGGAACATCATTTCCGCTCGGGGTGGTTGTGGTCCGCTCTGGGCGCGTCGCTGGCCGTCGTGGGGATCGTGGTGTGGGCGACCCAGCCCGACCCGCCCACCTGCGATGCTACGCCGACCATATCCGAGGAGCCGTCGCCGACCCGGATTCCCTTCGCCACCAGCAGTTCCGGATTCGCAAGACAAACGTCCGGGCCGTCGGTGCCCGGAGAGGCGCGTTACTACTCTTTGGGCTCCGGGGTGGCGTGTTCGTTCCCGGGGCTGCCGCCGGACGGGTTCTATGTGGGCATCTCCACCGAGGAGTACGGATACGGTGATCTGTGCGGCGGCTACCTCGATGTGCGCGGTCCGCACGGTGCGGTCCGGGTGCTCATCGCCGACCATTGCCCGGGATGTGCTCCGGGACAACTGGATCTGAGTACCGCGGCCTTCGATCAGATCGCCGAACGCGCCCACGGCGTCGCGGACATCCGCTACTCGGCGGTACGCGACCCCATTCCGGCGCCCGAGCTGAGCTATGCGGTGAAGCCGGACTCCTCGGCCGAATGGCTCGCGATCCTGTTCTCCGGCACCGGAAATCCGCTCCGCCAAGTCGCCATTCGTGCCGCGGCGGGCGGGGCGTGGCGACAGCTCATCCGCGGCATGGACAACTACTGGACGATCGCCGGCGCGGGCGCGGGCCCGTTCGTGGTGCGGGTGACCGATATCTACGGGCACGAGGCCGAGCTGTGGGGCATCACGCCCGGGTCGGAGACGGGGATGACCGGTATCCGCCTCTACACGGTCGCCCCGCCTGCCCCGCCCGCGCCCGCGGAGATACCGACGCAGTACGACGAGAACCAGACCACGCTGTCCGGCTGTAGAACCTAGCGGAGTACGGGATTCAACGCGCCGCGAGCACACCCGCCAACGCTCGGCCCGCGGCCCGCCCGGAGAAGATGCACCCCCCGAGGAAGGTGCCCTCCAGCGCGTTGTAGCCGTGCACGCCGCCGCCGCCGAAGCCGGCGACCTCACCCGCGGCGTACAGCCCGGGGAACGGCGTGCCATCCGCGCGCATCACCTGGGAGTCCAAATTGGTCTGGAGGCCGCCGAGGGTCTTGCGGGTCAGGATATTCAGCCGGACCGCGATGAGCGGGCCGTGCGACGGATCCAGGATGCGGTGCGGTTTGGCGACCCGGCCCGCTTTGTCGCCGAAGTACTGGCGCGCGTTGGTGATCGCCATCAGCTGGCTGTCCTTGCCGTACTTATTGCCGATCTCGCGATCGCGCGCGATGATCTGGCGCTCCAAGGTTTCGAAGTCCAGTTGCGGGCCGCGGGCGATCTTGTTCATGCCCTCCACGAGTTCGCGCAGGGTATCGGCGACGACGAAGTCCACGCCGTGCTGTTTGAACGCCTCCACCGGCCCCGGCGCGCCCTTGGCGAGGCGGCTCTTGAGGGTGAGTTTCAGATCCTTGCCGGTGATATCCGGGTTCTGCTCGGAGCCCGACAGCGCGAACTCCTTCTCGATGATCGACTGGGTGAGCACGAACCAGGAGTAATCGTATCCGCTCGCGAGGATCTCCTTCATCGTGGCATTGGTGTCGAACCCCGGGAAACACGGTGCGGGCAAACGCTTTCCATTCGCATCGAACCACAGCGAGGAAGGACCGGGTATGATCCGGATGGCATGGTCCGGCCAGATCGGATCCCAGTTCATGATGCCTTCGGTGTAATGCCACATGCGGTCCCGATTCACGATGGCGCCGCCCGCGGCCTCGGTGATGCCGAGCATCCGGCCGTCCACGTGGGCGGGCACGCCGGAGATCAGCGTCTCCGGGCACGGGCCGAGCCGGTCGGTGGGCCAGTTGCGGCGGATCAGCTCGTGGTTGTGACCGATGCCGCCGGAGGTGACCACCACCGCCTGCGCGCGGAATTCGAAATCGCCGACCACGGTGCGCGAGGAGGCCCGGCCACGTTCGAGATCGGTGTCCTCGAGCACGCTGCCGCGCACGCCGACCACCGCACCGTCCTCGACGATCAGTTCGTCCACGCGATGCCGGAAGCTGAACCCGACCAGGCCGCGCTGCTCGCCCTCGAGCACGGGTTCGGCGAAGATCCGCACCACCTCCGGGCCGGTGCCCCAGGTGAGGTGGAAGCGCGGCACCGAATTCCCGTGCCCGTCGGCGAAGCCGCCGCCGCGTTCGGCCCAGCCGACCAGCGGGGTAACCCGTAAGCCCAAGTCGTGCACGTAGTCCCGCTTCTCGGTGGCGGCGAAGCGGACATACGCCTCGGCCCACTGGCGCGCCCAATGGTCCTCGTCGTCGCGATCGAAGCCCGCCGAACCCAGCCAATCCTGCATGGCCAGCTCGTAGGAGTCCTTGATGCCGAGGCGGCGCTGTTCCGGGCTGTCCACGAAGAACAGTCCACCCAGCGACCAGAAGGCCTGTCCGCCGAGGTTGTTGCGGTTCTCCTGATCCAGCAGGTGAACCTTGCGGCCTGCCTTGGCGAGTTCGTATGCCGCCACCAGTCCGGCCAGGCCCGCGCCGACCACGATGACATCGGCCGTACGCGCGAATTCGGGACTGCAGTTGGTCATATTCATCCTTCGGTGGGGGTGGGGGTTACGCCGGGATCCGGCACGCTGTAGGCCACCACGACGTGGATCAGCAGGTCGGTGCGTCTGCGGCGCACCCGCCTACTGCGGGGTTCCATCAGGACCTGCACGGTGGTGCCGTCGTGGACGGCGACGATCGCCTGGCCGAGCGCGACGGGGTCGGGGACGGTGCGGCCGATGCGGGACAGTGCGTCGACCACGGTCGGCATCAGCGCCGCGACGATCGCGTCCTCGCGGGTCGCCATGGCGCGCCGCAGCTCCGGAGTGCGCAGCGCGTGCGCGGTGAATTCGGCGGTGATGCGGTACCACGCCTCATCCAGCGGTACGGCGTGTTCGAGCCGGTCGACGGCGTCGCGGATATCGCGGACGCCGTCGGCGGCGATGCCGTCCAGTGCCATCCGCACATCGGTCAGCATGGCGGCGGATCGCTGTTCCCACATGGCGAGGAACAGTTCGTCGAGCGAGCTGAAGTTGGAGTAGAAGGCGCCCCGGGTGAAACCGGCGCGCTCGCAGACCCGTTCCACCGACGCGTGGCCGAACCCCTCCTCGGCGAATACCTCGTAGGCGGCCGTGAGCAGGCGGTTGCGCGTCTCGGTGCGCCTGCGGGTGATGCGCCGGGGCGTACTTGGGGCGGTTGATGACGGCAGTCCGCGCCTCCTCCATGGAAACGGACATTTCGGCCCGTTTGATACAGCAATGTATTCGATACAGAAATGTATCAGAAACCGGGTCGCTCGATGTCGAAACGGTGCGGGAAGTAATCCGCGGTCCGAATCGGCGCGGTTCTCGCCGATCTCCGCGCCTGTCGCACGTCCCGGGGCCGGATCTCGGCGCATGATGAGATGTCGGCGGTCGCCACCGGTTCGCTGGCGCGGTGCGCGGTCGGCGATGCGGGTCGGCGTGGCGTTCGTGTGCGGTCCGACGTGTTTCGATGCCGAGCATGTTGGGCACGCGGCGTTGGCATGCACCGGATGGTGCGGATCCGAGCGGAGGGATGCGATGGACGCGGGACACGGCGGGACGATGACGGCTTGGCGTGTGCGTCGGCCGGGACCGATCGATGACGCGCCGCTGGATGTGGTGCGCGAATCCGTGCCGGAGCCGGGCGTCGGCGAACTATTGGTGCGCGTGTCGGCCTGCGGCGTGTGCCGCACGGATCTCCACGTGGCAGAGGGGGATTTGCCGGTCCACCGCGTCGGGGTGGTGCCGGGGCACGAGGTGGTCGGGGAAGTGGTGGCGGTCGGGCCCGGCGTCCCCGGGCGTGACGGCCCGGTCGACACCCCTACGGCAGCGGGTCCGCACGATACGGGTGGGGCCGACAGCGCAGTGGGGCGTGGTGCGAGCGGGCCGGATCGGGGTGGGGTACCCCAGCCCGGATTCGCGATCGGTGACAAGGTCGGCATCGCATGGTTGCGGCACACCTGCGGGGTGTGCCGATACTGCGTGCGCGGAGCCGAGAACCTCTGCCCGAACTCCGCGTACACCGGTTGGGATGCCGATGGCGGATACGCCGAATTCACCACGGTACCAGCCGATTACGCGTTGCGACTGCCCGCGGGATACGCCGATGTGGAGACCGCGCCGCTGCTATGCGCTGGCATCATCGGGTACCGCGCGCTACAGCGTGCGTCGGTGCCGCCCGGCGGACGACTGGGGATCTACGGGTTCGGCGGCAGCGCGCACATCGCCGCGCAGGTCGCGCTCGCGCGCGGCGCCGAGGTGCACGTGATGACCCGCGATCCGGCCGCGCGTGAACTGGCCAGGGAACTCGGCGCGGCCTCGGTGCAGGGCGCCGCGGATTCGCCTCCGGTGCCGTTGGATTCGGCGATCATGTTCGCCCCGGTGGGGGAGTTGGTGCCACCCGCGCTGGCAGCGCTGGATCGGGGTGGGGTGCTGGCGATCGCGGGGATCCATCTCAGCGATATCCCGGTCCTGAATTATCAACGGCATCTGTTCCAGGAGCGCGAGATTCGCTCGGTGACTGCCAATACCCGCGCCGATGCCCGTGAATTCCTCGATTTCGCGGGCGAACAGAGGATAACTGTGACTGCGCGGGGGTACTCCCTCGATAGCGCGGACCGCGCGCTCGCCGATCTCGCACACGGACGTTTCGCCGGCGCAGCGGTTCTCGTTCCGTAGGAAAGGCCACGCGCACAACGATTATGCGTTGACAAGGTCTCGCTTGGGTCGAGTTGCTTGACGGTCCCTCCCGCCGTTCTTACCTTCGCGGATATAGCCGAGTGGCGCTTGTCACTGACAAGCGTCACTCGGCTTCTCACAACGGCGTGAGTGGGTGATCACGATGGCAATCCGAAGGGTAGATCGCTACGAGAAGTGGCGTCTGGTACGAGCATTCGCGGTAGTGGTGCTGGTCGCGGGAGCGGCAAGCCTAGGCGCGAACGCGTGGGCGAATGAGTGCGCGGCGGTGGACGTCGTCGTTGCTCGGGGCACCGGGGAACCCGGGTGGCTCGGCAACGTTATCGGCGATTCACTGTATGGCGCACTGACAGAGGCACTTCCGGTCGATTCGACCGCGTACGCGGTGAATTACCCGGCGAATCTGCTGGTGCCTTCGTCGCTCGCCGATGGCACAAGGGATATGACCAACCACATCATCGGGCAGGCGGCGCGCTGCCCCGATCAGCGGTTCATCCTGGTCGGCTACTCGCAGGGTGCGGCGGTGACCCACGGGGTCCTCGGTACCGGCATCGTCACCATATTGCCCGGCATCCACACGCTGCCGGTCTATCTCGAATCGAAGGTGGCGGCGGTGCTGCTGTTCGGAGATCCGCTCCGGCTGATCGGCTGGAACGTGCCGGGTTTGTATGCTTGGCGCACAGCGAATTACTGCGCGGGCGGTGATCCGATCTGCGGCGCGGGCATCGATCCCGGTGCCCACACCAACTACGGATGGGCCATCTGGCCCGCCGCGTGGTACGCGGCCGACCGCGTCTGAGATCGGCCGGGAAATCCGGGAACTGGGGGCCGACCCACGGGTCGGCCCCCAGTGCTGTGTGGGATCCGTCCGCCACCTCCGGGCCGAATCACCCGGTGACGAAATCCGCCATCATCGCCATATCCTCATGTTCGAGATTGTGGCAATGCAGCATGAACGACCCCGGATAGTCGGTGAAGCGGACGGCTACCTCGACGGCCTCGGTGGGGCGGACGTCGACGGTGTCCTTCCAGCCGAGGTCGTAGCGGCCCGGTGCACGGTTATTGCGGGTGAGGACTTGGAACGGGTCGAGGTGGACGTGCACCGGATGGTGGAAATCGGTGATGAAACGCCAGATTTCGGTGGCGCCGAGGGTTGGGCGGGCCAGTGCGCGGCCGGGTTGGTACGGGTGGCCGTTGATGGTCCAGCCGTGTGCGCGGAGTTGGAAGTGGAAGGTGCGCATCGCGACCGCGGCGGCGGGGTCGAGCCGGTCGATATGGGACAGACGGTCCGGAATGGCGCTGTCGTCGTGGACCGCGGATCCGGTGATGTCGAAGCGCATTACCTCGGCGGTGCGGCCGGCGCCGAGCGTGTTCCGCAGGCGCACCCGCGTCCCCGGCCGGTAGCGCGCGAAATCGACAATGAGATCGAAGCGTTCGGCGGGGGAGATATCCAGTGTGTCGTGTGCGGCGGGTCGCTCCAATAACCCTCCGTCGCTACCGATTTGAACGAGTCCACCACCGCCGGGAGGTGGGGGGTCGAGCGTCAGGCGGTAGCGGCGGGCGTTGGATGCGTTGAGCAGGCGCAGGCGATAGCGCACCGGGTCGACCTCGAGGGTAGGCCACGGGGCGCCGTTGACGAGGATGACATCGCCGAGTACCCCGTTCATGTACGGCTCGGTGACGCCGGGGGTGCGCAGGGCCGGGTCCGCGAGTGGATAGGCGAAGGAACCGTCCGCGGCGAAGGAGCGGTCGGTGATCATCAGCGGAATATCGCGGTCGCCGGTGGGCAGCGGCAGCGCTGCCTCCTCATCGTCGGTGATCAGATGAAATCCCGCCAAGCCCTGCCAGACTGCCGGACCGGTGAATCCGTGTCGGTGGTCGTGGTACCACAATGTGGCCGCACGTTGGACATTCGGATAGATGTAGTCACGCTCGCCGAATGCGATATTGCCCGCCATGGACATGCCGCCGTGTCCGGCATGGTCCGGGATCGGCGGCCTACCGTGGCCTGCGCTGGGCGGGATGCCGTGTCCGCCAGGGTCTGTCGCGGCGGTGGTGGAATCCTGCGGCAGGATGACATCCATCGGATAGCCGTCGCTGTCGGCGGGCGTGTGGCCACCGTGTAGATGCACGACGACCGGATGCGGCAGCTCGTTGCGATGCCGCACCACCGTGCGGCGACCCGATCCAGCGTGGATCGTCGGCCCCGGGAAGCTGCCGTGATAGGTCCACGCCCGGGTGCGCAGGCCGGGCACGATATCGAGATCCGCTTCGCGCTGCACGATTTCGTAGTAATCGGTGGTCGCGTCACTGCGCACCGGAGCCAGCACCCCGGGCACCGGAAGCCGCACCCGGAACGCCTCGGGCAACGGAATCGAACTGGGCAGCAACAACCCTGGCTGCCCTGGCTCCAGCAGGCGGCCACCGGTGCGCCATCCGGCCGCGCCGAGCGCCGCCCCGGCCCCGGCTCCGGCACTCACCCGGAGGAATCCGCGCCTGCTCAACCTCCCGCTCATCGCTGCCACCGCCACGCCCACGACATCAGCATCGCCGTGCCGATGGCCAGCCCGACCGCCAGTGGCACGTGCACCGCCAGCACCCGTTCCTCGCCGAGCGGAATCAGCGCGGCCGCGATCACCAGCTGGATGAGGCCGGTCCGTACGGGCCAGGACGGTCCGGAGCCGAAGCGCCACAACAGCACCGCCGCGATGGTCTGACAGAGCATGACGATCGCGACGACACCGCCGTTGCGTCCGTGCATGGCCAGTGCCTCGTACCGTCCGGAAAGGAATCCGCCCGCGAGTACCGCCTGGCTCAGCACCAGCAGCGCCGCCAGGGTGGCGGTGCCGCGGAACAACATCAGCGGCCACGTGGCGGCCCGCGCCATCGATCCGGTCATCTCTTCTACTTTCTGCTGTCCCGCATCGGATTCGGTATCAGTGCGTGTGGCGGACACCGCGCCGCCAGACGTCCGCGATCGCCGTGGTGGCCGTGATGTCGGTGGTCGGGTCGCCGTCGACGAGGAGGAGATCGGCACGTAGGCCCGGTGCGATCCGGCCGCGATCGGCGAGTCCGAAATACCGTGCGGGCAGGCTGGTCGCCGCCGCGAGTGCTTGTTCGTTGCCGAGGCCCGCGTCGGTGAGCAGGAGGAGTTCGCGATGCAGGTCGGCGCCGTGGACGGGTACGAACGGAGTCGCGTCGGTACCCGCCAGCAGCGGCACACCCGCCCGGTGTAGCGCGCGGGCGACGGCCCGTGCGCCCACCGCGGTACCGGGTTCCGCGCAATCGGGGACCTCGATGGTCCGCTGGGTGATCGCCTCGAAATACACCAGCGTGCTGACCACGAAAATGCCCTGGGCGGCAATCCGTTCCACGAGTTCGTCGGAGGCCGCGGAGGTATCGGTCCAGACGTGCGCGAGGCCGTCGACGCCCGCGTCCACCGCGATGCGGACCTCGGCCGCGGTGATGGCGTGCGCGATGACTCGCAGATCCGCGGCGTGTGCGGCCTCGACCAGCGCCGTGGCCGTCTCCGCGGACAGGACCGGGAGTTCGGTGCCGTGTACCGCGCCGTCGTCGATGACGATCTTGAGGTAGTCGGCGCCCTCGGCGAGCCGGGCTCGGACGAAATCGACGGCGTGGCCGGGGTCGGCGATCGTCTCGATCGGTTCGATGCCGAGTTCCTCGATACCGGGGGCGGACATGAGCTGGCTCGGGTGCCCGCCGGGCGTCGTGGCCAATGTGCCCGAGCTGCGGAAGTCGGCGATGTCGTCACGTGCGGCGGCCTGTGCGCGCTGGGTCGCCAGATTCGCGGGGAGGCAGAACATGTCGAGTTCGGTGGTGACGCCATTGGCCAGCGCCTTGGCCAGGTCACCGGCGTCGAAGGTGTGGGTGTGGGCGTCGATCAAGCCGGGCAGGAGGGTTTTGCCCACGCCATCGATCTCCAGATCAGCGCCGCCGCCGTCGTATTCGGTGATTCGGTCGTCGACGATCAGCACGGTGGCGCGGGGTGTGGTCCGTTCACCGTCGAACAGGCGGACGTCGCGGATGATGGTGCGCATGGAAGTTCTCCCGGTCTCTCGGGCGGCGGTGATGCCGCATACGGAGATCAGGAGGTCGGGCGAAGCGCCGAGTGTGACGTCGAAGTGAGGTGAATCACAGTGCGTCACATCGACGCGCGTCGCGGTTCTCTCATGCTTGTACTCGATATGGAACAGGAGCCTGTGATGATCGACGCTGAGCGGCCGCCCGCCGGGCGCGCGACCGATGCCGCGACCGAGGTATTCCTCGGGCACCGGGAACTGCTGTTCTCGGTCGTCTACAACATGCTCGGCAGTGTGGCCGACACCGAGGACGTACTACAGGAAACCTGGTTGGCCTGGGTGCCGCGCACCGGGGCGGAGGCCGAGCAGATCGAGAATCCGCGCGCCTATCTGGTCCGGATCGCGGTGAATCAGGCGCTCGCTCGCCGCCGGGTGATGGTCCGCCGCCGGGAGACCTACATCGGTCAGTGGCTGCCCGAACCGGTCGTCACCGAATCCGCCGCGGTCCCGGACACCGCCGACGCGGTGGTCCGCACCGAATCCTTCTCGATGGCGCTTCTGGTGGTGCTCGAAGCGCTGACACCGCTGGAGCGGGCGGTTTTCGTGCTGCACGAGGTATTCGGCTACGCGCACACCGAGATCGCGGAGATGATCGACCGCAGCCCGGCCGCGGTCCGCCAGCTCGCCTACCGGGCTCGGCAGCACGTTCACGCCCGGCGTCCCCGGCAGCACGCGGATCCGAAGCTGCGGCGCGAGGTGACCGAGCGGTTCGTCGCGGCCGCGCTGGGCGGCGACCTGGAGGGTTTGCTCGCGGTGCTCGCACCCGAGGTGACGCTGTGGACCGACGGCGGGGAGCGGGGACCGGCCACCAGCCTGCAGCCGGTGCACGGGTGGGCCGAGGTCGCGCGAGTGTTCCTGGAGATCGCGCGCGGCGGTCGCCAGGACTACCGGGTGCGTTATCGCGCCGTCAGCGGCGATCCGGGTGCCGTTGTCTTCGACGGTGATTCGCCACTGGCCGCGGTGGTACTGGATGTGTCGGTGGAGGGGAAGGTCCTCGGTATCTATTCGGTGACCAACCCGGAGAAGCTGTCCAGGGTGCGGTGAGATCCGGCCTGCGCGGGCCGAATGCGCGCGCAGGCCGGGGTAGACCGTTCTTTACCAGTGCAACCCGGGGACCATCCGGGCCATCCGGGCGGCCGGGCTGGGCAGGGCCATCAGCGGCAGCAGTACCGGAGCCATCACCGACAGCGCCGCGCCGACCGGAACAGAGGACTTGTCCTTGGCCTCGGCGGGGTCGGAGGTGGCGGACGCTTCCGATTTACCTTGTGCCGCATGGGACTCGCCGAACCACCGGAAGCCCTGGTGCATGATGGTCCGCTTGACCGACGGCATCAGCAGGTCCACGGCCTGGGCGAAGGTACCGACGGGGGTATCGATCCGGTCCGGCCGATCCTCCAGCGCCCGCACCACGATGACGGCCGCCTGGTCTGGGTCGGGTACCGGCAGCGAGCGGTAGAGATCGGTGGGGGCGATCATCGGCGTCCGCACCAGCGGCATCCGGACCGAGGTGAAGGTGACTCCGGCGTCCTTGTTTTCGACCGCCGCGATCTCGCTGAAGTTGTCCAGCGCGGACTTGCTCGCGACGTACGCCGCGAATCGGGGCACCTTGGTCTGCACCGCGATCGAGGAGATATTCACGATATGACCGAAGCGGCGCGCCCGCATCGACGGCAGCAGGCCCAGAATGAGGCGGACCGCGCCGAAGTAGTTCACCGCCATGGTGCGCTCGAAGTCGTGCATGCGGTCGGTGGAGTTCAGCACCGAACGACGGATCGAGCGTCCGGCATTGTTGACCAGATAGTCGACGTGGCCGTGCTCGGTGAGCACCGTCTTCACCAGGGTGTCGACGGCGTCGGGATCGGTGATATCGCACGGGTAGGTGTGCGCGGTCCCGCCCTCGGCGCGGACGGATTCCGCTGCGGCGCTGAGGTCCTCGATGCCGCGCGCGACCATGAGGACGGTAGCGCCGCGGCGGGCCACGGCGTGTGCGGTGGCCAGTCCGATGCCGGAGGAGGCGCCGGTGATCAGGACGGTGCGGCCCTGGAAGGGATCGGTGACCGGCCGCTTGCGATCCGGATCCATATTCTCCCGCCAGTACTGCCACAGCGTGGCGGCGTAACTGTCGAAGGACGGCACCGAAATGCCGGTACCGCGCAACTGCGCCTCGGTCGATTCCGAGACGAATTCGGACGCGAACGAGACGTGCGGTGCGACGGCGGCGGGAATGCCGATCTGCTCCAGGAAGAAATCGCGGAAGGTGGGCACGCCCGGCAGGTGTGCGAGACCACTGAGCGCGAACTTGCTGCCGGGCACGACGCCGATCCCGGTCGGCGCGCCCGCGGCGGTGGCCAGCGCGCCGTAGATCTGGTCGAACGGCTGCGGACTCGGGTTGACCAGGTGGAAGGTGCGGCCGTCGAGCCCGGCGCGGCCCACCAGTTCCACCATGGCGGCGGCGACGTAGTCGACCGGCACGATATTGGAGCAGCCAAGGTCGGGCAGCGGCATCGGCAGGTCGGCGGGCAGCGCGGCCAGCTTGGCGATCGCGGCGAAGAAGTAGTACGGACCGTCGATCTTGTCCATTTCGCCGGTGCGCGAATCGCCGACCACGATCGCGGGCCGGTAGACCCGCCAGCGCACCCCCGCCGACTCGCGGACCAGCTTCTCCGCGGCGAACTTGGTGCGGTGATACGGCGAGGTCAGGTTCTGGCCGAGGTCGAAGTCCTCCTCGAAGAACTTCCCCTGGTGATCGCCGGCGACGGCGACCGAGGAGACGTGGTGCAGGACCGCGCCGAGCGTGCGCGCCAGGTCGATGACCGACCGGGTGCCCGTCACATTGGCCGCGTGCGAGGTGTGCTCGTCGGCGGTCATGTCGTAGACGGCGCCGAGGTGGATCACGTGATCGGCCCGCGGCGGCTCCCCGAGCAGGCCCAGTCCCTCGATGGTCAGATCACCGAGCAGGGAGAAGACCCGCTCGCTGCCTCGCCAGCCGGTGGCGAGTTCATTGAATTTGGTAAGCGATTCGGCGCGCACCAGCACATGGACAATTGCTTCGGGGTCCCGATCGAGCAGTCCCTGGACAACCCGCCGACCCAGAAATCCAGTACCACCTGTCACGATGTAGGAAACCATCGTCCCTCCTGCTGTTCACTCGAACCTTGTTGTCGCACAACATTGATCCGGCATGCGGCGGTGAATGCGGGTATCAACGATTCGGCACCGCGCAGCGATGTGACAGCCGTCGGGCCGAAAGTAGGAACACCTTCGTCCTGACTGATAGGGAACTGTAATGGGTGCGGCTCGGACTGGGCAAGCTGCGACGATCCGAGTGTGATGTGTGAATCGTCACCAAGGGGTATTGGTGAATTTTGTGTGTTACAACAGTTTTCAGTTAACGTCGCGGGTGGGCCAGGTGAACGCGGGTATCGCGTACATCAATCTCCGGAGAACGCCGAACGCGAGTCCTACCGCGGGTGTGATGATATCCGAGGCGGGGCATCACGATTCGTGAGACCGGCGCCACAAAGTGTTTCCCGCGGCCGGACTGTAATTACTTCTTCTCGACCCGGGCGGCTGGGGATTGCAACGGCGGACGGGATGTCAGGAAATTCTCGAACGCATCGAGATCCGTCGGTCCGACGGTCTTATCCGTCCCCTCGGCGAAGACCGTGAAACCGTCGCCGCCGGAGGCCAGGAAACTATTGGTGGTGATCCGATAGGTGGAGACCGGATTCAGTGGTCGGCCCGCGATCCGGACACTGTCGGCGACCACCTTGTGATCCTTCGGCGCGGTGTCCACGTATGTGTAGGTGAGGCCTGCGGGGGACAGCACGGTGGACTTGGCGGCGTTGCTCCACTGCTGTTCCAGCAGGCGCAGCACCTGCTGTCCGGTGAGTGTGACCGTGACCACCTGGTTACCGAAGGGCTGAACCGTGTAGATATCGCCGAATGTGATCGGGCCGGGTTTGAGGTCGGTGCGGACGCCGCCAGGATTCATGAAGGCCGCGACGGCGGCGGCGGGTTCGCCTGCGGTGACCGCGAGCATCGAATCGGCGATGACGCTGCCCAGCGGTGACTCACCGGACGGAGCGGGACTGTGCGGGAGTGCGGTGGTGGCGGCGCCGACCACCCGGTCGGCGCGCGGTTCGGCCTGCGCGGTGTAGAAGTCCACCAGTGCGGCTGTCGGCGCGTCCGGGGTGACCTCGCGGGTCACCACCCGGTTCACCGCGGAGGCCTGTACGCCGTCGGCGCCGAAGCGCAGCGTGATATCGGTGATCAGCCTGCCGTAGGACGCGGCCTGGGTGACCACCTTGCCGTTGATGGCGCAGACATACGGTTGGTGGGTGTGGCCGGTGATCACGGCTCGAACCGCCGGGTCGGTGCGGGTCGCCAGCGCGGTGACCTCCGGGCCGATCTCGGCGCATCCGTTGTAGTCGGCCGTAACGTTCGCGGGCACCCGCTGCATGCCGCCGTCGTGTACGAGCGCCACGATCGCCTCCGCGCCCGCCGCCCGGATCTCCGGAACGTAGGCGTTGATCGCCGCCACCCCGTCGCCGAAGGTGTAACCCCGAATGCCTTCCGGCATCACGATATTCACGGTATCGGGGGTGACCGTGCCGACCACGCCGATCTTGCGTCCACCGACATTCAGCATGGTCCAGGGCCGCAGCCCGGGCGGCAGCTGCCCGCTCGCATCGGTGACGTTCGCGGCCAGGTAGGGGAAGGCCGCGCCGGTGAACGGCGCACCGGGCGAGCAGGCGTCATACGCACAGCCGCCCCGCTGTAGCCGCGCCAATTCCAGTACTCCGTCGTCGAATTCGTGATTTCCCACCGACGATGCCGCGACCCCGAGCGAATTCATGAACGTGATCGTCGGCTCATCGTGGAACAGCCCCGATATCAGTGGACTCGCCCCCACATTGTCGCCCGCCGCGACCACCGCACTCGCCGGATAGGCGGCCTTCAACCGCGCCATATGCGTCGCGAGATAGACCGCGCCACCTGCCTCGTACCCGGCGATTCTGCCCGTCGACCCGCCGGGTGGTTGCAGATTCCCGTGCAGATCGTTCAGCCCGAACAAATGCACCTCGTCGGGCCTGGCGCCCACCAGATTGTCGGTCGAGATCAGCGGAATCACCCCCGGTGCTGTGGAGGCGGTCGACCCGGCATTGTCCGCACTGGTCTCGCATCCGGTGAGGAGACCGAGGCCGAGCAGCCCCGCGAGGACGACGGCTATGCGACGGTGCGCGCTCATAGTCGAGACTTTCCCACGCGACGGCGGAATACGCATCCGATCGTCGGTGCCCGCGAGAGCTTTTCGAAGGGCCGTATCGCCGTAGACTGAGGGGCGTTGGGCCGGGTTTCGGCCCGACGCGGGTGCGGTGATTCGTTTCGGCTGTGACGGTGGGTCCCGATGTCGTCGACAACATATCGGCAACCGCCGACGGAGTGGTGGGGCGGATGGTTCTGCCTGCTCGCGGGGCTGGTGTTCAGTGGTGTCGGAATAGTCGTCGTGCTCTCCGCACTGCCCGCGGTCGGAGCCTCGGATGATCGCGCGGCCGCGTTGTACGGGCTGGCCCTGGGACTGCTCTGGTGCGGTATCGGCGGCGGCGGTCTGTGGGTGGCCCGGGAAATTCGACGCGCGACCGCCCGGCTGGTCATCACCCCGGACGGTTTGATCCATTCCCGGGGCGGGTTCCACACCGGTTTCGCCTGGTCGGAGATCGCGCTGATCCGAGTCATCGGCGGCAGCCACGGGCAACTGGTCGTCATTCCGGGGCTGCTCGATCCCTACACCATCGACGCCGCCGAACTGCGCACCTCGACCGACGCGATCATGGCGACCATCCGGCACTACTGTCCGACCCTCACCATCGGCAGATAGGGCGGTCAGCGGGACAGAACTTCGGTCACCGTCTCGGCGATGCGAATGCGGAAGGCGTCGGGGGAGAAGGTGACCGCGTGGGCGCGTATGACGCCGGGGTCGTACGCGGTGGATGCGAATGCCCGCATGGCCTTCGCGAAACCGTCGACGACCGCCGCGTCCGGGCCATGATCGACATATTCGCCGGTCACGCCGGGGCGGACGGTGTCGAGCGAACCGCCGGTGCCGACCGCGAGCACCGGGGTGCCGCAGGCCATGGCTTCGACGGGGACGATGCCGAAATCCTCGACGCCCGGCATCAGCAGGGCCTGGCAGCGGCGGTACATATCGAGCAGGACGTCGTGGGGCGCGCCGCCGAGGAAAGTGGTTTCGGGCCCGGCAAGAGCCTCGAGCTGGGGCCGGAACCGGCCGTCACCGAGGATCACCAGGCGGCAGCCCGCCTTACGAGCGGCAAGAATGGCGACGTCGGGACGCTTGTAGGGGACGAGGCGGCCCGCGCACAGAAAGAAGTCCTCACGCTCGACCGTGGGATCGGGGGTGAAGCGGTCGATCCGGACCGGTGGGTTCACGACCGAGGCGGACAACCCCCAGCAGTCGCGGACCCGATCGGCGACGGCCCGGGAGTTGGCGATGATATGCGTCAGGTGTGGAGCCGCCCGGAGTTCCGCGTGGCGGGCGAGGCGACCCAGTGCGGTGAGCGCGAGCTGACCGGCGCGCCCGCCCGCCTCCCTCGCCCGGAATTCGGGATCCCAGGCCCAGCGGGCCGGACTGTGCACGTAGGCGATGGCCGGCGCGTCCGTGGCGAAGACGGCCTGGGTGGCGAAGGCGTGATGACTGATGAGGATCACGTCGTAGCCGTCGCGCAGTGGCAGCCCACGCAGCGCGCGGGGGACGAAGGGCAACAGCGGCGCATGCGAACGGCGCCCCGTGGCCGCATGCGCCCGGCTGAGCCAGGTGTCGTGCACGGTGGCCAGCGGTGGACGCACGCCCGCGGGATCGACAATGGGCGCGAATACCTGTGTATCCGGCCAGGTTTCGACGAACTCGCCGACAACGGCCTCGGATCCGCCGAATTCGGTGAACCGCTCGTGTACCACCGCTACGCGTGGTTCGCTCACCTGAGATACCCCCTGTCGTTGTCCCGGCCGCGACGGATCGCGTTCATGCGCCGTCCGATTCGATGCGGCGCGGGGCCGCATGTCTGCGGATGGCGGGCGCGACGGGGCGGCCGTGCAGCAGACCATCGACGCTGCCCTGTTCGATCGCCTTGCGGTACACGATCGCCGCCTCCCGGCAGGCCGTGATGGTGTCGGCGACATCGGCCTCGGTATGGGCGGCGGAGGTGACGAAGGACTGGCCGAGCACACCGCGGTCGAGGAGTTCTTGCAGGAACAGGGTGCGAAAGGGCTGGGACGGCCGGCCTTCCGGATCGCGGGTGGCGAAGATGAGGCAGGAGGGGCGGCCGAGGACCTGCAAATACTCGGTGATGCCCAGGTCGGCGGCGATCGCGTTGACGCCGTCCGCGAGCAGCCGTCCCGCATGTTCCATCCGGGTGATCGGGTCGCCGGTCGTGTACTCGCGGACCACCGCGCGGAAGGCGGCCAGCGAGCCCGATTCCGGACCGTGCGTGGTCGACAGCAGGAACACCCGGTCCCGATCGGTGCGCAGACCGCCGAGTTCCATGTACTCGCGTTTACCCGCGAGCGCGGAGATGGGGAAGCCGTTGCCCATGGCCTTACCCCAGCAGGACAGATCCGGCCGGACGCCGTATACGGCCTGGGCGCCGCCCGCGGACCAGCGGAATCCGGTGATCATCTCGTCGAAGACGAGCAGTGCGCCGTATCGGTCGCACAGATCCCGAACTCCTTCCAGGAAGCCGGGTTCCGGCTCGGCGAGCGCGGTCGCGGCTTCGAGCACCACCGCGGCGATCGCGCCGGTGTCGAGGACGGCGGCCAAGGACGGCAGGTCGTTGTAGCGGAATCGCATGGTGCCTGCGACGGAGGTCGCGGGGATACCGCTATCCATCGCGGTGGTGCCGATGAACCAGTCGTCCACCGAGAAGAACGGTTGATCGCAGACCGCGATGACCGTCCGCCCGGTGGCAGCCCGAGCCAGGCGGACGGCGGCGGTGGTGGCGTCGGACCCGTTCTTGGCGAACTTCACCATATCCGCACCGGGCACCAGCTTCAGGAAGTCCTGTGCGGCGAGCAGTTCCAGCTCCGTCGGGCGGCTGAAACTGACACCGTCGGCGATGGCGAGGCGAACCGCCTCCAGCACCGGCGCGAATCCGTGCCCGAGGGTCACCGAACGCAGACCCATCCCGTACTCGACATACTCGTTGCCATCGGCATCCCAGACCCGGCAACCGCTGCCGCGCACCAGAATCGGCGCCATGAATTCGGGATACTGGTCGGCGCCGCGCGCATAGGTGTGGGCGCCGCCGGGGACCAGATCGTGTAAACGGGACTGGAGTTCATTGCTGTGGGTGAAGCTGCGCTGGCGGGATGGCGGTCCTTCGACCGGGATATCGGCCATGGTGGGCTCCTGGGGGATGGGAAAACGCACGCGCACAGAGCGCACCAGTCACGAATCGCACTGTGCGCAAGGGATTCTCCGCACAACTGTACGTCGCCTGGGCGGAGGTGTCCTCGCGAGCGGAGCACTCGTCACGGCGGTCACCGCGGTGTCGTGACGGCCCAGAGATCGTGGTCGGCGCGGTGTCCGGTGACGCCGACGAAGTCGCGCATACGCCCCTCGCGAACCATACCGACCAGGGCGGCGACCTCGGCCGCGTCGATATCGTCGGGTTCGATGGCGGTGGCGATCCGGACCAAACCCAGGGTGGTGAAGGCGTAGTCCACCACAAGCCGGGTGGCGGCGACCCGAAGTCGCTGTCCGGCGAGCCCCGGATCGATCCAGCCGTCGACCCGCGCGTGCCGGTTGAACAGGTCCGCCTCGAAGAGCCTGATCTCGCCGGCGTATTCGCCGTCGATCTGGACCGCGAGCACCAGACCCGGTGCCGAGCACAGTCCGGGCCACGTCCGGAAGAGTTCGCGGACCCACCGGACCCGGTCGGCGCCCTGGCCGTGAACCGATTCGGGGACTGCGGAATTCGAGGAGAGTCGCAACCACGCCGCCTGACGCGGTACCCGATCCGTGAGCCTGCGGCATCGTGCCACCACCGCCGGATTTTCCGGATCGGTGAGCCGGATGCGATACGGGCGGCGCAGCGGATCGGCCAGATGCCGGATCCGGCCCGCGTGGTATCTGGCGATCGCGCCGAGTACCTCGACGCGGGTCAGCGGCCTGTCCTCGCATACGGTCGTCGTCTGCGGCGCATCTCCGGAACTTCGCCCGTCACGTCGCCGGATCCACTGCGCGGCAAATCCTTCCGGCGGCATAGCGGCGGCGGTGACCGCCCACAATTCATGGTCGCGCGGCGCGCCACCGACATCGAAGTACCGCGTCATCGTGGCTTCGCGCTGGAATCCGAGCTGCGCCGCACCGCCCGCGGTGGCCGCGTTCGCGGGGGAGATCGGGGCGGTGATGCGCTGGAGCCCGGCCTCCCCGAAGCCGAAATCCAACATCAGCGCGGTGGCCAGGCCGCCGATGCCGAGCCGGGCCACCGCGGAGTGCATCCAGAGCCCCATTTCGGCACTGCCCGTGCCGACATCGATGTGGTCGAGCTCGATCTGACCGGAGAAGCGGCCGTCGACCTCGATCACCAGCGGTAGCCTGCGCGCGGCCCGTGCGTCGGCGCGTCCGGCGAGACATTCGTGCACCCAATGCTTTCCGCTGTGCCGGGCGGTCCAGTCCAGCGGTGAACTCGACCAGAAGGGTTCGATATAGCGACGGTCGTGCAACCGGATCCGACGCCACCGGGGGTAGTCGTCGATGCGCGGCGGACGCAGGATGACGGTGACGCCGTGCAGGGTGACCGGTCCGAGCCGAACCTGAGACAGGGTGGTCGGGTGGTCGTGCATGGCTACTCCCTGGGTCGCTGGCGGCCTAGAGAGGTGGTCTTGACGGCGCCGTCGGTGGATACGGTCAGCCGCCAGTAGCCCCCGGCCGGATCCTTCAACACAACCCCGCCGTCCTGACGGTCGGAAAACCATGCTCCACTCGATAATACGGCCGCACGAACGGCGCCGTCGGGCCCTTGGGCCTGGAAGATATCCGCATCGCCGCGTCCGGCTCGGCCCATGATGGTGCCGTCGAAGCGGGGCGCGCGCATGCTGTCGCGACTGATGATGTGCCAGCCGTCCGGGAACCGTCCGGGTGGGAAATCGTCGCTGGCGCTGGAGATCAGGTTGATGGCGGTGCCTTCTGGACAACCGATGGGGTCGATCCGCAATTCGGTCGGGTGCCGGTCGAGGTCCTTGTCGAACTGTACGTTCGCCAGATACGGCTGGCGGCAGTACACGAGGTCCAACGCGATCGACCGGGCCGCGATCTTGCAGTTGATCATGCCGAACTGGGCGGGTCCACCGCGTTCGCGATCTCCGACCGACACCGCGATATCGGCGCCCTCGAACCATACGTTCGTCAGCCACCAGTCGTTGGCGGCGCCGTCGATGGCTATGTGTTTATCGGTGGTGCGTGCGTCGTGATCGGAGACGAATTCGACATTGGTCAGCGCCAATCCGGCGTTGTGGTCGTTGCCGGTACCGAGTACGCCGATGTAATTGCTGGTGAGCTTCGACGAGGTCACGTAGTTCTGAATGCAGGAGGTAACCAGGCCGACGCCGAAGTTGTTGATATCGCAGTTGATGAATGCGGTGCCGCCGGTGTTGTCCCGGAGCACCACCCCGCGCTGCGGAAGATAGCGCGGGTGGTTGATGCTGAGATGGTTGCCGCGGATCACCACCGCCTCGAACGAGCAGCGGAAGCATTCGGACAGGTCCACGGCCGTGGAGCGGGGCCCGGACATATAGATGCCGAGCCGCGAGAATCGCACGCGATTGCGTGTGCGCAGCGCGATCAGCGTGGTCTCGGCCTCGCAGACGAGCACCGAGACATCCGCACCGTCGCCGAGCACGGTAGCGAAGTCGGGCAGTTCGGGGAAGGCGGTGACCTTGTATTTGCCCGCGGGGATGTACAGCACCAACGGACCGTTGCCCACGGCGGCAGCCGCGGCGATCGCGGCGGTGTCGTCGGCGGTGCCGTCGCCGACCGCGCCGAAGTCCCGTACATTGCGGGCCGAGGGTGCGTCGGTCACATGCGGTGACCGGAATTCGACGCCGGGTGCGTCGGCCGTGGTGCACGCGGCGAGCGGTAGCGCGGCGGCGATGCCGAGGGATGCGGCGAGAAGTCCTCGTCGGCGGATGGCGTCATCGTGCCCACCCGTCGCCCGACCACCACCCCCCAATGAATCGCTTTGCGATGCACCACGCCCACCCGTCGCCCGACCACCACCCCCCAACGAATCGCTGTGCGATGCACCACTCATTTGCGCAGTCTCCCGGCCAAGCGTTGCAGCCGATTGCCCGGCCTGCTGTACGCTACCGCGCCGGTGAGCCGGCTGTCTCCGAATGTGGCCAGCGCACCGCGCAATTGGGGGATTGTCGTGGTGCCGAGTGTGACGACGCCGATGGTGTGCTCGAACTGTGGAGCCAGCGCGATCGCGTCCGCGGCGCTGGCGACCGGAGCGGATTGCACCACGATGTGCTCGAAATCGGTGCGCAGTTTGGCGATAACGTCCACGAAGCGCTCGGAGGCAAGCAGGTCGGCGGTCCGCAGATCGATATTGCCCAGCGGTAGTACGGTAATGCCGGTCTCCGGCCAGCCGGTCAGTGCCTCGGCGACCGGGGTCGAACCGCGCAGGACGCCCGCCAGTCCGGGATTGCGTTCGCTCGCGAATCGCTGGGTGCCGCCACCGCCGGAGGTATCGGCATCGATCAGCACCACATCGCGGCCGGTGTCGGCGAATGATTTCGCCAGTCCCAGTGCGACTTCCGGTTCCGAGTCGGGGGAGAGGCCGGTGACGAGCACGGTGCTCGCGTCTCCGTCACGCAGCAGCCTGGTGCGCATCCGGCGGATCTCGTCCACCGCGCCCGGCCTGCCCTCATCGATGATGCCGAGAATCGGCACCGGAAGTACCGCCTCCAGATCGTTCGAGGTCCGCAGGGTGCGGTCGGTGCGATCGCGAAGGAAGGCGGCCAGGCAGCCGAGTGCGAGTCCCGCCAGTAGTCCGAGCGCGAGGATCCGCGAGGACTGCGGTCCGGTGGGGTCGGTCGGCACCTCGGCCCTATCGATGACCTCGACACGGGCCGCGGGTGCGGCGTCGCGCTCGATGGTCTCCAATTCACCGATGAGACGGCGGAATTGGGCGACCACGGTATTGGCGAGATCACGGGCCAGCTGCGGATTGTCATCGGTCACCGTGATGAAGATGATCGTGGTGGCCGGGGGTGCGGCCGCGGTGATCTTCCCCTGCAACTCACCGACGGACATGGTGACGCTGAGATCGTCGATGACCCGCTTGGCCAGGGTGGCGCTGGTGGCCACGTCGAGATAGGAACGCACCCGCTGTTGCGCGGCGAGCCCGCCCTGATACGAGTCATTCACCGAGGTGCCGGTTGCCATGGAGACATACATACTGCTGGATGCGGCATAGGTGGTGGGTAGTGTGCGCAGATACAGCCCCGCCGCGACCACACAGAGCACGACGACCCCGACGATGACGGGCCAGCGCCTGCGTGCGATACGCCAGTACTCGGTCAATCCCATTGCCCGGACCCTCTTTTCTCCTCGGCTGTACGGACCAGCACCCGGCCACCGCCCCCTGTTACTGGTGCATCGCCGTACGGCCCGGACTGTTTCTTCCCCGGGGCCCGCGGGTGGGCGCGTCGCCGGAATTCCTTGACCGCCAGCGAGATCAACCACGCCAGCACCGCGGCCTGGAGGAATTTGCCGAGGTTCTCCATGCTGCCGAGGATGCCGCGTTCGAACAGGGCCGAAGCGCCGGTCATGGCCAAGCCGAGCACCACGACCGGGAAGTAGTGCGAGTACAGCGCCCTGGCCCAGGCCAGCAGCAGACCGAAGGTGAAGACGGCGCCGATCGCCACGCCGGGGTAGCCGCCGAGAACATAGCCCTCGTTGAGATTTCCCTCGGCCAGCGATACCGAGACCCGCGTCATATCCACCGAGGCGCCGCGCACGTCATCGGCCCACGCGGTGCCGGACTGGAACTTCTGGGTGCCGAGCAGCTGTCCCGGAATGAGGCTGAAGGCGGCGTGGTGGAATACCTCGCCGGATGTCAGCCAGTCGCCGGGGCCATGGAAATAGGCGTCGGTGGCCGCCTCGAGCAGATCGAAACGCCGAAGGATGCTCAGGAAGGGTCGCACGGCCAATGGATAGTCCGAATCGATCAGCGCCGATTCGCTTTTGGCGAGTTCACTGACCTTGAACGACTGCAACCAGCCGAATCCCGCGATGCCGACGACGCCGATGGCCGCGACCCCCAATGCCTTGGCCTTGGTCCAGCCGACGAGCGCGAAGCGCACCGCGACCGCCATGGCGGCGCCCGTGATCGGAGTCTTGGATTCGACCGCGACGGTCCACATCAACTCCACGGCCAGTAGCCCGGCGATGATCAGCGCCGTGGTCTGCGGGCGCGGTAACCGAAGGAAGATGATCAATCCGAGCGCGGCGATGGTGGCGAGGATCGCGAAGAAGTTGAGAATCGGATTGGCGCTGTCGACATCGCCCGCGTTGCCCAGGGAGCCGGTCGCGACCGAGGCGGCGCGGCCGAGCAACCCGATCGCGTACATGGTGACGAGGGTGGGCACGAAATCCGGATCCGACAGCATCGCCGGCACATTCTCGACGCGCCGATGTCGCGACCAGATCGCGTAGGCGACAACGAGTCCCGCGTAGATCCACAGGCCGAAGACGACATGATCCAATACCAGCCCGATGCCGCGGTCATAGCCGAGTTCGGCCAGCCGGGGGTCGGGCACATTGTCGCCGTAGTGTGGCTGCGGCTGCACCGACAGCAGCACCAGTGGCCGAGCCACATAGGACGGCGACCAGAACGCCGCCTGCGCGATGAGGAAAACCCGTGCGACGCCGGGTATCCAGGCCGCCGCGAGGACTAGCGTGGCCAGTGCGCCCGTGATCGACAGGACTTCGGTGGTTGCGGTCATATGAGTGTCTCGATGGCGGTCACGATTTCGCGCGCCCGATCGACGTAGCGGTGACCGTCGGTGGTGATGCGCGCATATCCGGCCGCGGCGATGGCTGAGGCCTTCTCGGGGTGTGCCGCGCACCAGTCCAGGATTTCGCGCAGTTCGGCCCGATCGGAATACAGGAAACACTCGACCGTATCGCGTAGCAGTTCGGCGTGTTCGTCGGTGCGTTCGCCGACGAAAAGTCCGCCCGCCGCCGGTACTTCGAAACTTCGACAGGTGTGGGTGTCACGGTTGTCGGAATTGAGCAGAACCAGGTTGGCGGTGATATCGGCGATCACCGCGGAGTAGTGCTGCCCGTAGATCGGTCCCGCCACCGTGGCCGCGGTGGCCCGCAGTTCCGGCACCCGCCGCCACCCGGGGCCGCGGATCAGCATGCGTTCCCCGTAGACGCGGGCCAGTTCGACCAGGTCATCGCGCCGGTCTGGGCGGCACACACCGATGAAACCGACCAGATACTCCCGGCCGCCGCGCCGTGCGGCCGGATGGTGCCACGCCGGATCGTAGGCGCTGCGTACGAAACCCACGGCGCGGACGCCACGTTCGCACAGCTCGGTCACATTGTGCCGCTTGGTCGTCACCACCAGATCCCAGTCCGCTTCATGGGCAAGGTAGTCCGCGCTGATATTCGCGGGGTTGGCGACGTCGTCGGGGCTGTAGTGCACATACGTGCGCGCCGGGGTGTCCAGAAGCCTGCGCTGGTCCAGGTACACGCTCTTGAACGCGAACAGTACGTCCGGCCGGAAAGCCGCGGCGGCCCGCTCTATCTCGGCGTGCACCCGCTCGATCCGCCACGGCGCGCGGCGCCGGGCCACCTTCGAATACACCCATGGCGGCGAGAGCCGGGCGGGCAGGGTGACCGGCGTCGAGTCGATCACCACCACGTCGTGGCCCGCCTGCCGGAACCCGTCGGCCAGCGAGCGCGCATTGCTGCCCACCCAATCGTCGCCGACGAACAGAATTCTCATGCTTACCCGTCCTCACGCATCAGCGCGACCGCGGGGCTCATCGCCGGGGGTAGCCGCCGCTCCCGCACCACAAGACGGCGCACGCGCAGCAGATACCAGGCGGCAACGGTGAATTCGATGATGACGGTGCCGTACACCAGGGTCCATACCGAGTGGGTGCGAAAGGCGACGACGAGCGCGCCGAGCGCCACGCAGGTGCCGAGCACCGCCCCTATCAGCACGCCTGTGGTGTCCTGACGTACCGGCAACACGGCGGTGGTGACGAATGAGGTAACCGTGGTGGCGGGCAGGATGAAGATCTCGACCCGCAGCAGTCCCACCGCGGTGGTGAATTCGTCGCCGAAGACCAGGCGGATCAACACCGGCGCCGCCGCCCACACCGCGGCCGCCGCCAGGGTGGCGACACAGACGCAGGCGAGCAATGCCGTCATGGCGTGGCGCCAGAACCGATGATCGGCGCTGCGCCGAGCCATCCGTGGCAGCAACGCGAAACCGATGGGGTCCAACGTGGATTGGATGGCGCGCACCAGCCGATCGCTGGCCGAGTAGAGGCCCAGCGCGGCCGCATTGAGGACCGCGGCGTAGATCGCCGCAGCGCCCTGCCCGTAGAGCGTGATGAGCAGCCGCGAGGTGAGTATCGGCGCACCGGTGCGCAGCACCGTCCTGAACAGCCGGGGGCGAGACGGCCGACCGAAGGTTTTCAGCGAGTCCCACCAGGTCAGCGCGACGGTCGGGATGGAGGAGACGAGCAGGCACAGTAGTGCGACCTGCGCGCTCGGCAGCCGTGGCAGCAGTCCGACCAACAGCATCAGATAGCCGATCCGGCCGACGGCCTGGTACGCGGTGGAGGTACCGAACCGGCCCTGCCCGATCAGCAGCCAGTCCTCCGAGACCGACCAGAATCCGCCGGCGAACAGTCCGAGCAGGATCATTTCCACCCACTCCGGAATCCCCACCGACAGACCGAGTTCCGGCACCTGCGCCAGCAGGCTGATCAACAGCGCCGCCCCGATGATTCCGAGGCCGGTGGCTCGGATCGCCAGATAGTCGCCGCGCAATTGATTGACGTGTCGTAGGCGCTCGGCGCTCTGCTCGGCGCCCGGCCGATGCTGTCCTTGCACGTGCGCCGCGAGGAAGGAGGTGATGCCCAGATCGACGAGCAGCGAGCCGATGAAGTAGGACGACATACCGATCGCGAGCAGGCCCATGCCGTGTGCGCCGAGTACGCGGGCGATCAGCGGCACCGTCACGACGGTGATGACGTACTGGCCGTATTTGCCGAAGCTGACGTAGCCGATATCGCGCAGCACCCCGAGAATGCCCTGGGATCGGTGGGCGCCGCCGCCCGCAGGTCCGCGGGCGCCGTCGTGTCTGCGATGTGTGCCGCCCGGGCCGGTCGGCACGGGTGGGTCGACGGGTGTGGTGTGGCCCGCGGCGTGTCTGCGGTCAGGCATGGGGTGCTCGCTCTCGCGGACCACGCTGTCCAGCGGTTCGGGTGGTTCGGACCAACTCGTGCAGGAAGTCGCCGACGACGCGGGCGGTGACGGTGATATCGAAGTCGGCCGCGCGCGTACGTCCCGCGTCGGCCAGCCGGGTCCGCAGGCACGGATCGCCGATGAGAGTGTCCAGTGCGGCGGTGAGTTCGGCGCGATCGCCGCCGCGTACCAAGAGCCCGTTGATATCGGGGTCGACGATTTCGGTCGGCCCGCCGGGCCCGCTGGCGATGACCGCGCAGCCCGCGTGCATACCCTCCACGACCACCTGACCGAAGGGCTCGGGCAGCACCGAACAATGCACCAGGATGTCGGCGTCGCGCAGATAGGTATCGGGATCGTCGACATGCCCGGTGAAAGTGACCGGCAACGCGAGTTCGGAGGCGAGCCGCAGTAATTCGGCGCGATAGGGCTCTTCGTCGAAGAAGGTGCCGCCGATCAGGAGTATCCGGTGCGGGCGGACTTTCGTATCGGCGATCGCCCGCAGCAACAGATCCTGTCCCTTCCATGGGCTCAGCCGCCCGACCGCCGCGATGACCGTGTGATCGGGGTGGCGCTGCTCGGCTCGCCCGGCCGGGTGGTCGCCGAGCTCGACCCCCGGGTAGGCCACCACGGCGGGTCCGCGCCCGGTGCGCAGCGTGGCGAGGGTGGCGCGGCTGTTGGCGAGGTACCCGTGTGCGGCCAGCCGTCCGAGCAGCCGGATGACCAGGGTGGGCAGTCTGCCGAAATACTCCACGGCTACGCGGTCGTGCACCTGCCAGACCAGCGGAATCCGGGCGCGCCGGGCAGCGACCGCGCCCATCGCCAGTGCCTTGGTGCTCTCGGCGACCACTACCTCGGCGCGCGAGTCGCGGGCGACGGCGCCGAGCGCCCAGCCCATACCCAGCAGCGCGACGAAACCGGCGAGCAGCCGCAGCGGACCGGAGCCGATGGTCATCGCCCGGCTGTCGAAATCGCCATGCAGCACACGGGTTTCGATTCCGCGTGCGCGCATGCGCTCGACCATCGGGCCGTCCTCCGTATAGATCATGGTGGGGTCGACGAGCCGGAGGTCGCGCAGCGCCGACACCAGCCGCAAGGTTGCCAATTCGGCACCGGAGGGGGCGGCGGTATGCGCCAGGAACAGAACCCGGGTCATCGTCCGATATCCCGGTACATCGCCACATGGCGTGTCGCTGTGACATCCCAGGAAAAGGTTTCGGCGTGGGCCCGGCACTGCGCGGGCGCGGGCAGGTTACCGTGCAGTGCGGCACTGATCCGCGCCCCGAGCGCATCCGGGTCGCCGGATGCCACGACGAGTGAGGGATCGAGTCCGCGTACCGAATCCGGCAGCCCGCCGCAGTCGGTGACGATCGGCGCCCTGCCCGCGGCCAGCGATTCCAATGCGATCAGGCCGAAGCCTTCCAGAGCGATGGTGGGAACGACGGTGAGTTCACACCGTTCGTAGAGTTCGGTCAGTCGTGCGTCGGTGACGTGCCCGGCGAAGACGATCGAATCGCCGAGCCCGGCACCTGCTGCGCGCAGGCGCAATTCACCTTCCGCGGTACCGGTTCCGACGATCACCAGCCGCGCGTCCGGATGTTCGGCGACCACCTCCGGCCAGCAGCGCAACAAGGTATCGATCCCCATCCTGCGCTCCAGCCTGCGCACGCACAGTACGGTGCGGGTCGTCGGGCCGGTCGGCATCGGCGCGGCGCGGAATCGGGTGAGATCGACCCCCGGCGGGATGACCGCGATCCGGTCCGCGGGTACCCGGTAGTCGCTGCTCAGTACATCGCGGAAGTGCGTGGAGAGCACCACGAAGCGGTCGGCGCCCGCGTAGCGCACGCGTTCGATCAAATACTTTGCACGAGCGGCGAATTCGGGCGCTCCGGTGAGTCTGCTCTCGGCGGCCCACGGCCCGTGGAAATGCACGACGAGCGGCAGCTTGCCACGCCGATTCACCGCCGCGGGACCGTACAGGCAGAAGTGGCGGTCCAGCACCGTCGCCTCGCGCAGCGCGGCACGATCGAGAAAGGCGGTGCGGGCCCGGCGCATGGTCGATCCGCCCGGTCCGCCCCAGGAAAGGGCGCCTGGCAGCGCTGCCTCGGCGACCGAGCCGAACGCGGCCGCCGAGACCGATACCCCGGATTGCCGGGTGAGCGCCTGGAATAGTTCGGTGAAATAGCGGTTGAGACCGCCCGGGGCCGACGCGAACCATTCGGATCCCGTCATGTGCACACGAACCGATCCCGGCTCTGCCGTCACCCGGCCCCCTAATCCCTACCCACAGGTCGTGCGAGCCCTTCCACCCGAACTCGCTTCCCGCGCAACAGTGTAGGTCACGGTGGCGCGCCGTGACGGGCAACCGAATCCTGGCCCTCGGGCGGTCGGGTGGGGTAGATTTGCCAGCGAGTTCGTGCTCGGCACGAGCCGACCCGCGGGGGGACCAGCGGGAGGACCAGGACTGTGGGGATCGGGAGTTCCGTGGCCGGGCGTACCGACGCCGCGGAGCGTGAAATTCGTGTGCTCGTCGAGAATGGTGAGTACTGGCTGCGCAACCGCGGTGATATCGCGATGATGGCGGTCACCGTGGAGCGGATTCGCGCGCGGTGGCTGCGGGCGCGCATCGGGGTGCTCACGCACCAGCCCGCGGTACTGCGGGGACTATTGCCGGAGGCGGAGCCGATCTGCCGCCCGGACTGGTGCTGGGGCTCCGATGGCTGGTCCGGTCGGCTATCTCGTTCCGCCGCAACGAAACTGGTCGGTCCCACCGCGCTACGGTGGCGGGCCGCGACCGACGGTCCGAAGGATCGGTTGCGGGCCATGCGCACCGGCGCCCGATCCACTGCCGTGGCCGAGTCGATCGCCGAGCCCGAGACGATCGAGTTCCCGGTGGAGATTCCCGAGGCGGTGCGCCGGGCCGATTTGGTCCTGGCGCTCGGCGGTGGCTATATGACCGACGTCGACCGCTACCAGGCCCATCGCACGCTGAATCTGCTGGAATACGCTCGCGGGCTCGGCATTCCGACCGCGCTGGTCGGCCAGGGAATGGGGCCGCTGCGGGATGCGCGGCTGTGGCGCCGGGCCGCCGAGGTGCTGCCCGGGGTCGATTTCGTCGGACTGCGCGAGGGCCGCCGTGGGCCGGAATTGCTGGCGCAGCTCGGTGTTTCCCCCGACCAGATGATGGTCACCGGTGATGACGCGGTCGAGTTCGGCTATCGCCTGCGCGATGCCAGGATCGGCACCGATATCGGTGTGTGCCTGCGCGTCGCGGACTATTCGCGGGTCAGCGCCGCGGCGCAGGACACGCTCGGTCGGGTGGTCCGAGACCGTGCCGCCGAACGGGATGCCCGGGTGGTGCCGCTGATCATCTCCGAATACGCCTCGGAGGACCGGCTGTCCACGCTGCCGCTGCTGGCGGGCGCGGACCGGACGCTGCCCCCGGTCGGCCGCGGCGCGACGGCACACGATGTGGCCAGGCAGGTCGCGCACTGCCGGGTGCTGGTGACCAGCGCCTACCACTTGGCGGTCTTCGCGCTGTCCCAGGGCATTCCGGCGGTGGGCGTTACCGCCTCGGAGTATTACGACGACAAATTCCACGGCCTGGCAGGCATGTTCGGCACCGGACTGCGAGTCGTACACCTGGACGATCCGGATCTGGACGCGCGGCTGAGCAGAACGGTGGGCGAACTGTGGGATGCCGCGCCCGCGCTGCGGGATCCCTTGCAGCAGAAGGCCATGGAGCAGATCGATGCCAGCCGGGCGGGGCTGGAGCGAGTATTCGGATTGGTGGAGAAAGGACCGGTTCGGCCGGTCAGACGGCTAGGGGGTTAGGCCATGACGTCACTGTCGGTATGCGTTCCGGCGTACAACTCGGCCCGCACGTTGGCCACGACGCTGCGCTCGGTGCTCGCGCAGGACGTCGATTTCGAATTGCTGGTACTCGACAACGCCAGCACCGACGATACGGGGGAGATCGCGCACTCCTTCGACGATCGACGGATCCGAATTCTGCGCAATGACACCGTCCTACCGATCGGCGCCAACTGGAACACCGCGATCCGGGCCTGTACCGGCACCCTTGTCAAGGTCGTCTGCGCCGACGACGTGCTGCGCCCCAACGCGCTCACCACCCAGCTCGCGGTGATGGCCGACCGATCCATCGCGATTTCCTCCAGCCGGTTCGAGGTGATCGACGAAGCGGGGGAGGTCCTGGAAAGCGGACTCGGGCTGGCCGGGTTGGAGGGCAGGCAGACCCCGCGCGCGCTGGCCGGCACCATCGTGCGGCGCGGTCCCGCGGATTTCGGCCCGACCGCGGCGGCGATGTTCTACCGCGAACACTTCGATCGGGTCGGCGGGCTGCGCGGGGATCTGGTGTTCCCGATGGACGTGGATCTGTTCGCCAGGGTCGCGTCGTTCGGCGTCTTCTTCGGGATGACGGAAATCCTGGCGGCCTGGCGGAATTCGTCGTTCAACCTGTGTAGTCAGACCTCGACGGTGAGCAAGCTGACCGATATGTACCGGTTCCATCATCGCCTCGCGGGTGACTACCCGGATCTGGTGAGTCGCGGCGACGTGCTGGCCGGGGACACTCGGCTGGCCAAGGCGGCGCTGCACCGGTTGCGCGTGCGGACTGTCGCCACGGTACGCAATCGCCCGGACCTCGTGGTGTGAGATCCGGGCGGTGGCGGTCGGGCCGGCCGCTCAGATGGTCCAGAGCTTGCCGTAGGTGATCACGGTGTCACCGCTGGAGCTGACGATCATTACGAACGGCCGGATATTGGTTTGGCCGAGCACCCCGGTGACAGTTCCGTGGAATCCCGACATCCGGATGAACCCATCGGTGCCGGAGATGTCGCCGCCCGCACATTCGATGGTCTGAATGCCGGGGCCGAAGCCGACCTCGAGTTGGATCCCCGCCCGAGGAATGAGGCCGTCCAGCTTGAGCAGTCCGCCGTCGGAGCCGCCGAGATCCAGCCCGAGTCCCGGTGTCGAGTACTCGAATCGGATCTTGCCGTTCAGGGTTGCCGGGTACCCGACCTGGTAGCCGATGGTGATATGACCGCTCCAGTCCTCGGCGCGCGGTCCCGAGATCTTGAACGCCGCCTCGCCGTGGTGGAACCATTCACGGGTCAACGGGTTTCCGTCCAGCGGTGGCACGAAATCGATGCGGGTGTCGGCCTGGATGGCCTCGATCGTTCGATCGCCGCGGTCGACGATGGTGGTGCTGCTGTCGATCGCCGCGGCGGCCGCCCCGTTCCCGAACACCAGGCCGGAGGCCACCGCCGAGGCCATGGCGAAAATGCGTACGCCCCGAGATCGGAGCCGTTTGGTTTCCCTCATCAGAATTCTCCCCTCTGTTCCCCGCACCCTGTCGAGCGCCCTGCCAGGCTCGGCGTCCGGCCCCCTGGACCGGGGGGCCGACAAGCTACTCAATCGTCCAGGGTGGGAAGGCTACTGGTAAATTTCAGCAGTAAATCCGCTGTGGCGCAGTGAATTCGGGTCTGTCGGCTAATCTCCTTTCCTCGGTCCGTGGGGATCGTCAACGACCCAGCGGCCATCGAGTTCGGGGTAGCACGCTCGCACCTCGGGCAGCAGATCGGCCAGCGTCAACAGGACGAAATCCGGTCGGGCCGCGATGAGTTCGGCGGGCGCGATGATCGGTATATCGGTACCGGGCATCCGGTGGCCGTGCTTGCCGGACGACGCGTCGGCGACCGCGGTGAGCACGCCGCGGTGCGCGCCCGCCAGACTGAACAACGCCACCGCGCGGGACGCGGCACCGTAGGCGTAGACCCGGAGGCCACGCCCCGCTTGGGTGTGTAACCAGCCGCGCAGCGCCGCGGCATGCTGGTCGGCGGTGCGCTGCAATCCGCGCAGTGCGGCCGGATGCACATGCGGTGCCTCGGCGGCGAGTGCGGCGCCGACCGAGTCGTCCGGCTGAGCGGGGCCGTGCACCGCGCCTACCAGCACCGTGCCTCCGTACAGGTCGAACCGCCAGGCCCAAACGGCGGTCATCCCGGCATCGGCCAGCAACCGTTGCAGCGACGAGAGCGAATAGTAGGCAAAGTGGCCGTGCCGCAGCGCATTCCACTGACCGGACGCGACGATCGTGGCCAGGGAGTGGTATTGGATCAGCAATAGGCCGTTCTCGGCGGTCGCGGCGGCCCGCTCCCGGAATGCGGCACGTTGATCCGGCTCGTGCATGATCCCGAAGCAGTCCAGCACCACATCGGCGGCGCCCGCGGCGGCGACGGTGAAATCCCGCCGCGCCAGCAACGGAAGCCAGGTTCCGCCGTGCGGACTGCCGAACTCGCGAACGGTGCCCCCGTGCAGCAATCCCGCGGCCGCGACCCTGGCCACCGCGTCGGCGGCCTGGTCGCGCAGCGCCTGTGGCTCGACCCCGTGCGGTTCCGCCGCGCGGGTATCGTCCTGGGCCAACTGTGCCAGACCGCAGCCGGAGCAGCGATCCATGCGGAGCGAATGGCCGGTCTCGGACGCCGAAATGGGTGTAACGATCGACGGAAAGTGGTCGGCCGCAGGCATTTTTCCGAGATCGAGCACCGTCGTCATGGTCGTGCCCCGACAGCCACGGCACCGGATGCGTGCGGATTCGGTCATGGCGACACTCCTCGCTTCATGGCACGATGACCCGGTGCGTATCGAGCAGACCGAGCTCGCCGATGTCCTGCTGCTGATTCCTCGGCCCTTCCACGATGACCGCGGTCTGTTCACCAGGACCTTCGATGCGGATCTCTTCGACGAGTACCTCGGCGCCCCGGGCGTGGGCGCGGCGTTCGTCCAGGACTCCCAATCCCGTTCGGTGCGCGGGGTTATCCGCGGTATGCACGGGCGCTCGGGGCGCGGCGAGGCGAAGCTGGTGCGCTGCGCCAACGGTGCGGTGCACGACGTGCTCGTCGATATCCGGCCGGGGTCGCCGAGTTTCGGACGCCAGCAGGCGTTTCGGCTCGACGACACCGAATTCCGGCACCTGTACATACCACCGGGATTTCTGCACGGCTTCCAGGCGCTGAGCGCGACCGCCGACGTGTGCTACCGGATCGACCGCCCGCACGACCCGGCCGAGGATATCGGCGTCGCCTACGACGACCCGGATCTCGGCATCGAGTGGCCGTTGCCGCCGAGCGTCGTCTCGGCCAGGGATGCGGCCGCGGGCAGCTGGGAGCATCTGCTCAGAATCGTGTGGCAGGGTCGCTGACCGAGCCCGTCCGGCGCATCGACGCGTCGAGCACCCCCGTATCGCGCAGCCGCTCCAGATGCGGGAGGCGAGTGAAACGGTGGAAGAACTCGGCGCTGGTGAGCCCCCTCGAGACGTACTCCTGGTACAGCTGGGTCGCGCCCGCGGGCACGCTCCACCAGGCCCGGAACCCGATGGCCTGGCGCGCGGCCGTGAAATCGACGCGATAGGAACGCGGATCCGGACCGCTTTCCCCGGTGATGACCAGCGTCGAATCCGGCACCGCGGCGACCACCGCCTCGGCGATCTCGGCGACGGTCAGATTGTTCTGCTCGGTGCCGATATTGAAGGCGCGACAGTGGATCGCGGCCTCGGGTGCGGTCAGGCAGGTCGCGAATGCCCACGCGATATCGCCCGCATGCACCAGCGGCCGCCACGGCGTGCCGTCGGAGAGCACCCTGACCTCGCCGGTCAGCACGGCATAGCCGACCAGATTATTGAGCACGATATCGGCGCGCAGCCGCGGCGAGAAACCGAATGCCGTGGCATTGCGCAGGAATACGGGGGAGAAGTCGTCGTCGGCCAACGCCGCGACATCGTCCTCGACTCGCACCTTGCTCTCGGCGTACGGCGTGATCGGCCGTAGCGGCGCGTCCTCGGTCACGAGCTCGTCCCCGGCCGCCCCGTAGACCGAGCAGGTCGACGCGTACAGGAAACGCCGAACGCCGGCTTCCTTGGCGAGCCGAGCCAGCCGTACCGACGCGTGGTGATTGATGTCGTAGGTGATCTCCGGCGCGAGCGCGCCGAGCGGATCATTGGACAGCGCGGCCAGGTGGATCACCGCGTCGAAGCCGCGCAGTTGCTCGACCGTCACATCGCGCAGATCGACGACGACGCCCGGGGGATCGCCGGGAAAGCTGCCCAGTACGCAATCGGCGAAATATCCGATATCGAGGCCGACCACCTGGTGGCCGTTGGCCCGCAGCACCGGCACCATGACCGTGCCGAGATACCCCTGGTGTCCGGTGACGAGTACCCGCATTCAGCTTCCTCCCAGCTCGATGATGGCTTTCTCCAGAACGAATGCTTCGGCGTGCCCGGTCCGGCACTGCACCCCACGCAGCCGGGGCAGCCCGATGAACGCCTGCTCGTCGAACCAGTCGCGTCCGATCTGCGACGGGTAGTACTTGTGCAGCAGCCGGGACTTCTCTTCGACGAGTTCCGTTGGCACCGGGTGGAATATGGTCGGCCGTGGGGTATCGGTCTCCCACTTGAGGATCTCGTAGCCCAGTATCAGCTGATCGCGGAATTCGGTGGGCACCAGCTCCGCGAGCAGCCGGTGATCCTGGTGCGCGTCCCCACGCTGCGGTGCGAACACCAGATCCGGTTCGGTCCCGCGGCGAAAGTCGGCCAGCGCATTCTTGATTCGATCCCAGTGCGCGGGTGCGCGGCCGTCCGGGATGTCGAGCACCGTCACGGTGAGATCGGCGTCCGGACAGAACGCGGCCAGTGCCCCGCGTTCCTCGTCTTCCCGTGCGGTGCCCGCGCCGGAGAGCACGAGCGCGCGCACCCGCAGTCCCGGGCGGGTGCGGGTGAGCGCGAGCAATGTCGCGCCCATCCCGATCGCGATATCGTCGCAGTGCGCGCCGATCACCGCGATCTCCGCCACCGCCGCGGCGGTCAGTCGGATCACGCGTGCTCCCAGACCATCCACGGTCGGTCGCCGCTGCGGTACCCCGCGTCGAGTTCGGCGCGCTCCTTGAAGGTGTCGGCCGGCTTCCAGAAGCCCAGGTGCTGATAGCCGAAGAGCCTGCCCTGTCCGGCCAGGGTGCCGCAGGCGTCGGCGACCAGATCCCCGCCCGGCGGCAACAGATCGAAAACCTCCTGGCTGAGCACGAAATACCCGCCGTTCTCCCACAGCGGCATGCGCGAAACCGGCAGGATCTCCTTGACCTCGCCGGTCGGCGTCAGATCTACGCAGTGGAACGACTGCTGGGGCGGTACCACGAGCATCGACGCGGCCGCGCCCGAGGCGGTGAATCGGTCGACCATGGTGTCCAGTGGTGCGTCGGTGAGTACGTCGGCGTAGTTGGCCAGGAAGATCTCGTCGTCGTCGAGGTACTGGCGCACCCGGCGCAGGCGCTCCCCGATGGCGGATTCGACGCCGGTGTCCACGAAGGTGATCGACCAGTCGCTGATGTCCTCGCGCATCAGCTCGACCCGGCCGTCGCGGATCACGAAATCGTTGGAGACCGATTCCTCGTAGGTCAGGAAGAAGTTCTTGATGTGCTCGGCGCCGTAGCCGAGGCACAGGATGAAGTCCTTGTGACCGAAGTGCGCGTAGTAGCGCATCACATGCCAGATCAGCGGTCGCGGACCGACCAGCTGCATGGGCTTGGGGATGATGTCGTCGGAGCCGTCGCGCATTCGCATGCCGTAGCCGCCGCAGAACAGCACAACTTTCATTGGGGTTCCCTCCCCGTGAGGTTTGCGTGAGGTGTTTCGGGATTTCCGGTGGACCCGGCACCGGGATCGCGGTCGGCATCGACCGATTCGGCAGCGTCGCCGAGGTGGGCGTGGTGCAGTGTCGGGAGCGGGTAGACGAGTTCGCCGCCCCACTCGGTGAGATGACTCAATTGCGTGGTGATCTCGGCTTCGAGATTCCACGGCAGCACCAGCACCACATCGGGCCGGTCCGCATCGATACGCTCCGGCGGATGGATCGGAATCCGAGTGCCGGGTGTGAATCTGCCGTGCTTGTAGGGATTTCGGTCGACCGTGTATTCGAGCAGGTCGGGACGGATACCGCAATAGTTGAGCAGTGTGTTGCCCTTGCCCGGCGCGCCGTAGCCGACGACGCGTTTGCCTGCGGCGCGCCGGTCGAGCAGGAACCGCAGTAGTTCCTGTCGCACCGCTTCGGCGCGTGGTTTCAGATCGAGGTAACCATCCCGATGGTGCAGTCCCGCTTCGGATTCCAGGCGCAGCACCTCCGCGACCCGAGCGGTCGGTGTGCCCGCGATCGCCTCCCGGCGCGCCCATACGCGGATGGAGCCGCCATGGGTCGCCAGCAGCTCGACATCCACCACGGCCAGCCCGGCGGTGGCCAGAGCGCGCTGCGCGGACAGCACCGTGTAGTACTGGAAATGTTCGTGGTAGATGGTGTCGAATTGCCCGAGCCGCACCAGATTCAGCGCGTGATGCACCTCGATCGAGAGCCAGCCGTCATCGGCCATCAGGGTACGTAGCGACCGGGTGAAGCCGCGCAGGTCGGGCACGTGCGCGTAGACGTTATTGGCGACCACCAGATCGGCCGGTCCATAGGCGGCGCGCACCTTCGCGGCCGAATCCTCGTCCAGGAAGGTGGTTTCGGTCGGCACCCCCGCAGCGCGCGCTGCCGCGCCGACATTCACCGACGGCTCGATGCCGAGGCATGGGATGCCCGCGGCCACCGCGTGCCGCAGCAGGTACCCGTCGTTGCTCGCGGCCTCCACTATGAGGGACTCCGATCCGAGACCGAGCCTATCGATGGCTTGCAGAATGAAGTATTCGGCGTGGCGCACCCAACTTTCGGAATATGATGCGAAATACGCGTATTCGGTGAATGTTTCTTCCGGCGTGATCAACGCGGGGATCTGGAGCAGGAGGCAGTCGTCGCAGAGCCGTAGGTGGAGCGGATACGTCGGTTCGGGAAGATCGAGTTCGTCCGCCGCGAGGAATTTCTCGCACGGCGGTGTCGCTCCGAGATCGAGCACGCTCGACAATCGCTCCGAATCGCACAATCGACAACGCATGTGGCCCCACCTTCTGCCGAGAGTTGATCGGCCGGACGTCCTCCGGCACGCCCCTGACGTCGACACGATCCAGGGAGACGTTACAACCAAGCGCCTGCGTGCCGCTGCCGAAATCGGCTGTGTAGTAGCGGTTTCCGGACGAGTTCGCGGGGTTTCCGGGGGGCGGCATCCAACGGGTTATCGACATGCTTGGTGGTATCTCCCCTTCCGGGAGTGAGGGACTCGTGTGGCGGGATATGTGCCACCAGCATGCTTCTCGATTGTGTATCCGTCGGATTAAGGGAATGAAACCAACCGTCCCTCTGTCGGCTATTTCGTGGAATACTTTGCGGCCCTTGCGATTCGATATGTGAAAAGGATTGTGTTCTGTAACAATCTTCTGTTGGGCGCCGAATGACCGAACACCCGAGGCGGCCAATGCTTGCCGCGGGGACCGGTCGATGGGGATCGGGGGTGACAAATTCTCTCCCAGGGGGAGGTGCGTGTTCATGAGCTACGAGCTCACCGATGGCGACGATCTGGATCTTCCGGGTCCGTCCCATGTCTTGCCGCGTTCTGAACGGGAACGCTGGCAGGCCGAGTACGTAAAACGTTTGGGTACAACGGATTCGATGGTGATCGCGGCGGCGGTGCTGCTGGCGCAGATCATCCGGTTCGGTGGGCCCGTGGCGCCCCCACTGGCGTGGGCGCTGCCCTATGAGGTCGGCTACACCGGTGTCTCGGTCCTGCTGGCACTGGTCTGGGTGGTGATTCTCGCCGTCGGCAACAGCCGATCACCCCAGGTGGTCGGGAGCGGTTCGGAGGAATACCGGCGACTGGTCTCCGCGACACTACGGTTGTTCGGGCTACTGGCGATCGTGTCGCTGATCTTCCAGATCGAGTTCGCGCGTGGGTATCTGGCGATCGCGCTTCCGCTCGGCCTGTTCGGTCTGATGCTCAGCAGGCTGGGTTGGCGGCTGCACGCGCGGGCGCGGCGTCGCATCCGCGACCAGTATCTGACCGCGGTGCTGGTTGTCGGACCGCCGGAGGCCGCGCAGGCAATGGCAACCGCCTTCTCGCGCGATCCGGATGCCGGTTATCGCGTTGTGGGCGTGTGTATTCCGGATGGAATACTCGGAAAAGCGGGCCGCGGTCTGCAAGCCTCGGGGCGGACATTCTCGGTCGTCGGCGACGATCGCTCGGTGCTGGACGCGGTGCGGCGCAGCGGCGCCGATACGGTGGCGGTCACCGCGACCGACTACCTCGGTCCGGTCGAATTGCGTCGCATGGCATGGGAACTCGATCCGCTCGGAGTAGAACTCGTCGTGGCCCCCGGCGTCGTCGACATCTCCGGCGCGCGCCTGACCAACCGGCTGGTCGCGGGCATGCCGATGCTGCATATCGCCAAGCCGCAATACGACCGGGCGAAGTCGACCGGCAAGGCCGTCTTCGACCTCTGCTTCGCGACCTGCGTACTGATCGCGATCGCACCCGTCCTGGTGGGTATCGCGGTGGCCGTGAAACTGACGAGTCCGGGCCCGGTGTTCTATCTATCGGAGCGAATCGGCCGGGGCGGCAAACCATTCCAGATGATCAAATTCCGCAGCATGTACACCGACGCCGACCGCGGCGTCGTCGCACTCATCGAACGCAACGGCGGCAATCCCGTCTTCTTCAAGATGAAGGACGATCCCAGGGTCACCCCGGTCGGCCGCTTCATCCGGAAGTTCAGCCTGGACGAACTGCCACAGTTCCTGAACGTACTGCGCGGCGAGATGAGCGTCGTCGGACCTCGACCCCAAGTTCAACGAGAGGTCGACTCCTACGACGGTGAAATGCGCCGAAGGCTCCTGGTGAAACCCGGCGTCACGGGCCTGTGGCAGGTCAGTGGACGTTCCGACCTGTCCCTGGAGGACTCCGTGCGCCTCGACCTGTCCTATGTCGAAAACTGGTCCATGGTCCTGGATCTGCTGCTGATCGCCAAGACCATCGGCGCGGTGGCCCGCGGTGAGGGCGCCTACTGACGCCCCCGCCCGATACTCAGTCCCGCTCGTAGACGCTTGCGTCCTCCAGCATGGCCGCATGCAGCATCGACTCAGGTACACCCATCGCCTCCACCAGGGTCGACGCCTGCGGGCGGAGACGGTCGACGAGTTCGTTGACGCCGCGGCGGACTGCCTTGGCGCGTTCCACCGACATGAACCGGTGCATGATGAACCAGGCCGAATTCTCCTCCACCAGCGAGTAGACGAACAGATCGCACACCGCCTCGGCGAGGGCGCGCGCGTCCACATCCTCGATACCGGCGATGCCGTCGATGAACGCCTCGAGGACGAGGCGGTCGATATGCGCGGTGCCCGCGGCCAGGATGTGGTCCTGTGCGTTGTTGAACGCCTCGAACGGGCCGGTTTCCCTGGCGCGGGCCCGCAGCCGGTGCGCGGCGGTGCGGACCAGATAGTCCTCCCGGTCGGCGAACAATTGCAGTTGCACCGAGCGCCGGGACAGATCGCCCTCATCGACGCCCTCGTCGGAGCGGTCGCGCAGGGTCTGGATCATCTGACGCACCCCGGACCGCTTGCGCACCACATCACCGGCCATGGTCGCGGCGAAGCGCACCCAGCCGAGCGCATCGAGGTCACGCACCTCGTCCGAGTAGGCGGTCAGCAGTTCCTTGGCCACCAACTGGGTGAGCACCACATTGTCGCCCTCGAAGGTGGTGAATACATCGGTGTCGGCCTTGAGTGTCACCAGCCGGTTCTCGGTGAGATAGCCCGCGCCGCCGCAGGCTTCGCGGCACTCCTGGATGGCCCGGGTCGCATGCCGGGTCTGGGCCACCTTGAGACCCGCGGCCCGCTTCTCCAGTGCGCGCTGCGCACTCGGATCGAGATCCTGACCGGTCTGCACCAGATGCATTCGGCGTACCAGGTCGTTCTGCGCGAAGGCCAGCGCGAACGAACGCGCGACCAAGGGAAGCAGTCTGCGCTGGTGACTGCGGTAGTCCAGCAGCAATGTCTCCGCGCCGGTATCCGGATCCGAGAACTGACGCCGCTTCAGCGCGTAACGCACCGCGATGCTCAGCGCGACCCGCGCGCCGGCGGCCGCCGCGCCGCCCACGCTGACCCGCCCGCGCACCAAAGTGCCCAGGGTGGTGAAGAATCGGCGGCTCGCGTTCTCGATCTCGGAGCTGTAGGTCCCGTCCGGCGCGACGTCGGCGTAGCGGTTGAGAAGATTCTCGCGCGGAATTCGGACGTGGTCGAAGACGATGCGCCCGTTGTCGACCCCGGGCAGTCCGCCCTTGAGCCCGTCATCGAAGGTGGTGACGCCGGGCAGGTCCGCGCCCTGCTCGTCGCGGATCGGCACCAGCAGGCAGTGCACGCCCTGGTTCTCGCCGCCGGTGATGAGCTGCGCGAAAACCGCTGCCATCCTGGCGTGTTCGGCCGCGCCGCCGATATAGTCCTTGCGCGCCGACGGAGTCGGGGAGTGGATGACGAATTCCTGGCTGGCCGGATCATAGGTCGCGGTGGTCTCGACATGCGCGACGTCGCTGCCGTGTCCGGACTCGGTCATCGCGAAACAGCCGAGTAGGTCGAGGGATAGCAGACGCTTGATGTAGTCGCGGTGCCGTTCGGTGCCGAGGTTCTCCACCGCGCCGCCGAACAATCCCCACTGCACCCCGGACTTCACCCACAGCGACAGGTCGGCGTAGGCCAGCATCTCCAGCCCCGTCACCGCCGCGCCGGGCTCACCGGTGCCGCCGTTCTCCCTCCGGAACCCGCGTTCGGCGTAACCCATGGTCGCGACGACCCGCATCTGGTCCAGAACCCGGGCCCGCGCCGCCTTGTAGTCAAGGTACGGATCCCCGGTGAACCGGTCCTCCGCGAGTTGGATCCGAGCCTTGTCCCGCACGTCCCGCCAGGGTCCGTCGAGCGCCGCACGAAGATGATCTGCCGTCGATGAGCTGCCGGTGGCCATACTCCCGACCATAGCCGTCGAATCTTGTCTCGGCGCCGACCTGCGGGTTACCGCATCGAGGCGGCCGGATCAGCCGTTCAATCGGATGACGGAGAAGTAGGCGCCCTGCGGGTCGCCGAGCACCGCGAAGCGCCCGATCGGGATATCGGTCGGCGGCACCGAGACGGTGCCGCCCAGTTGCGATGTCCTGGCCGCGGACGCGTCGGTGTCGGAGACCGCGAAGTAGACCATCCAGTGCGCCGGTAGGTCGGCGGGCCACTGATCGTCCATCTGCACCATGCCCGCGATGGATCGGCCGCCGACCTTCCATTCGGTGTAGGTCGTGGTACCGAACTCGCTGGTGGCGCCCTCCCAGCCGAATACCGCACCGTAGAAATCCTTCGCGGCGTCCACGTCACGGCTGTTGAGTTCGCTCCAGCAGTATGTATTCGGATCGTTCACATATCCGGCGCCGGCGAAGTCGTACGGTTGCCAGGCGGCGAGCACCGCGCCGGTGGGGTCGGCGAAGACCGCCATCCGGCCCTGTTTCGGGATATCCATGGGCTCCGCGTAGATCCGGCCGCCCGCCGTCTGCACGGCCTCGGCGGTGGCGTCCGCGTCGACGACGCTGACATAGGTGGTCCACGCGGGCGGTTGCGACTGGTTCATCGCCGGCATCGCGGCAGCGACCTCGTGCCCTTCGGTGCCCTCCAGCGTGAACATGGTGTACCCGCCGTATTGCGGATCCGGCGACACATTGGCGTGCCATCCGAACAGATCGCCGTAGAACGCCTTGGCGGATTCGAGGTCCGGCGTGGCGAGATCCACCCAGCAGGGAACCCCCGGCTCGTACGAACGCATCTGTGGCATGACCAGCTCCTCCCGAGACGAACGATTCGAACTCCGGTCGGTGGCGGCGCCGACACCTGAGAAGCGTAGACATCGTGCGGCACCGTGTCCGGTGATCGACCGAAGTCGGGTTCGACCGCGACCGATCGACGCGACAAGTGCAGTGAACCCCTTGCCGCGGGCTGAACAAGTGTTTAACATGTTGAACATGTGTTTAGCCGAGATGCCGTATCGCAAGGACCCGCCGAAGAGATGACCGCCTCGGACCTGACGACCGCCGCACGCATCCGCGATGCCGCGATCGATGTGTTCGGCGAACACGGATTCCAGGTCGGAGTCCGTGCCATCGCGGCGGCGGCCGGTGTCTCTCCGGGGCTGGTGAATCACCACTTCGGCTCCAAGGAGGGGCTGCGCGCCGTCTGCGACGAGCGGGTGCTCGAGATCATCCGGGTCGAGAAGGTCAAGGCCATCAACTCGCCAGGGCCGACCGGCATGATCAACGCGCTCGCCGAGATCGAGGTCTACGCCCCGGTGGTCGCCTATATGCTGCGCAGCTTCCAGGCAGGCGGCGCCTTGGCGGAATCGCTGCTCGAGCACATGATCGACGACGCCGAAAAATACATGCAGGTCGCCGTGGACGCCGGACAGTTCAAGCCGAGCCGTGATCACGCGGCCCGTGCCCGCTACCTCGTGCTCTGCCACGTCGGAGCCATGAACCTCTATTTGCAACT
Source organism: Nocardia sp. NPDC050710 (assembly GCF_040654375.1). Classification (NCBI taxonomy): domain Bacteria; kingdom Bacillati; phylum Actinomycetota; class Actinomycetes; order Mycobacteriales; family Nocardiaceae; genus Nocardia; species Nocardia sp. NPDC050710. The sequence continues at coordinate 92,256 of NZ_JBFAHV010000003.1, read as the reverse complement.
GCGCGTACAGCGCGAGGGAAAAATCGACTACCGCAAGGCCATTCGTGACCTCGCCGAGGAGACCACCCTCCCGGCACTGGAGCTCTACACCCAGGGAATGCTGACCGATTCGACTCTGCTGGACGCACTGATCGAGGAGCAATGATGGCCAATCGAGCCACCCAGCCCGTCATCGAGATCACAGATCTCCATAAGACTTTCGGACACGTCAAGGCCCTCGACGGACTGAACCTTTCCGTCGAAGAGGGCGAGATCCACGGCTTCCTCGGCCCCAACGGCGCGGGGAAGTCCACCACCATCCGAGTCCTGCTCGGCATCCTGCGCGCCACCGCGGGTCGCGCCGCATTGTTCGGCCGCGATCCGTGGACCGACGCGGTCGATCTGCATCGCGAACTCGCCTATGTGCCCGGCGATGTCACGCTGTGGCCGTCATTGTCCGGCGGTGAGACCATCGACCTGCTGGCCAGGATGCGCGGCGGCATCAACGCCGAGCGCCGCGCCGAGCTGATCGAACGGTTCGACCTGGATCCGCGGAAAAAGGCACGCACCTACTCGAAGGGCAACCGGCAGAAGGTCGCGCTGGTCTCCGCCTTCGCCTCGGACGTGCGGCTACTGCTGCTCGACGAGCCGACCTCGGGTCTGGATCCGTTGATGGAGCAGGTATTTCGCGAATGCACCCGGGAGGCGCAGGAGCGCGGCACCACGGTGCTGCTGTCCAGCCACATCCTGTCCGAGGTGGAGGTGCTCTGCGATCGGGTGACCATCATCCGCGCCGGGCGAACCGTGGAGAGCGGGTCGCTGGCGCAAATGCGGCATCTGTCGCGCACCTCGATCACCGCCGAATTGCTCGGCGACCCCGGCGATCTCAGCCGCATCGCGGGGGTTGACGATATCGAGCGCGATGGAGCCACTCTGCGTTGCCAGGTCGACGGTGAACACCTGGGCGAACTGATCCGGGTGCTCGGCGACACGGGGGTGCGCAGCCTGACCAGTGCGCCGCCGACCCTGGAGGAGCTGTTCCTGCGGCACTACCACGTCGACGGCGCGACCCCCGAATCCGTCGGGGCATCCGGGGAGAAGGTGCGGGCATGACCACCGCAACCGCCGATCGCGCTTTTGCCGCACCGGCTTTCGGCGGTGGGGGTGATTTCGCGGGTACCGGACAGCTGCTGCGGCTGTATCTGCGGCGGGATCGAATCGTCCTGCCGTTGTGGGTGCTGGCTTTCGGGCTTCTGCCGTCCTTCTACGTGAAGAGCACCACGGGCCTCTACGACACCCAGGCCCAACTGGACAATTACGCGAAGTCCATTATGGACAGCCCGGCTCTGATCGCGATGTATGGACCGGTATTCGGCACCGAGGCCGGTTCGATCGGCCTGTGGAAGGCCGGGCCGTTCTACGCGCTGATCGCGATCGCGACAATCCTCACCATTGTCCGGCATACCAGGGTCGAGGAGGAGACCGGACGTGCGGAGCTGGTGGGCGCCACCAGCATCGGCCGCTTCGCCGGACTGACCGCCGCCCTGGTGCTGACCATGGTGGGCTGCCTGTTCGTCGGCGTCCTCGCCGCGGGCGCGCTGTACGGGAGCGATCTACCCGCCGCGGGATCGGTCGCGTACGGAGCCACCCTGGCGCTGTCCGGAATGGCTTGGGCCGGGGTCGCCGCCGTCGCGGCGCAGCTGAGCACCGGCGCGCGGGTCGCGCGCGGGGTGGCATTCGCCGCGCTGGGCACCGCATTCGCGCTGCGCGCGGTAGGTGACGCGGGAAACGGTGTGCTGTCCTGGTTTTCACCGCTCGGCTGGTGTATCAATATGCGACCGTACGCGGATGAGCGCTGGTGGGTGCTGCTGCCGCTGTTCGCCGTGGCCACGGTGACCGTCGCCGCCGCCTACGCGCTGCTGCGTCGCCGGGATACCGGATCGGGTCTGCTCGCCGAACGGCCCGGCCCGTCGGTCGCGGCATCCGGCCTGTCCGGTTCGGCCGGCCTGGCCTGGCGTCTACAGCGTGGCACCCTGCTGGCCTGGTCCATCGGGTTCCTGCTCTACGGACTACTGATGGGTGGCGCCATCGATAGCGTGGGGGAGATGCTCGAGGACAGCCAGCAGATCCTCGACATGCTGGCCAGGATGGGCGGCACCGAGGTGTTGCAGAACTCCTTCATCACCTTTGCGGTGTCCTTCCTGGCGATGGCCGCGGCGGCGTACTCCATCTCGGCCGTGCTACGGCTGCATGACGAGGAGTCCACCCAGCGCGCCGAGACCACCTTGGCCGGGTCGGTGAGCCGCGAGCGATACGCGCTGAGCCACCTCGGTTTCGCGCTGCTCGGTCCGGCGGTACTGCTGCTGATCGCCGGTGCGGCGCTGGGCGTGGTCTACGGTGCGATGGACGGTGATTTGGTGGGTAAGCTCGGCGATTCACTCGGCGCCGCGCTGGTCCAGGTGCCCGCGATCTGGGTGTTGACCGGCATCACGATGGCGATGTTCGGGATTGCTCCGCGCTTCACCCCGGTCGCCTGGGGCGTGCTCAGCGGCATGCTGGTCATCTACTTCCTCGGGGCATTGGACGGCCTGCCGCAGTGGCTGGTGGACTTCGTGCCGTTCACGCACCCGCCCAAGTTGCCCGGCGCGCCGTTCCAGTGGCAGCCCATACTCTGGTTGGTCGGCATCGCGGGCGGGCTGCTCGCCGTCGGCATCGTCGCCTTCCGCCGTCGCGATCTGCGTTGACAGACAACGGTGCCCCGCCCGGACTCCGGGCGGGGCACCGGCGTCCATGGCTCAGTCGGGTTCGGGTGCGTATTCGGCCCAGCGCCGCTCCGGTCCGTCGTATGTGGTGAGACCGAGTTTGCCCGCGAGCTTGTGCAGGTAGCTTCGGACGGTATCGGCGCCGCTGTCGGGCAAGCCGAAAACGACCTCGGTGACGCCGAGTTCGGCCCATTCGGCGAGCTGGGCGGCGTCGTGACGCCCGGCCAGCGCGATGATCTGCGGGGTACCTTCGCGGCCGTGGTCGCGCCAGATGCGGTGCAGCAGTGCGATCTTGGTGTCGAGTACGCCCTCGGTCGGCGTGGTGAGCCACCCGTCGGCGTGCTGGGCGAGCCAGGTGAAGGATTTCTCGCCGCCCGCGGCCCCGAGCACCACGGGAATGGTCTTCTGGGTCGGCTTCGGCCGCGACCAGCTTGCCCCGAATCGCACGAATTCGCCGTCGAAACTTGCCTCTTCGGTGGTCCAGAGGGCCCGCATGGCGTCAAGGTGCTCACGCAATACGGTGCGGCGCTTATTCGCCGGAACGCCGTGATGGGCGAGTTCGTCGGTGTTCCAACCGAATCCGACGCCCAGGCTGACCCGTCCGCCGGCCAGGTGATCGAGTGAGGCGATGGTTTTCGCGAGGGTGATCGGGTGGTGTTCGGCGGGCAGCGCCACCGCGGTGGACAGGGTGATCCGATCCGTGACGGCGGCGGCGGTGGCCAGTGCCACCCAGGGATCGAGGGTGCGCAGGTAGCGGTCGTCGGGGAGGGTGGCATCCCCGGTCGTGGGATGCGCGGCCGCGCGCACCACCGGAATATGGGTGTGTTCGGGCACGTAGAACGAATCGAAGCCGGCCCGCTCGGCGGTGGCGGCCGCGACGGCGGGGGTGATGCCCCGATCGCTGGTGAACAAGACAATTCCGTACCGCACTGTACGCGCTCCCATCGCCGAAATTAGAACAAGTTCTATCACGGATCGCGGTTCGTACCAAGGTTTCGCACACCGCCGCCCGCGATCGACAGTCGTTCGAAGCGGCGTCGACGCCGGACGCCGGTGAGGTCGTGCCGACACGCGCCTGACAAGTGCGGATGCGAGAGCCCGGGGTAGGTGACTACGTTCGCGGCCATGGGTCTTGACGCACTTTCGGGAGCAGACCAGACGAATCCACCTCCCGAGCACGTCGGCCAGCGCGGTCGATTGTGGCCACGCAAGCCACTGCGGGTACCGGTGGTGACCCAGGCCGTCGGGATGTTGGTCGCGGATCGGCAGGCGACCGCGGACACCATCGTCGCGGCGCCGACGCCACTGCAACCGATCGACCTCGCCGACGACGCCCGGGTCGCCGAGGTACTCGATCTCGCCGTCCGGGTCGGCGAGGTGGTGCTGGCCTCCGGTACCGGCGTCATCGATACCACCGCCCAGGTCCGGTTCATCGCCGCCACCTACGGATTGGCGCGCTGCGATATCGATGTCACCTACGACGCGATCCGCATCTGGGCCGATCGCGGTCCGCTGCTCCCGCCCGCGAGCACCATGCGTGTCGTGCACTACCGGGCGCTGGACTTCACCCGGCTGGCCGCGGTGGACCGGCTCACCCGGCGCATCCGCACCCAGCTGGTCGCTCCGGACGACGCGCGCGCCGCGCTCGACGCCATCACCACCGCGCCGCACCCGTATCACCGCTGGACCGCGACCTTCGGCTGGTCGCTGCTCGCGGCGGCCATCGGAGCGCTGCTCGGCGGCGGCTGGCTGGTCGCCGCTGTCAGCTTCGGCACCACCGCGCTGATCGACCGGGTGAACCGGGTGTTCAATCGCTATGGCCTTCCCTTCTTCTTCCAGCACATGGCCGGCGGCGCCATCGCGGCGACACCGGCGATCGCACTGTCCACGCTGGCGGGGCCGCTCGGTATCGAGGTCGACCCGACCTTGATCATCGCGGCCGGAATCACGGTGCTGCTCAGTGGCTTACAGCTCGTCGGTGCGGTACAGGACGCCATCACCGGTGCGCCGATCACCGCGACGGCCCGCCTGCTGGAGGTCGTGATGATGACCGGTGGCATTGTCGCGGGCATCGTTCTGGCGCTGCGCCTGGCGCTGGCGGTGGACGCGACGGTGCCGTCGATCGAGATGACCTCCGGTCGCGATATCACCGACCTGCCGCTGAAGCTGGTGGCGGGCGCGGTCGCGGCATTCGCCTTCGCGCTGGCCTGCTACGCCGAGAAGCGGGCGCTGGCCGCGGCGGCGTTCGGCGGCGCCGTGGGCACGATCTGTTTTCTGCTGGTGCAGGAGGCCGGGTTCGGTCCGGTCGTCTCCTCCGGCGTCGCCGCCACCGTCGTCGGTCTGGCCGGTGGTCTGATGGCGCGGCGGTCGCTGACGCCGCCGCTGGTCGTCGCGGTCGCGGGCATTACGCCGCTGCTGCCCGGCCTGAATGTGTACCGCGGGCTCTATGCCGTACTCAATGACGAATTGGTGCTCGGTATGAACCAGTTGCTCGCGGCGTTCGGTGTCGGATGCGCGCTCGCGGCGGGTGTCACCCTCGGCGAATGGTTCGCCCGCACCCAATTGCGTCCGCGGATCCTGCGCCGTTTCGGCTCGCTGCGCAGGCCGACGATCGTGCGTCGTCGTCGGCGTGGCCCATCCGTTCAGTGAGCCGAACGGTCCGACTCGGATGCATCGTGGAGGGGGAGCCGGTATGGTCGGTGCGACTAGTTAGGGTAGCCAAACAAGATGGCTGCTCGCGGGCGATGGCGAGGTGATTCGGAATGTCGGATGCAGGATATTTCTCCACCCAGCCCTTCTCCACCCAGATCCGGACCGCGACGGAACGCCAGCACGCCGAGGCCGAGAACTCCTCGTTCATCAGCGATATGCTCGGCGGCGGACTCGGCATCGACTCCTATAGGCGCTACACCGGCCAGCTCTGGTTCATCTACCGCGCCCTGGAATCCCGCTGGGACACGCTGTCCGCGGATCCCATCGCGGGTCCGTTCATCCGGACCGAGCTGGCCAGGACCGCCGCGCTGGAGAGCGATCTCGCCCACCTGGTGGGACCGGATTGGCGCACCGAACTGACCGCGCTGCCTGCGACCGCCGCCTACGCCGCGCGCATCGAGAAGTGCGCCCGCGAGTGGCCCGCCGGCTACATCGCGCACCACTACACCCGCTACCTCGGCGATCTCTCCGGTGGACAGGTCATCCGCGGCACCGCCGAAAAGCTGTGGGACCTGCCGCGCCGCGGCGACGGGGTGCGCTTCTACGTCTTCGACGACATCGGCAATCCGGCCGCGTTCAAGCGCGAGTACCGCGGCCTGCTCGACCGCCTGGCGGTGGACGAGCTGGAACGCCGTCGCGTACTCGACGAGGGGCAACGGGCGTTCGCGTTGAATACCGCGGTCTTCGCCGAACTCGCCGCCGAATTCCCCGCCCGCCGCCCGTCCTGAACGCCCGCTCGGGTCGGCGACCCGGTCGAACGGCGGTAGCTCCTGGGATCGCGGGCCCGCCGCACTCGGTGGCGAACCGTCCGGGAGAGCTTGCCCCAGCCGGTCGCTGGGTCCTACCCCGGGGCCCGCTGGATCCGGTGCGCTATCCGCTGGGCGACCCAGCACAGAATGACGACCATGGCGATCGCGGCGCTCACCCCGCCGACGATATCGGTCGGCAGGTGGTAGCCGAGCCCGATCATGCCGACGGCGACCGCCCCGAGCGCCGCCGCCGTCACCGTAGCGACCGAGTAGCGGACCGCGGCCGAATCCGTCAGCAGCGCAAAGGTGGTCGCGATCGCGATCAGGTGCACGGTATGTCCGCTCGGGTAGGCGAGGTAGTCGTGCAGCGGCCGGTCGAACAGCGGCTTCAGAACCCAGGTATTGATCGCGACGACCAGCTCCGGCACCACAACCATCGTCACGGCACGCCACCATCGGAGGTGCGCGGCGAACCAGGCGCCCGCGGCCAGCAGCAGTGGAAGCAGGATGTAGGCGTCGCTCGGGACGACCAACGCGTGGTACAGGTTGTGGTGCCGGTCCAGGGCCTCGTGGATCGGCGCGGACACGCCGCGGTCCACATCCGTCGCCCCACCGTCGGCGGGGAAACTGAGCGGTACCGCTGCCGCGATGGCGACACACAGCGCGACCACGGTGAGCCGTATGGTGCCGAAGGCGCGCGGTGCAGCGATCACGTCCTGCAGCCTAGCCACCGGCGCCTGTCGCTCAGCCCGGGCCGTAGGTCGTGATCGCGGTGACGACGAACCAGATCGCCCAGACGAACGCGATGACCATGCCGACCGTCAGCGCGGCCCGCATGAAGGCGCGGCCCATATCGATGTCGCCGGTCTCGCGCGGGTACAGCTTCCACGGGCTGTACCAGGGCGCTTCGATGGCGTACGCGGGGGTGTGCGCCTCCTTCTCGGCCTGGGCCAGTTCCTCGGCGTAGGCCTCGGCCTGCGCCTGCTGTGGGCCGCCGTGCCACAGCGTGATGTCGATCGGCCCGAGGAAGCCCTCGTTGAGCAGCTCCTGAGGTGCGGGCAGATACGGCAGGATGCCCAGCCCGCGGAATGCCACCGCGATATCGTTTGCCGTCCACAGATGCTTCTCCGACTCGGCGAGTGCGTCGAAATAGTGCCGCAGCCGCCCCGGGTCGTTGCCCAGGATGACATCGAAACTCGGGTCGCTCCACTCCTGTTGGATCTTCAGCTCGGCACCGCGTAGCGGCACGATGAGCGCGACCCCGTGCACCGCGCGCTGGCCGAGGCCGCGCGCGGACAGCCAGTTCTGCAATGCGAAGGTGTGCTCGCGGGATTTGTCCAGCGGCGTGCGCCGGTCCCGGCCCTCCATCGCGGCGGGCTCGCTGTTGATCGTCCACGGACCGTTGAGCGGGATATCCAGCACCCCGTCCTGACGGGCCACCAACGCCTCGGCCTCGATCACCACGCAGCTGGTGGGGGTCCAGACCACCGCATCGAACTGGTGCAGCCGATCTTGGTGGAACAGACTGCAGTTGATCGTGGCCACGCCGTGCGGACTGGCCGGATCCTTCCAGGTGCGCAGCCAGTCGATCAGTGCCCGTTCGGCATTCGTGCCTGCGGGGTTCTGTACTCGTACGAGCATTCGCGACCGCCCTTCACGTCGTCACTCGACAGTGGACAGGATACGAGCAAGCGGGCGGGATTCGCCGTGCCTGCGGCGGGACACGGCGTGTTGTTCCGTGTCCGGGACACATCGGATTCTTATTGCGGCACTTCGGCGGCGAGCTTGCCCGCCTTCACGGCCTCGACCAATACCGTGTGATCGGCCTCGGTGCGGTCGGCGTACCGCACCGCGAAGGCGGCGACCGCGTCATCGAAGGCCTCGTCGCCGTCGAGATAGCCCGCAATCAGGCGGGGATCGAGGGAACGGGAATGCGCCCGCGCCAAGAGCGAGCCCGCGAGCCTGCCGTAGTCGTCGAGATCGTCCGCGCTGAGCCCGGCCGGGTCGATGCTGCCCTTGAAGTTCCGGAACTGGCGCACGATGAACGGTAGCTCCCGCGTTCCCAGCCGCAGCGTCGTCCACCCGAGCAGGATATCGGTCTCGGACTGAACCAGTCTGGCGCCCTGCACGATTCGCTCACCCTCGTGCCGGACCGGCCGCGGGGACAGATACGGCGCCAACGCCGAGGCGATGGACTGCTTGAGCTGGAGTACGAGCACCTCGCCGTCATTGCCGTGCAGCAGCGCCACATAGCTGTGCAGCCCGACACTTCCGGTGCCGACAATGCGAAAAGCGACGTCGGACACCGCGAATCGGCCCACCAGATTGCGTCGCGATTCGCGCAGGGTGCCGGTGTAGCGCTCCAGGCCGTCGATGACCGCCTCGGTCACCCCCGCGTCGACGGCGGCGAGAACCGGTGGGTCGCTGACGAATCGATGTTTGCGGATTCCGGTCTCGTGATCGTCGATATGCTCGGTCCACTTCGCCGCCACCTTCGCGCTGGTGTTCTTGCGCGCCTTCTTCGCGGCCTTCTTGAAATCGTCGAGCAGGTCCTGTGCCTTGGCTCGGCTGAGCACCGATTCGTCCGGCAGCGCCGTCCACGCCTCCATGAACGGCAAATCGGCGAGCTGGTCGGTGGCCAGGCGATAGGAGGTGACGGCGTCGCGGGCCGCCTTGTGGCACCCGTCCTCGTCGACACCGGACTCGCGGCCCGCCAGCACCAGGCTGGCCGCGAGACGCTCCAGATCCCATTCCCACGGGCCGACGATGGTCTCATCGAAATCATTGATATCCATGATGATTTCGCCGCGCTGTGTGCCGTACAGGCCGAAATTCGCGGCATGCGCGTCACCGCAGATCTGCGCGTCCAACCCGCTGACCGGCCCGCCCGCCAGATCGGCGCCCATCAACCCGGCCGCGCCACGGTAGAAGGTGAACGGCCCGGACATCATCCGGCCGACGCGCAGCGGCACCAGGTGCGGCAGCCGGTCGGCGTGGCTCGCCCGAATGAATTCCAGCACGTCCGGTCGCCGCTCGCCGGTGGCGTCCCGGTCGCGCACGGTGACCGGGACCCGGTCGCGCAGCGCGCGTCCGCGGGCCCGCACCTCGTCGGCCGCGACGTAGGTGCGTAGATCGATACCACTGTCTGACACAGCGCTCACGCTAGCGTGCCCGGATGTGGCGTGGGCTGTCGTCTACGCCACGTCCGGATGACGGTCGGGATGTCAGACCGCCGGTACCGGGGGGTCGACCGGGGTGATGGGCAGCCGCAGCGCGCCGGGAGCGGCATCGGGGACGGTCGGGCGATTCGGTGCGACCGGTTCGATCCGCCGGTAGGCGGCACCGAGTTCCGGACGCGGGTCGGCCTCGTTCTTATTGGGCCAGAACGCCATCGACCGCTCGGCCTGGGCGGTGATGGTCAGCGACGGATTGACGCCGAGATTGGCGGTGACCGCCGACCCGTCCGCCACATGCAGCCCCGGATGTCCGAAGATCCGCTGATACGGGTCGACCACGCCGGTCTCGGCGGTTTCGCCGATCACGCAGCCGCCGATGTAATGCGCGGTGGCCGGGATATTGAAGACGTCCATGATCAGCCCGTGCGTGTCACCGTTCACCTTGGCGCCGAATCGCCGCCCGATGTCGTGCGCCAGGGGAATCCAGGTGGGATTCGGCTCGCCGGTGCCCGCCTTGGTTTTGAGCTGCCCGCGCTTGCGGAACGAGGTGAGCGAGTTGTCCAGCGACTGCATCACCAGCAGGATGACCGACTTCTCCGACGCGTGTCTGGCATCGAGGCTGCGCAAGAAGACGATCGGGTGCAGCACCATCGCGAGCAGGAAGCGCAGGAAGCGGAATGCGCCGCCGTCCACGATCGGCACCGACATCGGGAACAGCGCGTTCTGGCCCTTTCCGTAGTGGCAGACCTCGATGTGGGTGTCGGCCTCCGGATGGATGGAGGAGGTGATGGCGATACCTTCGGCGAAATCCTTGCGCGAGCGGCTCACCACATTGAGGATCGCCTCGGAGTTGCTCCGGGTCAGTTCGCCGAGCCGCGGGGACAGATGGGGCAGGACCCGCTTGTCACGCATCTTGTGCAGCAACTTCTGGGTGCCGAGCGCGGCGCCCGCGAATACCACCTGTTCGGCGGTGAAGGTCCTGCGCTGCTTGCGGATCCAACGGTCCGATCGGGCGGTTTCCACGGCGTAGCCGCCACCGGAGAGTGGTCGCACCGCGGTCGCGGTGGTCAGCGGGTGCACCTCGGCGCCCGCCTGTTCGGCGAGGTGGAGATAGTTCTTGGGGGTGGTGTTCTTGGCGTTGTGCGGACAGCCGGTGAAGCATTGCGCGCAATGCACGCAGCCGCGCCTGCGCGGACCGGCGCCGCCGAAGTACGGGTCGTCGACCTCGGTACCCGGATCGGCCTCGTTGAAGAACACCCCGACCTTCGTCGGGTGGAATGTGTCGCCGACGCCGAGGTCATCGGCGATCTCCCGGATCACCTCGTCGGCCGGGGTCATCCGCGGATTCGGCGCCACCCCGAGCATGCGCTGGGCCTGGTCGTAGTAGGGAGCCAGCTCGGCGCGCCAGTCGGTGATGTGCGCCCACTGCCTGTCGGTGTAGAAGTTCGGCAGCGGTTCGTAGAGCGTATTGCCGTAGATGAGCGAGCCGCCGCCGACGCCCGCACCGGAGAAGACCGCGCATTTGCCGAGAATGCTGATCCGCTGGGTGCCGGTGAGACCGAGGCGCGGCGCCCAGATGGATTTGCGCACATTCCAATTGGTCCGCGGTAGATCCGCTGCCGTCCAGCGCCTGCCCGCCTCGAGCACGCCGACTCGATATCCCTTCTCGGTCAACCGCAGGGCGCTCACACTGCCACCGAACCCGGAACCGATCACCACCACGTCGTAGTCGAATGCGGGCATGATTTCCTCTCGCTCACCGTGCCGACAGATGAGATGGTTTCATAGTCATTCTTTCATCGGGTGGGATGTGACATAACCCGATCGATCGGCGGCTCGCGTCGCGGACATCGGCGTGCCCGGATGGCGTTGTCGGGGGTTTGTGCGGTAAGCACTGGGCTGTGACAACCGAATCGGGGACGACCGGACCGGACGGGCGAGCCGACTCCGGCGCCGAAACCGGCGTACGGGCGATCTTCGCCGACCGCATCCTGACCGTCCCGAACGTGCTGAGCGTGCTGCGTCTGCTGGGTGTTCCGCTGTTCCTGTGGTTGCTGCTGGTGGTGCAGGCCGACGGCTGGGCGTTCGCCCTGCTCGTCGCCAGCGGCGTCACGGACTTCCTGGACGGAAAGCTGGCGCGGCTGCTCGACCAATCCTCGAGGTTGGGCGCGCTACTCGATCCGTTCGTGGATCGGCTGTACCTGGTGACGACATTGCTGGCCTTTGTCATCCGCGGGCTGATTCCGTGGTGGGTGGCCGTCATTCTTATCGGCCGCGATCTGGTGCTCACCCTCACCCTCGGGGTCTACAAGCGCCGGGAGCTGGACCCGCCCGAGGTGATCTACCTGGGGAAGGCCGCGACGTTCGCGCTGATGTCGGCGTTGCCCTGGCTGCTGGCGGGTCAGATGGATTGGCCGCTGGATGGTTTCGGGCGGGCCTTCGGTGGGGCATTCCTGGTCTGGGGTACGGCGGTCTACGTCTGGACGGGCGTCCTGTACCTGGGTAAGGCCATCGCGGTGGCGCGCGCGATACCGGCTGTGCCGCAGCGCTCCCCGTAGCGGAGACGTCGGGTCGGACACACGGACGACCCTCGCATAGAGTTGCGTGCAACCTTCACGAAGAAAGGACGGCCTTGTGACCCAGACCCCCGAGGATCTGCGCTACACCGAGGAGCACGAATGGGTGCGCCGGATCGGTCCGACCACGGTCCGGGTCGGCATCACCGACTACGCCCAGTCACAACTCGGTGACGTCGTGTTCGTGCAGCTGCCGGACTCGGACAAGGACGTGGCTTCCGGTGACAGCATCGCCGAGGTGGAGTCGACAAAGAGTGTCTCCGATATCTATGCCCCGCTGACCGCGAAAGTTGTTGCGGTGAACGAGGAACTCGTGCAGGCCCCGGAGACGCTGAATACCGATCCGTACGGCGCGGGCTGGCTGTTCGAGCTGGAGGTCGCCGACGCCGGCGGCCTCGATTCGACGCTCGGTGAACTGCTGGATGCCGCAGGTTATCAAGGAGTTATCGGGGGCTGAGGCAGCCTTCCCAGTTCTACCTGCACGGGCACGCCCCGGCAGGGTACGGTCAATGCCAACAGATGTCCGGCGGTCGATGCCGGTGTTCCACCGGTACGACGCGTCGTGTCGGTGAAGGCATCACCAGCTTGCATGGATAATCAGGTTCGAGGAGGAGAGAAACGGTGAGCGAGAACAAAGACCCGGGTTACCAGGAGACCGCGGCCGAGACGACGTCGGTCTTCCGCGCGGATTTCCTGAACGAGGTCGACGCGTCGCGCTCCGCAGAGGTGACCGGCGAACAGCCGGTCCAAGGGGTCGAGGGCCTGCCGGTTGGCGCGGCCCTCTTGGTCGTCAAACGCGGCCCGAACGCGGGCTCGCGGTTCCTGCTGGACCAGCCGACCACGTCGGCAGGCCGCCACCCCGACAGTGACATCTTTCTCGACGACGTCACCGTCAGCCGTCGGCACGCCGAATTCCGGCAGGACGACGATACGTTCCAGGTGGTCGACGTGGGCAGCTTGAACGGCACCTACGTGAACCGGGAGCCGGTGGACTCCTCGGAGCTGCAGAACGGCGACGAAGTGCAGATCGGTAAGTTCCGGCTCGTGTTCCTGACCGGACCGCGCGCACAGGTGAACGAGCCGTCGGCGGGTGCCGGCAGCCTATGAGCGGGCGCGGCGAGTGAATCATGTGCCAGTCCGCGGTGCGTATGCCGAAGCCGAGTGTGCGGTGCGGGCATGAGCAGGACGGTCCGACGATCATGAACGGCTCGGCGCTGTGACGGGCGCGGCGCAGTGGGCACGCGGAGGCATGTCGATCGGCTCCGTGCTCGACCTGCTGCGCCCCGACTTTCCGGATATCACCATCTCGAAGATCCGGTTCCTCGAGGCCGAGGGACTGATCCGCCCGGAGCGCACACCCTCCGGGTACCGCAGGTTCTCGATCGCGGATTGCGAACGGCTGAGGTTCGTCCTGACCGCGCAACGTGACCAGTACCTGCCGTTGAAGGTGATCAAGGAACAGCTCGAGGCGATCGACAGTGGTGCGGCGACGCTGGGCGTGCGCGAGGCGCGCGCCCGCGCGGTCTCCGGCCGCAACGGTGCGGAGCCTGCACTCGTCGCCGACTCCGATTCCGTTGTGGAATCCGCAGGTCGCGCCGGTCGGGTTGCGGGAGCCGTCGCGCCCCGTAGGCTCGGCGTCGTGCCCGGTGAGATCTCACCCGACGAGCTTCGGTTCGATCACGAAATCCGGCTCACCCGAGCGGATCTGCTGACGCAGGCCGAGATCGACGAGAAGTTCCTCAACGATCTGATTCGGGCGAACCTCATCACCCCGGGTGCCGCGGGCTTTTTCGACGCCGATGCGGTCACCCTGGCCAGGACGGCCAAGGCGATGGCCGAATTCGGCCTGGAGGCACGGCATCTGCGCGCCTTCAAGCTCGCCGCGGACCGCGAGGCCGCGCTGGTCGCGCAGATCGCCGCGCCGATCGCGAAAAGTCGCGACGCGGGCGCGCGGGCGCGGGCCGAGGAAATGGTGCGTGAGCTCGCGGCCCTGTCATTGACCCTGCACACCTGCCTGGTCAAGGCGTCGGTGCGGAACTCGCTGGGCAACTGAGCCCGCGGTCGGATCCGACACCGTGACCGGCGTTCGTATTCCACCGCGGCAACACGCTGATTTCGGCTGTGCACACCGATCGCAGCACTGCTCCGAGTTCGCTTAGACTCGTGGTACGGCGAGCTCCGCAGCGGTCATGCCGGGCGGCCGGCGAGTATGGGAGGCAGTGCGATGAGTGAAATGCGCGTAATCGGCATTCGTGTCGAGCAGCCGCAGAACCAGCCCGTGCTCTTGCTCCGCGAGGTGTCCGGTGATCGGTACCTACCGATCTGGATCGGACAGGCCGAGGCCACCGCGATTGTGCTGGAACAGGAGGGGGTGACCCCGATCCGCCCGTTGACCCACGATCTGATCAAGATCCTGATCACCGAGCTGGGGCATACCCTCAAGGAGGTGCGGATCGTCGATCTGCAGGAGGGCACCTTCTACGCGGATCTGGTATTCGAGAACGAGCTGACGATCTCGGCGCGTCCTTCGGATTCGGTAGCGATCGCCTTGCGGGTGGGTTGCCCGATCTATGCCGAGGAGGCTGTCCTCGAGGAAGCCGGGCTGGTCATGCCGGACGAACGCGAGGACGAAGTGGAGAAGTTCAAGGAGTTCCTGGAGTCGGTCTCCCCGGACGACTTCAAGGCGACCGATAGCTGATCGCCAAAATGCTATAGCGGCGCGCTATAGCATATTTCTGTACCTGAAGTACAGGTCGAGACATTTACCGCGCGTCGCGTTTGGATCGATGATGCTGCTCCCGGGAGAATCAGTGGGAGTAACCTCGATAGTTGGGCCACGTCCGTTACGGCGGGTTGATGGTCGTTACGGAGCCGGGTCATCGATGAGGCAAGGCGTCGGCGAAGCAAGGGAGTGGTCAGTGGCAGAGCAATCGCAGGATGTGGTACAGCCAGGCCTGTTCCCGGACGACTCGGTGCCCGACGATCTCGTCGGATATCGCGTTCCCAGTGCATGCCAGGTCGCCGGAATCACCTACCGGCAGCTCGACTACTGGGCGCGTACCGGACTGGTCGTGCCCTCGATCCGCAGCGCCGCGGGATCCGGCAGTCAGCGGCTCTACTCGTTCAAGGACATCCTGGTCCTGAAGATCGTCAAGCGACTGCTCGACGCGGGTATCTCGCTGCAGAACATCCGGATCGCCGTCGACCACCTGCGCAGCCGCGGCGTGCAGGATCTGGCCGGGATCACCCTGTTCTCCGATGGCACCTCGGTCTACGAGTGCACCTCGCCCGAGGAGGTCGTTGATTTACTGCAGGGCGGACAGGGAGTGTTCGGTATAGCGGTCAGCGGTGCCATGCGTGAATTGACCGGCGCCATCGCCAATTTCCCCGCCGAGCGGGCCTCCGCCGCCACCGAGCGGCCCGAGGACGAACTCGCCTACCGGCGCAAGGCTCGGATGAACGCCAAGACCGGCTAGGCATCGGCCCCGGCCGTCCCGGTATATCCGGGGCGGCCTTTTCGTTGCCCTCGGATTCGACGAAACCCATCGGCATGGCGACGATTCGCCATCAGCTCACCAGATTCGCCGCCGACGACACGCTGACCTGCGGGGCCACTTGGCATTTCGTGCCGTGGGCGACGATGGCGGAGGCATTCGAGCGGGCAGAGCGTGGATCTGGCGGCGTCGCTCGGCGGAGGCGGCAGCCAGGATTGCGGGGCGCCGTACGGGGCCGCGATGTCGGTCTGCAACTGCCGTTCCTGGTCGATCCTCGCATCGCCGATCGGTCACCCGGTGCGCAATCGTTGCGTGAGGTGTTCGCGGCCTGCGGCGGCCTATCGCGAGACGGCGCGGATCGTCGGCGAGGCTTTGGATCGGGTGGCCGGTAGCTCGGGTGGACGCACACCGTTCGAACGTTCGGTCCGGGCCTCCCTGGAGGATCTCGAGCGAATGGCGGCGGCCGAGGCGGTGGGGCCGATTCGGACCGGCTCGCGGCCGTTGGGGGGAGACCTTCACCGAGCGGTACGTCTGGCTCGCGACGGTGCGCCCGCGGATCGGCGGCATGCTGCTGCGCATGCCCGATGCGGAGGCCGCTCGCGAACCCCTGCCGGTGCTGGAATAGGAGCGCGCGATTCGGGGTGATCCTCGAGGAATGGTGCGCCGAGCGGAAGCAACTGATGCCTGTGGATCGGCTGGTGACGCTTCAGGCGAGGGCGATCGTCCTCGCCGCGACCTGGCTCCGGGACGGCATGCCGATCTGAGCGGCGCGGTCGATGCGCCGAGGGACGGTAAGTGACGAGGGCGACACCGACCTGGTGCCATTGTTCGGGGGGCACTCCGCATAAACTGGGCGGTGCGTCGCCGCCGTGCGGGAGAGTTCCGGACTCGAAATGAGATCGGGCGCCGAAGGAGCAGCACCTCCCCGTCAATCTCTCAGGCAACAGGGACCGTACGGGCTTCGGCGCCTCTGGAAAGTGGTGGTCGCGTGCCGCCCGCCCATGGGGAAAGGGATGACAACTCCCGAATCTCTCAGGCTCCACGACAGAGGGGGAGGGCTGGTACCCATCGACCCCCGTGGTCGACCCGCCCGACCTTGGAGCTGCCGTGACTCGATCTTTTGCCGACCGCCACATCGGACCGGACCTGGGCGAACTCGCCCGGATGCTGCCCGTTATCGGCGTCGGGTCGCTGGACGAACTCGCGACCGCCGCGGTCCCGGCCAGCATCCTGGACGACGCCGTGCCTACCCACCCCGCCGGCTCCGCCGACCTCCATCCCCAGGCCGCACCGCTGGCCGGATTGCCGCCCGCGGCAACCGAACACGAGGTGCTCAACGAACTCGCGGCCCTTGCGCACTCCAATACGGTGGCCACGTCGATGATCGGGCTCGGCTACTACGACACGCTGACCCCGCCGGTGCTGGTGCGCAATCTGCTGGAGAACCCGGCCTGGTACACCGCCTATACGCCGTACCAGCCGGAGATCAGTCAGGGCAGGCTCGAGGCGCTGCTCAACTTCCAGACCATGGTGTCGGACCTGACCGGTATGGAGGTCGCCAACGCGTCCATGCTGGACGAGGCCACCGCGGCGGCCGAGGCGATGACGCTGCTGCGTCGTGCGGGCCGCTCCAAATCCGCGCGGCTGCTCATCGACTCCGATCTGTTCCCGCAGACCAGGACCGTGCTGACCACCCGCGCCGAGCCGCTGGGCATCGAGATCGTCGAGGCGGATCTCGCCACCGGCGAACTGCCCGAGGGTGAGTTCTTCGGCGTGCTCCTGCAGGCCCCCGGCGCCTCCGGTCGCATCGTCGACTGGACCGCGGTGATCGCGGCGGCGCACGAGCGCGGCGCCTTGGTCGCGGTGGGCGCGGATCTGCTGGCGCTGACATTGATCACCGCGCCGGGCGAGCAGGGTGCGGATGCCTGTTTCGGCACCACCCAGCGCTTCGGCGTGCCGCTCGGCTTCGGCGGGCCGCATGCGGGCTACCTCGCGGTGCGCCAGGCGCACGCGCGTCAGTTGCCCGGCCGGCTGGTCGGTGTGTCGGTGGATGCGGACGGTGATCTGGCCTACCGGCTCGCGCTGCAGACTCGCGAACAGCACATCCGCCGAGAGAAGGCCACCTCCAATATCTGCACCGCGCAGGTGCTGCTGGCCATCGTGGCCGCAATGTACGCCTCCTACCACGGCGCCGACGGTTTGCGTGCGATCGCGCGCCGGGTGCACGGACACGCGGCCGCCATCGCGTCGGGGCTGGACGGTGCGGTGGTGCACGACACCTTCTTCGACACCGTGCTTGCGCATGTCCCCGGTGGTGCGGAAGCCGTTGTCGCGAAGGCGAAGTCGCGCGGCATCAATCTGCGATTGGTGGACGCCGACCACGTCGGCATCGCCTGCGATGAAGCGACCACCGAAGCACACGTCACGGCGGTACTCGAATCCTTCGGCACCGCGCGCTCGTTGGATACGTCGAATTCGGCCCCGGCCAGTGCCGGCATCGAAACGCGCAGCTCGGAATTCCTGACCCACCCGGCATTCACGAGCTACCACACCGAGACGGCAATGCTGCGCTACCTGCGCAGGCTCTCGGATAGGGATATCGCGCTGGACCGCAGCATGATTCCGCTCGGCTCCTGCACCATGAAGTTGAACGCGACCGCCGAGATGGAGCCGATCACCTGGCCCGGCTTCGCGCGGGTGCACCCGTACGCGCCGGTCGAGGATGCCCCCGGATTGCTGAAAGTCATTGCGGATCTGGAGAATTGGCTCTGCGAAATCACCGGCTACGATTCGGTGAGCCTGCAGCCGAACGCGGGCAGCCAGGGCGAGTACGCCGGGTTGCTCGCCATCCGGCGTTACCATCTGGATCGCGGTGACTCGCACCGCGATACCTGCCTGATCCCGTCCAGTGCGCACGGCACCAATGCCGCCTCCGCCGCCATGGTCGGCATGCGGGTCGAGATGGTGAAGTGCCGCGACAACGGCGACGTCGACCTGGACGATCTGCGCGCCAAGATCGCCGACCACGCCGATCGGCTGGCCTGCATCATGATCACCTACCCGTCCACACACGGCGTGTACGAACACGAGGTCGCCGAGCTGTGCGGGCTGGTGCACGAAGCGGGCGGCCAGGTCTACGTCGACGGCGCCAACCTGAATGCCCTGGTCGGCCTGGCTCGGCCGGGTCGATTCGGCGGCGATGTCAGCCATCTGAACCTGCACAAGACCTTCTGCATCCCGCACGGCGGCGGCGGTCCAGGGGTCGGGCCGGTCGCGGTGCGCGCGCACCTGGCGCAGTACCTGCCGGGCGATCCGCTCGAGACCGGTTCGCACGCGGTCTCGGCGGCGAAGTACGGTTCGGCCTCGATTCTGCCGATCACCTGGGCCTACATCCGGATGATGGGCGCCGACGGCTTGCGCCGGGCCACCCTGTCGGCCATCGCCTCGGCGAATTACATCGCGCGGCGGCTCAACGAGCACTTCCCGGTGCTCTACACGGGCGAGAACGGGATGGTCGCGCACGAGTGCATCCTGGATCTGCGCGAAATCACCAAGCAGACCGGCGTCACCGTCGACGATGTCGCCAAGCGGCTGGCGGACTACGGATTCCACGCGCCGACCATGAGTTTCCCGGTTGCGGGCACGCTCATGGTGGAGCCGACCGAGAGCGAGAACCTTGCCGAGATCGACGATTTCATCGAGTCGATGATCGCCATCCGCAAGGAGATCGACCAGGTCGCTGCGGGCGTCTGGCCGGTCACCGACAACCCGCTGCGCGGCGCACCGCACACCGCGGCCAGCCTGGTGAAGGAGTGGGAGCACCCCTACAGCCGCGAAACCGCTGTCTATCCGCGGGGTTCGGCGCACGCACGGGCCAAGGTGTGGCCCTCGGTTCGTCGCATCGACGGCGCGTATGGTGACCGCAATCTGGTCTGCTCCTGCCCGCCGTTGGACGCCTACACCGACTGAATTCGCCGTAACCGCCTGCCGCCCAGTGGGATACCCGCTGGGCGGTGGCGTATCGGACGATCAGAGCACTCCGGCGCGTGCCGCTGCCAGTGCGGCGTCGGCGGCTTTGACGGCATCCTCGGCGGTCACCGGCTCGTGCGTGATGAACAGCCGGTAGTAGATCGGCGCCACGGCGTAGCGCACCAGTTCCTCCGCGTCGACCTCCGCCGCGAGCTCGCCGCGCGCGACGGCGCGGCGGACCAGCTCGGCCGATTGGGTGCGGCGGGAGGTGGTGAAGATCCGCATGGCGTCCGCGGCGGCGCTGTTCTGCATGGCGGCGACGATGAAGGCCGAGGCGACCGGTCCGCCCCGTGGATCGGCGAATCCGGCGCGCACCAACTCCGTGATGGCGCGCAGGTCGCCGACCAGGGTGCCGGTGTCCGGGATCGGCCACGGTTCGGAGGCGGCCAATTCCAGCGCGTCGGCGATCAGGCCCTCCGGGCTGCCCCAGCGCCGGTAGATCGACGTCTTGTGTACGCCGGAGCGTTTCGCGACATTCTCCACGGTGAGGCCCTGGTGGCCGTGCTGGGTCAGCTCGACCAGGGTCGCCTGCCGAACCGCGTCGCGGACGCGGGCGCTACGCCCACCGGGGCGCCGCTGAATCTCCAAAGACAACTCCTGTTGCATTAGATTCGAGAACTTGTTAGCTTAAGTCTACTCAAGTAGTGATTGGAGTTCGGCCTGACCACACAGCTGACCCTTCGGGGAGTTTCGAAGTCCTATGCCGAGCGCACCGTGCTCGACCACGTGACGCTGTCCATCCGCCCGGGCGAACGGGCGGGCATCGTCGGCGAAAACGGTTCCGGGAAGTCCACTGTGCTGCGGATCATGGCGGGACTGGACGCGCCGGACGATGGCGTGGTCACGCGGTCGGCGCCCGGCGGTTTCGGGCATCTGGCGCAGACTCTAGCGGGTCGAACCGTCGCCGACACGATCGATCTGGCGCTCGCCGAACTGCGGGATATCGAACGGCGGATGCAAGCGGCCGCCGAGGCCGAGGATATGGCTGCTTACGGTGAGCTGCTGACCGCCTTCGAGGCCAGGGACGGCTACGGCGCGGAGACCCGGGTCGACAAATCCATGCACGGACTCGGTCTGGCCGATATCGCGCGGAACCGGCCGCTGTCGAGTCTGTCCGGCGGTGAACAGGCCCGGCTCGGGCTCGCCTGCCTGCTTGCGGCCTCACCGGAGGTGCTGCTGCTGGACGAGCCGACCAATCACCTCGATGAATCCGCGCTGACCTGGTTGGAGGACCGGCTGCGGTCCCATCATGAGACCGTCGTCGTGGTCTCGCACGATCGGACGTTCCTGGACCGTGTCGCGACCGCGATCATCGAGGTGGACGACGGTGGGGTGACCCGGTTCGGCGGCGGCTACAGCGGGTTCCGTGCCGCGAAGGCGGCGGCCCGCCAGCGCTGGGAGCAGGCCTACGCGCAGTGGCGGGAGGAGATCGAGCGACTGGAGGAGTTCTCCGAGACCACCGCGCACCGGGTCGCGGCGGGGCGGGCAATGAAAGACAACAACAAAATGGCCTATGACCGGAATGCGGGGCGGGTGCAGAACTCGGTGTCCTCACGGGTGCGCCAGTCCGCTGAGCGGCTGCGCAGGCTACGGGCGGATCCGGTACCGGAGCCGCCGAAACCGTTGAGGTTCACCGGCCGCTTCGGGACGGGCGGGGGTCCCGGTTCGTTCGAGGTCGGGTCCCTGACCCTCGGTCCCCGGGACCGGCTGCTGATCCACGGGCCCAACGGCGCGGGCAAATCGACATTGCTGGACAAGATCTACGCCAGCGCTCGCGGGCGGGTCGGCTATCTGCGCCAAGACATCGCCCTCGATCCCGAACAGACGGTCGCGCAGGTATACGGGTACGGGCGGGCGGCGCTGATGTCGACGGGGTTGTTCCACCGCGATGCCCTCGATCTGCGAATGGGTGCGCTCTCCGAGGGGCAGCGGCGCAGGCTGGCCGTGGCCCGGCTGCTCGCCGAGGAATACGACCTGCTGTTGCTGGACGAGCCGACCAACCACCTGTCGTTGACGCTGGTGGAGGAGTTGGAGTCGGCGCTGCGCGACTATGCCGGTGCGCTGGTCGTGGTGACCCACGATCGCGCGCTGCGTGGTCGATTCCGGGGGATGCAACGGGAAGTGGAGCAGATCGGCTGACCAGCGAGGCCGGCCTACGGACTGGTCAGCGCCTGCACCATGGCGGTGCCGAAGGTGAGGTCGTCGGAGGTGGTGACGCGGGTGTAGGTGCCGTGGGTCTGCTGAGCCAGACCCTGCAAGGTTTGAGCGCCCGAGCCGGTTCCGCCGATGACGATGACGTCGATGCGGACCGGGCGTGCTTTATCGGTCGCGGCAGTGATACCGGCGACCAATTCGGCACCGGTCAGCGTGGAGTCGTCGTCGGGGCCGTCGGTGATGAGCAGGATCGAATTGGTGCGGCCCGCGGCGTAATTGGAGACCGCGTTCCGGTATGCCGCGAGCAGGGTCGGGTATGCCTGGTCCGGCTTGGTTTCGGTGGCGCGCACCGAAGTCAGCGCGGTGTCGATGGCGCTGCGCTGCGTGGTGCTCAGCGGTGCGGTGGGCGCGAGCACCCGATACGGGCTGGTGCCGTCCAGGTTCTTGGCGAAGGTCCAGACGCCGAGGCCGAAGTCGGGCGGCATCACATTCATGGTGGAGCGCAGCGCGCCGAGGGTATTCGCGAGCCGGGTGCTGGAAGTGTTGGTGTCGGACATCGAGGCGGAGATGTCGAGCAGCACCGTGGACTGCACACCGAGTATCGGGTTCGCGAGGGTCGCGCTCACCTTCTCGAGTGCGGCGCGGGAGGCGCCGGGACCCGTGACGGGCGGATTGGTGGCGAACCCCGCGGCGGTGAAGAGCTGTGCCTGCTCGGGCGCGCGCAAGTATTCGGCGAACACGCTGGCGATCAGGTTCTGCGTCTGATCGACCCACGCGCCGGACATCATCGCGACCGGATGATCGGCGACCGGCGTGGTACCCGCCGGATGGTAAGCCACAAGTCCCACATGCGAATTCAATTGCTGCTCGGTAGCCGCCACCGCGTGGATGGTCGCATCCGCCGGTTGTTGCGCGGTCGCGATGGTGTCGAGGGCAGCGCCGATAGTCGCCGCCTCCGGTGCGCCCGCGGCGAGTCCGGAGACCGCGGCGACCACCTGACCGGACTGCGCCGCCTCGGTGCCGAGTGGATCCGCGCCGGAGACCGCCGAACCGACCGCGGTCGCGGTGGCCAGGGTCGGGTCGCCCGGCGGCAACGCCATGCGCAGCCCGCCCCAGCCCGACAGGCCGATCTCGCTCAGCGAACCCTGCTGGAGTCGGGGCAGATCGGCCCAGGTGACCTTCGCCTCGTCGAGAGAGTGACGCAGCTCCTCGGTGACCGCCAACACAATGGGGCTGGCCGCGATAGGTGTCGGATCACCCTCGATCAGGCCGGGCACCCGGGTGGCTTCGATGGAACGGGAGGATTCCGGGATCCACAGCGCGGGCTGCGGTCCCAGTGCGCTGTTCCACGCGCCGCCCGCGGTGAATCCCGCGACGACCGCGGCGGACGGTCGGGCCGTGACCAGCACTTTCGCGCAGTGATCGCGTACCTGCGGCTTACCCGCGTTGTATTTGTCCGCGATCGCCCGCACGGGTGCTTCGATGTCGGGGTCGACGGTGACGAACAGCGTCGATTCGCCTTCGACGCATTCCGCCGCCGCCGCGCTGTCCCTGGCGTCGGCGCGGTCCCGGAATTGGAACCACGCGAAGACCGCCACCACTAGCAGCACAATTGCTACCGCTGCGATAACCGGACCTTTGCTGACGCCCCGGGATCTGGTTCCGCTGCGATGAGTGCCCACGACGGTCAGTGTATGTTCACGCTGGATTCGAGCGCGCGGCGAGTCGCCCACACCGACCGGTGTGGGCGTCCCGGCGACGCCCGCTCACTCCCGGATCATGCGACCGCGGTCGAATTCGTGCCCACCCCAGACGCCGGACTGTCCGGTGTTCGAGGCGAATTCGGCGCAGGCCACCCGGATCGGGCATCCGGCGCAGATCTTTCGCGCGTAGTCGAAGTCCTGCGACGGGTACGGGAACCACGCCTCGTGGTTCGGATCACCCCGGCACGCGGCGCGGTGCCACTCTCGGCTGTCCGAGAGCGGGAGCAGGTCGACGAGCGTCAACTCGTCGACGGCGGACAGTGTGGTTTGGACGGTCATTGATCTTCTCCTCTCGGCGGTCAGGTGGTGGCCAGTTGCTTCCAGATGCGGCGTTGTCGCTTCGCCAGGTGGTCGGGTGCCTTCGGTTGCCAGAGCAGGCGCATGCCCGCCTCCTCGGGCGTGCGGTCGGCCTTGGTCGAGTTGCACGGCGCGCAGCAGGCGACCAGATTGCTCCAGGTGTTCGGGCCACCCCGGCTGCGTGGCCGGATGTGGTCGACGGTGCGAGCCCAGCTCGCGCAGTAACCGCAGCGATGGTTATCGCGCCGCAGCACGCCGGCGAGGGTCGCGCGGCTCTCGTCATGCACCAGCGCGGCGTGCTCGATGTAGACATAGCGCAACAGCCGGATGGTTTCCGGCAGCGCGATCTCCAGTTGCTTGGATCGGATCGGGAAGTACGGTTCGCGGTCGGCGACGGACTCCGCGGCGCCGCTGATGAGCAGTACGACGGCCCGATCGGCGCCGATCTCGTCCAGCGCCTCGTACGAGGCGTTCAGTACCAGTACGCCGGTGTGTATCCAGTTGTCTACGGTCAAGACCACCGAATCGGTGGCACGGCGGAATATCATGGGGATCACCATGTTTCGTGAAGAAAGAGCGGAATCGTCCGGAAGGCGGTTACGGCGGGTCAGCGACCGGCCGGGAGGTGGCCGGATGCGGTATCGACACTCGCTACGCGCGAGGGCCGTCCGAGCGCGCCGATCGCGATCGGGTTCTGCGGATTCACAGGCCACCTCCTCCTTTCCTGATGCTCAAAAGGATCACCCCGCGATTCGGGGTGATCATCATCGAATTACATGGTGGCACAGGGGGCCTACCGCTGTCGGCCCATTTTTTTCGGGGTGCGCCGATCGAACTCAGAGGCCGTGCAGTGTGGCCGCCCCGAAGGACACATTGAAACGGTCGCACCACAGATCCACGCTCCGGAACCTGGACAGGTCGACCTCGGCGGGAATGGTGTAGTTCTGGCTTCCCTTGTTGCCCTTCATCTTTCCGAGATCGACGTAATCGCCGTCGTCGAAGCTGGTCCAACTGGCGGCGCTGTCGGTCACCGGTTGGTCGGTGAGCCACACGTGCACGTCGGGGCCGTCGGAGGTATCGAGATTCTCCAGGCGCAGGACACGGCTGCCGTCGGGGAGTCGCAGGATGTGCACGGTGCCGGTGGTGGCGTGCTCGTGCGAGATCAAGGTGCCCTGGCTCAGCGTTTCCGGCCGCGGTGGGTCGGCGGCGGGTGTTCCGTTCGGCGCGGCGGACGGCACCACGGTGGGCGCCGCCTCGTTCACCGTCGTATCGGTGAACAGCTTCCACGGCTGGAACAGTGCGAGCGCGCCCGCCACGGCGATCAGGACCACCGCCGTGACGAGCCACGTCAACGGAGACCGAGCTACCTTGCCTGCGGACACCATGGTTACCTCCGGGACTGTGTGACGACTCTCGAGACCATCCAACCCCGCCGATGCGGTCCGCGTCTCGTCTTATCGCCGACGGTCACCGTTCCGTCATGGTTTCGCGGATCAGCCGAGCGGACCCGATCCGAGCACCACGCGGCCGGTGAACTGGGTCTGCTTCGCCCGCGGCAGCGGGTGGAACAGGCAGCCGTGCACGTCGCGATACCGCATCTCCAGTTCGCAGGTGCGCGAATAGCCCACGCCGCCAACGGTTTCTATCGCGAGACGGACGGTCTCGATGAGGGTCTCCGCGGCCACGGTCTTGCGGCTCAGGGTCCGGGCGGCATAGTCGTCGGTATTGGCGAAACGCAGGTTGTCCGAGCCGATGAACATGGCCTCGATCAGGTCGGCGGCCGCGGTATGGGCATTGGTGAGTTCGCCCGCCAACTGGAAGATGTGCGGGTCGGTGCGTCCGGCGACCAATGCGGTGGCGAAATACAGCGCTTCGTCGGCGATGCCGAGGTAGGCCGCCATCACCAGCGGCAGCGCGGCGCCGATCACCACATTCAGCAGTGGCGGCCAGAGGTCGGCGGGACGGGCCAGGGAGATCGCGGCATCGGGCACGAAGACATCCTCGAGCACCACCGAATGCGACCCGCTGGCACGCAAACCCAGGGTGTCCCAAGTCTTCTCGATCCGAACGCCCGGGGCGGCCATCGGGATCGCGCAGTGCAGCACCTGCGGGCCACCCGGCGCGGCCTCCCAGCGGATGCTCGTCACCAGCACCGTGCCCACCTCGCAGCCGCTGGCAGGGGCCTTGCGCGCATGGACGCGGTAGCCGCCCTCGACCCGTTCGGCCCGTCCGTTCGAGCCGACCCAATCCGAAGCGCCCGTACTCACCAGGATCGCCCCGGCCACCACCTTCTCGAAGACGGCGGAGGCATCGTTGCCGTGATTGTGCCGCCACACCTGGGTGGCGACCAGATGTGAATGCATGGCGAAGGTGACCGCCGTGGACGGATCGTGCCTGCCCAGTTCGCGCAGGATCTCGCCCATCTCGCGGTGCGTCGCGCCGCCACCGCCGAACTCGGCGGGAACCAGTGCGGCCGAGAGGCCGGACTCGCGCAGGGTGTCGAAGGCGGTCACGGAGATCTCCCCGGTACGGTCGCGTTCGGCGACCTCGGGGCGCAGCATCGTGCCGATCCGGCGGGCCAGGGCGACTCGGTCGGCGGTGGTCTGGGGAACAGTGGATGTGGTCATGTTTCGAAGCTACGAATCCTCGCGATAACCGAATAGTCCAGAAAGTGGACTCACCCGGTCCAGAGACTGGACCTCGGTTCCCGGAGGTAACCGTGTCGGCAACGACCCAGGGCTACGGCCAGTACTGTCCGATCTCCCGCGCGCTCGACATCCTCGGTGAGCGATGGTCGCTACTCATCCTGCGCGACCTGACCGCCGGGACCACGCGGTTCAACGACCTCGCCCGCGGCCTGCCCGGATTGTCCCGCAGCCTGCTCACCAAGCGTCTGCGCCAATTCGAGAGGGCCGGGCTCATCGAGAAAATCGGCGGCAGCTACCTGCTGACCGAGGCGGGCCGAGACCTCGAGCCGATCCTGTTCGGCCTCGGCGCCTGGGGCGCCCGCTGGACATTCGGCGCCCCCGACCCCGCCGAACTCGACGCCGACCTTCTGGTCTGGTGGATGCATACCCGCCTCGACACCTCATCCTTCCCCGGCAAACGTCAGGTCCTCGCCATCCGATTCACCGACGACGTCCGCCGCTACTGGATCGTCGTCGAATCCGGCTCCCCCTCGGTATGCATCACCGACCCCGGCTTCCCGGTCGACGTCACCATCAACTCCGACGTGGGCTCGCTGTACCAGATCTGGCTGGGACGGATCCCGGTGCCGCACGCCCTGCGCACGGGCCGGGTGCAATTCCTCGGCCCGTCCGCGCTGACCCGCCGCATGCCCGCCGTGCTGAAGCTGAGTCCCGTTGCTCCGTACTCGGATTCGGTGCCGTCGCGCGAATTCGCGAAAGCCTCGGCGTAGGCGGACTACAGATTCCCGACGATATGTTCCAGTCGGCGAGCGAGGAGTTCCCGTGCCTGCTCGCGCAGCGCGGGGCGGTAGCCCGAGGGATACACCGGGTCGCCGGGGGCGTAGTCCTTCAGGACTTCCTTGGCGAGGGTGATCTGGTGGACCTCGGTGGGGCCGTCGGCGATCGCCATGACCTCGGCGTAGTTCATCATGTCGACGAAGGGGAGGTCCTGGCTGACACCGATGGCGCCGTGCAGGTGCAGTGCGCGCTGGGCGACATCGTGCATGACCCTGGGCATGGCCACTTTGATGGCGGCGATATCCTTGCGGACCTTCAGGTAGTCCTGTTCCTTGTCGATACGCCACGCGGTGCGCAGCACCAGCAGACGGAACTGCTCCATCTCGATCCAGCTGTCGGCGATGCGTTCCTGGGTCATCTGCAGGCCGCCGAGCGGGCCCTTGCGCATGGGACGGGAGACGGCGCGCTCGCACATCATGTCGAAAGCCTTGCGCACCAGGGCGACCGTGCGCATGGCGTGGTGCACCCGGCCGCCGCCGAGGCGGGTCTGCGCGACGATGAAGCCCATACCCTCCTCGCCGAGCAGATGGTCGGCGGGCACCCTTACGTCCGTGAAACGTAGGTGGCCCTCGTGCTCGCTGAAGCCGTGCACCTCGAAGTTCTTCACGATCTCCAGGCCGGGGCTGTCGGCGGGCACGATGAACATCGACATGCCCTGGTAGGGACTGACATCCGGGTTGGTGACGACCATGACAATGTGGAAGCTGGCGAACTGGGCGTTGGAATTGAACCACTTCTCGCCGTTGATGACCCAGTGGTCGCCGTCGCGCACCGCGCGGGTCTTGAAGAGTGTGGGGTCGGATCCGCCGGTGGGCTCGGTCATCACGTAACAGGAGCCGATCTCCCCATCCAGTAGTGGCTGGAGGTACTGCGCCTTCTGCTCCGGCGTGCCGTAGTGCGCCAGGATCTCCGCATTGCCGGAGTCCGGTGCCTGGCAGCCGAATACCGACGGCGCCCAGACCGAGGTGCCGAGCACCTCGTTGAGCAGACCGAGTTTGAGCTGTCCGTAACCGGGTCCCCCGAGTTCGGGGCCGAGGTGGCAGGCCCACAGGCCCTGTGCCTTGACCTGCTCCTTGAGTGGGCGCATCAGCGCCATGGCCTCTTTATCGGTGCGGTCGTAGGGGTTCGGGTAGATCAGATCGAGGGGTTCCACCTCGGTGCGGACGAATTCCGCGGCCCAGTCCAGCTTCCTCTGGAACTCCGGGTCGGTTTCGAAATCCCAAGCCATGATCAGCCTTTCGTATCGGTCGTGGTGACGACGCCATCGAGGATGGTGGCCGCCAGAATGGCGGCGATTTCGTCGGGGGAGTGGCCGCCGTGCGGCCGGTACCAGAAGGTCACCGTGTTGAGCATGCCCAGCACGCTGTTGGTGACCACGTGGTCGTCGGTGCGCAGCAGGCCGGCGGCGTGACCCGTATCGATCACCCGCTGCCAGCAGTGCTGCACCCGGTCGCGCAGTTCCTGGAGTTCGGCGCCGCGTTCGCCGGTCAGCGCGGTCACATCGCGCAACTGGATCGCCACCTCGCGGCGGTGTTCGACAATCAGCCGCACGTGGCTGTGGATCAGCATGCGCAGTTTGGTGATCGGGTCGTCGGCGCCGTCGGCGATCCGCTCCGCGTCGATCAGCATCAATTGGATGTAGTCGCGCAGGATCTGCCAGAGCAGTTCCTCCTTGGAGCCGATGTGGTAGTACAGCGCCCCGCGCTGCACATCGGCGCGATCGCCGATTTCGGCGACACCGGTGCCGTGGAAACCCTTCTCCGCGAAGAGTTCCACCGCGGCCCGCACGATGCGCCCGCGGGTATCTCCCGCCGTCGATTCCGAGGCGGGCGGTCGGCCGCGTCTGCGCGCGGGGGCCATATCGGGCCCGCCCGTCACGCGTCGCCGCCCCGCGTCGAATCGTCGCGCGCCGCCGCTGTCATTGCCGCGGGTCCAGGACGACCTTGCAGACGCCGTCGGCCCGCTCGGCGAACATGCGATAGGCATCGGGTCCGTCCGACATCGGGAAGCGATGTGAGACAACCGCTTCCGGACGCAACCGGCCCGCGGCGGTGAGCTTCAGCAGTGCGGGCAGCTCGTATTGGATCGAGCACAGGCCGATATGGAACTCCAGCTCCTTCACCTGTGCCAGCGGCATATGGAACGGGTAGGCGCGGTTCTGGCTGACTCCGACCACGCTGACCCGCCCGCGATGCCCGACCACGCTTGTCGCCAGCTTGATGGTGGCGTCCGCGCCGACCGCCTCGATCGCGACATCGGCGCCGCCACCGAGCAGGTCGCGCACGGCGGACTTCGGATCGTCGGATTCGACCGGCTCCGCACCGAGTTCGGCGGCCCGCGCGCGGCGATCATCGACCAGGTCCACGCCGAGCACCCGTGCCGCGCCCATGGCGAAGGCGGACTGCACCGCCATCAGTCCGACCGGGCCGAGTCCGATCACCACGACGGTCTCACCGGGCGCGATGCGCGCGCGCCTGGCGCCGTACCATGCGGTGGGCGCGTTATCGGTCAGTACGATCGCGGCCTCGTCGCTCACCGCGTCGGGCAGCCGCACCAGGTTCCCGGCGGCGTGCGTGACCGCGAGCAGTTGGGTCTGCGCGCCGGGCAGCGATCCACCCAGTCCGTAGCACGCGTCGACCGGCAGCGGCTGCCGCTCGCAGGCGGCGACGATGCCGACCCGGCAGTTACCGCACCGATCGCAGCCCGCCGAGGCGGGTACCAGTACCCGGTCGCCGATCGCGAATCCGTGTGCCTGCGGGCCGAGTTCGACGATCTCGCCGACCGCCTCGTGCCCGACGCCGTACCCGATGCCCTGGGCGAACCCGTGTCCGGCGTAGATGTGCAGATCACTGCCGCAGATTCCGGCGGCCGTGACCCGGACGATCGCACCGTCCGGGCCGGGCAGCACCGGATCGGCGATCTCGCCGAACGAAATCTGCTGCGGCCCCGCGTAGGTCAGTGCTTTCATCGCGTGCCACCGCCGTTCCCGGAGATCGTCGCGCCGCTCGGCCGTCGCTCGAGCCAGACCCCGCCCGCTCGTCCGGGGTGGCCGGTGCGTAGGGCCGGTCCCGCGCCCACCGGCTCGGAATGGCGATTGCCCATCACCGCCGTCACCGCCATCCGCCGTCGAGGGCCAGCGTGGCACCGGTGCAGAAGGCCGATGCGTCGGTCGCGAAGAACATCGCGGCGCCGACGATTTCGTTCGGTTCACCGACCCGGCGCAGCGCATTGTGTTCGGTGAGCGCTTCGCGCAGTTCATCCGGCCACGCCGTGGATATATCCGTCGCGAATGGCCCGCACTGAATCGTGTTGACCCGCACCGTCGGCCCATAGGTCTGCGCGAGACCGCCGGTCAGCGCGTTGAGTCCGGCCTTCGCCGCGGCATACGGAACCGCGTACGGCTCCGGGTTCGCCGCCTCGATCGACGAGATATTGATGATCGACCCGCCGCCCGACGCGGCCATCCTGGCGCCGATCAGCGCGGAGAGCCGGAACGGTCCCTTGAGGTTCACCCCGATCACCTTGTCGAAGAGGGCTTCGGAGACCTGCTCGAGGCTGGGGTAGAGCGGGGACAGGCCCGCGTTGTTCACCAGCACGTCGATCCGCCCGAATTCGGCGTACACGGTCTCCACCAGTGCGTCGCACTGCCCCCAGTCGCTGACATTGCAGGCCACCGGCAGCGCACGGCGGCCGAGGGTGTTCTTCACCTCGTCCGCGAGTGCCGCGCATCCGTCCAGCTTGCGGCTGGCGATGACGACGTCGGCGCCCGCGGCGGCGAATGCCAGCACCATCTCCCGGCCCAGGCCCCGGCTGCCGCCGGTGACCACGACGACTTTGTCGGTGAGCGACACGTGAACTCCCGTCTGACTCGCTAAATGTTCCGATCAGTACATTAAATGCGCGGGACGATAGGATCAAGAGGATGTTCGGCCGACCGCCGACGACCCGTGCGACGCGCTGAGCGAATGACCCTGGCTATCGGCGTGGCGGAACAGAATGTGCTGGCAGTGCGTTGACCCACGCGCATCGGCCTGCGCCACCCTTCGCACGATGCGAGTACTACCGACGGGTAACATCGGTCCCGTCTTTTCACACCCGGCTTTCTCAAAAGTGAGGCAGTAGATGACAGAGCGGATTCAGGTCGGCGGGCTGCAGGTGGCCAGCGTTCTCCACGAGTTCATCGAGAACGAGGCGCTCCCCGGTACCGGCGTAGATTCCGCCGCGTTCTGGGCCGGTGCCGAACAGGTCATCAATGATCTGGCGCCCCGCAACCGTGCCCTGCTGGCCGAACGCGACCAGATTCAGGGCAAGCTGGACGCCTGGCACGCCGAGCACCCCGGCGCGAACTACGACAAGGCCGCCTACAAGAGCTACCTGACCGAGATCGGTTACCTGCGCCCGGAACCGGCCGATTTCCAGATCGCCACCCAGAACGTGGATGCCGAGATCGCCACCACCGCGGGCCCGCAGCTCGTGGTGCCGGTGATGAACGCGCGCTTCGCGATCAACGCCGCCAATGCGCGCTGGGGTTCGCTCTACGACGCGCTGTACGGCACCGACGCGATCCCGGAGACCGGTGGCGCGGAGAAGGGTAAGGGCTACAACAAGGTCCGCGGCGACAAGGTGATCGAGTGGGCTCGGAACTTCCTCGACGATTCCGTCACGCTGATCACCGGTTCGCATATCGGCTCCACCTCGTACACGATCGTCGACGGTGAGCTGGAGGTCGGCCTCGAGGACGGCACCAGCATCGGCCTGGCCGACGCCTCGCAGCTGGTCGGCTACCTCGGTGACCCGGCGTCGCCGACCTCGATCCTGCTGAAGCACAACGGTCTGCACATCGAGATCCAGATCGACCCGTCCTCGCCGATCGGCAGCACCGACACCGCGGGCGTCAAGGATGTCGTGCTGGAGTCCGCGGTCACCACGATCATGGACTTCGAGGACTCGGTCGCGGCGGTCGACGCCGAGGACAAGGTGCTCTGCTACCACAACTGGCTCGGCCTGATGAAGGGCTCGCTGGCCGAAGAGGTCAGCAAGGGCGGCAAGACCTTCACCCGCACCATGAACCCGGACCGCGTCTACACCGCGCTCGACGGCGGTGAGCTCGTGTTGCACGGCCGTTCGCTGCTGTTCGTGCGCAACGTGGGTCACCTGATGACTTCCGACGCCATCCTCGACTCCGCGGGCAACGAGGTTCCCGAGGGCATCATGGACGGTCTGATCACCTCGCTGATCGCCACCCACTCGCTCAAGGGCGACACCGAGCTGAAGAACAGCCGCACCGGCTCGGTCTACATCGTGAAGCCGAAGATGCACGGCCCGGACGAGGTCGCCTTCACCAACGAGCTGTTCGGCCGGGTCGAGGACGTCCTCGGCCTGCCCCGCAACACCCTCAAGGTCGGCATCATGGACGAGGAGCGCCGCACCACGGTGAACCTCAAGGCCTGCATCCAGGCCGCCGCCGAGCGCGTGGTCTTCATCAACACCGGGTTCCTGGACCGGACCGGCGACGAGATCCACACCTCCATGGAGGCCGGGCCGATGGTCCGCAAGGCCGATATGAAGGCCCAGCAGTGGATCCTGTCCTACGAGGACTGGAACGTCGACACCGGTCTGACCGCGGGCCTGCCCGGCAAGGCGCAGATCGGCAAGGGTATGTGGGCCATGCCGGATCTGATGGCCGACATGCTGGTCCAGAAGGTCGGCCACCCGAAGGCGGGCGCCAACACCGCGTGGGTGCCGTCGCCGACCGCCGCCACCCTGCATGCCACCCACTACCACCTGGTGGATGTGTTCAAGCGGCAGCAGGAGATCGCCAAGGGCGGCCCGCGCGCCACCGTCGATCAGATCCTGGAGATCCCGTTGGCCGCTGACCCGAACTGGTCGGCCGAGGAGAAGCAGCAGGAGCTGGACAACAACTCGCAGGGCATCCTCGGCTACGTGGTGCGCTGGATCGACCAGGGCGTCGGCTGCTCCAAGGTGCCCGACATCCGCGACGTCGGCCTCATGGAGGACCGCGCCACCCTGCGCATTTCCAGCCAGCTGATGGCGAACTGGCTGCGCCACGGCGTGGTCAGCGCCGACGAGGTGCTCGCCAGCCTGGAGCGGATGGCCCCGGTGGTCGACAAGCAGAACGCGGGCGACCCGAGCTACCGGCCGATGGCGCCGGACTTCGCGAGCAGCATCGCGTTCCAGGCGGCC
The DNA here is from genome assembly GCF_040654375.1 of Nocardia sp. NPDC050710. Classification (NCBI taxonomy): domain Bacteria; kingdom Bacillati; phylum Actinomycetota; class Actinomycetes; order Mycobacteriales; family Nocardiaceae; genus Nocardia; species Nocardia sp. NPDC050710. The sequence continues at coordinate 58,876 of NZ_JBFAHV010000003.1, read as the reverse complement.
AAGGAGCTGGTGCTCGAGGGCACCAAGCAGCCGAACGGCTACACCGAGCCGATCCTGCACCGGCGTCGTCGTGAGGCCAAGGCCGCGTGCAAGTGAGTGATGTTCAGTGATTGAAAAGTAGCTTCTGACAGCTCTTTTCGATTTGAGGCCCCTCACCTGGAACACCAGGTGAGAGGCCTCTGTTATCACTGGAGATCAGCTTGGATACCGGCCTGTCACGCTCAAAACGGTCACAAAAACGGTCACATGCGGGAAAATGCGGTCGGTGTCAGAAAGCGATGCCCTACCAGCGCCGATGGCTGCCGCCATCCTTGATGAGTACGGTCGTGGCGTGCGGACATGAAGTGTCGTGATAAATCAGGAGGCCGCCGACAAAAACTTCGCGTTGGCTATGGGCCCGGCGCCATATCGAGCTACGCCCAGCGGTCTGCGGAGGACGAGACGGCGCGATCGTGGTCGCAAGCGATTCCGAGATTCCGACCATCGCTGTGATGTCGAGGATCCCGACCGTTGCAGAGGTCGGCTGCACGGACGTTCAGGATTGATATGTTTGGGAGCGCGTTCGCAGCGATGGCCGCCTCGGCGTGTCCCCGAGCGACACGCCAGCCGGTTTGCCGGTCCAGCAACCACTCGGCGAATCAGTCTCGCCGGATGCGAGATTTCGTGGCGTTGGTCCAAGGGACCGTGAGCGGTCCCTTGGCTGCTGGTCATCCAGCAGCACCTGCACGCAAGCGGCTGTCGCGCGCAGGGTAGGCGCTGAGTGCGCTCAGTTATCCCGGCCCGGCGGATTCGGCCGAGCTGGCGCGGCTGAAGAAGGCAACCACATCGACACTGGCTGACGACAAATCCGCGCGCTTGGCCGAGGTGAAGAACTCGGCCGGGAACCGCAGCAGACGTTGCTGCACATGCCCGCCCGGGCGAGACAGGCTCGCCTCGATCTCCTGCCTGCCGCTGCACAGCCGAGTCGAGCGGCCGCGCCGCTACAGGTGCAGACGGCGCGGCCGGATCGAGAGTTCGGGCCAGACCACGATGTAGGCGGTGTAGATCGCCAGCAGCAGTGTCAACGTACCGGCGAAGCCGATGGCGCCAGCGCGGATGGTGGCGCCATCGGCATGGGCCATGTGCCCGGCGATGATCGCCAGCAGAACCAGTCCGATGAAGATCAGGATCTCGGTGGAGGTCGGCATACGTGGTGGTTCTATTCCGTTCGGTTTCCAGTGGTGGATTGTTCGGGAACCACTTCAGCTGATCCGTTGTGTCAGTTCGACGCGACGCAGGACGGGCGCCCGATGAAGATCGTCTCGATCGTCGACGAACACACTCGCGAATGCTTGGCCGGGTTGGTAGAGCGTTCGATCACCGCTGATCGATTGACGAGAAACTCGACCGGATCGCCCGTCGGCCGGGTTTACCCGGCGGCGTTGCGTTGCGACAACGAACCGGAACTGGCGTGCGCGGGCATGCGGGATTCGGCCGGTGAGCGTGTCGATTTGGCGTTCATCCCGCCCGGTCAGCCTTGGCGCAACGGCTACATCGAATCGTTCAACGGCCGCTTGCGCGACGAATGCTTAAACATCAACAGTTTCTGGTCGTTGACCCACGCCCGCGTCGTGATCAGCGACTGGAAATCCGACTACAACCACCACCGCAGACACTCAGACCTGGGGCACCGAACCCCAGGGGGACACATGCGCTAACCACAGAGATCGACCTGCGGAAACGGTGAGGATCGGAGCCCGTGGTCCTGGTCGAGGCCGCGCAGGAACGGATCGAGTTCGGGTAGCCGGGCTCGCGGACCTGCTTCATCCCGCGCTGTGCCTGGGAACGGCCGAGTCGGAATCGATCCTGCGGCGATTCACCCGCGGCGGCCCGAAACACCCCACCTATCAGGCCCTCGAAGAGCTGGGAAGGGCAGTGCGCACAATCTTCGCCTGCGGCTTTCTCGCCCCGGAAGAACTGCGGCGGGAGATCAACAGCGGATTGCAAGTGGTAGAGAACTGGAACTCCGCCAACACCGTCGTGTTCTACGGCAAGGATTCCCAGCTCACCGGGGCCGACCGCGAACACACGGAGGTGTCGATGCTCGCGCTGCACCTGCTCCAATCGGCGATCGTGCACATCAATACCCTTCTGCTACAAACCGTCCTGGAGAATTCGGAATTTCACGACCTGATCGGCGACAACGAACGCCGCGCGCTGAGCCCCCTGTTCTGGTCGAATATCAATCCTTACGGTCGATTCCGGCTCGATATGAACACCCGCCTGGACCTCACCCGGGAACGAGCCGCAGGCTGAAGGCTCAATCGAGGTCGAAGAAGACCTCCGATCTCGCGAAGTGTCAAGCTGCGGTGGGCTTTGCAGTCATTGTCGGTGTTCCGAATGCCTTGATCGGGTCGTAGATTTGTCCGGTTTGTAGGCAGTGGTAGAGCTGTCCGAGCAGCCGGTTGAACAGGTGCCGCAGGGCGGCGGCGTGCCGGTCGCCTCGGGCGCGACGGTTGTCGTAGTGATCTCGGACTGGCCCGCTCCTGGGAAGGTTCGCCATTGCCCATAGGAAGCCCAGGGCGTTGAGCCGGTCGTTCTTGACGATTCGGCGGGTGATGGAGATGCTGCGCCCCGAGGCGCGCGTGACTGGCGCCGATCCGGCGTATGCCACGAGGGCGCGGGCGTCGGACCGCCGGCGCCGCCAGGTTCCGGTCCTCGGCCGCGTTCGCCATGCACGCCGGAACAGCACCGATACCCGTCTGGACCGGCAACCGCACCCGATTAGGCCTCAACCGCGGCGGCAACCGGCAACTCAACGCCGCCCTCCACCGGATCGCGGTCACCCAGCTACGCACCCATCCACCCGCCCGCGCGCTGGTCGAACGACGAACCGCGCGCGGCAGCTCCAAAACCGAAGCACTGCGAGTACTCAAACGCCATCTCGCCGACGTCGTCTACCACCGACTCCAGCAAACCAAGCCCCACACCACTTGCCACGAGGCCGCAGCTTGGTCCGTCCACCCAGGCCCTCGTGCGGCTGGCCGTGGTAGCAGGCGACGGCCAACGCCATCCACCGCTGCAACTCACCCAGGGTGAGAACGGCTTTCGCGTCACTGTCGTAGCCGCCGCGGTCACAGGTGTTGGAGAAGGTGGTGCCGGGCAGCTCGTGCACCATCGTCATCATCGTGCCGATCAAGCGCTCGATCACGCCGCCGAAATGCGGCTGTCCCAGCGGCCGGTAGTCCAAGCCGATGCCGTGCTGCTCGCAGCCGCGGCGCAGGGCCTCGCTCTTGAACTCGGTGGCGTTGTCCACATACAGCTGCACCGGTTTGCCGCTCATCGGCCACCCCGCGTTGACCTCGACGCGTTCCAGCCACGGGCGCTTGTCGATCGCCATGTGTGCCAAGCACAGTCCGACCGAGGTTGCCGACGGCGCTTCCAGCGTGATCACTAGCCCCGGCACGCACCGGGTGGCCTCGTCGATCGCCGCGGTCACATACGGGCGCCCGATCGGCAGCCGGTGAAGATCGTCGACCACGATCACATCCGCTGGAGTGTGATCGATCTGGACCCGCTCCAGCAGCCCTTCCACCGGCGGGGTGGATCCGCCGGCCGCGCGGCGTGCGCGGGCCGCGTCGGTGCCCTGGCGGGCGGTGGTGGCCTTGACCGGGTCCAATCGGCGGATCCGGCGCGTGACCGCCGACCGCGACGGCGGCTTGAATCCGGCGATCCGGCACTCCCGGGTGATCTCTCGGCAGATCACAGTCACCGACCGTTTCTGCCTGGTCAGGTACCGGGTTCGCAGGACCTTGCGGATGATCTGTTCGACCTCGTCGGGCAGCCGGGCGCCGCCGCGGCCGCCGGACGAGCGGCGCGGCAACAAGTCCGACGCCACTCCCTCGCCCGCACGCCAGCGCCGCACCAGCGCATACACCTGCTGCGGCCCGGTCAGGGTTGAGCGTCGAGACGATAGCCCAGGCCGCGGACGGTGATGATGATGCGCGGATCGGACGGATCTCGTTCGATCTTGGTGCGCAGCCTGCGCAGATGGACATCGACGATGCGTTCGTCGCCAAAGAACCCGCGATCCCAGATCCGCTCGAGCAGTATCTGGCGGCTGAGGACTCGGCTGGGATTCTCGGCCAATTCACACAACATCCGGAATTCGGTCACCGTCAAATGCAGTTCCGCCCCATTGCAGCGGACCGTGCCGCGCTCAGGCGACAGGATCACGCGGTGATGGGGATCGCCATCCAGGATCACGTCTGCGGGCGCGCCTCGGCCCAGTTCTGCGGTTCGCGCCGATCGTCGCCGCAGTGCCCGCATACGGGCGGTGATTTCTTTGACTTCGAAAGGCTTGGTCACGAAGTCGTCGGCGCCGGCCTCCAAAGCTGCTACCACATCGTGGGTGTCATCGCGTGCGCTGACCACGATGATCGGGACATCGTGGTCGCGACGGATCTCACGTATGCATGTGAAACCATCCATCGCGCCCAGCATGAGATCGATGATCATGACGTTGGGAGCGCCGAAATCACGCAGGTGCAACAGTGCGGCCTCTGCTTCTCCGGCTTCGGTGACGTGATATCCCTCGTCCTCCATCGCGAGGCGCAGAGCTGTTCGGACACGGTCGTCGTCCTCCACGATCACCAATTGTGTACTCATGATTCCCTTCGGGCTACCCGCCGCCGACGGCCTCGTCGCCGGTGATCGCTTGTCGATCTACCCGTTCGGGTTGGTTGCGAAACCGGCCGACCATGGTGGTATTCGTCACGTAGGTGACTGTAAATCCGCGGACCTTAGAGCACCTATCGGGTTCGGTTGCTGAGTCGTCGCCAGCAGATGAGGGCGGCTGCGAGGTTGAGGAATCCGTGGTGGATGTCGGGGCGACGTTCCCAGCGGGTGGCCAGACGACGGAATTGATGGAGCAGGGCGAGGGATTGTTCGACGACCCACCGGCCCGAAACCTTGTCGCGGGTACCGCGGCGCGGGATGTGACCGGTGATGCCTCGTCGCCGCAGTTCGTCGTGGACGCAGGGATAGTCGTAGCCCTTGTCCGCCATCAGGGTGGTGATCCGTCGACGCGGCCGGCCGGGCCGCCCGCGCAGCGGGGGGACCCTGTCGAGCAGTTCGGGCAGCATCAGATGGTCGTTGACGTTCGCGCCCGAGAGCGTGATCGCGAGCGGCAATCCATTGCCGCAGGTCAGGATATGGTGTTTCGAGCCGGTCTTGCGGCGGTCGACCGGGCCCGGGCCAGTATCAGGGCCCCTTTTTTCGCCCGCACATGCGAGCCGTCGGGAATGACCCGGTCGAAATCGATCAACCCAGCAGCGTGGCAGTGGGCGAGCATCGTCTCGTGCAGCGCCTCGAACACTCCGGCCTTCTGCCAATCGCGCACCCGGCGCCAGCAGGTCATCCCCGACCCGAAACCCAACTCCTGAGGCAGATCCTCCCAGCCGATCCCGGTGAACAGCACGAACAGGATTCCCTGCAACACTCGCCGGTCGTCCATCCGGGCCGGGCCCGGTGTCCCGGGCTCGCGGACCGGCAGTAGCGGTTCGATCACTGCCCACAACCGGTCATCCACGATCCACGGTGCCGCCACAACGAAACATCCTGCACTGCAACGACAGTCGATACCAACTCGCCGAACCTGTTAGGAGCTCTTAGAGTGCCGGGCGGGAAGCCCACGCGGTGAGCGCGGGAGCCGTGCCCCGCCTGGCTACCGAGATCCGAGTGGTAGCACGCGGTTTAGTCGTGTGTGCCGATGGAGGTGTTCGAATAGAGTATCGAACGCGCATTCGCAGCGCGTGCTGGTGATCGACGCGGAGAATCTGCCCGACCGGCTGCCTTGCCGCTGCCTGGTCGCGCGCGTCGACCCCGTGCACCCAGCAGCTGCGCGCGCGCCTGAAGGGGCGGACGAATTACGCATCGAAGCCCGCCGCTGATTTCCGACTCTGCCACAGCAGGGGCGGTTGTTCGGTGGATGATCCGCGAAAGATGTCGCTGTGCGACGGATATGAGGTTTCGTTCGCCGGTTGGCTCTGAAATAGATTGGTGTTCATGAAATTTCGGTTGGCGCTAGCGCTCGCTGAGGTTCCCCGTGTGATTTGAATGCCGCATCTACGGAGAAACGGTGAAAATTGTCATGTAACCGCACTGCCTGAACGAGCACGCCAGTGCCGAAGATTCCACCCTTCCGGCTGGCCCGCGCCATGCTGTGACTCTCGCTCATGCTGTCGACAGTGCTGGCCAGCCGGACCCTACCCTGGAGGCTCACCTTGCCGACGGCCACTGGGGAGAGCAGCAAGCGGTCAACTTGCTCTGGAGTTCTGTTCAGTCAGGTCGACATTATCCAATATCGGCGGTTGATCGTCACGAACTCGACTCCACCGAGCCGGCCGCACTCCATGAATCAGACATGCAACCGGACGCGGGAACGGCATCATCCCTCTCAGCCTGCCTAGCCGTCCTGAGTGTTCGTCAGGCGGTGTGCTCGGTGTCGGCAGCGTCCTGCCCGGATACCCGCCGTCGAAGCGCCCGCACACGGAGAGTGTCGTCGGTAGCTGCGGGGTAGGCTTCGGCGGGTTGATGCGGTTGGGATTCCATGGCCGATCGGCTCGAAGTGCTACGCGCTGTCGCCTCCCTTGCGCTTTGCCTTCGCGTCCGCTGGAAACCCGTGAGACGGCTCCTTTTCCGGAGTAGCCTGTTCGATAGGTGCGCCGGGAAGTCTGGTCGGCAGGTCAGTTCGCCGACAAGGAGAAGGCCCCCATGTCCACTGTTGCGGCGTTGTCCGCGCGCGCCCTCGATCCAAGCGCGGCCATCACGATCGAACATCTGTCGAAGCGGTTCGGTCGCACGCTCGCTGTCGATGACCTCAGTTTGCGAGTCTCACCCGGTGAAGTATTCGGATTTCTCGGGCCTAATGGCGCCGGGAAGTCGACCACGATCCGGCTGCTGCTCGGCCTGATCCGCCCCACCGCAGGGGTGGCGCGCGTGTTCGGTGACCTCGCGGGCGACGTTCGTGCGGCCCACCGCCACCTGGCCTACGTGCCCGCCGACGTCGCGCCGTGGCCGTCGTTGACCGGAGCCGAGATCCTCGAGCTGCTCGCCCGCGTCGGCCCTGGAATCGATGCGGCGTATCGCGGCGAGCTGATCGACCGTTTCGCGCTCGAACTCGACAAGCCGGGCAAGGCGTATTCGACTGGCAATCGTCAGAAGGTCGCCTTGGTCGCCGCGTTCGCCACTCGCGCACCTCTGCTGGTTCTCGATGAACCGACCATTGGGCTGGATCCGTTGATGGAGCGGGAATTTCGCCGGTGCGTCGGCGAGGCGCGTGAGCGGGGTCAAACGGTGTTCCTGAGCTCGCATCAGCTCGGGGAGGTCGAAGCGCTGTGTGATCGGGTCGGAATTCTGCGGGCCGGTCGTCTGGTCGAGATCGCGGCATTGGCGGACCTGCGCCGCCTGCAGCGCACTGTCGTGGAAGTCTCCTATCGAGGCGGCGCGCCGTCACTGGATGGTGTGGAGGGGGTCGCGGCCGCCGAACGACTCGATGGCAGTCGTGTGCGGTTCACCCTGTCCGGACCGCCCGCGCCGGCGCTACGGGCACTGGCCGCGTCCGAGGCGACCGCCCTTTCGCTGCGTGAGCCCAGCCTCGAGGAGATCTTCCTCGACTACTACGGCGAGGACGAGCGATGACCACCGCAGTCCGGACAGAGGTGAGGCACGCACCGGCACCCGGCCGGGCTATCGAATGGCTCACCGCGCGGCAGATCCGGCGAGGAGCGGTTCTCGTGGCAGTCACCGCGGCGGGAATGTCTGCCCTCGTCGCCAGTCAGTATCAGACCACCTTCGCCGATGCCATCGACACCAACGCCATCCGCGCATTGGCCGAAAACCCTGCTATCCGAGTCCTTTTCGGAACCCCACGCGCGCTCGACGACCCCGGTGGGTTCACCGTGTGGCGAACCGGTACCCCCGTCCTGGTACTCAGCGGTGTCTGGGCGCTGCTGGCCGCCACTCGCGTCACCCGTGGAGAAGAGGATGCCGGGCGCTGGGACCTGCTCCTCGGCGGAGCTGTGCGCGCGGTAGATCTGCTGGTGCGGTGACTGGTCACCTTTGCCATGGCGGCCCTCCTGATCACGACGGGCGTGGGGGTGGCGTTGATCCTGACCGGCACCGATCCCGCCGGAGCGATCGTGCACGCCTTCTGCGTGTTCGGCACTGTCGTCGTCTTCAGCTGCGCTGGACTGTTCGCCGCGCAACTGCTGCCCTCCCGGGCCGCGGCAGCGGGATTCTCCGGCGCGGTCCTGGGCGTGTGTCTGCTGCTGCGGATGCTCGCCGATGGTGTGTCCGAGCTCGCCTGGACCGCGTGGGTCACACTGTTCGGGCTCGTTGCCCGCGCCGCGCCCTATGCGGGCAACCGCTATAAGCCGCTGCTGGTGCTGGTGGCTGTCGGTGTTGCGTTCGCGGTCGCCGCGTTGGCGGCTGCCCGTAACCGCGACCTCGGCGGCGCCCTGATCGGTCTTCCGGCTACCCGTCCTGCGCGCACTCGGCTGCTGGGTTCGATGAGTGCCTTCGCGCTGCGGCGGGCGGTCATGCCGACGATGGCGTGGTCGATCGGTATCGCGACCTACTTCCTGCTGATCGGTGCGTTGATCTCCTCGATCCTGGAGTTCTTCGAGGGCAATGCCCGCTTCGCCGAGCTCGCGGCGTCGGCTGGATTCGCAGGCCTCGATTCGGCCACCGGTTTCGCCGCGGCGATGTTCGGCTTGCTCGCGATTCCGGTCGGGCTCTACTGCGTGACCAGGCTCGCGGCCATGGCCGCGGACGAGAAGGCGCGGCGCTGGACTGTGCTGCATGCCCTGCCGGTGCCCAGGTATCGCATCGCAGCCGCGGAGATCGCGGTGACCGTGGCGGGATCGTTCGTCCTGTTGATCACCGCGGCTGTCGCGATGTGGAGCGGCGCTGCACTGACCGGCGCGCCGCTTCGGTTCGACGCTGCCCTCGCCGGAGCGATCAACGTAGCCCCGATCGCCCTGCTGGGGCTGGGCGCCGCGATGCTCGCGCTGGGTTGGTATCCGGCCGCGGTCGGGCCGGTCGGCGCACTCCCCGTCGCCGGAGGCTTCCTGCTCGACGTCATCGCCCGAAGCATCCGAGCACCGGCATGGCTGATCAATGTCTCGCCCTTCGCTCACCTGTCTGCCGTTCCCGACACCGGACCGGCTTGGGTCGCCAGCCTTGTGCTCCTCGCGATCGCGGCGATCCTGACAGCGATAGGCCTGCTCGGCTACACACGCCGCGATCTCGATACCTGAACGCCGAGCACGCTCGCGCAGACCTGCGGTGCGAGACCCTGACTGCACGCCGACATCACAAGCCGAACTCGGGGCCAGAGCCGGGTCACCGGACATCGAACGACAGATCCGGCGGACGGGCACCTCGGGGACTCCATCGAGGGGACCCCGCAAGCTTGACACGACGACCGTCACGAGCAGTAGGCACAACACGACGGGATCGAATTCGCTACCGTCTTCTACGGAGCCGACCACAATAGCGGCTCGTTCTTATGGCTCGCCCATGGGCTTCGACGATCGGGCGCCAACCATATCGCCCTGCCCTGCCTCGACCACCTCAGCGGACAACGACGTCCGTGACGCGAGCCGCTGCTCGACCATCTGAAACCGATCGACACACATGTTGTGTCTGAGACAAATGAGTCAGGAGTCGGCCAGGCGAGGTCATGATCCTCGGCTACCCACCCATCAGTCGACTGTCACCGACCTGATGGCCGAGTACCCCCAGCAGCCCCTTGCTCCCTCCGTAGGTGGTGCGTGTCTCGCCGTGCCACACGCCCGTGATGTCGACAGCACGTGAATACTGACCCCCGCGTGGCATCTGAATTTTGACCCCTTTGGTCGGGACCCTGGCTCTAACCGAGCCAGGAGGACGAAGGGATGCTTGCCGTGGAGGTTTGGGCTGAGATTCGTCGTTTGCACCGGTCAGAGGGTGTGCCGATCAAGGCGATTGCCCGGCTGATGGGTGTGTCTCGCAATACCGTGCGGGCCGCTTTGGCCTCGGATCGGCCGCCGAAATACGAGCGTCCGGCCAAGGGGTCGATAGTGGATGCGGTCGAGCCGCAGATCCGCGAGTTGCTGAAGACCTATCCCACGATGCCGTCGACGGTGATCGCGGAACGGATCGGCTGGACCCGGTCGGTGCGGGTGTTGTCGGGCCGGGTCGCTGAGCTGCGCCCGGCGTATCTGCCGCCGGACCCGGCCTCGCGGACGGCGTATGCCGCAGGCGAGATCGCTCAGTGTGATTTCTGGTTCCCGCCGATCAATCTGCCGGTCGGGTTCGGGCAGGTCCGCGGCCCGAAACAGCTGCCCGTTCTGACGATGGTGCTGGGGTATTCGCGGTGGCTGATGGCGCTGTTGATCCCGACCCGGCATGCCGAAGATCTGTTCGCTGGCTGGTGGGCCCATATTGACCGGTTGGGTTCGGTGCCAAGGGTTTTGGTATGGGACGGCGAGGGAGCGATCGGCCGCTGGCGCGGCGGGCGCAGTGAACTCACCAAAGAATGCCAAGCCTTCCGGGGAACGCTGGGTGCGAAGGTGATCGTCTGCAAGCCGGCGGATCCGGAAGCGAAAGGCATCATCGAACGCGCCCACGACTACCTGGAACGCTCGTTCCTGCCGGGCCGAACATTCACCGGCCCAGACGATTTCAACCTCCAGCTCGGCGAGTGGCTGGCGCTGGTGAACACCCGGACGCGTCGGGCGCTGGGCTGCGCCCCGGTCGACCGGGTGGGCGCGGACCGGCAGGCGATGCTCACACTTGCACCGGTGCCGCCGGAGATCGGATGGCGGCGTTCGGGCCGACTACCCCGAGATCACTACATTCGCTTGGACTCCAACGACTATTGGGTGCATCCGGCGGTGATCGGTCGCCGCATCGAGATCGTCGCCGACCTGGACCGTGTCCGGGTGCACTCCGGTGGCCGGATCGTCGCCGATCACGAGCGGATCTGGGCCCGGCATCAAACCATTTCCGATCCAGCTCATGTCGAGGCAGCGAAGGTGTTGCGGCGCGGCCGGATCGGCGTGCTGCGACCAGCGCCGGAGCCCGAGGTCGAGCAACGCGCCCTGACCGACTACGACGCTGCGCTCGGCGTCGATATCGAAGGCGGGGTGGCCTGATGCCCGCACAAACCAGGACCACCACCGCCAAAACATCAACGACCACACGAGATTTCACGGCTGAGTTGAACTTCCTGACCCGCGCGTTGAAAGCGCCGTCGCTGCGCGAAGCCGCGCAACGGCTGCCCGAACGCGCCCGCGCCGAGAACTGGAGCCATGAGGAATTCCTCGTCGCCTGCCTGCAACGGGAGGTCTCCGCGCGTGAGTCCCATGGTGGCGAAGGCCGCATCCGCTCGGCTCGGTTCCCCTACCGGAAATCCCTGGAGGAATTCGACTTCGGACACGCCCGCGGACTCAAACGCGACGTGATCGCCCACCTGGGCACCCTCGACTTCGTCACCGCGAAGGAGAACGTCGTGTTCCTGGGCCCGCCCGGCACCGGCAAGACTCACCTGGCCATCGGGCTGGCGATCCGGGCGTGTCAGGCCGGGCACCGGGTCGCGTTCGCCACCGCCGCCGAATGGGTGTCGCGGCTGGCCGAGGCCCACCACGCGGGACGGTTACAGGCCGAGCTGATCAAGCTCGGCCGCTACCCGCTTTTGGTGGTGGACGAAGTCGGCTACATCCCGTTCGAGAACGAGGCCGCCAACCTGTTCTTCCAGCTGGTCTCCTCCCGCTACGAACGAGCAAGTCTGATCGTGACCAGCAACAAGGTCTTCGGCCGCTGGGGAGAAGTGTTCGGCGACGACGTCGTGGCCGCCGCGATGATCGACCGCCTCGTCCACCATGCCGAGGTCATAGCACTCAAAGGCGACAGCTACCGGCTCAAGGACCGCGACCTCGGCCGCGTCCCCGCCGCCGGCACAACTGAAGACTGAAACCATCAACCCACCCGGCCGAAGGGGTCACAATTCGTTTGCCGAGAAGTGTCCAGGATTGGTGTTCCGTTGACACGTGACCGGCGACGTCTCGAAGGGTGCTCACGTCGCGCTGTCGGCTGCAGAAGCCGGACCCGGATTTGCGGGCACCAGGCATTTACGGCATCTTTACGGGTGGAGCGCCGGGAAGTCTGGTCGGCAAACCTGCCCTGACCGGGTCAGGCCGTCGACGATAGGTGCTCGAGTGACTGGAAGCTTCGATGCGTTCAGGGGTCGGCCAGTCCGCCTGTCTGCACTGGATCATCATCCTCGGGCGCCATGCGACTCGTTCGAATTCGCACACCGATTCTCTTTGTGATCGGTGGTGGCCCCGTAATTCGTCCGTGTCGAAAGGCTCCCATGTCAGACATGCGTTCCCCCGAACCGCGACTACGACTCTTCGCCCCAGGTAGCTGGCCCGAGTCCCGTCGGATCGCCGCGGTCTTGCGCAAAGAAACCGTCGGTGGTGTCCTGCTCATCGTCGCTGCGGCCATCGGACTGATCTGGGCCAACACGCCCTGGTCGAACGCCTACTACACCCTGCGCGACACCCACCTTGGGCCGTCGAGTCTGCACCTGAACCTGTCCCTGGGTACCTGGGCCGCAGACGGACTACTGGCCATCTTCTTCTTCGTCGTCGGGCTCGAACTCAAACGCGAATTCATCGCCGGTGACCTGAGAGACCCACGCCGAGCCGCTTTGCCGGTCGTCGCGGCGATCGGCGGCATGATCGGCCCCGCCATGATCTTCGCCGTCATCAACCTCGGCGACGATGGCGGCGCGCTCAACGGTTGGGCGATCCCCACCGCCACCGACATCGCCTTCGCGCTGGCGGTGTTGGCTGTGATCAGCACGCACCTGCCTACTGCTCTGCGGACGTTCCTGCTCACCCTCGCGGTTGTCGACGACCTCTTGGCGGTCACCGTGATTGCCATCTTCTACACCGACGACCTCAACATCACCTATCTCGGGCTTGCCGCGATCCCGTTCACCGCCTTCGCCATCGCGGTCAATACACGACTCAATGCGGTCTGGATTCTCGTCCCGCTCGCCATTCTCACCTGGTGGCTGATCCATCAATCCGGGGTGCACGCTACCGTCGCGGGCGCGCTGCTCGGCTTCACCGTCCCGGTGACCCAGACCGCCAGCAGCGCCGGACCCGACACGGACAAAGGGCTCGCCGAACGATTCGAACACCGAATCCGCCCGCTTTCAGCCGGTTTCGCGGTGCCGGTATTCGCCTTCTTCGCCGCAGGAGTCACCATCAGCGGACTCACCGGCCTCGTCAACTCCCTCGGTGACCGAGTAACGCTGGGCATCATCGTTGGCTTGGTCGCAGGCAAACTCGTCGGAATCACCGCCACGACCTACCTGACCGCCAAACTGACTCGCGCCGAACTCCATGACGACCTTGCCTGGATCGACGTCGCCGGAGTCGGGCTGCTCGGCGGAATCGGATTCACCGTGTCGCTGCTCATCGGCGAGCTCGCTTTCCCCGACGACACGCTACGCGGCGACCACGTCCGCATCGGCGTCCTGCTGGGCACCCTGACCGCCGCATTACTCGCGACGATCGTGCTCCGCATCCGCAATCGCACTTATCGGCTCATCGCCGAACACGAGGCCCGCGACGACGACCACGACGGTATACCCGACCTCTATCAGAAGCCTTGACACAGGCTCGGTTTGCCGGAGCGACGCCGGTTGCGTTAGAGAAATAGCCCCTCCACATCAACCTCGTTGCTGCGCCGAGAGCTCGGGAAGACCCGCCCCTTCTCACCACGAGCTTCCCCCGGTTCCTGCCCCGAATTCAGTCGCCAGCTCGGTGCAGTCACGCGCGGGTAGTGAGCCTCCGCGGTGAACTCGAATGTTTGCCATCCTGTGCACACACCTGTAGATCCGCCCGGGTCTCGGCGAGTTCAACGACCCGAACAATGCCCGCATCGACGCGCATTCTCGGGCTGGGACGGGTCAGCGGTTGCGTTTCCGCGCGGCGGGTCGCAGCCAGGAAAGGACTGCGGCGAACTCAGGGTCCGCGCACAGGATTACTCCCGTCAGGTGGAAGTCGCGAACTTAGCTGCCCGACACCTCCGGTGTCGCGGTCCTCAACGCCGACGACCCATTGGTCGCGGCCATGGCCGAGCACACCCGCGCCCAGGTCCTGCGATTCGGCACCGGCCCGGAGGCCGATGTGCGCGCCAGCGACATCACCCTCGACGCCAGCGCCCGCGCGCAGTTCACCTTGCGCCACGGTGACGACGCCGCACCGGTCACCCTCGGCGTGGTGGGTGAGCACCATGTGACCAACGCCCTCGACGCGGCTGCGCTGGCGTTGAGCGCCGGTGTCGTATTCGCCACCGTCACCGAAGGACTCAACGGCGCGTCGCTGGTGTCGGGCAGCCGGATGGAGATCACCGAACGCCCCGACGGGGTGACCGTGATCAACGACGCGTTCAACGCCTCACCGGAAAGCGTCGACGCCGCACTCCGGTCACTGGCCACCATCGCCGCCTCAACACGGCCCACCGTCGCAGTACTCGGAGAGATGCGTGAACTCGACACCACCGCACCCGGCCCTGCACGCCAGGAGCGGGCGTCGCGTCGCCGGCCTCGGCATCGACACCCTGATCACCGTCGGCGGCCACCACGCCGAACTCGCCGCTCACCGGGACCCGCGAATCCGACGAGTCCGATTTCGCGGCCGTCGACCCGGAACGGATTCCCGGTGATTCCGCCGTCGGCGCATATCGCGCGCGCCCACCCGCACCGATGAACGGGAGCGTTTCCCGCGCTGCGGCTGCAACTACGACGACGCGCCCGCCCCGGGCGCGCTGTCCAACTCGGGCCTGCTGTTCGCCGCCTACCAGCGCGACATCGAGGCCCAGTACCTTGCCGGTGCAGTGGCGGCTCGCCGAATTCGACGCGCTCAACGCGTGGATCGCCCCGATCGGGTCCGCGGTCTTCGCGATCCCGCCGGGGTGCCAGAGCCCGGCGGGTACCTGAGTCAGCCGATGTTCGAGGGCTGATCAGCGGCCAGTTCCGGTCCAGGAGTTCTGTACACTCTTGCCACACAACGGGCGATATGCCGGTCGACGAAATCCGGTTCAGGCTCTCTTCGAGCGGCGGTGTCGACCCTGTCACACCAGATCCGCTGGTGTGAAACCACTTTCGAGCCGCCCCTTGACCGCAGTGAGGAATCGCGCCGCGTCGGCGCCGTCGACGAGACGGTGGTCGTAGGTGATCGACAAATAGGCCATCGACCGGACGCCGATGCCGAGTTCGCCGTGCTGATCCGGCACGGGAACGACTCGATCGACAACGGCGCCGGTCCCCAGGATGCCTGTTTGCGGCTGGTTGATGATCGGGGTGTCGAAGAGGGCGCCGCGGCTGCCGGTGTTGGTGAGCGTGAACGTACCGCCTGCCAGCTCGCCAGGCGCGATCTTGCCGGTTCGGACGCGGTCGGCGCAGTCCGCGATGGCGACGGCGAGTGCCGCGATCCCGAGGCGGTGAGCGTCGCGGATCACCGGAACCATGAGGCCTTTGTCGCTGTCGACCGCGATTCCGAGATGGCACGACCGGTAGTAGATGGCCTCGGTGGCGTCGGCGTTCAGCGAGGCATTGAGGGTGGGGTGGCGCGCAAGCGCCTCGATCGTGGCCTTGGCGAAGAACGGCAGGAACGACAGCCTGCGGCCGGTACGACGGAAGAACTCGTCCTTGTGTGCCGAACGCAGGCGGGCGATCTCGGTGACATCGGCCTCCAAGGTCGTCGTCAATTGTGCTGATACCTGCAATGATTCGACCATGCGAGCCGCGATCGTCCGGCGGATCCTCGGCAACTTCTCCGTACGCGACAGCGTGCCATCGATCGCCTGTTCCGTACGGACCGGAGACGTTGTGTCTCGGGCCGGAGCCGCAGCCGGTGCCTCGGCGCGCACTTCGGGTCCTATGCCCGTCGGCGCAGGCGTGGCCGGTGCTGCCGCCAGAATGGGTGGCGCGGCTGCCGAAGCGGCCGGAGCAGCAGGCGCGGCTGCCGGAACGGGCGCGGCAGCCGCCGTAGATGTCACGGCAACGCGCGCAAGCGACGCGCCGACCGCGATGACATCGCCCTCCTCTGCCAGGATCTCGACGAGGATGCCGGAGACGGGTGCCGGAATCTCGGCGTCGACCTTGTCCGTGGCGACCTCGAGGAACGCCTCACCTGCCTCGACCTGCTCACCGGGCTGCACGAGCCACCGGCTGACCGTCGCTTCATCGATGGCGTCCCCGAGGCTGGGCATTGGGACTTCGTGGATTGCGGGGTCTGCGGTCATCGAGTCGGTCCTTGCGTTCGTAGATCTGATCAGAGCAGGTCGAGGGCAGCGCTGACGATGCTGTCGGTGTCGATGCCGTGGTAGCGGTACACCTCGTCGAGGGAGCCGACCTGCCCGAACCGTGTGACACCCAACGCCGTGTGGCGCACCCGATTGATTCCGGCCAGGAACGCGAGCGTGTGCGAGTGACCGTCGAGGACGGTGACCAGCGGGGTCGCGCGATCGGACGGAAACAGCTGGTCGAGGATCCAGGTCTGGCCGGCGCCACGGCCCTGGCGCGTTTGGAGCGCCTCGAACAGCAGACCGGGGCTGGTGATACAGAGCACGTTGGCGGGCACGCCGGACTGCGTCAGGCGTTCGGCGGCAGCCAGAGCCTCGGTCATGACCGCTCCCATCGCGGCAATGGTGACCCTGGCATCGTCACGCTGGATCAGCGCGTACCCGCCGGCCAAGACCTGCCGCCGACGGCGTTCCCGGGCTGCGGGATCCGCGGGGACCGCGGCCAGGGTTTGGTCGACGGGCCGGGTGGACAGCCGCAGGTAGGCCGAGGTGCCGTCGGGGCGTCCGAGTCGGTTGAGGCAGGCGAGCAGGGTCCACTCCACATCGATTGAGAATGCGGGTTCGTAACTGACGCAGCCGGGTTGTTCCAGGCCGATCGACGGCGTCGTGATGGACTGGTGTGCACCGCCTTCGGCGGCCAGGGTGATGCCGGATGGGGTGCCGACCAGAATGGATTGCCCGCCGGCGTAGATGCCGTACGACCACGGCTCCAGCGCGCGCTCGACGAACGGGTCGTAGACCACTCCGATCGGGAACAGCGGCTGTCCCCACCGGCTCCAGGTCGCGCCGAGCTCACCGATGAGTCCGACGAGGTTGGTTTCGGCGATGCCCAGCTCCATGTGCTGGCCGGTGGGTTTCTCGCGCCAGTGCAGGATGGTTTCGGCGTCGTCGGCGAACCAGTTGTGCCGTTCGGCCGACGACCAGACCCCGACCTTGTTGACCCACCCGGCCAGATTCGTCGTCGAACTCACATCCGGGCTCACGGTGACAACTCGTTTCGCGGCGTCGGGCGCGGCGCGGGTCAGGTCCAGCAGCACCCGCCCGAGGGCCGACTGGGTGTTCGCGGTCCCCTTCGGGGTGCGACCGAAATCGGACGGGATCGCCGGAGGTTGGGTCGCGGTGATCGGATCGCGGCGCAGCCGCTCCGCCGCGGCTCGGCACACGCGGGCGGGTCCGGTGTCGGCGTCGAAGCGCTGCCATGGGTGGTCTGGGTCCATGCCCAGCTCCTGTGCCAATTTGGCGTATTCCGCGATGCTCAGCAGCGAGGAGTGGTTCTGGGGGTGAGCTTGGGTAGGCAGGCCGTATCCCTTGATGGTGTAAGCGATGACGACGGTGGGTCGAGTGTCATCGATCTGCCGGTAGGCCGCCGACAATGCCGCGAGGTCGTGCCCGCCGAGGTTGCGGATTGCCGCGGTCAAAGTCCGGTCGTCGAGTGCGGCGATCAGCGTCGCGATCGCCGTGCTGTCGGGTCCGCTGCCGGGTAACCGGGTACGCAGCTCGCCGGCGTCGCAGCGCAGCAGCCGCTGGTATTCCGGGTTCGGCATGTCCAGAATGCGAGTTCGCAGCGCCGCCCCGCCGGGTCGGGCGAACAGCGATTCGAGCAATCGCCCGAATTTCACGGTGATCACCTGCCAGCCCGCGGCATCGAACATCTTCTCGACCCTGCTCGCGGCGATGTTGGGCACGACCCGGTCCAGGGATTGCCGGTTGAGATCGACGATCCAGACCACCTCGCCCAGATCGATGACGCCGGGGTCGAGGATCGCCTCCCAGACCGCGCCCTCGTCGAGTTCGGCGTCGCCGACCAGGGAGTACTGGCGACCGGTCCCGGCGCCACCACCGATGGTGTCGACATAGCGGCGTGCCATCGCACCCCAGATCGGTGCGGTCGCCCCGATACCGACCGAGCCGGTCGAGTAGTCCACGGTATCGGGATCCTTCGCGCGGCTCGGGTAGGACTGCAACCCACCGAAGGCGCGCAAGGTGGTCATGTACGACTCGTCGAGTTCGCCCAGCAGGTAGTTGATGCTGTGCAGGACCGGGGACGCGTGCGGCTTGACCGACACGCGGTCACCCGGCCGCAGATGCTCGAACCACAATGCGGTCATGATCGACACCATCGACGCGCATGACGCCTGATGGCCCCCGACCTTGAGCCCGCTCGGATTGGGCCGCACCCGATTGGCATGGTGGATCATCGCCGTGGACAGCCACAGCACTCGCTGCTGAATCTCCTCGAGCGCTTCGGTAGGCGGCACGCCGAAGGTCGCGGCTTCAGGATCGATGGCCGGGGCGTTCATCGGACTTCTCCTCGCAGGTCGATCGTTGCGGCCATGCGCAACGGGCTCTCGGTTCGGGTCGCGCTCTGGTAGAGATCCGGCCTGAGACTCGGGCGTTGTGCGTCCGAGTGGGGTCAGCCGGGAGTAGGGCAGATCGCCCTCCGAAGACCATCCTGTTTGTGCAGAACTGCGATCAAGTGCAGCAATTGATACTCTTTTGCGCAATGCTCTGGGACGAAAATGATCAGATTGCACGCGGCGGCCATATCCCAGCGAGAGGGAAGTTGTCACAATGCCAAGCACACGCGCCATCGACCAGATCGACGCCCGGATCCTGCTCGCGCTCATCGGCGCTCCGCGAGCGACCGTACTGGCCCTCGCGGAGGAGACCGGGCTGTCGCGCAACACCGTGCAGGCACGGCTGAGCAAGCTCGAGACCGCGGACATGCTGCACTCGTTCGAGCGCCGCATCAACCCCGCCGCCCTCGGGTACCCGCTGCAGGCGTTCATCCTGACCAACGTCACCCAGCGCAAGCTCGGCTCCGTCGCCGCAGCGCTCGGTGAGATTCCGGAGATCCTGGAGGTCCACGGGCTCAGCGGAGTCGCGGACCTGCTCATCCATGTGGCGGCCCGGGACGCGGATGACCTCTATCGGGTGGCCGGTCAGATTCTCGATATCAAGGGAGTCAAGCGCACCAGCACCGCGCTGGTCATGCGCGAACTCCTCGCCCACCGCATCCAGCCGCTGGTCGCTGCACAGGCCGGCCGCCGACCTGACGCTGCGGGGAGTTATCCGGGGAAGGGTGAGTAGCCATTCACGCGGGTCAGCGGCGGGTGCTGGTCGGGACCGGCAGCGCCTGCAATGCGGCGCCGAGCTCGAGGACGGTCATTGGATCGCTGAGGGTGCGCCCGGTCACCTTCTCGATACGACGCAGCCGATAGCGCACCGAGTTCGGGTGCAGGAACATGCTTCGGGCGGTCTCGGTCGCAGAGCCGTTCGCGGCGAACCATGTGCGCAGCGTCTCCAGCAGGCGCACTCGCTCGTCGTACGGCAGTGCCAGCAGTGGCCCCAGCGAAACCTGTACCATCCGTTCGGCTTCCACCGGCGCCGCCGCGATCAGCATCGCGAGGGGGTGGTCATCGAACCGGGCCACGCCGCGCGGGCGACCCTGCAGACCGGCCAGTGCCAGCCGTGCGAAATGCAATGCCCGCGGGGTTTCCGGTAGCGCGTCGTAGGGTGGGCTGATTCCCACCCGCGTGTGGTGCTTGCGTAATGCGGTGAGCGCAGCGGCTTCTCGGGCGGCGGGCAGTGCGAGAACTCCGATCTGCTGGTCCGGCAGCAGACGCCACACCGAAGTGATCCCTTCGGCACGGAGCGCCATCTCGATCCCCGGTAGCGCTTCCCGGCCGATGCTGCGCACATCCGCCGCGACGACGTTATACCGGCCCGTGGGCGGCAGGCCAAGAATCCGCGTCGCCTCACCCAGAGTGGCCGGATCGGCGATCATCCCGGTGAACAAGGCCTCCACCAGCACCGACCGGTCGTGCTCGCGTTGCGTCGCCAGTTCCGAGGTCATATCGCGGTAGGCGGCCGCGACGACAATGGCGTAGTCACCCAGCAACACCCATACCTCGGCGGTGAGCGCGACGAGCATGGCATCGCTGATCTCGGGGTGATTTCGCGACTCGGCGACCAGCTCGCCCCAGATGATCTCGAATCCGATCCGGAAAGCATGCAAGGTGTCCGCCAAGGGAACCCCCTGCTGCGCACGCAACCGCCCGGTCATCGTCGGCGGCTCCGGATCCGAGGGACCGGGAGTGGTGAAATACCGCAACACCACCCGCCCATTGGCCACGCAAGCCGTTTGCAGCGTCTCGAAGGGGACCTGCGCTTCATTGCGATAGGAGTCCAGTTCGTCACGGATGGCCTCGGCAACTCTCGAACCCAGGTCATCGACGCGTTCCAGCAGGCTGTTCGCAATTCGGACGACCGCTTTCGGCGGGGTAGATCGCATTTGCGCAGGTTACAGCAACGCAGTTGTCGCCGGCGACAATCCATCCACCGGTCGTGCTGTCCCCACCCCCATGGGATATGGGTCACATCAATGCGACGATTTCCGTGCTGCGAACCAGCGTCGACGGAAAGCTGATGATGCACTCCCCGATCGAAGGACCTGCTCGGGTCCGCTCTGCACTATCCGCACCGAGTCGCGGTGCGATTCGACGACTGCTCACCGAGTGATACACGAGGTATCCGATGTCCAAATCCACCGGCAACGACGCCGACTACGTTCCGAGCCGCCGGTCCGCGCTCGTGGCCGAGGGGGGGCTCCCCGCCTCCAGCACCCATGCATCGCCGAGCCGATCGAGCGAGCCGATCAGCGCGAGCCCCGCGCCTGCCGACGAGCCGATCGCCACACATGCCCTCGACACGACCCCGGAAAACCAGGCCGCGACCTACCGCCATTTCGACCGCCAGCATATCGCGAACCGTGTCATCCCCAGAGATCCGACCAGGTCCACCCCACTCCCGCGTAGCGGCAAGTCGCTGGACGGCCTGCGATACACCTACCAGGGCACTGAGCGCACCCTCGATCGCTACGTCACCGACACCCGAATCGCCGGCTTGCTGGTGCTCGAGGACAACGCGATCGTCCACGAGCACTATGCGATGGGGAACACCGAAACGTCACGGTGGACGTCCGCGTCGATAGCCAAGTCCTTCACCGGCACATTGATCGGCGCGGCGCTGGCCGACGGGGCGATCGCCAGCCTCGACGATCCGATCCCGCGATACGTTCCCGAGCTCGGAGACAGCGCCTACAAGGACAACACGATCCGGCAGCTCCTCGAGATGAGCTCGGGCGTCGAATGGACCGAGGCGGGCGCAACGGACCCCTACGGCGACAACGACATCGCGCGAATGTTCCAGGCGGTGTACGGCTACCAACCGGGCGCGGTCATGGAACTCATGCGGACCCGCCCGCGGGCAGCGGCACCCGGCAGCGTCTTCAACTACTCCACCGGCGAGAGCTACGTGCTCTCGGCTGTCGTCGCCAACGCGACTGGGAAAACGGCGAGCGATTACCTGTCGGAAAAGATCTGGCGCCCGGCGGGCATGGAAGCCGACGCCTACTGGATTCTCGACGCACCCGGAGGACGGGAAATGGGCGGAAGCTGCATCCAAGCGACGCTGCGCGACTTCGGACGTTTCGGGCAGTTCATCATGAACGCCAGCGAGGGAGTGTTGCCGACGGGATGGCGCGACGAAGCCGGCAAACCCGAATCGGCGACCACGGATTATGGACGCCTGTATCCGGAAGATCCGGATAACCCATACGGCTACGGCTACCACTGGTGGGCGATCCGATCCGGAACTGCCGGTGCTTGCGGCCCCGTCCCAACCTTCATGGCGGCCGGGCACGCCGGACAGAAGCTCTACATCAACCCCGCAGAGCGTGTCGTGGTCGTGCAGTGGGCCGCCTGGCGAGACGAGGACTCGTCAGAGAACGGATACGAGTTCCTCGCAGTGCTCGACGCTGTCGTCAACGCCCTGCGCTGAGACGCGGCTCCGGCGCGGCCGGGGTTGACGGAATATGCAGACCGGTCTACTATCGGGCCATGGGAGCGAAGGGCGCCGAGACGCGGGACCGGCTGTTGGATGCGACGCGGGAATTGGTCGAGACCGGAGGGTATTTCGGCGCTGGACTCAATCAGGTGATCGCGCTCAGCGGTGCGCCTCGCGGGTCGCTCTACTTCCACTTCCCGGGAGGCAAGGACCAGTTGGTCGGCGAGTCGGTGCAACGGGCGGGGCAGGCGATCGGGGATACCTTGGTGAGCCTCGCCGAGTCCAGCCCGTCGGTGACGGAGTTCGTCGAGGCGGTGTTGCGGCAGCTGGGCGACCGGCTCGAGGAATCGAGTTGGCGCAAGGGATGCCCGGTGGCCACCGTGGCGCTCGAAACGACCGCCACGAATGATCCCCTCCAAAAGGCGTGCTCGCAGGTCTACACGTCATGGGAAGCCGCCCTGCTGGCGCGGCTGGCCGGTCATCCGGACGCCGAGGATCTCGCGGTCACCATCCTCGCCTTGATCGAGGGCGCGCTCCTGCTGGCCAGAGTGCACCGCAGCCGCGAACCGCTGAACCGCGTTTCCCGCCAGATCGGCGCTCTACTGCGCTGACCCGCACCCGACGCTAACCGGCGCATGCCTTCTATTGCCAAAAAATATGTAGACCGATCCATTAAGGAGAACTCATGGACGCGATCGTCTTCGGAGCGACCGGCTTCATCGGCCGTGCCCTGGTCGCCGAACTGCTCGGCAGGGGACAACGGGTGGCGGCGGCCGTACGCAACGACAGCCTCACCTCCTGGCTGCATTCCCGGGGCGTCGACACCAGCGGGCTGACGATCGTCACCGCCGACATCACGAAGCCGCTCACGGGGCTGCCCGACGTCCGCGACGTCTACAACACCGCCGCACGGTATGCGTTCGGGCTCGATGTGCAGCAGGCGCGGGCGACCAACGTGACCGGGGCGCTCAACGTGCTCGAATGGGCGGCCGAGCGGCCCGGGCTGCGTCGGCTCGTACACATCACCGGGTACCGGGTGAGCGCAAGCAACGGCCAGCCCGACTACAGCAGGCTGGGAGCGTACGAGGCATCGAAACTCGAGGGTGATCTCGCGGTGCGCACTCGCGCGAGTGAGCTGAGCGTTCCGCTGAGCATCGCCAATCCCAGCACGGTGATCGGGCCGGGTCAGTACCTCGGCCTGGCCACCATGGTCGAGGACCTGTGGCGAGGACGACTTCCTGCGGTACCCGGCGGCGCCGACGTCTTCGTGCCGGTCGTCACGCTCGACTACTTCGCGCGGTTCCTTGCCGAGATCCCCGAATCCCCTGCGGGTGAACACTATTGGGTGCTCGACGACACCACCCCAGCGCTACCCGAATTGCTTCGTACGCTCGCCGACCACCTGGGCGTGCGGGCACCCCGGCGGACCATCCCCGTCGGCCTGCTGCGGCACCTGCCGCGCAAGCTCACCGGCGCCGACCCCGAGACACTGTCCTTCTTGTCGACGGATCGCTACCCGACGGCCTCCGCCCGAGCCCTCGCCGCGACGGCCGGCCTCGAGATGCCCCCGGTCGCCGACGCCCTGGGTACCTGGATCGATGACCTGGTATCTACTCGCTTCGGAACCGGGTCACCCTGGCTGAGCCCGAACGGCTTCCACACTGTGGCCGGCAGCCGCACCTGGGTGATCGGAGAGCGGCACAGCCCCGCCCACGTACTGTTGCACGGACTGCCGATGAACGCCGACCTGTGGGCACCGCTGGCCGACCACCTCCCCGGCCCGATCCTGGCAGCCGACCTGCCCGGCCTGGGACGCTCTTCAACCGCTGCCCAGCCGATGGACGCGTGGCTGGCCGACCTGCTGAGCCCGATGCGGACTCGGCCTGTGCTCGTGGCGCACTCCCTGGCCTGCGTACCTGCCCTGCGCTATGCCATCCGCTATCCCGACCGCATCAGCAAGCTCGTCCTGATCTCCCCGGCGTTTCTGCAGGCCCCCAGCCCGAGACTGACGCGCTCGCGCCTGTTCGTGCCCGTTGTGCGCCGGATGTCCGACGCTCGTCTGGCCGAGAGGCTTGCTCTTCCAGAGGGGCCGGAGGTGGCCAGTGCCGCAGCCGATCTGCGCCGTCCGGGAGTAGCGCGCCGGGTGATCACGGAGCTGCGTACAGCATTCGCCGAGCGCGAGCGGTCACGGGAGCTACTGGACCAGGTGAGCATTCCGGTCGAGATCATCGTGGGATCGGCCGACCCGCTGGTCGTGGAGGTCGACCGCCCAGTGACCGAGATCGCGGGAGCCGGGCACTATCCGCAGCTCACCCACGCCGCCCAGCTCGCCCGGCAGCTGACCGACGTCTTCGGCTCCATCCGCGGATAACTCTGCGATACCGGCAGTTCCGTGGTGTGTGCGCCCGATCGCGGCACGGCGGCGGCACCGCAAAGAATCGCAGGTCAGGCACGATGACCGTGCCTGACCTGCTGGTTATGCTCCCCCATCTGGACTCGAACCAGAAACCTGCCGTCAGCAGTTCGAGGTGTCTCCATGATCACCGCTGGCTCCGCCTTTGGTTGGCAGGTGGCTTCGATTGAGATGGGTCGTACCGCACTCCCGCACCTGCTTGTCGAGTCTGCGGCTCATCCGGTGGTGATTTGGCCCGTGTCCTTGTTCCATTCGATCCAGCCACGTTCGAAATCCACTCGACGGCCACTCAAGGTGTCGTATTCGTCCGAGATGGGGAATCCGAGCCGGCCGTTCTCGTGGCCTTGCCGGGCCCACTCGGTGAAAATCGCCCCGTAGACGGCGTGGGTTCCCGCCGGGGAATGATAGATATTGCCGGTCTGGAACCGGTTGAACTTGCCGACGCCGTTCGGCGTTGCCAACTCTCCACTGACGGGCCAGCGCAACGGTGAAACGGGGCCGTTCATGCTTGCGTACTTGTCCCCGATCAGCCCGTACACTTCCCAGGCCCCAGTCTTGTCGGTCCAGTAGATGGCGCCGTTCTGGAAGTCTTGAACGCGGCCACCGTCGCGATCGTATTCTTCGCTGCGGCAGTCGCCGAGGGGGCCAGTGGGACCCGAGAGCTCGGCATAGCGCGTACCGATCGCGGCGGTAGGCCAACAGCACACTTCCTCTTTCGAACCGCAGGCTGCCAGTCCGAGCGCAAGCACAGTCAGGGCTGCTGCCAGCGCCACGCCGCTGGAGACTGCTCGAATCGCGTTCATGAGGCGACCTCTTTCCGAGAGTCGTCCCCTTGGTCAGAATGACACGGCACGCCGACAGATAAACCTTTCACACATCCTGCGGAAACATGAGCCAGCCGCCCTGACAGGCGGACCGGCCACGACGGTTTGCCAAGCAGTAGCTTGGTAAACTGTGTGATATGGAGCCGTCCTACGCGATACCCGCGGTAGGAGGCCTGAGAGCTTGGCTTCCCTCTTGCGCCGGTAGGCTCTCGATATCGAGGAGTGCGCGATGAGCGCCAAATATCAGCCGGTGACGGCATCGAATGCCGCAGGAGGACACTTCCTGCGCCGCGAACACCGCGACCCGGAAACGCAGCCCCGTCCCCGGGGTAGCCGCGCGCGGGCTTGGACCGCTCGCGCATGGATCGAGATCGCCGTCGGCGCGATCATCGCGATTATGCTGCTGATCTTCATCCTGCAGAACACCGCCAAGACCAAGATCTCGTTCCTGGCGTGGAGCTTCACCATGCCGCTGGGCGTGGCTCTGCTATTCGCCACCATAGGCGGGGTGCTGGTGATGGCATTGGCCGGAGGCGCCCGCATCTGGCAACTACGCCACCAACGCGCCGAGACCACGAACCGATGACCACCGCCCCGAATCCCGCCCACAGCTCGTCAGTCGGCCACCGCGGCCTGGTCGAACGTCTGCTGCTGGGCTCCCACGAGACCGAGGACCAGCGGATCCGATGGCAGCAGCGGTTGCCGGGGCCACAACTGCCCGGCCTGGTCTCCACCATCACACTGCTGTTCGGCACCTGGCTGGCGCTCGCCCCGCTGCGGTGGCCACATCCCAGCGACGCCGGATGGTTCGCGGCAGGCTGGAACGAGGTCCTCACCGGTTCCGCCATCGCCGTGCTCGGCTTGCTCCGGCTCAGCCGCCCCCTCCGCGTGGTCACCGCGACGACGCTCGGCGTCGCCCTCGGCGGTTGGCTTCTGGTGAGCCCGCTGCTGTTCGACTACGGCACCACCGAAGAAGCGATCCCCGCCATCGTCAACAGTCTGCTCGTGGGCGTCATCCTGATCGGCGTCACCCTTCTTGGACACGTCGACGCCCGCCGAGCCCGAGCTGCAGACGAACCAGATAGTCGCGCAGGTCACCCGCATAGTGTCTGACCCCGCTGGGCACGCCCGCCCAGCGGGGTCAGACACGGACGAGGTCAGGCGTGCACGGCCAAGTCGCCCACCCACCAATCTGACGTCGCGCGATCAGCGCACACGCGAAGCGTTCGGAAGGCCGAAGTCTGATCGTTGCGGCTCGCCGGCGGCTGTGTAACGCCCCAGCGATTTCGCGGCCGTTGTAGCGCAGCATCTGTGCCTCGGTCGGTTCGATGACTGAGCGAGATTCTCGCCTCCGCGCGATCGCGCTGTCGTTGGGCGTGTGCGCACGCCTGCTGAGAGCGTGATGGTCGCTCGAATGGACGGGCCGATCACCGCCGTGGTGGCCAACCACCTCGCCGAGAGGGTTCGACAAGCGGGGGCGGACGACTACGCGGCGTTTCTCGTCGAACCAGATACGCCGGGTGGTCTCGATGTCTCGATGTCTCGATATCGTGCAGAGTTTCCTTGCCGCCGACGCTCCGACGATCGTCTATGTGACGCTTCCCGGGGCGCATGCCGCCTCGACAGGAGCGCTGATCACCCTCAGCGCGCACGTCGCAGCGATGCCGCCGGGCGCGACGATCGGCGCCGCCTCCAGTCCGTCTTGATGGCGGTGGTGATGGCGAACGGAAGGTGATCGAGGATGTGGCGGCCTTCGCGGTGTTGGTAGCGCAGCAGCGGGGGCGGAACGTGGAATTCGCCGAGGACATCGTCCGCGAGGGACGAGCGGTGACCGCGCCCGAGGCGGTGGAACTGTCGGCGGTGGATCTGCTGGCCGCTTATTTGAGCAGAGCTGTTGCGCGCTGTAGACGGTGACACCGTCCTGGCGAGCGGCACGGAAACCGTCTTGTGGACCCCGAATGCGTCGGCGATGGACCACGAGATGGGAATGCTCACCAAGCTGCGGCAATTGCTGGCGAACTTTTCACTTCGGGGATCGGCGCGTTCGCCGGTGGCGGGGCGATTGCTGTGGCGGCGGCCGGGCTGATGCTGTTCCAGGGGCATTCGAGCTCGAACCGATGGTGCTGTGGCCGACCGTCGATGTCGTCGGCGCGGGGACGGTGCTCGCGGGCCGGCTCGCGCTGCGTGCGCGCAGAGCCCCTCCGATCACCGGGGACACGGGAATGATCGGGCAGCACACCGTCGTCGACGAGGCCGAAGGGCCCAACAGGCGCGCCCAGGTGGAAGGGGCTTGGTGGAATCTGCGCGGCCACGACCAGCCACTGCACAGGGGGCAACGGGTGCGCGTGGTGGACGCCGACGGGCTAACCCTGATCGTCGAAGCCGTTGCCCAGGAGGAGAAATGAACGCACGCCGTAATCGGCGTGCTGATCGCCGCCCTGGCCGTGTTCGCCGTGCTGGCCGCGGCGATTCGCATCGTCGATGAGTACGAGCGCGGCGTGATCTTCCGGCTCGGCCGGGTGATCGGCGCGAAGGGCCCCGGCCTGTTCTTTCATCATCCCGGTAGTCGATCGAATGATGACGGAGTCCCTGCGCACCGTCACCATGGACATCTCGCCGCAAGACGTGATCACCAGGGACAATGTGACCGTCAACGTCAACGCGGTCACCTACTTCCCGGTAGTCGAGCCGGTGCGATCAGTGATAGCGGTGGAGGACCATGTCTCGACCACCTATCAGTTCGCCCAGACGACCTTGCGCAGCATTCTCGGTCAAACCGATCTGGATGATCTGCTGGTCAATCGCGACGAGATCGACCGGCGCTTGCAGAAGATCATCGACGACGCCACCGATCCATGGGATGTGAAGGTCGATCACGTCGAGTTCAAGGATGTGGAACTGCCCGGATCGATGTGTCGGGCGATCGCACGGCAAGCCGAATCCGAGCATGAACGCCGCGCGAAGGTCATTCATGCGAAAGGTGAGTACGAGGCCGCCGAGACACTGGGCAAGGCGGCCGACGTCATGGAAGGACGTCCGGCAGCACTACAACTGCGTGTTTGCCACCCGCGGCGACATCTCCGCCGACCGTAGTTTGACGCTGATCTTTCCGCTGCAGGTGGATGCAGTGGACACATGACGGACACACCGGGTCCGCGACCGTCCCGGTGGCAACCAACGCGATCCGCGGCCGAACCTTGACCCTGCAAATCAATGAAGAAGGCAAGATCACCGAACCCGCGCCACCGACCAGCAGCGCAGGTTGGACGGCCGTCGCGACCTCGCTCGAAGTGCTTGCCGGAGTCTGGAGCGTAGCTTTGATCCTCACGACAGCGGTCGGCGTGTTGCTGCTCGGATATCGCAGTGCACAGCTGGACCGGGAGTGGCGCGCACTGGATATCGACACAAAGTGAATCCACCTGCCGCAGCGGTCGAGAGCCGACTCGTCTCCACGGAAGACGTGTGAAGCCCCCACACTGCACGGCCTGCCCATTGCCGTGCCGCGCTGCCGGACTGAACGTGGACCCCGACGAGAGCCGATCGCGTCTGTGGGACACGCCGCGGAGAACGGGTTATTTCAGCCGCCGTGCAGGCCGGGGTCGTTCGGCCGCGGCCCCGCCGCGGGATTGGGGTTGGTCAGGTCCTGGCGCGTCGGCTACGCGGCGCTGACTGTCAGCTCCGGCGGCAGCTCTGGCATCGACCTCGCTTCGTGCGAAAGCGATATCGCGGGCGCTACGCACCGATAGTCGGCCGAGCGTGGTCGCCGCGAAGAACAGGATCAGCGCACCGAGACCATAGAAGTAGGTCAGTTGCAGCATGGCACGTTTCAGGTCGGACGTGGCGACAGGGTCGCCGACCTCCCCGATTCCCAGCGGGTCCGCCAGTAACGGCCCGATGACGAACCAGAAGCCCGCCGCCACTGCCAGCCACGCGCCCAAGCTCGCCACGACACGGTTGCGGCTTACCAACATGAGCAATCCGCCGATGATCGCGGCAACGCCAGGCAGTACTTCGAGCCACCCACGCGCCGCCGTCCACACCCACGGCTCGTCGGGAGTGAACGCGAAGTCGAAGTACGGCCCGAGGAACGGGATCAGCGCACCCCAGACGCCCAGAAGTAGCACCGCAAGCCCGCCCAGGGCTCCCCGGCTACGTGGAATTCGTAGCGGACGGCCACCACCGGCAGGAACACTGTCGTCGACCTCCCGCATGACGCCTCCATTCATCGAAGTAGATGCTCATACCGCCTACCCGTTGTCCAACGCGATACGCGCGCGAACACCGCAGGCGGGGTCACAGCCTCTGGTCCTGGCGGTCGTGCGGTTGGGAAAGATCTGTCCGACGCCTATGTGGCCGACAGCGTGCCCTCCGACCGCCACTGTTACCTCGTCGGGATCGTCAGATCTCGTATCGGTACAAGTGCGGTGCGATCGCAGATACCGCCTCGACCGGATGCCCAGCCGCCATGCCCTGCTCGATACTCCGATACCTCCACACCCGATCGCCACGGTGCAGCACACCCATCAAGAATCCGGAGACTGGTCCGGCTTCGCCCAGGTCGTAGCGGGACAGCTCCCGGTCGGTGGTGCCGTCGAGCAGTCGGCAGAACCCATTGCCGATCCGGTCGAAGCTCTGCCCGGTGTAGCAGCTCACCAGCAGCGCGATCGCGGTCACGTGAGGCGCCAGCCGGGTCAGGTCGACGGTGACGACTTCGTTGTCGCCCTTGCCCTGCCCGGTGGTGCTGTCTCCGTGATGACGCACCGCGCCGTCGCGGGAGCTCAATTGCTCGTGATAGACCACCTCGACCAAAGACCGGTCGGCGTACAGCAGCGCGGCGGCGTTGAGGTCGATGTCCTTGCTTCGGGAGCCGAAGGCCGAACGCCGGGCGGGATCCCAACCCACCGCCATCTTCAGATACTCAACTGCGCGGCCATCGCCGCTGCGTAGCTCCACGAACGCCCCTCCCCATTTTCCCGTCCGCTTCCGGCACACACGGTCGGAAGCAGGCGGGCTACAGCCTATCCGCGGCTAACTACGACCGGTTGCGGTTCCTCAGGTTTGCGGCCTGTTCGTCAAATCGGGTTGCACCGGTGCCCATCCTCGGCGCACCAGGTGAATGTATCGCGACATACTCAACGGCTACCGCGCCCGGACCTGCCGCGTGCCGCTGCGAAGGCGATGATCGAGATAGCGAGACACGCCCGGTGATCGACGACGCGATATTGCTACCACACGCTATGCGGGAAGAGGCCTCGCGCGCTACATGCCAGACGCGGCGACCACCTGGAATCCAGGCGGTGCGAATGTAGGCGATGTTAGAGGCGAGCTTCTGACCCGGTGCCGCCGCAGTGAAGTCACGACCCACGGGATCCGAGATGCGGTGGTCGACATCGGCGTCGGTGGTGACGGCATTTGCGGCGGGTACACCCATTTGTCGGAGAACTCCAACCACAGATCGACCTTCGCGCGAAAAGCGGGCGGGTGAGCAAGCGAGTATTCGCTTCAGCACAGAGTGTGGGTAAGCATCTCATTCGAGCCGTTTCCCATGGCGGATTGCGTTGTCCTCCAAGCGTTTCTGCTCCCGGGCCAGGATTCGACTGACTTCTCGCAGGCCACCGATCTGCTCTTCCACGCGGGCTCTCTTCTCCGCCAGAAGCCGGGCGCCATCCACGCAATCGATGTCACGCGTTCGCAGTCCATCCAGCACCTGACGGATTTCAGCCAGGGAGAATCCCAATGACTGCATGCGACGCACCAGCTCGACGTCGCCGACCAGGGACTCGGGATATTCTCGATAGTTGCTCCCGTTGCGATGGACGTCTCCCAGCAACCCTAGGCGCTCGTAGTAGCGCAACGCGTGTCGACCCACGCCGGTTCGTGCTTCCAACTCACTGATCTGCATGTCGATTCCGCTTGACTATAGACCTACGTCTACACCTTAGCCTGCCGCTACCAATCCTTGGAGGAGGCCGGAATGTTCTCACTTGCCAGTGCTGCCGTCATCGTGGAACTCTCACGCGATAAGACCTTCGCTTATGTGGCCGACCTGGAGAACTTCGCAGCGTGGTTCCCTGGCGTGATCAGCGTCGTGGCGCTCGACGGGGTTCCGATTGCCGAGCCCGGCAAGCGATACGTGGAAACCGTTCCGGTACCGCTGTTCGGTACCCGCCAGGTACAGATCCAGGTCGTAGAGGCCATTCCGTCACAGAGGTTGGTCACCGAAGGTCGACTGCCGCTGCTGTTGCCTCGCATGGAGATTGAGTTCCGCGACGCGGGACCGAATTGCTGCGAAGTCCACTGGCGCATGTTCAGCAGGAATGAGAGTGCATTGGCACGACGTACGGTGCTGCCTGCAGTCCGGTGGGTGATGGGTAAGCGCGCGAAGGCGGGGCTGCGCAATCTGCGGCGTCGGCTGAACCAGCCTGCGGATCTCGGCGTGGGCGATTGCCACACAAACGACTATGAGCTGCATTGACTTTCAACTGGTCCGCAAGCCGGGCCACCGCAGCCCGGCGGGCGACTGTGTCCGTCACGAACCCGAACCATGCCCGGATGTGAGGCCGGGGCGCCCGGTTCGCGGAGGCATAGCCCAGCAGACAGTCGGAGAATCAAAACTGTCGGTTACGCATACCGCTGCTTTCATCCGTGTCGACCCGCGCGACAGGGCGCCGGAAGCGACGTGGTCATGACGAGGCGATCGGCAGTCGGATGACGAATCTCGCTCCGCCGCTTGGCCGGTCGGTGCAGGCAACGACGCCGCGGTGGGAGGTGACAGTCTCGGCGACCAGAGCGAGTCCGATGCCGGTTCCCGTCCCCGTGCGCCGACTGGCGTGGGCGGTGACAAATCGTTCGAAAATGCGGGTCCGGTCGGCTCGAGGGACTCCGGGACCTTCATCGTCGACAAGGATCACCGCGTGATCGCCGTCCTGGTCGATAATGACTTCGGCGACACCGCCGCCATGGCGATCCGCGTTGTCGAGCAAGTTCGAAATCGCACGTTCCAATTCCAGCTTTCGCCCTTGGATTGTCGTGTCGGCGCGGGTAGTTAGCAGTTCGGGCGCGTACCTGCGCCCGGCCAGCGTATTGGTCAGCAGGTCGCGCAGTGACAGCGGCTCTGGTTCGGATCGGTGGATGCCTGCCTCGGCGCGGGCCAGAGCCAGCAGGTCGTCGAGCAGTCGGCGAAGGTGCTCGAGCTCCTCGCTGACCAGTTCCAGCGCTCGGCGTGGACGTTCCGGCAGCTGCTCGCGATGCCGGGCCAACACTTCGACGCTGGTGGTGAGGGTGGTCAGGGGCGTCCGCAACTCGTGTCCAATATCGGCGACCAAACGCCTTTCCCGTTCGATGCGCTCCTGCAAGGAGTCGACCATCGCATTGAATGCATCGACGGTGGTGGACAGATCGCGGTCCGGGGTCCTGCGCAATCTCAGGTCGAGTTCGCCGGAGGCGATGCGCGCCGCGGTCCCCGCGACATGGTGGAGCGGCTTCAGGACACGGCGGCTGGCCCAGACACCGAGGGCGGCGCCGAGCGCAGTCGCAACCGACGCGCAGATGATCAACAGCGTACGCAGTGCTCGCAGCGTCGATTGCAGTTCGGTGAGCGGTGCGAACTCGAGGAGGACACCATCGTCGGTGTCCAGCGGCGTGGCGACACGGAGATAGGGCACGCCGCGCAGCGAAACATGTTCCGCGCCGGTGCCCGAGATCGGCTCTAGCCGACCGACGAGCTGCTCAGGCATGAATGCCGAGTCTGTGGTGTACCACTCGGACTTCCAGCGCAGTGCCAAAACCGTGTCCGGCGGCGGGGTGAGAGAAGCCAATGCGCCCGTGGCGGAGCCGTCGGGGCTGTCCAAACGGGCGCGCAGGAGCGCGGCGTGCGCGGTCGTGAGGCGCTCTACCGAGCGGATGCGCTGGGACTCCATGTAGCTGCGGCCCACGGCGAAGACCGACACCACCATGACCAACGCGACGAGGCTCGAGCTGAGGGCGAAGGCGAAGACCACGCGCCCGCGCATGCCGCGTAGTTCGGAAGTCAGCCGACCGTTGGGCCCGTTGTCACGAGGGGACATCGAGACGGTACCCGAGTCCTCGAACGGTCAACACGAGCCGGGGATCCGACGGATCTCGCTCGATCTTGGTTCGCAGGCGCCGCATGTGCACGTCGACAATCCTTTCGTCGCCGAAGAACCCGCGATCCCACACTCGTTCCAGCAGAATGGAACGGGTTAGAATGCGGCCTTCGGCTTCTGCGAGTTCGCACAGCAATCGGAACTCGGTCAGTGTCAGGCGGACCTCGTCGCCCCCGCGCCGCACGGTGCCGCGGCCCGGTGACAGTATCAGTGGTGCGTGGGGTCGGTGTCGAGGACGATGTCCGGCGGGGCTTCTCGGGCCCAGCTCATTCGAGTGCGACGCAGTAGCGCTCGCATTCTGGCGGTGATCTCCTTGACTTCGTACGGCTTGGTGACGAAGTCATCGGCGCCGGCCTCGAGCGCTGCGACCACATCATGGGTGTCGTCGCGTGCGCTCACGACGATGATCGGGACATCGTGTTCGCGCCGAATCTCGCGGATGCAGGTGAAGCCGTCCATTCCGCCCAACATGAGATCGATGACCGTGACGTCCGGTGCGCCTCGCTGCCGTAGTTGCGTCAGCGCGAGTTCGGCCTGTTCGGCCTCCGCGACCGTGTAGCCCTCGTCCTCCATCGCCATCCGCAGGGCAGCTCGGACACGATCGTTGTCCTCCACGATCAGTGAGGCTGGTATTCATCACTATTCCTTGCGCACTCGCGGTATCGGTCACCGACTGCCCAATGCAGCCACTTGCTCGCCCCGCAAGCGTCGAGAGCCAAAGTAGCAGTCGCACACCCGACCAAACGAATCATTCAGAGCCGGCCACGATAATTGCGATGCAGCCGGTCCGAGAAGGTGCGCCGGTAACCCGATGCGTTTCGGCACGCGAAGCGTGCGAGAGTTCGATGGTCGCAATATCTCTGTCAACGGATCGCAATGATCCCCACACCGTTGCCATTCATCGCCACGATTGCGGACGTTCATCATGCGGACGGAATACGCCCGAGGCTCTACGCGGTCCAGCTACGGACATTCGATGATCCGCTGGAGCAATTCGGCGGAGCCGTGCAGATTCCGTAGCAGCACTTCGAGTTTCATCAGCCAGTCCTTGTTCTGGATCTCCGAGTACCGGCAGCTTGTCGCCCGGGGAGATGCCGTGATCGCGGCGTGCCTGGGCGGGGATCGCGATGTGCCCTCGCTCGCTGACGATCACTGCCCTGTAGAACCCCCGCTATCCGGGCCGTATGAGGCTGCTTGTTCTTTGGCGTCGATCGCACGCTTCCGTGTGCACGAAATACATGTAATGCCAGACCGACGGCGTCGGCAAACGAAGCAGCAGTTTCCTTCTCGTCCCGGTCAGCCAGATCATGCAAACCAGTCGGGCCGCGGGCCAAGATAGAAAGCGACCCCACGCCGAGCCCCGCAAACGTTCGATACATTGCGTGGATGTTGTGGTTCAGTTGCCATATGCGGACAACTCGCGGCAATCATTGAGCCGTGGCGCGATCACGAGCGTCCCGGGCGACCACGAGTCGGACCGGCGAGACCATCGACGCGGCGACGGCCTTCGTCGCGGCGGCGGTCGCGGGCATCACGCTATTCCTCCCCGTTGCCGTCCGCGCCCGACCTGCCGAATCGTCATATCAACTAACAGACTCGCTCAACAACGTGCCCCGCAGCGCCGCGCAAGCGGTGATCGTCGCGGTCCTGGTGGCCGTCGCGATCACTACCATCAGCCGACCGGTGCTCGGCTGGGCAACGGCGGCGACCGGCTCGGTGGCCCAGCTGATCAACCATCTCACCGCACCTCGAGTTCCCTCCGCCGATCTGCTGACCACGCAGAACTACCTGGACGCCGTATGCGGCGCAGTGGTGCTGGGCGCCCTCGGGGCGGTGGTACTGCACCGAGCGTTACCCGCCGCAGGCTTCGCACTGGGGGGCATCAGTTTCTTCGCGTTCGGTGGACTGGCGCAGATGCTCGGTATCAACCCGAATCTGTCAGCTGTATCGGAGACCCCACCACGCTGGACGATTCTGGCGGCCGCAGCCCTGCTGCTCACCAGCACAGTTCGTAATAGGGCTCCGGTCGGGAGACCTGAGCCACTACGACTGAATGGCGACCTGCCGTTGGCGCCGATCTTCGCGGCGATCGTGCTAGCGGTGGTAGTGCTGGCGACCACCGAGTGGCTCGGCCGACTGTTCAGCAAAGCACCTGACGATAGTCACGTGGTGGCAATAGGGATCGTCGTGGCCGCGACGATCCTCAGTACGACGGCAGCGGCAATGCTGCTACCTGGGCGCGACGGCGTCGGCGTGTATTTGGCCGTCTGTCTTACAGCCGCCGCCGACGCGGTCGGCTACGCTCCACGCCCTGCCTGGGCCGTGGCGATTCTGGTCGCTCTGGCCGCAATCGGCATAGCCGCAGGCAACCGAACCCCCTCGATAAGCATCGCCATCATGCTCATCGCGGGCATCGCGATCTTTGGCATAACCGGTTCGGCAAGCGGCGGCCGCGCAGGATTCGTCGTGATCAGTGTCGTGATCGCTCTGACCGCGGGCTACTGCTGCGGTGTGGCGCGCCCCAACGAGGCGTCGAGCGGCGTGCTGGCGATTGCCGCACTCTATCTCCCCACAGTTGTTTCGGTGTCGCCCACCGCAGCGAGGAGCTGGCACGGCGAAGACCCGGCACACAACGCCACACCGGCGATCGCGGCACTCGCCCTCGCCGTCGGCTGCGCTTTCGGGATCATGGCGCTGTGCAGATTTCGGGCTCGCGGCAGCTAACCTCTGAACAAGCTATCTGACCGCCAATCGTCGGCGGATATGACAGCCAGACCAACAGACATTCGTCCCGCGATGGCGGGGCCCAGGCCAACCTCACCGAAGTCGCCATGATCTGCCGCGGCGACCATGGCAGCGGCGGCATTCCCACAAGCGCATCGCGCCCACGCAGCCCAATGTCAGGGTTGACGGATTCGACGTCGTCGTCCAACGGGACCCCGCTCAGGTCGCCGTCCAGGTCCACGCCTCGTCGAATGTCTCAGTCGTCGCCGACGCCCTGAACTACCACTACAACCCAGCTGACCGCCCAGACCAGCGGCGTCTGGATCAGCTTCACCACCAGCCCTGCGCAACATCACCCAAGGGCTGGCACCAGACATAACCCGCGACCGTCGAATACGCGATCTCACCAGCCCGAACCCCGAACCGCACTGGAAGTGCAAACAACGAGCGACGCAATCGACGTCTGCGCCGTCAACGTTTGTCCGGCGGCCGCGAGTTCACCGCGGTCGACAACTCGACTCGGGGACCCCCGCTGGTCAGTTCATGGCGATCATGGGTCGATCGGGCAGCGGAAAAGCCACGCTGTTGCATATTCTCGCCGAATCGACCGCCTCAGCGTCAAGCCGAAAGTGTCCATCCTGGCTATGGATTTCGTGAAGAAGATCCCGGTGCGTGAGGATGCCGACCGCGGCCGCGTGGCCTTGGAGCGCGGCAGCATCGGCGAGCGGTCGAACAACGATCCACACCTGTCCCGAGGTCGGCACAGCGGGTGGCGATCACCCGCTGCGCCGGCCAATGATCCACCGCTGCTCTTGGCGATGGATTGTGAATGGGCTTGTGCCACAGAAAGACTCGCGGCGCGAATTATGCTGTCGGTGTGATTACTCTCAAGAGAGAAGACGGTGCCGCGGACTTGGCTGGAATCACCAAGTTGACAGTGGCGGTGAGCTGGGATCCTTCTGGGGGTACCAGCGGTGGTCTGCTCGGTTTGGCTCGACGCAAGCGAGGTGTGGACCTGGACCTGATCGCTGTGCTCATGCAGGGAGCGGAGCCGGTGCGGTTCGCCGGCTTGGATTCCCTCGACCCGCTGGGCAACGGCGCGGTACAGCACACCGGTGACGAGCAGACCGGCGCCGCGTCCGGTGACGATGAATCCGTCCACGTCACCTTCGCCGATGTACCGCAAGGGATCGACGCCATCATCTTCGTCGCGGCAGCCTTCAAGAAGGGAAGCTCCTTCGACAAGGCCAACAACGTCTCGTTCAAAATCTATGACGCCACCGGCAGCTCCAGCCAGCAGGTAGCCGATATCTGGCCCTCGCTGCTCGGCACCGACAACGCCAACGCGGTCGCGCGCGCATTCCGCGACGGCAACGTCTGGCGGCTGGAAGTCCTCAATCGCAAGGGTCAGATCAAGCAAGGCGACAAGCAGGCTCTCCTGCAGTTCGCGATGGCTTAGCTTGACTCTGTCGGTGATCTTGGGGTTACGAGATCAGCTGTTAGCCGCCCGCCAGGACCGCTGTCGGTGAATTCCCTTCCGGTCCAGCAAGTTTTGGAAGGCCGTTGGCTGCCGGGGCGAGGATGGCTCGTCTGGTAGCAGTCCGCTGCTGAGGCGTTCGATGTTCACGGCGATGGCGGTGAGTACGTGCTGAACGTGGGTCTTGGGTTGGCCGCGGTAGCGGCATTGCCGCATACCGTGCCCGTTCGCGAATTCGCAGACGGTGCCCTCGATTCCGGAACGCATGGCGTATCGCTGCCGCCAGGCCGGGCTCTGCTGCTCGTCGCGGGCCCGAACTTGCAGGTCGAGGAGCTCTCGCGGGGGAAAGCCCACGTTGCGTGCGCTGTCGCGGGAGCTGGTGCACTGGCTGCGAACCGGACACGGCTGGCACTGGCCTTTGGTGAACCGAGCCACGATCAACGGGGCCGCGGTCGGAGACGACGTCGGGTAGGGGCCGTGCCAGCCTTTGCTGACCTGCCCTTGAGGGCAGGTGACCTGTCGGCGGTCGAAGTCGATGTGAAAGTCGTCGCGGCCGAAGCCGTCGTTCTCGCGGTGCTGGCGGGTGGGGTTGCCCGGCAGCGGGCCGGTGACTGTGATCCGGTGTTCGCGGGCCGCCTGCGCGACATGGACCAGGGAGGTGTAGCCGCCGTCGACCAGGTGCTCGGCCGGAAGCAGCCTGCGGCGCTGCAGGCGGGTGTGGATTCCCGGAAGGGCGTGGGCGTCGTTGGTGGTGGCCGGGGTGGTGACGACGTCGGTGATCACGTTGGTGCCCTCGGTGGCGCAGGTTTCGGTCAAATGGACCAAGAACCCCTTCCACCTGGTGACCTGCCCTCGGCGCGCGTAGCGGGCCTGGATGTCGTAGGGAGACACGATCGTCACCGACGAGGGCGGCAGACCGCCGTCGTCGTCGGTGCGCCAGCACAGGCGGCCCTTTTCGTCGCGGTAATAGTTCTGCAGGACGATCTGTCGCAGGGCCTGGAACTGGGGACCGGAAAGGTGGTCCGGCCCGTGCCCCCGCAGATGCTCGAGCAGCCGATGGGCGTCCTCGCCAGCGGCGAGGATCCTGGTCTTGGGCCGAGTGGGGTTCTTGCCCAGCCGCACCGGGCGGCCGTAGCGGCGCCCCCACTCCTCGTCGACCAGGCCGGTCAGCAGGTGCGGGGCGTAACGGGCGAGTTCTTTGAGCGCGGCGCGGACGGCCTCGGTGATCAGCTCGAGCCGGGTCAGGTCGCGCACCGCGGCCAGAACGTGAGTGGAGTCGGTGCGCTGGGTGCTGCGTTCGCGCACCAGCCCGGCATCAGTGAGCCGGGCCAGCGCGAGATCGAGCAGCCGGTCGGCGCGGTCGCCTTCGGCGAGCCGGTCGCGGAAATCGCTCACACTGTGGTGGAAACCGGGGTCGTCCAACTCCAGGCCGAGCGCGTACTTGAAGTCGATGCGACAGCGCACGGCCTCGGCCGCCTGCCGGTCGGACAGGTCCAGCACGTACTGCAACACGCACACGGTGGCCAGCTGAGCCGGGGACAAACCGGGCCGCCCATCGCGCGGATACCAGTCGGCGAAATCCTCGTTGCTCCACAGGCTTTCGAGCCGGTCGCGTATCCACATCGCCGTGGTGCCGCGGGGATTGCTGGCGCGGGCCACCCGCGCCGTCAGCGGCGGTACCGTCGTGGCCGGTCCGGGTCCGAGTGACATTCACCTGATCCTTCAAGGGGGCGCATCAGTGCTTCGCGCCCCGCAGTGTGGCAGCCCGTCAGCCGCGACATGCGGTGAATCCCAAGATCACCGACAGAGTCAAGCTAGCGCGAGGGCGGAGTCACCCTCAACCGCGGATGTCCAGAACGTCTCGACGAGACCTTCGCCACCTATCTGCGACATCATGACCCAGCGCACACACCATGTCGACGTGTGCGAACATCGAGTTCAGCTTGGCTGCTGTCCGTCCGGCCAATGACCGCAGCTTGTTTCGGCCGCCGGATGCTCGCGGGTGGGCGGTCCCGCCAGGGGTTTGCTCTCATTCGTCGAACGCGGTACGGATCGCCTTGACCTTCTCTTTGGTGAACACACCGCTCTCGAGCAACGAGAGTACGGACAACACGCCGCCGCGTGAGCCCCAACTTCCCTCGTCGATCACCCGGAAGTTGACCCACCAAGCCGGAGCCGGCTCGGGCAGGCCGCATGCCTCGGCCATAGCCGCCAGGACGCGCTCGATGACCGCCGTGCGCACGTCCTGCCGCCAGTCACCGTCCATGACGGCCACGTCGATGACCATCACATCGAGGCCCGGCCCGGCGTCGGCCAGCAGGCGGCCGCCGATCGCCATCATGTCGCTCTCGCGCTCGACGAAATGCACCTGGAAACCGACCCGGGCGGGTGGTGCGAGCTGACCGACTTCGGGCACAAGGACGGCGTCGGTCAGCGTCTCGGCCAGCACGCGGTGCTGGTCCAAACTCAGACGGCCCTTCGATGTGTTCACGGTGATGACGGTCACGAGTACCTCCTATGACGATCGCTATAGAAGGTGACACTACATCGATGTATAGCGATCGTCATACCTTGGGCGAACTTCAGCGCCACGCTCCACGGCCGAGTTCGGTGGATAGCAGTGGAGCAGTCCAGCGAGATGAGCCTCCGGTGGAAGTCGATCCGCCGACCGCTACGCAAACGCGCACATCAGCGCATAGGCGGCGAGCCTTGCGGCGACAACTGCCTCCGATGTAGTCTCCGGTTATATCGATCGTTATAACCGGTGTGCTGGTTCCGGAGCCCGCGCGCCTCGCTGTTCCTCGTGCCGGCTGGGGCGATTCCAACCACCCCAGCCGACACGAGTCCCGAATCGAAGGAGATGTTGATGGCAAACCCGATCGTCGTCGTGGCGACCATGCTCGCCAAGCCCGGCGAAGAAGACACGGTCGAGAAGACTCTGAGCGGGGCAGCGGTGTCGGTGCACGTCGAGCAGGGCTGCCTCCTCTATGCCCTGCACCGGAAGAGTGGAACGCCGGGAGAGTTCGTGATGATCGAAAAGTGGGCGTCGCGCGAGGACCTCGATGCTCACCTGCGAGGCGCAGTTATGCGAGAGGTCGGTGTCGCACTGCGCAACGCCCTGGCAGCCCCTCCCGACGTGAAGCTGCTCGATGCACTGCCCGTCGGCGACTCGAATTTGGGCACGCTGTGAGCGCCTGGACACGCTGCGAGCGTTGTACCCCTGCTGTCGTCGAAATCGCGGTGACCGCATGAGAAGTCTTACCTTCGTCGCCCCCGGTGAACTGCGATTCGATGAGGTCGACGCGCCGGTGATCGTGGACGGCACCGATGCGCTGGTGCGACCACTGGCCGCGACCACCTGCGATCTGGACCACCACGTCATCCGCGGCATTACTCCGATGTCAGCCCTCGGGCCGTTCGCTCTCGGACACGAATGCGTCGGCACAGTGGTCGAAGTCGGGCCGGAATGCGCGACCGTCAAGGTCGGCGACATCGTCGGGGTGGCCTGGCATATCGCCTGCGGAACATGCGCGCAGTGCAAGCTCGGGCACACAGCGCGATGCCTGCTCCACGGTGAGGCCCAGTACGGCCTTCCGCTCAACGGCTACTGGGGCGGTACGTTCGATGAACTCGTCCGGGTCCCCTACGCAGACTTCAACCTCGCTCCGTTGCCCGCCGGTATCGACCCGGTGCATCTGGCGTCGATCGGTGACAATCTCGCACTCGGATGGGAATCGGTCGTGCCGACTCTGGCTGGCATCGACAACCCTGAGGTCGCGGTTTTCGGCGGGACGGGATCGATCGGCCTGTACTGCGTGGACGCCGCCGTCCATTGCGCAGGCGCACGCACGGTCTACTACGACGACGACCCGGTGCGGATGGAGGTCGCGGCGAAGCTGGGAGCCGAGGTGTACGACATCAACGGCAAACGCGAACGCAACTTCCACTTGGCCGTGGACGCCAGCGCCGATCCGGTGCGGCTGCGCAAGGCCTTGCTGTCGGTGATGCCCGAGGGCTACGTCAACAGCGTGGGGATCTACTTCGAGGACGTGGCCGTGCCGATGCTGAACCTCTACCTGCGCGGGGTTCATTTCCACAACGGCAAGGGACATGCCAGGCCGAGTATGACGCCGACCCTCGAAGCGGTCGCGGCGGGCACGCTGCACCCGGAACTGGTCACCAGCGGCATTTACGCCTGGGATGAGATCCCGGATGTCCTGACCTCCGCCGATGCTGGGCACAAACCCATCTTCGTTCTCGGCGACTGATTCGAACTGAGATGCGGCCGGTGTCAGCCCAGTTGACGCCGGCCGCGCGAGGAGTACGCATGCGAATACAGGATCGAGCGCACCCGACCGAGTACCTCGCATCGCGGCAACGGCCTCGGCAAGCGATGAACATGCCGATCCGTGCCGCCGCAATCCGGGGCGCGGACCGGCTCATCGACGAACTCGGCGGTGACGCCACCTACTTTCTGTCCTGCTTCGGGGTCACCCATGCTGATCTCGACTCCGAATCCGCGGTGCTGCCGGCAGTGACCGCGACTCGCATCCTGCGCGGCGCGGCGCGCACACTTGACTGCCCGGACTTCGGACTGCGGTTGGCCGCTCACCAAGACCTGGCGATGTTCGCGCCGTTGGCACTCGCAGTGGACAACTGTGCGACTGTCGGCGACGCCCTGGACTGCGTATCGCGGTTCCTGTTCCTGCACAACCCGACTCTGCGCCTGACTCGCGGGCCCGATCCGCAACGTCACGCCGGCGTAGCCGTCGTTGCCTATCAACTGAGCCTCCCTGACTTCCGGCACGAACCACAGGCGGTCGACGCGGGCTTGGGCCAACTGCATCGCACCCTTGTCCAGTGGAGCGGTGGCTATGACCTGCTGGGGGTTCATCTGCCTCACCCACCGCTGGTCGACCCAGGGATATATTCCGAGTTCTTCGGCGCACCTGTGTATTTCGACAGCGCGGAGGCCTTGTTACGAGTTCGCTCGACGCTGTTCGGCCAGACGATGTCGACTCCGCCGGATCCGGTGGTGAGGCAGATGGCTGTGCAGTTCCTGGAATCGAATTTCACCGACCCGCGCGAAGGCTTCGCGGCGACAGTGCATACGGCGATCCGCCGCGGAATCGGCACGGTGCCATTGCGCATCGAAACCCATGCCAGTGCCTTTCATATGCATCCTCGAACGTTGCAACGGCGGTTGGCCGCGGAAGGAACCTCGTTCGAAGCGATCGTCGACGAAGTTCGTCGCAACGAAGCCCGACGGCTGCTCACCGAGACCGATCTGCCGTTGTCTCAGGTGTCCGCGCGCGTGGAGCTGGCTGACCAGTCCGGGCTGACGCGCGCGGTGCGCCGTTGGTTCGGCACGACACCGTCACAGCTGCGCCGAGACGCTCGTCAAACTGTCGCGCAGAGATAAAGAACTGACGCGCAGCGACAATCAACTGCGAACCGGCCCTTCAATACTGAAGACATGACCAGCTTTTCAGAACCGGCAGCCTTACCGGATCGGGTCGACGTCGTGATCGTGGGCGCAGGGATTTCCGGCATCGACGCCGCCTACCGGCTGCAGACAGAATGTCGTGGGCTGTCCTATGTGGTGCTCGAAGCGCGGGAAGACCTCGGCGGGACGTGGGACCTGTT
This sequence comes from Nocardia sp. NPDC050710, assembly GCF_040654375.1. Classification (NCBI taxonomy): domain Bacteria; kingdom Bacillati; phylum Actinomycetota; class Actinomycetes; order Mycobacteriales; family Nocardiaceae; genus Nocardia; species Nocardia sp. NPDC050710. The sequence continues at coordinate 15,412 of NZ_JBFAHV010000003.1, read as the reverse complement.
CCGCTACCCGGGAATCCGGTCGGATTCCGACATCTTCACCCTCGGGTTCCCCTTCCACCCCTGGGCGGGTGCTGACTCGATCGCGGAGGGCGCTGACATCCTCGCCTACCTGCGCGACACCGCACAGCAATTCGGCATCGACAACCACATCCGGTTCCGTACCGCCGTGCAGTCGGCTGACTGGTCGAGCACCGACGCCTGCTGGACGGTGACCGTCGAGCAGCCTGCCCCCGAGGGCGGATACCTTCGGCGCACCCTGCAATGCTCGTTCCTCTACACCTGCACCGGATACTACGACTACGAACGCGGTCACAATCCGGATCTGCCCGGCCTCGACACGTTCACCGGGGTTGTCGCGCACCCACAGTTCTGGCCCGAACAACTGGATTACGCAGGCAAGAAGGTCGTCGTCATCGGCAGCGGCGCGACCGCGATCAGCATGGTGCCCGCGCTGGCCCGCGACGCCGAGCACGTCACCATGCTCCAGCGCAGCCCCACCTGGATCTCCGCGATCGGCCGCCGCGACAAGTTCGCCGACCGCTGGCGGCAACGACTCCCGGCCTCGTGGGCGCACAAGCTGATCCGGTTCCGCAACGTATCGTTCGCGAACGGCTTCTACCACTATTGCCGGTGGTTCCCAGACCGTGCACGCCGCCTGCTGACCCAGGCGGCGACTCGACGACTCGGGCCCGACACGGTGCGCGACCACTTCACTCCGGCCTATGCGCCCTGGGACCAGAGGCTGTGCTTCGCCGTGGACGCAGATCTGTTCAAGGCCATCCGCGCCGGGGAAGCCGATGTGGTCACCGACCACATCGAGAGCTTCGTCCCCGACGGCATCCTCCTTCGCTCGGGAACCGTTCTGCCCGCTGACATCGTGGTCACCGCCACCGGCCTGAAATTGCAGTCACTCGGTCACATCGAACTGCGGGTCGACGGAACCCGGATCGATCCCGGACAGCACATGCTCTGGCGCGGCACCATGCTCAGCGACGTCCCCAACTTCGCGCTGTGCGTCGGCTATGTCAACGTGTCCTGGACCATGCGCGCCGATCTCACCGCGCGACTGGTGTGCCGAGTGATCGAACACATGCGCCGCCAGAACCTCGCGTCGGTCACCGTTCCCGCCGAGTCCGGCGTGAATCAGCGCCCGCTGATCGATCTGAAGGCCGGATACGCCGAGCGCGGCGGGCATCAGTTCCCCTCCGTCGGCGACCGCGGTCGGTGGTCGATGTCCAAAACCTACTTCCTGGACGCGGCTGCGGTCGCGCGTGCCAACGTGCGGCGCGAACTACACGGAGTCCCTCGACGGGGCACGACAGCGGCAGAGACGAACTGGGACGCGGGGGTGCGATCGTGACCGCCGTCGAGGTCGCGGGCACAACTGACCCGCGCTGGAGCGCCCTTGGCGACCTGCTCGCCGAGAACCTCACCTCGGGCGCCGAGCTCGGTGCATCACTCACCGTCACCGTCGACGGCGCGCCGGTGGTCGATGTCTGGGGCGGCTGGGCGGACGTGGACCGCACCCGACCATGGCGCGGCGACACCATCACCAACCTGTGGTCATGCACCAAGACGGTGACCTCGTTGGCCGTTCTGATCTTGGTCGACCGAGGGCAGGTCGACCTCGATGCAACGGTCGCGACATACTGGCCGGAGTTCGCCGTTGCGGGCAAGGAAGCGATCCTGGTCCGGCACCTGCTCTCGCATACATCCGGTGTGTCCGGCTGGGAACAACCGATCGCGATAGGCGATCTCTACGACGCGCCCGCGGCCGCCGCAAAGCTGGCCGCGCAGACACCCTGGTGGGAACCGGGTACCTCCTCGGGATATCACCTGCTGAACTTCGGACACCTGCTCGGCGAACTGATCCGGCGGATCGATGGGCGCACGCTGGGCCGGTTCGTCGCCGAAGAGATCGCGGGCCCGCTCGGCGCCGACTTCCATATCGGCTTGCCCGACCACGATTTCGACCGGGTCGCTGATGTCGTTCCGCCGAAAGGGCTTTCGATCGATCTGTCCGCACCCGACCCAGGCCAGGTTCGCCAGCAGACACTGACCGGCCCGCTGGGCGACCCACGAGAATCGTGGACTCCGGCGTGGCGCCGCGCCGAGATCGGTGCGGCCAACGGGTTCGGCAACGCCCGGTCGCTGGCGCGCATTCAATCCGTCGTGGCAGGCGGGGGCATGGTCGACGGAGTCCGACTGCTCGCACCCGAGACCATCGCACAGATCTTCGAGCCGCAATCCGATGGTGTGGACCTGGTGCTGGGGGCGCACACGCGGTTCGGTCTCGGATACGGTCTGCCCTCGCCTGCGGTTCCCTACCTGCCTGACGGGGACATCTGCTTCTGGACCGGATTCGGCGGCTCGATCGTGGTCGTCGACACCGAACATCGACTCACCTTCGCTTACGCCATGAATCGGATGGGCACGGGGTTGCTGGGCACGACGCGCACCGCGCAGTACGTCGACGCCGTGTTCTCTGCCCTGCACAACCACCGCTGACCGCGACCGCCTTACCCCGCATCGCGGGTCCGTGTCGGTCGGCTTCATCAGGCGGACCCACCGCACGCCATCTAACGGAGAAACCAATGAGCTTCGCCAGTCCCCATCCGCCGGTATCGATTCCAGACGCCGGCCTCTACGAATTCCTCTTCGCCGAATTGAATTCCGACGAGCGAGATCGCATCGCGCTGGTCGCGGCCGAGACCGACGTGCCCCTGTCCTACCGGGCACTGCTGTTCGCCATCGACGCCCTGGCCGGCGAGCTGGTCGCCGGTGGAGTCCGCACCGGTGACGTCGTAGCGCTGATGAGCCCCAACTCGCCCGGATTCGTCGTGGCATTCCACGCCATCCTGCGCGCCGGTGCGACCGTTACCACGGTCAACGTCCTGGCCACCGATACAGAAGTCGCCAAGCAATTGACCGCGGCGACCGCCCGGACACTGGTGACAGTTCCGGACCTGCTGCCCACGGCCAGGCAAGCCGTCCGGTGCGCAGGCCTCGACGACGAGGCAATCGTGTTGCTCGACAACCTCGACCACGAACCAGTGCACCGTGCAGCAGCGCAGCTCCCCGATGAACCAGCCCCCGGAGAGCGAGTTGCGGTGCTGCCGTTCAGCTCCGGAACGACAGGGGTGCCCAAGGCAGCCGTGCTCACCCATCACAACCTGGTCGCCAACCTCGCCCAGACCGCGCCGCTACTGGATCTGAAGGCTGACGACGTCGTTCTTGCCGTCTTGCCGTTCTTTCACATCTACGGCATGACGGTGCTGATGAACGCCTCCCTCGCCGCCCGCAGCCGCATCGTGACCATGGCTCGTTTCGACCTCGTCGGATTCCTGGATGCGATCCAGCGCCACCGGATCACCTACGCCTTCATCGCGCCTCCGGTGGCATTGGCGTTGGCTAAACACCCCCTCGTCGACTCCTACGACCTGTCCTCGCTGCGGATCCTGGTCAGCGGTGCGGCCCCGCTGGAAGAAGAACTCGGCCAGGCCGTCACCCGGCGATTGGGCGTGCCGATCGTGCAAGGGTTCGGTATGACCGAACTGAGCCCGGTCAGCCACCTGGTCCCCATCGCCGACGGGGGCATCAGCATCGCCGGCTCTCGGGCACCGATAGCCGCGAGCGGCTGGCCGGTGCCGAATACGGTGGTCAAACTCATCGACCCGCTCACCAGCGAGGAGATCGACCTTCCCATCGACGGTCTCAGCCGCCCCGGCGAACTGTGCGTGCAAGGACCGAACGTGATGGCCGGCTATCTGTCGAATCCGCAGGCCACCGCCGACACGATCGACTCCGAGGGATTCCTGCATACCGGAGATCTGGCCCGCGTCGACCCCACCGGCTGCCTGTACATCATCGACAGGATCAAAGAGCTCATCAAATACAAGGGCTACCAGGTGGCACCCGCCGAATTGGAAGCCCTGCTGCTGACCCACCCCGCGATATCCGATGCCGCCGTGATCGGTGTCCCCGATGCCGACGGGGAGGAAGTCCCCAAAGCATTCGTCGTCGCCTCGGACCCCTCCCTGACCGCCGACGAGGTCATCGCCTTCGTCGCCGCACAGGTCGCTCCCTACAAGAAGGTTCGCGCGGTCCAATTCCTCACCGCTATCCCGAAATCGGCCGCGGGCAAAATCCTGCGCAAGGATCTTCGCAACAACTCGCACTGATCCTGTTGCCGCAGCAGCCGACTGGCGCGGCAGCCCCGCAACACATCACAGGTCCAGGACGGACAGAAAGAGTCACTGAACAATGACATACACGACGATCTCCTATGAGGTCACCGACGCGATCGCGACCATCACGCTGAATCGCCCGGACGCCCGCAACGGTTTCACCGCTGAGATGGCCGACGAACTCGGCGCCGCGTTCTCCGAAGCCGACCTCGACGACCAAGTTCGCGTGGTGGTACTGACCGCCGCCGGCAAGTACTTCTGTGTGGGTATGGATCTGGCGGCCGGCGGCGCGGCCGAGGACATGGATGACCCGAGCTGGGTCGAGTGGGCTACCCGGGTTGCGCGGCCCATGACAGAGCTGAACAAACCGATAATCGCTGTCATCCAGGGGCCCGCTGTCGGTGTGGGCGTTACCATGACCCTGCCCGCGGACTTCCGTCTCGCCGCCGAGACCACCCGGTTCGGATTCGTCTTCGGGCGACGAGGTCTGGTTCCCGAAGCTGGATCACTCTGGTACCTGCCGCAACTCGTCGGTCTGGCCAAGGCCAAGGAATGGATGCTGTCCGGCCGCCTCGTCGATGCTCCCGAAGCGCTGGCCGCAGGCCTGGTCACCAGCTTGCACCCGCAGGAAGCTCTGCTCGACGCAGCGTATGACCTCGCAAAGGACCTGGCCGCCAATATCGCTCCGGCCTCGGCCGCGGTCATCCGGCGAGGTCTCACTGCCATGACCGCGTACGGCAGTCCCGAAGCAGCCTTCGCCCTCGATCGGAAGACCATTCCACACGCCCTGCGCAGCGCGGATCTGGCCGAAGGGATCACCGCTTTCCTGACCAAGCGCCCAGCCATATTCGCAGGAATTGCACGCCGTGACCTCCCGGCCTTGCCCGACTGGCTCCGCGAGTCGATCTAGACGCGCGTCGGGAAGTGCGCTCGCGGCCGATCGACCATCCAAGCCCGCCGTCAGCGCGATCACCACACCGATTCGAGGCCCATCCCTGCGTGTCGGGACGGGCCTCGTGGTTCCATCGATGATCTGTGGTGTCACTGATTGATAGATGCCAGCGTCGCTATCGACCGGGGAGAAGCGGGGGCAGGCGTGCGAAGACCGAACAGACGCAACGTCTTCGGCTCGATGCCAGCCCTGTGCGACCTACTTGGTGACGGCCGACTCGGTGGTGCCTGATGATGGTCTGGGGGCGTTTCGATCGGATGGAAGATCCGTGGAGGCCGACCGCCGCCACGCGATGGTGAGCGATGTCGTATGTGCTGCAATGACGTACGGACGTTGAGCGACCGAGTTTCACACGTAGCATCCGCTCGCCCGTCCAACGGTTGCAGCCTTGGTTCTGTCATTGGGCGGTATTCACACGATGTGGGCACGCACGCCTGATGACGGACCGGCACGGGGGACCATGAAACCAGTGCTACCTGGGCTCGAGCGGGCAGCCAGGGTACGGCGGATCATCAGCGGTAATCCCCGCCGCACGGGCATCCATGGCCGGCGTCGGCTTGGAGATGGCCCGCCCCTGCGTCTGGGGACGGGCCACCTCGGACGTCAGTTCAGATCGAAGAGGCGGGCCGCATTGTGGTGGCACACCGCGCGTAGCCACTCGTCACCGAGACCGAGACGCTCGAGCGCCTCGACTGCGTGGAAGTAGCTGTAGGGGATGTTCGGGAAGTCGCTACCGAACAGGATTCGATCGCTCAGACGGTGCAAGCGTTCGCGTTCGCCGGCTGGGAACGGGGCGTTCGCCTCACTGAAATCGGTCCACACCATCGTGGTGTCGAGGTGTACCCCGTCGAAACGCTCTGCCAGATCAAGGAACTCGGCGTATTCCGGGGTGCCCATATGCGCGACGATGAGTTGTAGTCGCGGATGGCGACGCAGCCAGTTCAGCGATCGGGGCCGGCCCGGTGAATCTGCCCGTGGCCGGTCCGGACCCGCAGTGGATGAGAACCGGAACACCGGCGGTCTCGAGGAGTGCCCAGACCTCGTCGAGCAACGGATCCAGAGCAGTGAAATCGCCGACCTGAATATGCACCTTGAACAGCCGGGCACCGGAGTCGATCGCCGCGCTCACGTACTCCAGCGCGCCGGGCTCGGGGTAGAAGGTAGCCGTGTGCAGGCAGTCCGGGGTGCGGGCCGAGAACTCAGCGGTCCAGCTGTTGAGCCAGGCCGCCATATCCGGCTTGTGCGGGTACACCAGCGCGGTAAAGGCGCGGATACCGCAGGCACGCAGTGTCTTCAGCCGGACCTGCTCCTCGTCGCGATAGGCGATCGGCCACGGGCGTCCAGTCAGGGGACCCACCGAGTCGAAATACGCCCACACCTTGCGCATGACCGGCTCCGGCATGAAATGGGTGTGCACGTCGATGATCCCGGGCAGATTCACGCGGGTCCGGAAAGCCGCGAAGGCCGCGACTTCGGCTGTGAACGCCGCTGTAGTGGGAGCCGCGGTCACGACGCTGAGCTCACTCCGAAGAACTCACGCAGATGCGGGGGAACCTGCGCGGGGTCGGGCTGGAAGATCTCGATCAGTAGATTGTCCGGGCCTTTGGCCATGGCATACGCGGCGGTGGGCTCGGTGCGGATGTCGGTGACAGACCACCCGAGGGCTCGTACCCGCTCAACCACAGCTTCGAGCTCGTCGGTCTGAATTCCGACATGGTGGACAGTGCCCTGCCCGGCCGTCTTGGGCGCCTGATCGTAGAGGTGGATATGGCCGGTGCCTACGCGCAGGAAGACGTTGCGCGCTCCGGCGAAGGTGATGTCGTAGGCGACTTCGGCGTCGAACCCATCGCGCCAGAAGGCGATTGTGGCCTCGATGTCGCTGGCCATCAGGTGGGCGTGGTGCATGTTGATCATGACGGATTTCATCCTTCGTTGTAGAGGGCGTCGATTTCGGCGGCGTACCGGGCGCGCACGATCCGTCGTTTCAACTTCAGGGTCTCGGTCACCTCGCCAGTGGCGGCGGTCCAGTCGTCGCCGATCAGGCGGAACCGTTTGACCTGTTCCACCCGTGCGAGACGGGCGTTGGCTGCTTGGACCGCATCCTCGATCTGGCCCAGCACCTCGCGTCGATCGATCAGCGCGGTGGTGCCCGCGCTGAGTCCCTGCGTCTCGGCCCAGGCGTGCAGTGCGTCAGAATCCAGCGTGATCAGGGCGGTGATGTAGGGGCGGCGGTCGCCGATCGCGACGGCATGGCCGATGAGGGGGTGTTCCTCGAGCAGGGCCTCGATGCGGGCGGGGGCGATGTTCTTGCCGCCGGCGGTGATGATGAGTTCTTTCTTGCGGTCGGTGACGGTGAGAAATCCGTCGCTGTCCACAACGCCGACATCGCCGGTGGCGAACCAGCCGTCGTCGTCGGTCAGAGACCGGATCGCGCCGTCCGGTTGCAGGTAGCCGGGCACTACGAGGGTTCCCCGGACCAGGATTTCACCGTCGTCGGCGATCGCGATCTCGGTGTCTCCGATCGGGCGCCCGACTGTCCCGACACGGAACGCCTCGGCATTGTTGGCCGTGATGACTCCCGAGGTCTCCGACAGGCCCAGCAGTTCGTAGACGTCGACGCCGATTCCGGCCAGGGTGGACAGGGCTTCGATCGGAACCGGGGCGGATCCGCAGGGGAAGAAGTGCAGCCGGTCCAGTCCCATCGCCCGCCGGATCGGGGCCAGTATTTCGGGATCGAGTTCGGCGATTCGTTCGGTTACGACCGCGGGGACCTGCTGGCCCGATCCCCTCAACTGGTAGCTTTTGCGGCGCAATTCGGTAGCGATCGTCATCCGTGCTCGATCGGGGTCGGGCAATGCCTGCTGCATGCCCGCAAGACGGGCGGCCATCTTCTCCACGATGCGGGGAACAGTGAAGAACTGGTGCGGACGCACACGCGGAAGAGCGGCGGCGACGGCGGAAGGCTCAGCGAGGGTATGAATGTGGCCGGCACCCGCGATCGGCATGTAGATCGAGCCCTGGCGTTCGGCGATGTGAGCCAGCGGCAAGTAGGCGATGTTGGTCATGTGCATCGGGCACCGATGCAGCTCCAGCATGGCGTAGGCGTGGTAGATCACCCCGCGGTGGGTCAGTACGACACCCTTCGGGTTTCCCGTGGTGCCGGAGGTGTAGACCACCGACAGCGCATCGTCCGGCCGGATCTCGGCCCAGCCGGTGGCGAAGACCTGTGGATCTGCGGCGTGCAACTCCGCGCCGCGGCGGCGCACAGCCTGCCAGGCCAGCTGGCGGCCGTCGTCGGTGGTGACCCCGGTGTCGTCGATGATCACCACGTGGCGCAAGCCGGGCAGTTGTGCCAGGGCTGGTTGCCAGCGCAGTAGTTCTTCGCGGCTGCCCAGCACCGCCATCGTGGCGTTGCTGTGTTGGGCGATAAAGGTGATCTGCTCGGGGCTGAGGGTCTGGTAGACGGTGCAGGAGATCGCGCCGAGATGGACCGCAGCCAGGTCGGCGATCAGATGCTCTGGTGAGCTCGGAGCCATGATGAGGACGCGATCGCCTCGGCGCAGTCCAAGATCATCCAGGCCTCTTGCCAGCGTGGCGATCTCGTCGCGCAGCGCAGACCAGGTCAGGGTCGGCCGATCCGGATCGTCCAGTGTGGACAGAGCAGGTAGGTCGCCAAAGTGGGTTGCGTTGCGGTGCAACAGCTTCGGAACTGTCTGGTCGTTCGCGTGTTCGATCGCGAAGGGGGTTGTGGTCATCGTCGACCTTTCGAGCGTTCCGCAGAGCGCGGTGGGTACAGAGGGAATGAGGTGTGGGCGTACTGATCAGTGGGTGGGATCGAGGGCACGGCGAAGGATGGCGTTCAGATCGGCTGCTGCGGGTAAGGTTCCGTAGGCCAAGCCACCCTCACCGCCGAGGCGGCTCGCGCAGAATGCATCGGCGACAGCGGGTGACGAGTAACGCGCCAACAATGAGCCCTGCAGTGTGATCGCCAGTTGTTCGACCACATATCGAGCGCCATGTTCCGGGGTCGAAGAAGAAACGAGTTCGCCGCCCAATCGCGACACCGCGGCATCCAGGTACTGGTTCGCGCCACGCGCCGCGGCCAACTCCGCCAGCAATGCCTGCCCGGTCTCGGGCTCGCGCTGCAGCGCGCGCAGGACGTCGAGCGCGTTGACGTTGCCTGAACCCTCCCAGATTGACGCCAGAGGAGCTTCCCGGTACCAGCGCGGCATCCCGGATTCTTCGACATAGCCGTTGCCACCGAAGCATTCGAGCGCCTCGGCGGCGAATCCTGGGCCACGTTTGGTGACCCAGTACTTGCCGATGGCGAGTGCGATACGGCGGAAGGCGTGCTCGCCGGCGTCTCCGTTGATCGCCCTGTCCGTAGCGCCCGCGAGCCGCAAGGTCAGCGCGGTGGCAGCCTCGGATTCGACGGCGAGATCGGCCAGAACGTTGCGCATCAACGGCTGGTCGATGAGCTGGCGTCCGAACGCGCTGCGATGACGGACGTGGTTGCGGACCCCCTTGCCCTCGGCACCCACCAGCCAGGCAACGGTGTGGTCGAATTCCGGCTCGGACGAGGCGTTGGATCGGTTCCCGAGCTTGTCCTTGAGGCGCTGGATGCGGAAGGTGTTGCGAGTGCCGTCGGGGAGCACGCGCGGTACCAGGAAGCAGGACAACCCGCCCGGCGCCTGGGCGAGCACGAGAAACAGATCGCACATCAATTACGACTGTCATGGCCGTCACATTACATAGATCGTCCACGTGGCTGCAAGACGTAATGCGCCATGGTGTGCACTGCCCTGCCGCGGCGCCGGGGCAGAATTGGCGCATGCGCAGTCGGGAAGTCGATCCGTTACTGGAGCTGGGAGTGCGGCCGCTCTCGGCGCGATCGGTGGTATTGAGCCTGCTGCTCGGTGCGCATCCGCCCCAGTTGCCGGCACGCCAGTTGGTGCGATGCGTGGAAGAGTTCGGCGTCAGTGAAGCGACCGTGCGGGTCGCGCTGACCCGAATGGTCTCGGCCGGTGATCTCGCCCGCGACGGGTCTGTCTACCGGCTCAGCGAACGGTTGATCGAACGTCAGCGCGTCCAGGACGCACTCATGAATCCTCGCGTCGTGACCTGGGATGGCAACTGGCAGCTCACTGTCGTCATCGCGACCGGACGTAGCCGCCCCGAGCGAAACGATCTACGAGCTGCGCTCACCTCGCTGCGCCTGGCTGAACTGCGCGAAGGAGTATGGCTCCGCCCAGCGAATTTGTCGGACGAGCCGGCGGATGGCTGGTCATTCCTTCGCGGCCAGATCGATGAAGTCACCCAGCAGTTCCTGTCCCGACCCACCGGCGACCCCGTCGAACTGGCTCGCACCCTTTGGCCACTCGAATCCTGGGCCACCACGGCGAGGAAACTCGTGCGCGGGTTGAGCGCGACCAGCGAGCCGGTGCATCGCTTCGCGGCAGCCACGGCAACTCCCCGTCACCTACTCCTTGATCCCATACTCCCTCCGGACCTCCTGCCTGCCGACTGGCCCGCACGCGAACTCCGGGACGTCTACGGCCGATACCTGGAGGAGCTGACAGCGATCGCCCGCTCCGGCGAGGATCCGGCTGCACGCGACCACGATCGAGCCGACCGCGGTACATGCGTCGACTGAGCTGCGATCCGCTCCCGTTCAGTCCGCGTACAAGCGAGGGCGCTGTAAGACCAGCTTGATCGTGCGTGCGCGATAGGCGTCCGGGGCCTGGTCCCATTCGGCGAGTACGGTCGTGACCTTCTCGGCGGCGAAACCGGTCCGGACGACGAAGTCGAGCAGCTCGGGTAGTAGCGGGCGTACATGGGAGACTCCGACTCGCAGCGTCGCGTCGTTGGCGTACATGTGCATCAACGGCACCTTCGTCCCGGGGGCTATGTAGTAGCCGACCGGAGTGCACACCCCGCCAGGTTCCAGGGCTCGCAATCCCGCCCGCACTCCTGCGGCGCTCGAGCTCGCCTCGACCGCGATGTCGTAGCGTCGCCCAGGGAGCCTGCCGCGCTCGAGTTCACGCGCGGTGACGGCGTGGACACGGGCGCCGAGCTCCTCGGCGATTCCCAGACGGTCGGGATCATGGTCGACGTAGTCGACCTCGGAGCCGTATGCGACCGCGAGTCCGGCAGCGTAGAGGCCAATGCTCTGCGCAGCCCCGCCGATTACCAGCACCGACCCGCCTGGACGTTCGGCCAGGGGTGGAACCACGCAACGCCAGGCATCGGCGAGGTTGTCGCTAGCCGCGGCGACACGGAGTGGATCCAGCGCCGCGGGCACTTTCACCAGCATGTGATCGGCGAATGGAACACGCACAAGATCGCTGATCATTCCGCCCCACGGTCCGCTCGCGTGGCCGAATCCGTAGGCGGCCAGTACGCCGGTCGCGGTCGTGGAGCATTTGGCTGTCAACCCGCGCCGGCATCGCGCACATTCTCCGCACGACACCGCCCATGGCACCACTACGACATCGCCGACTGCGAAACGTGTGACTCCCGGCCCGGTCTCGACCACCTCCGCCACGCACTCGTGCCCGATGGCAAACGGTCCCCGGAACGGAACCCGCCCGCAGATGTCGGCCACCACCGGGTCGATGTGGCCGGTGTGAAGGCCCAACTGCATCGCGCGCGACACCGGGCGATGAATCGGCAGCGTGTCACCGTCGCAGCGTGCAGCCACGAACGGACGAACCACCGCATCAGTCGGCTCCTGCAATCCAGGGTCCGGGACATCCATCCACCGCAGACGGTGGGCGCCAATCAGGTGCAATTGCCGCATCGGCAGCACTCCTCCACTTCGAGACGTCGGGCGCAGTACGACGGCGCCCGAGTGCTAAGACAGTCGTCATATACGCGTGATACGTTAGGATATGACGATCGTTATGAGAAGGAGGAAGAGTCGATGGATCAGGGGCCGTCCTCACGTGAGCGCATGGTGGCCGGTGCTGCGGATATGCTGCGCCGACGGGGGCTGAACGCCACTAGCGTTCGCGAGCTGGCCAAGCACTCCGGTACGCCACTGGGATCGACCTACCACTACTTTCCTGGCGGCAAAACGCAGTTGGTCACCGAGGCGGTTCGCTTCGCCGACGAGCTGACGGCGCGCACGCTGAACCGCCGCCTTGCTGCCGGGCCGGTGGCTGGGTTGCGAGGCATTGTGGACATGTGGCGGCAGGTGGTCATCGACAGCGACTTCCAGGCCGGATGCCCGGTGCTCGCTGTCGCCGTCGAGGAGCAGTCCGAATCCGACGATGCGCCGCGTAGCGCAGCGGCTGAGGCGTTCGCGAATTGGAGCGAGGTGCTGGCGACCTCGCTGCGCGAGCACGGCGCGAGCGATGAGGCCGCGCACCAGACTGCGACCCTGATCGTGGCTTCCATCGAAGGCTGCGTCGCGATCTGCCGCGCCCAGCGCAGCACCGAGGCGCTCGACCGGGTCACCGATGCCCTGGAGTCGGCCATCGCCGCCGTAGTAACTTCCGGGGAGTCGTGAAGTTTCACCACATTCCCCGGCGTCGGTGAATCGAACCCTTCGGACAAACCAACTTTGAATCAAGAATTGCCGACCGGCCATCTTTTTGATAGTCGGTGAATTTGTCGTTTCCTGGAAGTGTAGCGACGATTGTGATCAATGCGATTGCAGCAGTTACCATTGCGGATTTGGGTGCCTAGTTTCGGCAAGGACATTTCGATTCACGAAAAAGGAGTCCGGTGGTGTCCGAAGAACGGCGCAAGCTCAAGTTGGGAATTATCTTCGCCGGGGTCGGTGGCGGAGGCGCTCGAACCGCTGACGCTGCTGTCGGCGGTCGCCACACACGAGCCGGATCGGTCTCGCGGCTACCGTGACCACGTCCTACACCGAACCGTTCGATATCGCTCGCCGGCTGGCCTCCCTTGATCTCATCAGCGGCGGACGCGCCGGGTGGAACACCGTCACCAGCTACGACTCGGGCACAGCCGGGAACTTCAGTCGTGCCGACCATGGGGACCACGCCCACCGGTATCGACGGGGAGCCGAAGCGGTGACCGTGGTCCAAGGACTGTGGAACTCCTGCGAGGACGGCGCCTTCGCCAGTGACAAGGACGCCGTCAGCTACCTCGATACCGCCCGGCTGCATCGCCTCGACCACGAGGGGGAGTTCTTTTCGGTGACCGGGCCGCTCAACATCCAGCGCTCCCGCCAAGGCCAGCCGGTGATCATTCAAGCCGGGACCTCCGAGCCTGGTCGTGACCTCAACGCCCGCTTCGCCGAATTGGCCTTCTCCTTCGCGAAGACCGCAGAGTGGGCGCTTGCCTTTGCTGCCGATGTCCGCGCTCGGGCAGCAACCCACGGCCGCAACACCGACGATATTCTGTTCGTTCCCGCCCTCAGCGTTCGAGTCCGCGACACAGACGAACAAGCCCAGGCCGCAGAGTTGGAGGCGCTGGAGCGGAGGCCACTGGCCCGGCAGCTCGATCGATTCCAACGGCAGTACCCCGCGGTCGACTTCTCATCTCTGGAGAGCCGCTTCCTCGGCAGGTCGCCGCGCGGAGTAGTTCGAACGTTGGTCAAGTCGGTTTCCCTGGCTACATGCCGTGGGTCCGATGTCTGTTGGTCCATCCGCAGCGGCGCCCAATCGGCAGTGACTCGATCGACCACTCCGCGCGCGACGGCGCGGGGGACACGCACCGATGCAGTGCGGTGCGCCTCGGTCGTTCGCGACCGGAGTGGTGTCATCTGCGGGTGAACTCACGTCGGCGATCCGTGCACGACGTGAACGGTGGATGGTTCAGGAGCCGCGACACCGGCGTCGATCTGCCGAGCGGTCGCCTCAGGTTCAAAGTCTGTCGTGCAGAGGTAAATTCCTGTCGCGCAGAGGTACGCGTCAGCCTTCGAAGCTCTGGATACTCGGTGCCATGACCAGCAATTCGGATCCGAATCGTCTGCCGGATCACGCCGATATCGCGATCGGCGCAGTGACGGTATCGCCCACCTTGTGCAGGACAGGCCAGATGACCATCGTTGGCTGCGGATTGACCTTCACCGGAGGAGCCTGAGATGAGGCTTCGTGGCAAAGGTGCAGTGGTCACCGGGGCTGGAAGCGGCATCGGGCGGGCCCTGGCTGTGGCTCTCGCGGCCGAAGGCGCCAGTGTCGTGGTGAACGATATCGACGAGCCGACCGCATGGGCAGTCGCCGATGAAATCGGCGGAGTCGCGGTGACTGGCGACGTAGGCGACAAGCACTTCCCAGCGCATCTGGTCGCCGAGGCGAGCGCCGAACTCCGTTTCATTGATCTGTACTTCTCGAACGCAGGTATCGACTCTGGTCTCGGCTTCGACGCTGACGATGCGTGGATTGACAGCCTCGAAGTCAACGTACTCTCGCATGTCCGGACAGCCCGGGCACTGCTACCGGGATGGCTCGAATCGCGGCGTGGGCACATGGTGGTGACGGCCAGCGCTGCTGGGCTACTGACGATGGTCGGCAACGCGCCCTACTCGGCTTCGAAGCACGCAGCAGTGGCCTTTGCTGAATGGCTGGCCATAGAGCACGGCGACCAAGGAATCACCGTCCAAGCTCTGTGCCCGCAGGGCGTCAACACGCGCATGCTGCAAGAGTCCGGGCCGCTTCGGGAGATTTTGAGCCATGACACCGCGCTCGAGCCGGACGACATCGCTCGCTTCACTCTTGATGCCCTTGAAAGCAAGAAGTTCCTGATTCTCCCTCACCCACAGGTTGCCCGGTATTACACTTCTCGGGCGACCGACACCGATCGCTGGTTGGAGGGAATGCGTCGTCTGCGGCGCCGCGCATTCGGGAGTTGAACCCAGTTCGTCCTGTCTCAATCTGGCCGAGGCATGCTTTGACGTCGATCGAGTGGGCGACCTCCGTGCCCGGCTGGCGCCCGACCGAGGCCACAACAGCAGCTGCCGATGCGTTGGACGGCCAGCCGCTGCCAGGGCACCCGTCGCCGCAGGTGCCGGTCGGACGTGGGAGCCTCGTTCAGCAATGCACAGCCATCGATGACGACTCGTGCTGATTCGGTGGTGACCAGGTCGAGTGCGTCGGCTTGGGCTGCCTCGCTTACGCGGATCTGTACAGAGGGTAGGCAAGAAGGTCGAGCGACGACTGCGCAGTGCGGCATCTCGACGCGATACGGGAGGCTCAGCGGATTGATCTCTAGCCTCGGCCAATCACGCTGGTTGAGCTGTTTATGGTTCTGGAATGGCGAAAGGTGCTCTGAGCTGCGATGATTCGACTTGTCTAAGGTTGAA
>NZ_JBFAHV010000002.1:450188-468803 GCF_040654375.1 Nocardia sp. NPDC050710 | reverse complement strand
CCACGGTCCTACGCGAGCTGAGCGAATCGGTGACGATGTACAGCTGGGCGGAGTCCGGTTTCTGGATCAGCGCATTCGAGCACCTCGAGGACGAGTATGGGGTGGCCTGAAAGCGAGATACTCACCGCCACAGCGACAGGCGATCGACCGGATGTTCGGGCGACGACCTGATCTCGCTGACGGCCTGGAGACGGCCTGGAGATGCAGATGCGTCGATTCCCGAACATCCGGCGATCTACCGAATTAGCCCCTGAGCAGCGCGCGGGACATGACGACGCGCTGGATCTGGTTGGTGCCCTCGTAGATCTGGGTGATCTTGGCGTCGCGCATCATGCGCTCCACTGGGAAATCGGTGGTGTAGCCGGCGCCGCCGAAGAGCTGGACGGCGTTGGTGGTGACCTCCATGGCCACATCGGAGGCGAAGCACTTGGCGGCGGCCGAGATGAATCCGAGATTCTTCTCACCGCGCTCGGCGCGGGCGGCCGAGGTGTAGACCATCAGACGCGCGGCCTCGATCTTCATCGCCATATCCGCCAGCATGAACTGGGTGTTCTGGAAGTCGGCGATCGCGGTGCCGAACTGCTTGCGGTCCTTGGTGTAGGCGATGGCCGCGTCCAGCGCGCCCTGGGCCAGGCCGACCGCCTGCGCACCGATGGTGGGGCGGGTGTGGTCCAGGGTCTGCAGGGCGGTCTTGAAGCCGGTGCCCGGCTCGCCGATGATGCGGTCGCCCGGCACCCGGCAGTTCTCGAAGTACAGCTCCGCGGTGGGCGAGCCCTTGATGCCGAGCTTGTGCTCCAGCGGGCCGACGACGAAGCCCTCGTCATCCTTGTGCACCATGAACGCGGAGATGCCGTTGGCGCCCTTCTCCGGGTCGGTCACCGCCATCACGGTGTACCAGGAGGACTTGCCGCCATTGGTGATCCAACACTTCGAACCGTTGATGACCCAGTCATCGCCGTCCTGGCGCGCGCGGGTGCGCATGCCGGCCGCGTCGGAGCCCGCCTCACGCTCGGAGAGCGCATAGGAGGCCATCTCGCCGTTGACGATATCCGGCAGCACCTTCTGCTTGAGCTCCTCGGAGCCGTTCAGGATCAGGCCCATGGTGCCGAGCTTGTTGACCGCGGGGATCAGCGAGGAGGAACCGCAGACGCGCGCGACCTCTTCGATCACGATGCAGGTGGCGACGGAGTCGGCGCCCTGGCCGCCGTAGGCCTCGGGCACGTGCACGGCATTGAAGCCCGCGGCGTTCAGCGCGGTCAGCGCCTCCTGCGGGAAGCGGGCGTTACCGTCGACATCCTTGGCGTGCGGGGCGATCTCCTTCTCCGCCAACCCGCGGATGGCCGCCCGCAGTTCGTCGTGGAAGTCCTCGAGCTTGAACAGGTCGAAATTCGGATTTCCCGCCATGGGGGGCACACTCCTGATTTGTCGGTCGATCGCTGCGGTCCGCAGAAATATCCATGTCGGCACCCAGTGCCAGATCATGACCGATTATACGCTCTGCCTCAGGCATCACGTGGGGATACTTCGTGGCACTCAGTGTCAGCTAGCGCACTATTCGGCTAGTCCAGACTACCGAGCTTGCGGGCGAGCAGATCGGCGACCCGGCGCGAGGGCATATCCCGGGGGAATACGGCAACCACCAGGTCATCCGCGCCACGCGCCGCACCGGGCCAGCGCGGGATCGCCGCCAACTCGAGCCGCAGATCCGCCGCGCCCGCATCCGATTCCCCACGCACCATGCGCCGCAGCAGATAGTTGTGCGTCGCCGTCACCGCCGCCGTGAACTGCACCCGCGCCAGATCCGGCACCTCGGGCAGCCGCTCTCGCAGATAGTCGGTGAACAACCGCTCGTACCGGAACACCGTGACGATCTCGCGCTCGCGCAACGCGGGCACCCGCCGCACCACCCGATATCGGCGCCCCGCGATCTCACGCCACTGGGTGAACCGCTCGAACACCTGCACCACGGCCGCGCAGACCGCCTCCCACGGATCCCCTTGCGCCCCGGCCAAATACGCGGCCGCCTGAGTCAGCTGCGACTCATGATCGGCGAAGATCACATCCTCTTTCGACCGGAACTGCCGGAAGAACGTTCGCCGGGAGATCCCCGCCGCTTCCGCGATCTCGTCGACGGTCGTCGCCTCGTACCCCTTCTCGGCGAATAGCAGCAGTGCTTGATCCACGACAGTGAGCCGGAACCGAGCCGCGTCATCAGAATCGTTGGCCACCCGCCCACCGTAGTGCGACCGGCTCACCGGAGAATCCGGCGACCCGGCCGCTCGGGTGCCCCGTCCACGCGGCGGCGCGGCACCGGGCAATCCCTAACCCAGCAGCTTGGCGCGCAGGGCTTCGTCCTTCTGCAGAACCATGGATTCGAGACCGGCCTGGAACTGTTCCATGCGGGCACGCAGGTCGGAATCGCTCGCGCCGAGAATGCGGGCGGCGAGCAGGCCCGCATTGCGGGCGCCGCCGATGGAGACCGTAGCAACCGGCACCCCGGCGGGCATCTGGACGATGGACAGCAGCGAGTCCATGCCGTCGAGATACTTCAACGGGACGGGAACGCCGATGACCGGCAGAGCGGTCGCGGAGGCGACCATGCCGGGCAGATGCGCGGCACCGCCCGCACCCGCGATGATGACCTTCAGGCCACGGCCCGCGGCGTCGCGGGCGTAGTCGAGCATGCGCTGCGGGGTGCGGTGCGCCGAGACGACGCCGACCTCGAAGCGAATGCCGAACTCCGCCAAGGCTTCCGCGGCCGCTTCCATGGTGGGCCAGTCGGAGTCACTGCCCATGATCAGGCCAACAAGCGGATTACTCATGGGGATCCCATCCGTCGGTCCATACCGCGTGCGACATCCAGTGCGCCGCACGCTCTGCCTGCTCCCGCACCACCGCGACATCCTCGCCGAGCACGTTGATGTGCCCGATCTTGCGGTCCTTGCGTTCGCCCTTGCCGTACATATGCACCTTCGCCTGCGGCAAGCGGGCGAACAGGTGGTGCAGGCGCTCGTCCATCGACATCGCCGGAGCCTCGGGCGCACCGAGGATATTCGCCATCACGGTGACCGGCGCAAGCGGCGTGGTGTCGCCGAGCGGATAGTCCAGTACCGCGCGCAGATGCTGCTCGAACTGACCGGTGCGGGCGCCGTCCATACCCCAGTGCCCGGAGTTGTGCGGGCGCATGGCGAGCTCGTTGACCAGCAGCGCGCCGTCGCGGGTCTCGAACAGCTCCACCGCCATCACACCGACGACACCCAATTCCCGCGCGAGGTTCAAGGCCATCGTCTCGGCCGCGGCGCCCAGCTGCTCGGACAGCTCCGGTGCGGGCGCGATGACCACCGCGCACTGCCCATTGCGCTGCACCGTCTCCACCACCGGCCAGGTCGCGGCCTGACCATAGGGCGAGCGGGCCACCATCGCGGACAGCTCGCGCTTCAAATCCACCTTCGCCTCGGCCAGTAGCCGCACCCCGTGCGCCAGCTGATCCGCGACGATGGCCTCGGCCTCGGCGGCGGTCGCGGGCATCCAGACGCCGCGACCGTCGTAGCCGCCGCGCACCGCCTTGAGCACGACGGGCCAGCCGTATTCCTCGCCGAAACGCACCGCGTCGGCGGGCGCGGTGACCGGTGTGAAGGCCGGTACCGGGAGACCCAGTTCGGCGAGCTTGGTGCGCATGGCGAGTTTGTCCTGGGCGAAGACCAGTGCTCCCGGCGGCGGCTGCACGTTCACACCCTCGGCGACCAGCGCCTCCAGATGTTCGGTCGGCACATGCTCGTGGTCGAAGGTCAGCGCATGCGAACCGACGGCGGCCTTGCGCAGCGCGGTCAGATCGGTGTGGCTCCCGAGCACCACGTCCGGGCTCACCTGGGCGGCCGGGTCGTCGGGACTCTCGGCGAGCACCCGCAGCCGCTGGCCGAGCGCGATCGCGGCCTGATGCGTCATCCGCGCGAGCTGGCCGCCACCGATCATGGTGACGGTGGGCATCGCGGACGGATCGAAGGAACGGTGTCTCATGACTCCACCCCGCTGACGCTCGGCTCCGTCGCGCCACACATGTGTGCTGTGTCGATGGTTCGCTCGCTTCGCTTCCTCACGTCGTGCCATCTTGTCATGTCGGGTGGCAATGATCGGTACCGGTACACTCGGCGCTTGTGTCATTCGTCGACGACGTGGTCAGCGTCCTCCCCCAACCTCTGCGGGAGATCGCCTACCGCCACCACGAATTGATCAAGTTCGCCATCGTCGGCGCAACGACCTTCGTGATCGATAGCGGCATCTTCTACGCCCTGAAGTGGACGGTCCTCTCCGAGAAGCCGGTCACCGCGAAGATCATCTCCGGCGTCATCGCCGTCATCGCCTCCTACATCCTGAACCGCGAATGGTCGTTCAAGAATCGCGGCGGCCGCGAGAAGCATCACGAGGCGCTGCTCTTCTTCGGCGTCAGCGGCGGCGGCGTGATCCTGAGCAATATTCCGCTGTGGATCTCCAGCTATGTGCTCGATCTGCGCCAGCCCGATGTGAGCTTCACCGTCGAGAACATCGCGGACTTCGTCAGCGCCTTCGTCATCGGCAATCTGCTCCAGATGGCATTCCGGTTCTGGGCGATGCGACGCTGGGTCTTCCCCGATGAGATCAACGAGATCGTCGAGGAGTTCGAGGAACTACTCGACGAAGAGCATCTCGAGGAAAAGCAGCTCGGCCACAGCTAACGTGGTTCGGTGACCGGGCCGACGCCCGGCCGGTTCGGCGGGGAGGCGCCGAGGAATACCGCGAACAGCGCGGGCCTGCGCCGTTGCAGCTCCAGCCTGCCGCCGTCGGCCTCGATCAGCGCCCTGGCCAGCGCCAGTCCGACACCCGTCGAACCACCGGCGGAGAACCCGCGGTCGAAGATATGCGGCGCGAGCTCGTCACGCACACCGTCGCCCTCATCGGCCACCTCGACGCAGACCAGCGGCTCCCTGGCATTGCCGGGACGCACCGTGCGCACCGACACCGTGCAGGTGCCGCCACCGTGCATGAGCGCATTGTCGACCAGTACCGCGACCGCCTCGCGCAGCCGGGATGCGGTGATCGGGGCCCGCAGCTCCTGATCGCCGGTCAGCACCAACATCCGCCCCGCCTCGGTGAACGGATGGGTCCATTCGTCGACGACACCGCGCAACTCCTCCATCACCGGGATCGGATCGCGATCGGCGGCATCCTCGTCCCGTGAGGCGCGCACCAGATCATCGATCGCCTCGGTCAGCCGGTCGACCTGGGCCATCGCCTCCTCGGCCTCGTGCACCACCTCCGGATCCGAGTGCGCCGACAGCTCGTCCAGTCGCAACCGCACCGCCGTCAGCCGACTGCGCAGCTGATGTGAGACGTCGGCCACCAGCGCGTGCTCGCGCTGCAACCGGCCCGCGATCTCCACCGTTGCCGAGTCGAGCACGTCGGAGACCCGGTCCAGTTCGGAAATGCCGTGCCGGCGCGGATCGGGCCGGAAGTCACCCATGGCCAGCCGCGCGGCCCTGGCCGCCACATCGCGCAGCGGATCGGCGACCCGGCGCGCGGTGACCACCGCGACCGTCACCGCGGCGCCGAGCGACGCCAGGACGGCAAATGCCACCACCGCCACGGCCTGGCGCTGCATGGCGTGCATCGGGCGGGAAGGCACCTCCAGCCGCAAGGACCCCGAGGTGCCCATGGACAGCGATTCCACCAGCGGATCCACCACCTCGGTCGCACCGATATCGAGGCGCGAGGCATTGTCCTGCGGGCTGGGATAGACGATGGTGAGCCTGCCGTCCTTCGGAACCAGCGGACGCACCGACCGGGTATCGAGGCCGCCGTGCACCATGCCGTCGGCGTGCTCCTGACCGATGACCTCCATGGCGATCCGGTCCAGCCTGCTCTGCAGGTCGTTGCGGGTGATGTCCTCCACCCAGAGCCAGGCGGTGTAGATGAGCGGCACGCCGAGCACCACCGTGGTGAGGGTCAACACGGTGAGCATGGACCGCAGAATTCTGCGTCGCACGTCAGTCCGTGTTCAGCCGGAATCCGACACCGCGCACGGTGACGATGCGGCGCTCCGCCATCGGGCCCTCGTCGCCGATCTTGCGACGCAGCCAGGACATGTGCATATCCAGGGTTTTGGAGCCGCGCAGTTCGGCGTCGCCCCACACCTCGCGCAGGATGGTCTCGCGCGGCACCACCTGACCGGCCCGGTCGATGAGCACCTTGAGCAGTTCGTATTCCTTATTGGCCAGGCCGACCTCGACGCCATTGACCAGCACCCGGCGCGCGGCAGGCTCGAGCCGGATGCCGCCGACCTCGACCGCCTCGTCGCCGATTCCGCTGCGGCGCAGCAGCGCCCGCACCCGCGCCAGCAACTCGGCGAGCCGGAACGGCTTGCCGACATAGTCGTCGGCGCCCGCGTCGAGGCCGACAACGAAGTCCACCTCGTCGGTGCGCGCGGTGAGCATCAGCACGGCCAGGTCGGCGCCGCGCGCCCGGACCTGGCGGCACACCTCCAACCCGTCCATGCCCGGCAGACCCAGGTCGAGAATGAGCAGATCGTGATTACCCTCGAGGGCACGGCGCAGTACGGCGGGGCCGAAGCTCTCGATGGTAACGGAATAGCCCTCCCGCCCCAGTGCCCGCGAGAGCGGCGCGGCGATGGCCTCGTCGTCTTCGGCCAGGAGTACGGCGGTCATGTGCTCAGATTACGGATCTCATCGGTAATCGCCGTCCGGCGACCGGTAACCGCCGCCCGAACGGCCGTAGCCGCGGTCGCGCGATCCGCCGTTCTGGCCGCGCTCCACCTCGAACACCTGGTGGTACAGCAGGGCGTGCACCTTCTGCACGGCCGGGATGTCGTCGTATTCCAGCGGCTCGTCCGAGGAGGAACCGATGATCAGGGTGCCGGTGCCGAGCATCCGATCGAACAGCCCGTGCCGGAACTGCACGCTGGAGATGCGGTTCATCGGGATGTCGATGCCGGAATGTGTCAAGACCCCCTGACGCACCAGCACGCGCCGCTCGGTCACGATGAAATGGGTCGACTTCCAACCCAGAACCGGTGCGACACAACGCCATCCGAGAACGGCCAGCCACAGCGCCAGCACCACGAGCAGCAGGATCGACCGGGTGCCGCCCTCGGTGGTGCGATAGACGAATCCCCCCGCGAAACCGGCGAGCGCCGTCGCGACCAGCAGTGTCACCGCGGGCCAGAACAGCATTTTCCAATGCGGATGGCGATGGAGTATCAATTGCTCGTCCGGTGCGAGCACATCCTCCGGGTAACCCATGCCGGGAACCCTACCGCGTGAAGATGCCGGAAGGCCTGACACCGAACCCCGGCGTGCTGCACAATTTTCAGCCTACGATGGTGGATTCGTCCTGCCCTGTCGTAAATGCGCACGACTCAGTTCCGACCTGCTCGAACGCTTGATTCGAACCGATGATGTCGAAGACGACCGTGGAGGCGCGTGTGACCAAGGATCTGACTCAGCTGGAAATCCTCTCCGAACTCGAGCCGGTGGCCGAACAGAATCTGAACCGGCACCTGTCGATGGCCAAGGAGTGGCACCCGCACGACTACGTGCCGTGGGACGAGGGCCGCAACTTCGCGGCCATGGGCGGGCAGGACTGGGATCCGGAGCAGTCCAAGCTGAGCGAGATCGCCAAGGTCGCGATGATCACCAATCTGCTCACCGAGGACAACCTGCCCTCCTATCACCGCGAGATCTCCGAGCACTTCTCGCGGGACGGCGCCTGGGGCACCTGGGTGGGCCGCTGGACCGCCGAGGAGAACCGGCACGGCATCGTGATGCGCGACTATCTGGTCGTCACCCGCGGGGTGGATCCGGTTGCGCTGGAACAGGCCAGGATGATCCACATGACCAACGGCGTGCAGGCGCCGGAGTATTGGGGCGGGTTCCTGGTGAACGTCGCTTACGTGACATTCCAGGAGCTGGCGACCCGGGTGAGTCACCGCAATACCGGCCGGGTCTGCGACGACCCCATCGCCGACCGCATGCTGCAACGCATCGCCGCCGACGAGAACCTGCACATGATCTTCTACCGCAACCTCTGCGGCGCCGCCCTCGACCTGGTACCCGACCAGGCCGTATTCGCGATCACCAGCGTGCTCACGAATTTCGCCATGCCCGGCGCGGGTATGCCCAACTTCCGCCGCAACGGCGTGCTGATGGCCAAGCACGGCATTTACGACCTGCGCCAGCACCTCGAGGAAGTGGTGCAGCCGGTACTCAAGAAGTGGAATATCTTCGAGCGCAACGATTTGGGGCCACGCGGCGAACATGCCCGCGAACATCTCGGCACATTCCTGGAGAAGCTCGGCCGGGATGTCGTCAAGTTCGAGGAGCAGCGCGATCGCTCATTCGCCAGGCAGGCCGCGAAAGGCGACCTGCAGCCCGCCTGAATCCGGTGAGCCCGCACCCCATTCGGGTGCGGGCACGCAACCCGGTGGGACCGCGTAATCGAATTCAGTATTGGGCGCGCAGGTGGGTGACGTCACCGGCCGAGACGGCGCGGTCGCCGATCAGCAGGCGGCCGTTGCCGTCGATACCGGTGGCAACGCCGGTGAGGGTTTCGCCGCCCGGTAATTCGGCGCGCACCTCGGCGCCGATCGTCGCGCAGCGCGCACGGTAGGCGGCGGCCAGCTCGTCGGTGGACCAGTCGGCGGCGCTCCACGCCGTGAAATGACGGGCGAATTCGGTCAGCAGCGACAGCGCGAGATCGGTGCGGTCGATATCGGGCACACCGGCCAGCGCCAGCGAAATGGCGTGCGGCACCGGCAGTTCCGACTCGGTGAGGCTGACGTTCAGCCCGACGCCGATTACCACGGCGGGCGTGTCGCCGCTGGATGCGACCTCGGCCAGGATGCCCGCGACCTTGCGGTCGCCGAGCAGCACGTCGTTCGGCCATTTGAGGTTCGCCTCCACATCCGCCGTCGCGCGCAGCGCATCCACCACGGCCACCCCGGTGAGCAGCGGCAGCCAGCCGAGCACCGCGGGATCGATTCCGCGCAGCCGTACCAGCAGCGACATCGCGATCTGGGCCCGCGGCGGGCTGACCCAGGTCCGCGCGTGCCGCCCGCGACCGGCTCGCTGCTCCTCGGCGATGAGGACGCTGTGGTCGATGTCGGGCTGCGCGGCCCTGGCGACCAGGTCGGCATTGGTCGACCCGGTCGACTCCACCACATCGAGATGGGTGAAGAACGACAGCGCGGGCGATGCGGCGAGGGCGCGCCGCAACCGCTCGGCATCCAGCGGCGGCCGTTGCGTGGAATCCAACGATGGCGTGGTCACACGGGCAGGCTACTCGGCGCAGCCCGTGTGACCACCGGACGATTCACCCGGCGAGGTCGAACTCCGACATGGGAATCGCTACCTCGGCACCCCAGTCCGCATCGACTTCGGAATCGGATTCGGAATCGGTCTCCCAGTATTCCGGGTCGAGCACGGTCGGCCCGGTCTCGACGGTCTGCCAGCTCGTCCACGCCGCGGCGGCGGCATGTTCGGCGACTCTTCTACCCCACTCCCACATTGTCCGACTCCTCCCCGAGAGCTGAAAATTGGACGTGCTCAGGGTATCTGGGCTCCCACCGCGCTCGCCATCGAATTTCCGGCGGGAGAACGCCCGGTCGTCCGGCGGATATATTGTGGGACCACACAATATTCTGCGTCGAGCGACCAGGAACTTTTCCCGCGCAAACCCGGCCGGAACATGATCTAGCTGCAGTTTTTCTACTGACGGGTAGCCCCTACTCGGTTAGAGAGACCGACTGGCACTGGTTACACTCCGAAGCCATGACGAGTGTCCAGCAGCAGCCCGCATCAGGTCCGGCGGGCTCCCCCGATATCCACACCACCGCCGGGAAGCTGGCTGACCTGCGGAATCGGCTGCAAGAGGCACAGCACCCGATGGGTGAGGCCGCAGTCGACAAGGTGCACTCCAAGGGCAAGATGACCGCCCGCGAGCGCATCCTGGCCCTGCTCGACGAGGGTTCCTTCGTCGAACTCGACGCGCTTGCCCGGCACCGATCGGTGAACTTCGGCCTGGAGAACAACCGTCCCCTCGGCGACGGCGTGGTCACCGGCTACGGCACCATCGACGGTCGCGATGTCTGCATTTTCAGCCAGGACGTCACCGTCTTCGGCGGCAGCCTCGGCGAGGTCTACGGCGAGAAGATCGTCAAGGTCATGGACCTGGCGCTCAAGACCGGCCGCCCGCTGATCGGCATCAACGAGGGCGCGGGCGCGCGTATCCAGGAGGGCGTCGTCTCCCTCGGCCTGTACGGCGAGATCTTCCACCGCAATATCCAGGCCTCCGGCGTGATCCCGCAGATCTCGCTGATCATGGGCCCGGCCGCCGGTGGTCACGTCTACTCCCCCGCGCTCACCGACTTCGTGGTGATGGTCGACGGCACCAGCCAGATGTTCGTCACCGGTCCAGACGTCATCAAGACGGTCACCGGCGAGGACGTCACCATGGAGGATCTGGGTGGCGCGCACACCCACATGACCAAATCCGGCGTGGCGCACTACGTCGCCTCCGGCGAGCAGGATGCGCTCGACTACGTCAAGGATCTGCTCTCCTACCTGCCGAGCAACAACCGCGCCGAGGCCCCGCGCTTCCCCGCGACCGATCCGATCACCGGCGCCATCGAGGAATCCCTCACCGATGAGGATCTCGAGCTGGACACGATCATCCCGGACTCGCCGAACCAGCCTTACGACATGCACGAGGTCATCCGGCGCCTGCTCGACGACGACGAGTTCCTCGAGGTGCAGGCCGAGCGCGCGATGAACATCATCGTCGGCTTCGGTCGCGTCGACGGCCGCAGCGTCGGCATCGTCGCCAACCAGCCGACCCAGTTCGCGGGCTGCCTGGATATCGACGCCTCGGAGAAGGCCGCGCGCTTCGTGCGCACCTGCGACGCCTTCAACATTCCGATCATCACCCTGGTCGATGTGCCCGGCTTCCTGCCCGGCACCGGCCAGGAGTACAACGGCATCATCCGGCGCGGCGCGAAACTGCTCTACGCCTACGGCGAGGCCACTGTGGGCAAGATCACGATCATCACCCGCAAGGCCTACGGCGGCGCCTACGACGTCATGGGTTCCAAGCATATGGGCGCCGATGTGAACCTGGCCTGGCCGACCGCCCAGATCGCCGTCATGGGCGCCTCCGGAGCCGTCGGATTCGTCTACCGCAAGCAGTTGCAGCAGGCCGCGAAGGATGGCAACGACGTCGATGCGCTGCGCCTCGAGCTGCAGAACGAGTACGAGGACACCTTGGTGAACCCGTACGTCGCCGCCGAGCGCGGCTATGTGGACGCGGTCATCCCGCCCTCGCACACCCGTGGCCAGATCGTGTCGGCGCTGCGACTGCTCGAACGCAAGATGGTGACCCTTCCGCCGAAGAAGCACGGCAACATCCCGCTGTGATTCCGCGATACCCTCGGTAGGCCGCGCACACTGGTTGCAGAGACGCAATGAGTGGATCCGAGGATGATTATCGCGTCATCCACATGACATCGAGTAGGGGCGCCGGCCCGTAGGGGTAGACGCCCGATCGAGGTAGAGAGAGGATCTGGCACTGTGACGACCGTGGCAGAAGAAGATGTGTTGACCGCCGTTGAATTGGATCTCACAGTCGATCCGATCGCGGCCGAGGTCGTGGTGGTCGCGGATCCGACCGCACCGATCGCGGACGCGGGCGAGCAGCCGTTCATTCGCATCGTCAAGGGAGCGCCATCCGACGTGGAGATCGCGGCGATCGTCTGCGTGCTGACCGCGGCCGCGAACAGCGCCGAGGCGGCCGGTCGGTCCGGCCCGGTAGACGGGTGGGGCCGCCCGACGCAGATGCACCGCGGTACCTCACCGTTCTCGCCGTACGCCTTCCCGCAGCTGTCCCACCTGCGCTGACGTGACGACGCTGATTCTCGCGTCGGCGTCCCCCGCGCGCCGGGAGGTACTCCGTTCGGCGGGCGTGGATCCCATCGTGCGAGTGTCGGACGTCGACGAAGATGCCGTGGCCGCGGCCCTGCCCGCCGACACCGAACCCCAGGTGGTCGTTGTCGAGCTGGCCAGGGCCAAGGCCGAGTCGGTGGCCGCCGGGCTCGGCGCACTCGGTGCCGATTGCGTTGTGGTCGGCTGCGATTCGATGCTCCTGGTGGACGGCGAGCTCCAGGGCAAGCCGCACACCCCCGAGGTGGCGCGGACCCGCTGGGCCGAGATGGCCGGGCGCAGCGCCGATCTGATCACCGGACACTGCGTGCTGCGGATGCGGGACGGCCGGATCGTCGGATCATCGGTCGATTGCAGTTCCACCACCGTGCATTTCGCCAAGCCGGAACCAGAGGAACTGGACGCCTACATCGCCACCGGGGAGCCGCTGCAAGTCGCGGGCGCGTTCACACTGGACGGCCGGGGCGGTTGGTTCGTCGATCGGATCGATGGCGATCCGTCGAGCGTCATCGGGATCGGTCTACCACTGCTGCGCCGACTGCTTGGCGACGTTGGGGTCGGCATTGCGCAGCTGTGGAGCCACTCGGCCGGCTAACGGCGGCGCCAGCGCCGGCTCGCCCCCCGCGGCCTGATCGGCCCCGGCCGGCACCGAGGCCACCTCGCGATTGTCCTGGGCCCGGCGCTGGCCGCTGAGCTCCAGCCGCGCGACGCACAGTTCCGGATCCACGAACGGGTGCAGGCGGACATTCACCTCGCCGCGCGCACCGTTGCGGTCCAGCACTTCCTTGATCAATCCCAGATGTACGCCACAGACCACCTCGGAATGGGTGCGGGCCAGTTCGCGCAACGGGCAGGCGGTCATCCGGATCAGCACCTGCTCATCGGTTTCGGCCGCTTGGTCGCGTTCGGGCGCGAAACCGAGCTCCGAGAGCAGGGTCATGGCGACGTCCTTGGCGTCCTCCAGCGATTCGACGGCGTGGTCGCCCGCGTCCAGCTTGGCGCCCCAGGTGCGTCCGGCGGTGATGGCCGCCTCCGAGCGGCGGCGTGGGTCGGGGCCCAGTTGATCGGCCAGCACCTGCGCCAGTTCTTGGTAACCGACGGATCGCTGGACCGCGCTATAACCTATGCGCGGACGACCGCGACCGCGCGGTGGCTGCTGGAATTGCCGGACCAGGGATTCCTTGGTGAGTACGTCGAGATGGAATCGCACCGTGGTGACGTGCTGTCCGGTGATTCTGGCCAGTTCCTGGGCGTCGAGAGGCTCGCTGGCGCCACGTAGGATCGCGAGCAGTCGCCGCCGCGGCCAAGAATCGGACATAGCTCACCCCTCCTCCCGGGAGACTTTATCGGATGTAGGTGCGATTTATTCGCCCATTCAGCCGATTCGTGATCTGAAACGAGTTTCACTATCGCCTCACACCTACCATCGCTGTGAGACCCGAACCGCCGTTCCCACTGTCTACCTCGCGTGAAGGACCCACATCGTGCCCGCAGCTCCGGACCCTCATCCCTCCTTCGGTTCCTACGCACATCCTCACCGACTAGTAACCACAGAGTGGCTGTCGGCAAACATAGGCACGCCGGGCCTCAAGATCATCGAGTCCAACGAGGACATCTTGCTCTACGACATCGGACACGTCCCCGGCGCCATCAAGATCGACTGGCGCGGCGACCTGAACGATCCGGTCACGCGTGACTATATCGACGCCGCCCGATTCACCGAACTGATGCGTGCCAAAGGAATCGAGCGCGACGATACCGTGGTCATCTACGGCGACCGCGGCAACGCGCAGGCGGCACACGCACTCTGGCTGTTCACCCTGTTCGGACACGAGGATGTACGCCTGCTCGACGGCGGCCGCGAGGCATGGATCTCCGAGGAACGCGACACCACCTTCGAACCGCCCTATTCGAACCGCAGCGAATACCCGGCCGTGCGCCGCGACGACGGCACCGCGCGGGCGTTCCGCGACGACGTGCTGGCCCACATCGGCAAGCCGCTGGTGGATGTGCGCTCGCCGGAGGAGTATTCGGGCGAACTCACGCCCAAGCCGGACAATCCCGAGGACGCCGCGATGCGCGGCGGACACATCCCCACCGCGCTGAATATCCCGTGGACCCGGGCCGCCACCGCCGACGGCCGGTTCCGCTCACGCGCCGAATTGGATGAGATCTACGGCGATCTCACGGGCCGCGACGACCTGGTCGTCTACAGCCGGGTCGGCGAGCGGTCCAGCCACAGCTGGTTCGTGCTGACCTATCTACTCGGCTTCGGCACCGTGCGTAATTACGACGGGTCATGGACCGAATGGGGCAACTCGGTCCGGATGCCGATCGCCAAGGGGGATGCACCGGGCGAGGCGCCCGCGAGCGGATCCCGCCGCACCCGCGGCCGGTGACCGCGACCGCGCTCACTAGGGGTTCCCTCACAGAGGAGGCACCGGTGTGATCCGTGACCTACTGTTCAGTAGGGCTATCCGAGTTCGGCGTCTGTTGGCAGACTGCCTACACTCGCCCGAGACGTAAGTTGTCGACCACGGGAACGGAGCCTGCGCAGCCACCCACCCCCGCGAAGCGACCAAAGATTGCAACCCAGGAGGCTCAGTGCCCAGCCATGCCAGCGCGCGGATCACGAAGGTACTCGTAGCTAACCGAGGCGAGATCGCCGTGCGCGTGATCCGGGCGGCCAAGGATGCCGGAATCGGCAGCGTCGCGGTCTATGCGGAACCGGACGCCGAAGCCCCCTTTGTGAAACTCGCCGACGAGGCCTTCGCCTTGGGCGGCCAGACCTCGGCCGAGTCGTACCTCGTGTTCGACAAGATCCTCGATGCCGCCGCCAAGTCCGGCGCCGACGCGATCCACCCCGGCTATGGATTCCTCTCCGAGAACGCCGACTTCGCCCAGGCCGTCATCGACGCCGGGCTCATCTGGATCGGCCCCTCGCCGCAGTCCATTCGCGACCTGGGTGACAAGGTCACCGCGCGGCATATCGCCGAGCGGGCCAAGGCTCCGATGGCCGCGGGCACCAAGGATCCGGTGAAGAACGCCGACGAGGTCGTGGAATTCGCCAAGCAGTACGGCGTGCCGGTCGCCATCAAGGCCGCCTTCGGTGGCGGTGGCCGCGGCATGAAGGTCGCGCACTCGATCGAGGAGATCCCCGAACTGTTCGAGTCCGCAACCCGCGAGGCGATCGCCGCCTTCGGTCGTGGTGAGTGCTTCGTCGAGCAGTACCTGGACAAGGCCCGCCACGTCGAGGCGCAGGTCATCGCCGACCAGCACGGCAACGTGGTGGTCGCGGGCACCCGTGACTGCTCGCTGCAGCGCCGCTTCCAGAAGCTGGTCGAGGAGGCCCCCGCGCCGTTCCTCACCGACGACCAGCGCGCGCGCATCCACTCCTCCGCCAAGGCAATCTGCCGGGAAGCCCACTACTACGGTGCGGGCACCGTGGAATACCTGGTCCAGGGCGACACCGTGTCGTTCCTCGAGGTGAACACCCGCCTGCAGGTCGAGCACCCGGTCACCGAGGAGACCGCGGGCATCGACCTGGTGCGTCAGCAGTTCCTGATCGCCGAGGGCCACGAGCTGGAGATCACCGAGGACCCGACCCCGCGCGGACACTCCTTCGAGTTCCGCATCAACGGTGAGGACGCCGGTCGCGGCTTCCTGCCCGCGCCCGGCCCGGTCTCGGTATACAAGGAGCCGTCCGGCCCCGGTGTGCGCGTGGATTCCGGTGTGGTGCAGGGCAGCGTCATCGGCGGTCAGTTCGACTCGATGCTGGCCAAGCTGATCGTCACCGGCGCGAACCGCACCCAGGCGCTGGAACGCGCCCGGCGCGCGCTCGCCGAATTCGAGGTCGACGGTCTGGCCACGGTCATCCCGTTCCACCGCGCGATCGTCGAGGATCCGGCGTTCATCGGTGACGGCGAGAAGTTCGACGTTTACACCAAGTGGATCGAAACCGAGTGGACCAACAACATCGAGCCGTACAGCCCGGCCGGTGTCGCCGAAGACGAGGATGAGCACCTGCCCCGGCAGAAGGTCGTCGTCGAGGTCGGTGGGCGTCGCGTCGAGGTGTCGCTGCCCGGCAGCTTCTCCGTCGGCGGTGGCGCTGGCGCGTCCGTGAGCAATGGCGCCGGTGTGGTCCGCAAGAAGCCCAAGCCGCGCAAGCGCGGTGGCGCGGGCGCAGGCGCCGCGTCGGGTGACGCGGTCACCGCGCCGATGCAGGGCACCGTGGTAAAGGTCGCCGTCGAAGAGGGTCAGTCCGTCGAGGCGGGCGACCTGATCGTGGTGCTCGAGGCCATGAAGATGGAGAACCCGGTCAACGCGCACAAGGCGGGCGTGGTCACCGGCCTGTCGGTGGAGGCGGGCGCCGCCATCACCCAGGGCACGGTGCTGGCCGAGATCAAGTAGAGCCAACCGTATCGCCGGGAGCGGGCGCGGACATCGGAGTCCACGCCCGCTCTTGTCGTTTCACGGGCCGTGGTCATCGGGGCATTCGGGGTCGGCTCGATCCCGGTCGGCGGTTGTCGGATTCCTGTCGTATCGTGATCCGGTGACCAGCTCCTCGATCGAGCCGACCGTGGCGGAGGTGATCCGCGGACGTCGTGACTCGGCGAGCCGTGCCGACGGCCATCGATTGGCGCTAGTCATCGAGGGCGGCGGGAGCCGCGGGGTGTACGCGGGTGGAATGGTGCGGGCGCTCGAGGAAATGGGGCTCGGGACCGTCTTCGACGCGGTATACGGCACCTCGGCCGGCGCGTTGAACGGGGCCTGGTTCCTGTCCGGGCGGGTGGTGCCGGGGATGCGGACCTGGACCGATCCGGCCATCATGCGCACTACCGTCGACCCCGGCCGGATGCTGCGCGGGCGTCCCGCCTTCGACCTGCGCTACCTGGTCCACCAGGTGTACGACGGCATCGAGCCGATGGATTTCCCGGCCGTCCTGGCCAACCCCACCACCTTCCATCCCATCGCCACCGATATTTACACCGGGCACGCGGTGGATCTGCACCGCCACATCGTGGACAAGCCAACCCTGCAAACCGCGCTGCGCGCGTCGGCGGGCCTGCCGATCCTCGCGGGACCGCCCGTCCCCCTGGGCGATTCGCAGTACTTCGACGGTGGTCTCGCCGAATCGGTGCCGATCCGCATCGCCGTCCGCGACGGCGCCACCCACGCCCTTGTCCTGCGCACCCGCCGCGCCGACGAACAGCGCCCACCCGCGTCCCGCTTGCATCAGCTCGTGGGCGGCGGCTATCTGCGCCTGCGCGCCCCCGGCGCCTACCGCGCCTGGCTGGCCCGCGCCCACCAGCAGGCCGCCGAAGACCAGTTCATCGAGGGCCTGGGCGCCACCGCCCTGCAAATCCATCCGCCCGCGGGCTCCCCCGATATCGAGAGCGCCTCCCGCAACACCGACCTCCTCTCCGCCGCGTTGGAGATCGGCCGCCGCGCCACCCACGCCGCCCTCGCCACCACCGTCCGCGCCGCCTGAATTTCCCCGCGCGGATCACAATGAACCGTGCGGAGATTCGCGCCACCGCCGACCGACGCGGTCGGCACTGCCAGGCAGCGTCCAGCTCCTACAGGCAGCGGCGGACTCCGGCATGTTGGGATTCCGGACGCGGAGCGGCAGTTCTCGGTCGGCGTTCCCCCCCGAGGGCGGTATTGCTCAATTCGCCGGGAGCGGCGCGTGGGGTTGCTACGGCAAGCGGACCGAGACCCCGTTGGAGAGCAGGAAGTCGTGTAGTTCCAGGTGACTGGGGGTGGCATCGGGGGCGATGTCGAAAACCAGTTGGGTGGTGGCGGATTGGCCGGGGGTGAGTTCGAAGGAGTAGCCGTAGCCGTGGCGGACGGTCTGCCATGCGGTGGCGGTGGTGTCGTGGTCGACGCCGCGATTGTGGGTGTCGAAGAGCTTCTGGCCGAACGGGAGGAACCACTTCGGCTCGTCGGAGATATTGCGCACGGCGAGGGTCACGATGAGGTATGAACCCTGTGCGGATTGCAGGCCGACCCGCGAGATACCGGACTCGACGTCGGTCACCGCGAATTCGAACTTGCCGTCCCGCACCGGGGTGCGGGCGGGTGCGGGTGCCCAGGGCGGATCGTTCGGCGGCGGTTCCGGAGCGGGCTCGGGATTCTCCTCCGCGACCCAGGGCGGCCGCGTCGCCGTCGAGGCATCCGAGCCACCCGAGGTGCCCGCCGCGATGAGCGCGAAACAGCCCGCGGCGAAAGCGAAGGGCGCCAGGAAGATCACGACGAGGGCGCCGATCACCTTGGTCAGCACCCCACCCCCGCGCCGCCGCGGCATTGGACGGGGCGGCGGCACCATGGACGCCGGACCACGGGAGGGCCATCGCACCGCGCCGCCCGGACGCCGAACCGGCACGGGTCGTACCGGAACCGCCGCTCTGCGCAGATACCACCGCCTCCCCGGCTGCACCGGCGGCCGTCCCACCCCATATGAATTCGGCTGGTACCCAGGCACTCTCACCTGGGGCGGCGGATAGCTCGGTACCGGCACCACCGGTGCGGCGATCCGTGTCTCCACCCGGGTCGGCGCCGGACCCGGCTCCGGCAACACTTTCGTCGGCGTCGGAACGCGCCCTGACACCGCATCCGGCACCCGGCCGATCGT